>NZ_JAVDVJ010000002.1:0-570594 GCF_031456825.1 Luteimonas sp. 3794 | reverse complement strand
TGACGCGGCACGCAGCCCAAACTCGCTGCGCTCAGACATGGGCTGCTCTTCGGCCACGCCAGGCTCCGGTGCTCGGCTCGCTCTACGGCTCGATTTCAGATCAAAAGCTGGAAGCCAAAGCCAAAGCCAAAGCGGGGAGCTGGAGCCGAATCTGAGACCAAAACAAGATCAAGATGGATTCCCGCCTGACCAGACGTACGTCTGTTGAAAGCCGCGGGAATGACGGATTTTGCAAGCTGGCCGTAAGCCTCTTCGACGAACGCGCGCACAAGCAGCATTAGCGCAGGAGGCCACACCAATCCCAACAACAGCAATACAACATCCCCGATTTACAATGCCCCGATGAACACATCCCCCCTCGATTTCGACCGCTACGACCACATCCGCCCGATCCTCTGGACCGGCGACACGCTCGAGCTGCTGGACCAGCGCAAGTTGCCGTTCGTGGTCGAGCATGTGTCCTGCACCAGCAGCGACGAGGTCGCGCAGGCGATCCATGACCTGACTGTGCGCGGGGCGCCGGCGATTGGTATTGCGGCGGCATGGGGCGCGGTGCTGGGTGCGCGCGAGATCGAGGCCGATGACGGCGAGGCAGCGCTGATGAAGCTCGAGCCGGCATTGCAGCGGCTCAATGCCGCGCGGCCGACGGCGGTGAATCTCGCCTGGGCGTTGGCGCGGATGCGGCGTGTGCTGGCGACATCGGGCGCCGACTGGCGTGACGTGCTGGCGCGCGAGGCACAGGCGATCGCCGAAGAGGATCTCGCCGCCAACCGTCACATGGGCGCGCTCGGCGCGGAACTGATCGCGCCCGGCAGTGGCGTCATGACCCACTGCAATACCGGCTCGCTGGCGACGGCGGGCTTCGGCACCGCGCTGGGCGTGATCCGCGCGGGTATGGCGCAAGGACGTATCGGCAAGGTGTTTGCTGGCGAGACGCGGCCGTGGCTGCAGGGTGCGCGTCTGACGGTGTGGGAGCTGCAGCAGGACGGCATTGACGCCATGCTGATCGCCGATTCCGCGGCCGCGCATCTGATGAAGACCGGCGCAGTGCAGTGGATCGTCGTCGGCGCGGATCGCATCTGCGCGAACGGCGATACCGCCAACAAGATCGGCACCTACCAGCTGGCGATCGCCGCACGCCATCACGGGGTGAAATTCATGGTCGTCGCGCCGTCGTCGACCGTCGACATGGATACCGAGTCGGGCGATCTGATCGAGATCGAGCAGCGCGATCCGGGCGAGCTGTTCGGCATCGGCGGCACACGCACCGTGGCGGAAGGCATCCAGGCCTGGAACCCGGTGTTTGACGTGACACCTGGCGAGTTGATCGACGCGATCGTGACCGAGCAGGGCGTCGTGGAGCAGCCGACGGCAGCATCGATGCGGGCGCTGTTTCAAGCCTGATTCCGATGGCCCGTTGGGCACGTGCAAGCGCGCGACGCGTCGTTTGCGTGGTGTTCGCCGGAAATACAGCAGCGCGAATCGCTTAAGTGATTGTTTTTGCGTCGGAAAGGCGGCCTGTGAGGGTCGCTTTTGTGCTAAGATTTCCTGTCGTTTTGATCGCGTTGCCGGCGGCCGGTACGCGCCGCGTTGGTGCCTTGCGCCCAGCGCCGGAAATCCGGACCGCGTAGACAGGATGCAAACCCTCTAGATGGTCGATTCCGCGAAAGAAATCATCCCCGTCAACCTCGAAGACGAGATGCGCCGCAGCTACCTCGATTACGCGATGAGCGTGATCGTGGGGCGCGCACTCCCCGACGTCCGCGATGGCCTCAAGCCGGTTCACCGCCGCGTGCTGTTCGCGATGCACGAGCTCGGCGCGCACAGCAACAAGGCGTACTTCAAGTCGGCGCGTATCGTCGGTGACGTCATCGGTAAGTACCACCCGCATGGCGACCAGTCGGTGTACGACACCCTGGTGCGCATGGCCCAGCCGTTCTCGCTGCGCTACATGCTGGTCGACGGCCAGGGCAACTTCGGTTCGGTCGACGGCGATTCCGCCGCGGCGATGCGTTACACCGAATCCCGCATGGCGCGCCTCAGCCACGAGCTGATGGCCGACATCGACAAGGAAACGGTCAATTTCCAGCTCAACTACGACGAGAAGGAAAGCGAGCCGACGGTCATGCCGACCCGGTTCCCGAACCTGCTGGTCAACGGTTCCGCCGGT
Organism: Luteimonas sp. 3794; assembly: GCF_031456825.1. Lineage (NCBI taxonomy): Bacteria > Pseudomonadati > Pseudomonadota > Gammaproteobacteria > Lysobacterales > Lysobacteraceae > Luteimonas > Luteimonas sp. 3794. The sequence goes on along the minus strand of NZ_JAVDVJ010000002.1, from coordinate 568,424 downwards.
ATCGCGGTCGGCATGGCGACCAACATCCCGCCGCACAATCTGGGCGAGGTCATCGATGCGCTGATTGCGTTGATCGACAATCCCGAGATCGATATCGACGGGCTGATGGAGTACATCCCCGGGCCCGATTTCCCGACCGCGGGCATCATCAACGGCGTCGGTGGCATCCATCTGGCGTACCGCACCGGTCGTGGTCGTGTGCGCATGCGTGCGCGCGCCGAGATCGAAGTCGCGGACAACGGCCGCGAGGCGATCGCGGTCACCGAGATTCCGTACCAGGTCAACAAGTCGCGGCTGATCGAGAAGATCGCCGAGCTGGTGAAGGAAAAGAAGCTCGAAGGCATCAGCGAGCTGCGCGACGAGTCCGACAAGGACGGCATGCGCATCTATATCGAGATCAAGCGCGGCGACTCGGCCGACGTGGTGCTCAACAACCTCTATTCGCAGACGCAGATGGAGTCGGTGTTCGGCATCAACATGGTGGCGCTGGTCGACGGCCGCCCGCAGTTGCTGAACCTCAAGCAGATCCTCGAAGCCTTCGTCCGTCACCGCCGCGAAGTGGTCACGCGCCGGACGATCTTCGAGCTGCGCAAGGCGCGCAACCGCGCCCACATCCTTGAAGGTCTGACGGTTGCGCTCGCGAACATCGACGAGATGATCGAGCTGATCAAGACGTCCGAGAATCCGCAGGTCGCCAAGGAGCGGATGCTCGCCCGGCGCTGGGAAGCGGGCCTGGTCGGCGCGCTGCTCGGCGCGGCCGGTGCCGAGGCCTCGCGTCCGGAAGACCTGCCCGATGGCGTCGGCCTCATCGACGGTCACTACCAGCTGACCGACGTCCAGGCGCAGCAGATCCTCGAGATGCGTCTGCATCGCCTCACCGGGCTGGAGCAGGACCGCCTCACCGACGAATACAAGGTGCTGCTGGAGGCGATCCGCGGCCTCATCGAAATCCTCGAGAACCCGGACGTGCTGCTGGACGTCATCCGCACCGAACTGCGCAACGTCAAGGAAGAGTTCGGCGACGCGCGTCGCAGCGAAATCCGCGCCAGCGAGGAGGATCTCGACATCCTCGACCTCATCGCGCCCGAGGACGTGGTGGTGACGCTGTCGCATTCCGGCTACGCCAAGCGCCAGCCGGTCAGCGCCTATCGCGCGCAGAAGCGGGGTGGCCGAGGCCGCAATGCGGCAGCGACGAAGGACGAGGATTTCATCGAGCAGCTGTGGCTGGTCAACACCCACGACACGCTGCTGACATTCACCAGCGCGGGTCGGGTGTTCTGGCTGCCGGTGCACCAGTTGCCCGACGCCGGCCCGAATGCGCGCGGCCGGCCGATCATCAACTGGATTCCGCTGGAAGCCAACGAGAAGGTGCAGGCCGTCGTGCCGGTGCGCGAATACGCGGCCGACCAGTTCGTGTTCTTCGCCACCCGCGCGGGCACGGTCAAGAAGACGCCGCTCACCGAATTCGCCTATCGCCTGGCGCGCGGCAAGATCGCGATCCGTCTCGACGAGGGCGATGCGCTGATCGGCGTGGCGCTGACGGACGGCGACAAGGACGTGCTGCTGTTCGCATCCAACGGCAAGACGGTGCGCTTCGGCGAGGACCGCGTGCGTTCGATGGGCCGCACCGCTGGTGGCGTGCGCGGCATCCGCCTGACCAAGGGTGAGCAGGTGGTGAGTTTGATTGTGTCCGAGCCCGCGGCTGGTCTTGAGGACGAGTCTGACGAGAACGGCGAGGATGCCAGCGTCGAGACGGCCGGCGATGTCGCGGTCGAAATCGGCGCCGGGGATGACATTCCCTACATCCTCACCGCGACCGAGAACGGCTACGGCAAGCGCACGCCGCTGTCGGAATACCCGCGCAAGGGGCGTGGCACGCAGGGCGTGATCGGTATCCAGACCACCGAACGCAACGGTCCACTGGTCGGCGCGGTGCTGCTGCGCAACGACGACGAAGTGCTGCTGATCTCCAACGGCGGCACCCTCGTGCGCACCCGTGCCTCGGAAATCGCGCGCGTGGGCCGCAACACCCAGGGCGTGACCCTGATGCGCGTGTCCAAGGACGAGCGCCTGCAGGGCATCGAGCGCGTGGACGGCTCGATCGTCGACAGCAGCGATGACGACATCGATGCACTGCCGCCGGGCGAGACGCCGACGACGGATGCACCGAGCGCGTCGCCTGACGCCTGAGGCGTTTCGATTGACTGAAAAGGGCCGGCATTGCCGGCCCTTTTTTGTATGCGGATGCTTCTCTACCTGCGGTCGCGAGCACGCGAAAGACCGCGCAAGAATCCGAGCCGCTTCCCTCCGGAGGCAGGGTGCGGGCAAAGGCTCGCGGGCTCGATTGTCGAAGACATCCACAGCACGCTGTTCCACTCCGATGCGTCCAAACCCTGACGCCTGCACGCGCCATCGCGACACGCAAACCGCCCGTCACCCGCCGCCGGAACGCCACACGACGGGCCTATACTCACGACCAACAACCAGCGGAGCACAGCGGATGTCCTTCGGAACCGAACGCGCATCGCTGCGCATGCGTCATCTGCTCGCAGGCCTGATGGTCCTGCTCATCGTGTGCGGGCTGGCGGCGTGCAAACGCGAGACAGCCGGCCAGACGCCCGGCATCAGCGGCGAAGCGATCCAGACCGATCGCGAGACGATCGAAGGCTTCGGTCTGGTGCGCGCGTTCCCCGACCAGCGCGACGGCGCACTCGCGCTGGCGCTCGAGTTCTCCGAGCCGCTGGTCGGTACGCAGGATTTCGATGCGCTGGTGACCTTCGCCGATGGCGCCGCGCGCGAGGGCAGTTGGACGCTCGATGACGACGCCAGGATTCTGCGCTTCCCGCATGTCGAGGCGAACCGCGACTACATCGTGCGCCTGTCGGGCCAACTCGCTTCGGCAGGCGGTGACACGCTCGGCGCGGATGTCGAACGCAAGGTCTTCACCGGCGAGCTGGAACCGGTGGTGGGTTTCGCCTCACAGGGCAGCGTATTGCCGGCGAAGGAATCGCGCGGCCTGCCGATCGTGTCGATCAACCTCGCCGAGGTCGATGTCGAGTTCCTGCGCGTCGATGATGAATCGCTGCCCGCGTTCCTCACCCAGTACCAGCGCGGCGGCCGCCGCGGCAGCTGGGAACTCGAGAACCGCTGGGGCGAGAACACGCCGCTGTCGAAGCTGGCCACGCCGGTCTACGTCAACCGTTTCGCCATCGACGGCGCGCGCAACGAGCGCGTGCTGACCTATCTGCCATTGCAGGAGATCCGCGAGCTGCAGCAGCCGGGTCTGTATTTTGCCGTGATGAAGCGCGCCGGCGCGTTCGCCGACCAGTACGAAACCGCGTTCTTCACGGTCAGCGACATCGGCCTGCATGCCCGCGCGTATGGCGAAAAGCTGTTCGTGCATACCGCGTCGCTGCACAACGGCGCGCCGATCGGCAGTGCCGAGCTGAAGGTGCTCGATGCCAAGGGCGCGACGGTCTACCGCGCGAGCACCGATGCCAAGGGCAATGCGATGCTCGACTACACGCTGGACGCCGGCCATGTGCTGGTCGCCAGCCGCGGCAGCGATGTGTCGTTGTTGCCATTCAACCAGCCCGCGCTGGATCTGTCGGAATTCGCCGTCAGCGGCCGCGAGCAGGCCTGGTTCGACGTGTTCGCGTGGTCCGGCCGCGATCTGTATCGTCCCGGCGAAACCGTGCGCGTGTCGGCGCTGCTGCGGGACCAGGACGGACGTCCAGTCGCGGCGAAGGACGGCCGTTCGCAGTCGCTGTTCGCGCGTCTGCGCCAGCCCGATGGCAAGACCTTCTTCGAAACCCGCGTCGAGCCGGGCGAGAGCGGGTACTTCCGGTTCGAGCGCGAGATTCCGGTCGACGCGCCCACCGGCAGCTGGCGGGTCGAGTTCCGTACCGATCCCGCCGCGCGCGAAGCGGTGCAGGGCATGACACTGCGCATCGAGGAGTTCCTGCCCGAGCGCATGAAGCTCGATCTCGACGCGCAGGCAACATTGCGACCGGGCGAGCCCCTGAAGCTGCAGGCGACCGGCGCCTATCTCTACGGCGCGCCGGCCAGCGGCAACCGGTTCACCGCGCGCCTGGCGCTGGCCGTGGAGCGCTCGCCGGTCGAAGGCCTGCCCGGTTTCGTATTCGGCGATGCGACTGTCGACCTGCCGCGCGAGGCCAAGGATGTCTTCGAAGGCACATTCGATGCGCAGGGTCGCCTGACGACGGACATTCCGTTGCCGGAAGAAGCGAGGCCCACGACGCCGATCGCCGCGATCGTGTCCGGCAGCCTGTACGAGACCGGTGGCCGCAGCGTCAACCGCACGCTCAAGCGCGTGCTGTGGCCGGCCGATGCGCTGGTCGGCGTACGTCCGTTGTTCGAACCCGGCGATGGCGCCGACCCCAACACCAACGCGCGCTTCGAACTGACCCGGGTGGGCGCCGACGGCAAGACGCGGCCGCAGGCGGGGCTCAAGGTGTCGTTGATCCGCGAGCATCGCGACTACCACTGGCGCAATGACGACGCCGGCTGGCGCTACGAGTTCACCCGCCGCTTCGAGACCGTCGAGACGCGAACGCTCGATGCCGGCAGCGATGCCACGCGTTTCGATTTCCCGGTGGAGTGGGGCGAATACCGCATCGATGTCGAGGACCCGGCCACGAAGCTGGTTTCGCGCTATCCGTTCCGCGCCGGCTGGAGCTGGGACGACGGCAACCGCGGCCTCGACGCGCGCCCGGACAAGGTCAAGGTCGCGCTCGACAAGGCGGGCTATCGCGCCGGCGACACGATGCGCGTGACGGTGACGCCGCCGCATCCGGGCAAGGGCCTGCTGATGGTCGAGAGCGACCGCATGCTCTACCTGCATGAGATCGACGCCAAGCCGGGCAGCACCTTCGACATCCCGGTCACCGAGGATTGGGAGCGCCACGACGTCTACGTGACCGCGCTGGTGTTCCGCGGCGGCAGCGCGACCAGTACGGTGACGCCGGCGCGCGCGGTCGGCGTGGCGCATGTGCCGATGGAACGTCGCGAACGACGCATCGCCGTCGGCCTGAAGGCGCCGGAACTCACGCGCCCCGAAGTCCCGATGCAGGTCACCGTCAGCGCGCCGCAGCTGGCCGGGCAGGATGCCTGGGTCACCGTGTCGGCAGTGGATGTCGGCATCCTCAACATCACCCGCTTCCCGGTGCCCGATGCGTGGACGCACTTCTTCGCGCAGCGCCGGTTCGGCGTGGATGCCTTTGATCTCTACGGCCGGGTGATCGAGAGTTTCGAAGGCGGCACCGCGCGCCTGCGCTTCGGCGGCGATGCGCCGTTGGCCGCGCTGCCGCAGGCACGGCGGCCGACCGCGCGCGTGCAGACGGTGGATCTGTTCGCGGGGCCGGTGAAGCTCGATGCGCGTGGCAACGCCCGCGTGCCGCTGCAGCTGCCGGATTTCAACGGCACGCTGCGGGTGTCCGCGCTGGTGTGGTCCGCGGACCGCTACGGCAGTCGAGATGTCGAGACCGTCGTGCGCGCGCCGTTAGTCGCCGAGGCGAGCATGCCGCGGGTCATGGCACCTGGCGACACCAGCACCGTGACACTGGATCTGAGCAATTTCAGCGGGCGTGCCGGCAGTTTCGAGGTGCAGGTCGATGGCATCGGCCCGCTCGCGATCGGCGAGGGCCGGCGCAAGGTGGACCTCGCAGCCGAGGGCAAAACGACGTTGAGCTTCCCGCTGACCGCGCAGGAAGGCTATACCGTGGCCAAGGTGCGCGTGCGTGTAACGGGCACGGGCGTGCGCGTGGACCGCAGCTACGATCTGCCGGTGCGTGCAGCCTGGCCGGCGGTGCTGCGTTCGAGCACCCGGGTGCTGGACGGCGCCACGCCGGTGACGCTCGACACCACACTGATGGACGGGCTGATGGCCGGTTCGGTCAACGCGCGGTTCACCGTCAGCGCGCTGCCGCCGATTCCGTTCGCGGCCGCGATCACCGGCGCACTGTCGTATCCCTACGGATGCGCCGAGCAGACCACGAGCCGCGGCTATGCAGCACTACAGCTCGACGATGCCACGGTGTCGATGCTCGGCATCCAGGGCGTGGATGCGGCCAAGCGCCGGCAGTTCGTCGAAGCCGCGTTCGGACGCCTCGCATCGATGCAGGTCAGTACCGGGCACTTCTCGATGTGGGGCAGCGACGGCTACGTCAATCCGATGCTCACGCCGTACATCGTCGAGTTCCTGCTCGATGCGCGCGATGCCGGCTTCGCGGTGCCGGACGCGGTGCTGCAGAAATCGCTCGAGCGACTCGGCGAGGATCTGCTCTCGGGCGGCAACGAGTTCTACGGACAGGACCATCGCGAGCACCTGCGTTTCGCCTACCGCGCCTATGCCGGTTACGTGCTCGCCCGGGTGAATCGTGCACCGCTGGGCACGCTGCGCGCGCTCTACGACAACGACCGCGGCCGCACGCTCAGCGGCCTGCCGCTGGTGCATCTGGGCCTTGCACTGTCCCTGCAGGGCGACAAGGCGCGTGGCGAGCGGGCGGTGCAGGCGGGGTTCGATTTCAGTGGTGACCGGCCGGGGTATCTGTGGGACTACGGCACGCCATTGCGCGACGCCTCGCTGATGATCGCGCTGACCCACGAGCGCGGCGTCGCCAAGCCCGCGTTCGACGCGCGCGCGGTCGATATCGGGCGCGAGGTCGATGTGCGTCGCAACCGCGGATGGATGTACCTCAGCACGCAGGAGCAGATCGCGCTCGCGCGACTCGGCCGCGCGCTCTCATCCGACCAGCGCAAGCGTGTCGGCGGCACCCTGCGCGAAGGCGACGTGGACGAGGCCGTGGCGCCCGCGACGATCGTCGGCCGTGCCTACGACGAGGCCGGCCTGCGCCGGGGCGTGCGCTTCACACCGCGGGGCGAGCCCCCGCTGTACGCCAGCATCGACGTCGCCGGCGTGCCGCGTCAGGCGCCGGCTGCCGATGCCAGCGTACTCAAGGTCGAGCGCAAGCTTTACGGCACCGACGGCAAGCCATGGACGCCGGGACCGCTGAAAGAAGGCGAGGCGTTGATCGTCGCGATTTCCGTCGTCGCGGATCGCGCCATGCCCGATGCCTTGCTGACGGATCTGTTGCCAGCGGGCCTGGAGGTCGAGAACTTCAACCTGGGCGATGCCAAGCAGTGGGCGGACGTGGTGGTCGACGGCATCCGGATCACCGAACGCGGCAGCGCGGCGACGGTGCAGCACGAGGAGTATCGCGACGACCGCTACGTCGCCGCGCTCAAGCTCGCCAGCGGCCGCACCGCGCGCGTGTTCTACCTCGTACGTGCGGTGAGCCCGGGCACGTACACCGCGCCGCCGCCGTTGGTCGAGGACATGTACCGCCCGCAGTTGCGCGGCGTGGGCACCTCGGTGCCGGCGCGGATCACGGTGGTGCAGCCGTGAGTGGAGCAGTCGACAGCTGCACCGGAGCTGGATTCCCCGGGCACCTGACGGTGGAGATGCATGTCCTCTCCGCCGTCATTCCCGCGTAGGCGGGAATTCAGCGCCTTGATTGACGCAGGTGCGAAACGGCGCAACCGGGCAGGGCAGGTGTGGCGCGGCGTCGCGCCATGGTTGCGCTGGGGCACGGCCGCACTGCTGCTGACGCTGCTGGCGCTCGACCTCGCATTCCCGCCGCAACTGCCGACACGTGCCGACACCAGTGTCGTCGTCGTCGCGCGCGACGGCACGCCGCTGCGCGCGTTCGCCGATGCCGACGGCGTGTGGCGACATCCGGCCTCGCCCGACACGGTGTCGCCGCTGTATCTGCAGGCGCTGCTCGGCTACGAGGATCGCTGGTTCCGTCGGCACCCTGGCATCAATCCCTGGGCGCTCGCGCGGGCGGGCGGCCAGTGGATGCGCGGCGGTCGCATCGTCTCCGGCGGGTCGACGCTGACGATGCAGGTCGCGCGCATTCTCGATCCAACGCCGCGTGGACGTACCGTCGGCGGCAAGCTGGTGCAGATGTTGCGCGCGGTGCAGCTGGAAGTGCACCTGTCCAAGGACGAGATTCTCGCGTTGTATCTGACGCGCGCGCCGTTCGGCGGCACGATCGAAGGCGTCGAGGCGGCGAGCTGGGCCTATCTCGGCAAGCCGGCCGCGGAGCTCTCGCATGCAGAAGCCGCGCTGCTCGCGGTGTTGCCGCAGGCGCCCAGCCGGCTGCGCCCGGACCGCGAACCCGAGGCCGCACGCGCGGCGCGCGACAAGGTGCTCGAGCGCATGGCGACGCTGGGCGTGTGGGCACGCGCCGATGTCGACGATGCCAAGGTGGAAGCGGTCGTCGCGCGCAGCCTGCGCCAGCCCATGCACGCCGCGCTGCTAGCGCAGCGTCTGCGCGAATCGGCGCCCCGGCAGGCGCGCATCGTGTCGACGATCGACATCGGTCTGCAGCGCGTGCTGGAACAACGCGTCTCGAGTTACTTCTCGCAGCTGCCCGAGCGCACCTCGGCCGCGTTGCTGGTGGTCGACAACCGCACGCTGGAGGCGCAGGCCTACGTGGGTTCGGTCGCATTCGGCGATCGCGCGCGTCTCGGGCACGTCGACATGGTCCGCGCCTGGCGATCGCCGGGTTCCACGCTCAAGCCGTTCCTCTATGGCATGGCGCTCGATGACGGCCTGATCCATTCCGGCAGCCTGCTGAGCGATGCGCCGCAGTCATTCGACGGGTATCGCCCCGGCAATTTCGATGCCGCGTTCAACGGGCCGATCGCGGCCGAAGACGCGTTGCGGTTGTCGCTCAATGTGCCGGCCGTCGACCTGCTCGACCGCGTCGGCCCCGCACGATTCGCGGCAAGGCTGGAGAACGCGGGTGTCACACTGCGCTTCCCGCGTGGCGCGGCGCCGAATCTCTCGCTGATTCTCGGTGGCACCGGGGCGACGCTGGAGCAGCTCGTCGGTGCGCATGCGGCGCTGCATCGTGAGGGGATCGCGGCGCGCGTGCGCCTGACGCCGGACGCGCCGCTGGTCGAGCGACGTCTGATGTCACCGGGCGCAGCGTGGATCGTGCGCGAGATCCTCGAATCGAATCCGCGCCCGGGCGAGCGCGCCGCCACCTTTGATACCGGCGGCCGCCCGCGTGTGTCGTGGAAGACCGGCACCAGCTACGGCTATCGCGATGCCTGGGCGATCGGCGGCACGCACCGCTACACGGTCGGCGTATGGGTGGGGCGGCCCGATGGCACGCCGCTGCCGGGCCAGTACGGTGCAGTGACCGCATTGCCGCTGCTGTTCGAGACCGTCGACAGCCTGCCGCGCGACCGCAGCGATGCCATGCGTGCGCCGCCACCGGTCAACGTGCGCGAAGTCGAGATCTGCTGGCCGCTCGGCACCGCCGCGGATACGCAGACCGATGCGCTCTGCCAACGCCGACGTGATGCTTGGACGCTCGACGGCAATGTGCCGCCGACACTGGCGGAGCGGGATGCAAACCGCTGGGGCGCAGGCATCGTGCGCTTCGATGTCGATGCGGGCAGTGGGCTGCGTCTGTCGGCGGACTGCAGCGCACCGCACCTGCGACGCAGCGCCGAGGTCGCCCGATGGCCAGCGCTGGTTGCGCCATGGCTACCGGCCGCCGCGCGCCAGGCGTCCAGACTGCCTGCGCTGGCGCCTGACTGTGTCCCCGACGGACGCGATGCGTCCGAAGCGCTGCACATCGAAGGCCTGACCCCCGGCACGCTGTTGGCGCGGCCACCGAACAGCACCCATGGCGTGCGCCTGCAGTTGCGCGCGCTCGGCAGCGAGGGGCGCGTGCAGTGGTTGCTCGACGGACGCTGGATCGGCGAAACGCGTGGCACGCAATGGCTGCGGCACGAGTTCGACATGCCGGGCGCGCATACGCTGACGGCGCTTGCAGATGATGGCGCGTGGCGGAGTGTGGCGTTCCGGGTCGCGGAGTGAGGGGCAATCTGGCGCGTGTTCGCTCGAAGCGCCCATCACCGGAGGACGTGATCCATTTGGATCTGATCTAGCCAGATCAAAATGGCCCCCAGCGTGCGCTGGGGCGACGCTGGGGATGATCCTGAAAAACGATTCCGGGCTTCAGAAGACGTTGCTGGACGCGTCCGGAGGACCTCGCTCCCTTCACTGGATAACCAGCCGCCCGGATGACGGTGAAGAGCCGGTAACCCCGGTTGAAAGAGACGCGTGACAACTGCCGTCGCCCCGGCGCACGCCGGGGCCCAGCGACTTCAGCGCTGCAATCCGACTTCCGGAAACTCGATCTCCAGCGAGCGCGAACTTCAAAGCGCAAATCGTCAGTCCAGATGCGCCAACACATGCTCGGCCGACGACACCTTGAACTCGCCCGGCGCTTCGACGAACAACTGCTTCACCACGCCATCGTCCGCATACAGTGCGAAGCGCTTCGCGCGCAGGCCCATGCCGTAGGCGCTGGCGTCCATTTCCAGACCCATGGCCTTGACCAGGTCGCCGTTGCCGTCGGACACCATCTGCAGGCCATCCGGCACGCCCGCGCTCTCGCCCCAGGCCTGCATGACGAAGGGGTCGTTGACGGCGATGCAGATCACATCGATACCGCGTTTGCGGAACGCGTCGAAATGTTCGACGAAGCCGGGGAGGTGATGCTCCGAGCAGGTCGGTGTGAACGCGCCCGGTACCGCGAACAGCACCACCTGCTTGCCGGTGAACAGCGTGGGCGTGTCGATAACGCGCACCCCGTCGTGGATATGCTTGAGGGTGACTTCGGGAATGGTGTCGCCGATCTGGATGGCCATGGGCGTGCTCGCGCGTGAGGGTGAACGGAGTCTATCCGGTCGCGCTCGCAGCCCGCTTGAAAGACGACGGGGAGCGCCCAGATTCCGCGCATCGCGGCGTTGCGCCGCCCAACCAGTGGAGTGACTCAGATGCGTAACGAAGACCTGCGCCCCCTCGTCCACCAGTCCGCCCGTCCCCAGCGGGCCAGCCTCCATGACGAAATGCGCCAGCTGCTGACCCACTTCGTCAGCGGTGATGCCACGGACAGCTCCTCGGTCGTCACCAGCCAGTGGACGCCCCGCGTCGACATCCGGGAGGACCGGGACCGGTTCGTGATCCTGGCCGATCTGCCGGGGATCGATCCGGCTGAGGTCGAAGTCTGGATGGACAAGGGGGTGCTCAGCCTCAAAGGCGAGCGCAAGCCGCTGGCTGGTGAAGCGGCCGACGGCGAGACCGGCGAAGTGCGTTTCTCGCGGGTCGAGCGCAGCACCGGCCGCTTCCATCGCCGGTTCACGCTGCCCGACAGCGCCGATGCGGACGGCGTGACCGCGACCGGTCACAACGGCGTGCTGGAGATCAGCATTCCCAAGCGTCCGGAAACCACGCCGCGCCGCATCCAGGTGGGCGCGGCGCTGGAGTCGGGCACCCGCCAGTAAGGTCGCCAGCCGCAACCGCGCGGTCGACGGTTGCGGAGTCCACGACGTGGCGACGGCCTGCGGGTATCCTGCGGGCCGTCGCCGTTTATGGCGTTCCACTGGGCGGCGGGCCGCGCGCCCGCATCGGATACGGACACATGCAGTTCAAGGATTACTACGGAATTCTCGGCGTCGAGCCGAACGCGGGCGATGCGGAAATCAAGACCGCGTACCGCCGGCTCGCGCGCAAGTACCACCCGGATGTCAGCAAGGAGCCGGGGGCGGAGGACACGTTCAAGTCGGTCAACGAAGCGTACGAGGCCCTGCGCGACCCCGAGAAGCGCAAGGCCTACGACGGCTTGCGGGCGCGCGGCTACCGGCCGGGCGACGACGTGCAACCGCCCCCCGGCGGATTCGGCGGGGGACCGGGCGGCGTGGATTTCGACGAGATCTTCGCCGGCGGTGGCGCGGGTGGCGGCTTCAGCGATTTCTTCGAACAGATGTTCGGCCGGCGCGCAGGCGGCTACGCTGGCCCGCAGCAGCCCAGCCCCGGCGGACCGCAGCCGCGTGGCGACACGCGCGCGCGTCTGGCAGTGCCGCTGGAGACGATCCACCGCGGCGACAGCGTGCGGGTACCGGTGATGGGCAAGACCTTCGACGTGAAGATCCCGCGCGGCATCCGTCCAGGCCAGGTGGTGCGTCTACCGCGACAGGGCCAGCACGGTGGCGATCTGTTGCTGGAAATCGAGTACGCCGCGCATCCGGATTTTGAAGTCGATGGCCGCAACATCATCCACACCTTGCCGATCGCGCCCTGGGACGCCGCGCTGGGCGCGACGATCAGCGTGGCGACCCTCGGTGGGCACGTGGACCTGAAGATTCCGGCCAGTTCCGAAGCGGGACGCAAGCTGCGCCTGCGGGGGCGTGGATTGCCGGGCGCAGGCGGCGCGCCGGATGGGGATCAGATCGTTGAACTGGAAATTCAGGCGCCAGTGGCGAAGGACCTGCAGCAGATAGCGGCCTACGAGGCACTACGTGATGCGTTCGTGGCGGCGCGAAAGTGAGCTGACCAGCGCCGGCGCTCGACGGACGATCAGGCCTGACCGGCCGGGGGTCCGTGCGAGGCCGCTGGGAAGGCGCTCGAACCCCGCGCCCGGTGTAGGGCACGGCGCCTAGGCCGCAGGCGTCGCGCCGCCCCCGATGGTCTTGAAGATCGCGTCCGACAGCTCGACTTCGCTGAAGGGCTTGGTGAGGTAGGCCTTCGCGCCTTGGCGCATCCCCCAGACCCGGTCTGTGTCTTGGTCCTTCGTGGTCACCAGGATCACCGGAATGTGCGCGGTCGTCGGCTCGCGGGTGATCGAACGCGTCGCCTGGAACCCGTTGAGGTTCGGCATCACCACGTCCATCAGGATCAGGTCGGGCAATTCCCGCTTGGCCGCGTTGACGCCGGCCTGACCGTCTTCCGCGGTCAGGGCCTCATGGCCCAGTTTCTCAACGATCCGCCGGATGCCCATCAACTGGGACGGCGAGTCGTCCACAATCAGAATGCGTGCCATCGATTCCCCCCGAAATGACGAGTGCGATTCTAGCTTCGCATTCATCGCGCGCGCGCGCCCCGCACGTCAAAGCGTGACGAGCGTCCGCCCGAATGCGCCGCCGGCGAGCATGGTGTCGAAGATGGCAGGCAAGTCCGCCAGTCCGATCTCGCGCGTGCAGATCGCATCGAGATGTCGCGGCTTCCAGTCGTTGGCCAGGTGTTGCCAGACCCGGTCGCGGACATCGCGCGGGGTACCCGCGGACGCGACGCCGAGCAGGGACACGCCGCGGATGATGAAGGGCATGACCGTCGCGTCGAGATCGGCACTCGCGGCCAGCCCTGCGCTGGCGACGTTGCCGTAGGGCACGGTCTGCGCGAGCAGGCTGACCAGCATCGGCCCGCCGACATTGTCGAGGCCGCCACCGAAACGCGCGGACTCCATCGGGCGCGTGGTAGCAAGTGCATCTCGGCCCAGAACAGCGGAAGCGCCGATCGACTTGAGGTAATCCGCGTGCTCGGGCTTGCCGCTGACCGCGTGCACGTCGAAGCCGGCACTGCTGAAGATGTCCACCGCGAGGGAGCCTACGCCGCCGGTCGCGCCGGTCACCGCGAGCGGGCCGTGTTCGCGGGTCTGGCGGTTCTCACGCATGCGCAGCAGCGCGAGCGCGGCGGTGAAACCGGCGGTACCGAGGATCATGCTCTCGCGCAGGCTCAGCCCCGCGGGCAGGGGCACGGCCCACTTGGCTTCGATACGCGCGTACTGCGCGTAGCCGCCGTCGCGTGTTTCGGAGAGCCCGCTCCCGGTGACGAGCACCGCGTCGCCTTCCTTGAACGCGGGATCGCGCGACGCGACCACATGCCCGGCGACATCGATGCCGCCGACCAGCGGGAAGCGTCGCAGAATCTTGCCCTTGCCGGTTCCGGCCAGCGCGTCCTTGAAGTTCACCGACGAATGCACGACCGCGATGTCGATCTCGCCGTGGGCCAGATCATCGACGGCGATCTGCTCGATGCCGCTGCGATAACCGGCATCGTCGTTGTGGATACGGAAGGCGTCGAAACGGTCGGGGACGGGCATCCGGAAACCTCGTGGTGTCAGATGAGGTCAGGATACAGGTCGCGCCATTCGGCATTCGTCGACTCGATCAGCTGGATCTTCCACAGGCGCTGCCAGGCTTTGAGACGCTTTTCGCGCGTGATCGCGGCGTGCATCGTGTCGTGCGTTTCGAACCAGACCAGCCGATGGATGCGATGTTGCGAGGTAAAACCCGGCGTGAGGTTGTTGCGATGTTGCCAGACGCGCTGGACGAGATTCGAGGTCACGCCCGTGTACAGCGTGCCGCGTGGGGCGCTGGCTAAGATGTAGGTGCAGGGTAGCCGGGTGCGCATGACTGCGAGTGCAGTATCGAAGTTCCGATAGTTGCAAGCGGATGCATGGCGGTTCGTCGGAGTAAACCGCGAGTCGATGTCGCTTCAAGATCAAAATGGGCCCCAGCTTTCGCTGGGGCGACGGGCGGAGAACTGTGGGCCCTCAACGAGAGAACCAGACTTCGAAACCGTCGTCCCAGCGAAAGCTGGGACCCATCTTCGCGAGTGAAATGATCGAAGCGACGGAACAACGCGGGAGCACTGCGCGTGATGCCACACGGAGGCACACGCTCATTCCTCCGCTCAAACCCTCACTTCACAACACTCCGCCGCTTCTCGTCGATCCACTTACTCGCCTGCGCCGGTTCATACGCCCGCATCCACGCCAGCATCTCGTCGATGTCGTTGCCGTACCACAGGTCCGCGCGCTGGTCCGGGTGCAGGAAGCGCTCCTCGACCATGCGATCGATCATGCCGATCAGCGGCGCATAAAACCCGTCGACGTCGAGAAAGGCGCAGGGCTTGTTGCCGATGCCCAGCTGGCGCCAGGTCAGCATCTCGAAGATTTCTTCCATCGTGCCGAAACCGCCCGGCAGGGTGACGAAGCCGTCGGAGAGTTCGAACATGCGCATCTTGCGGGCATGCATCGAATCGACGATCTCGAGTTCGGTCAGGCCGCGATGGGCGACTTCCCAGTCGGCGAGCTGCTGCGGAATCACGCCGGTGACCTGGCCGCCGGCATCGAGCACCGCGTTGGCCACGGTGCCCATCAGGCCGACATTGCCGCCGCCGTAGACCAGGCGCAGGCCGTCCTTCGCGAGCCGGTCGCCCAGTGCCATCGCGCGTTCGGCGTAGACGGGTTTGCTGCCGGCGTTGGAACCGCAGTAGACGCAGATGCTTTTCATCGGGCTTCGAAACTCGGGATTGGGGATTTGGAAATGCGAACGCCGGGCAAGGCCCGGCGTCCATTTTCGGGATCGGTCAGATCGCGGGGCGGGGCTCTGTGAATCCCCAATCCCACATGCCCAATCCCAGCGTTCGATCAATTGGCTTTATGGATCGACCGCTTGTCGACCGCCATCGCCGCGTCGTGCACCACTTCCGACAGCGACGGGTGCGCGTGGCAGATGCGGGCGAGGTCGTCGGCCGAGCCGCTGAACTCCATCGTCAGCACGCCTTCGTGCACGAGTTCGGACACGTTGGCGCCGACCAGATGCATGCCGAGCACGCGGTCGGTCTCGGCGTGCGCGAGCACCTTGACGAAACCGGTGGCTTCGATCATCGCGACCGCGCGGCCGTTGGCGGCGAACGGGAAGCTGCCCGCCTTGTAGGGAATGCCTTCGTCCTTGAGCTGCTGCTCGGTCTTGCCGACCCAGGCCAGTTCCGGCTCGGTGTAGATGACCCACGGAATCGTGTCGAAGTTGACGTGACCCGGCAGGCCGGCGATGAGTTCGGCGACCGCGATGCCTTCCTCGAAGCCCTTGTGCGCCAGCATCGGGCCGCGCACGCAGTCGCCGACCGCCCAGACGCCATCCACGCCGGTGTGGCAGTGCGCGTCGACCTCGATCTGGCCGCGCTCGGTGAGCTTGACGCCGCTGCCTTCGGCCAGCAGGCCCTTACTCGCGGCCTTGCGGCCCACGGCGACCAGCAGCTTGTCGACGGTGATCGTCTGCTCGCCGTCCTTGTCGGCGTAGCTGACCACGACTTCCTTCTTCTTGCCCTTGCCGGTGATTTCGGTCTTCGAGACCTTGGCGCCCAGCTTGATGTCGAGGCCCTGCTTCCTGAATTCCTTGAGCGCGACCTTGCCCACTTCGGCGTCCGCCAGTGCGAGGAAATCGGGCAGGGCTTCGAGGATCGTGACCTCGGCGCCGAGACGCTTCCACACGCTGCCGAGCTCGAGACCGATGACGCCGGCGCCGATGACGGCCAGGCGCTTCGGCACTTCGGTGAAGTCCAGGCCGCCGACGTTGTCGACGATGGTGTCGCCGTCGAACTTCGCGAACGGCAGCTCGATCGAATCCGAACCGGCGGCGATGATGACGTTGGCGCCGGTCAGTTCGACCTCGGTGCCGTCGTGCTGCGCCACCTTGACCAGACGATCGGCATGCAGCGTGGCGAAGCCGTAGTACGGCGTGACCTTGTTCGCCTTGAACAGCATCGCGATGCCGCCGGTGAACTGCTTCACGATCTTGTCCTTGCGGCCGATCATGGCTTCGACGTCGATCTTCGCGTCCTTGAAGCTGATGCCGTGGTCGCCAAAGATGTGGCCCATGTTCCAGAACTGGCGCGAGGAATCGAGCAGCGCCTTCGACGGAATGCAGCCCACGCGCAGGCAGGTGCCACCGAGGGCCGGCTTGCCGTCCTTGCCCAGCGCCGCGTCGATGCAGGCAACCTTCTTGCCGAGCTGCGCGGCGCGGATGGCAGCGTGGTAACCAGCCGGACCGGCACCGATGACGACGACGTCGAATTGTTCAGCCATGGGGATTTCCTTGTTTCGATGCCTGCGATGGAGGGCAGGGTGCCGATGCGGCGAATTTGGGGGTGCGGCGCGGGCGCCACAAGTGCGAACCCCCTCCGTGGAGGGGGTCGCGGCGCATCACATGCCGAGCAGCATGCGGTGCGGGTTTTCCAGCTGGTTCTTGATGTCGACCAGGAACAGCACCGCGTCCTTGCCGTCGATGATGCGGTGATCGTAGGACAGCGCCAGATACATCATCGGCGCGGCGATCACCTGGCCGTTCTCGACGATCGGACGCTCCTTGATGGAGTGCATGCCCAGGATCGCCGACTGCGGCGGGTTGACGATCGGCGTCGACATCAGTGAGCCGAAGGTGCCGCCGTTGGTGATCGTGAACGTGCCGCCCTGCAGATCGTCGAGGCCCAGCTTGCCGTCGCGCGCCTTCTTGGCGTAATCGGCGATGCCCTGCTCGATTTCGGCGAAGCCCTGGCGCTCGACGTTGCGCAGCACCGGCGTCACCAGACCGCGATCGGTCGAGATGGCGACCGAGATGTCGGCGTAGCCGTGATAGATGATGTCGTTGCCGTCGACCGAGGCGTTGACCACCGGATACTTGGCCAGCGCATTGGCGGCGGCTTTGGCGAAGAAGCTCATGAAACCGAGCTTGATGCCGTGGTCCTTCTGGAACTGCTCGCCGAGCTCCTTGCGCAGCGCCATCACCTTGCTGAGATTCACCTCGTTGAACGAGGTCAGCATCGCAATCGATTCCTTCGACTGCATCAGGCGCGCCGCAATCGTCTTGCGGATGCGGGTCATCGGCACGCGCTCTTCCGGACGTGCACCGCCGGACACGCCGGGGGTCTTGCCCGAGGCGTAGTTCAGCAGGTCTTCCTTGGTCACCGCGCCGCGGCGGCCGGTGCCTTCGACCTGCGAGGCGTCGATGCCCTTGGTCTCGGCGGTGAAGCGCGCACCCGGCGGCAGGCCGTCGTTCTTGCCCGACGACGTCTGCGGCTTGGTCGAGGACGGCGCCTTGTCGTCGGCCTTCTTGGCTTCCGACTTCGGCTGCACTTCCTCGGCACCGGCGGCCGGCGCTTCCTTGTCCTTGGCGCCCGATTCGGCGGCCGGCGCTTCGGCGGCGGCACCTTCCTCGATGATCGCGATGACCTGCGCGCTGTTGACCGTCGCGCCTTCTTCGAACTTGATTTCCTTCAGCACGCCGTCAACGGTCGACGGCACTTCGAGGACGACCTTGTCGGTCTCCAGGTCGACGAGGTTCTCGTCGCGCTTGACCGCATCGCCGGCCTTTTTGTGCCAGGTGGCGATGGTCGCGTCGGAGACGGATTCGGGCAGGACCGGGACTTTGATTTCAGTGGCCATGTGGCTTCCTGGAAAAGCGTTGAATGTGGGGAAATGGATGAGCGGGATGCGCGCCGGATTACTCGGCGAGCACCTTGCCGGCGAGATCGTTGACCAGCGCATCGGCGATCAGCTGCTGCTGCTCGGCGACGTGGTCGTTGAAATGACCGACGGCGGGCGAGGGCGAGCGTGCGCGACCGGCGTAGTGCACCGACTGCCCGGCGCCCGAGCAGAAATCGAGATGGTGTTTGATCTGGTACCAGGCGCCCTGGTTCTGCGGTTCTTCCTGACACCAGACCACCTCGGTGGCCTTCGGGAAGCGCTTGAGCTCGGTGGCCAGCAACTCGCGCGGGAACGGATACAGCTGTTCCACGCGCAGTAGCGCGACGTTGTCGAGCGCCTGCTTGCGGGCTTCTTCCAGCAGGTCGTAATAGACCTTGCCCGAACAGGCCACCACACGCGTGACCTTTTTCGGGTCGGCGTCGGTGTCGGGGATCAGGTGCTGGAACTCGCCGTTGGCTAGCTCCTCGAGCGAGGACACGGCCAGCTTGTGGCGCAGCAGCGACTTCGGCGTCATGACGACCAGCGGCTTGCGCGTGGTCATGCACAGCTGGCGGCGGATCATGTGGAAGGCCTGCGCAGGAGTCGTCGGCACGCAGACCATCATGTTGTCGAGCGCGCACAGCTGCAGGAAGCGCTCGAGACGCGCCGAGCTGTGCTCGGGACCCTGGCCTTCGTAGCCGTGCGGCAGGAACAGCGCCAGACCGCAGAGACGATCCCACTTGGCTTCACCCGACGACAGGAACTGGTCGATGACCACCTGGGCGCCGTTGGCGAAGTCGCCGAACTGGCCTTCCCAAATGCACAGCGTGCCCGGCTCCGACGATGCGTAGCCGTACTCGAACGCCATGACCGCTTCCTCGCTGAGCAGCGAATCGATGATCGTGGCGTCTTCCGGATTCTTCACCAGCTCGCGCAGCGGCATGTAGGTGTCGCCGGACGACTGGTCGTGCAGCACCGCGTGGCGGTGGAAGAACGTGCCGCGGCCGCTGTCCTGGCCCACCAGGCGCAGGCGGTGGCCGGCGTCGAGCAGGGTGGCGTAGGCGAGGTTCTCGGCGAAGCCCCAGTCGCCTGCCTGTTCGCCGCGCGCCATCTTGCGGCGATCGTCGTAGATCTTGGCGACGCGGGCCTGCAGCGTGATGGTGTCGGGCAGCGTGGTGATCTGGGTCGCCAGCGCCTTGAGCTTGTCGACCGACACCGTGGTGTCGAGCGTGTCGGTCAGGCGGCCGGCGAGGTAGGGATCCCAGTCGATCGTCAGCTCGTAGTCGCTCGGCTTGGCGTCGGCCAGCTCGACCGTCACTTCGCCAGCATCGAGCTTGTTGCGGTAGCCATCGACGATGGCCTTGGCATCGGCCTCGGCCAGCACGCCTTCGGCCACCAGCTTCGCGGTGTAGAGCTCGCGCGGGGTCTGGTGCTTGCGGATGATCTGGTACATCAGCGGCTGCGTCGCCGCCGGCTCGTCGGCCTCGTTGTGGCCGTGGCGGCGGTAGCAGACGAGATCGATGACCACGTCCTTGCCGAACTGCTGGCGGAAGTCGTAGGCGAGTTCCGCGCAGTACACCACCGCTTCCGGATCGTCTGCATTCACATGCAGGATCGGCGCGCCGACCATCTTGGCGACGTCGGTGCAGTACAGCGTGGAGCGCGCGTCCTGCAGATCGCTGGTGGTGAAGCCGACCTGGTTGTTGATGACCACATGCAGCGTGCCGCCGACCGCGAAACCGCGGGCCTGCGACATCTGGAACAACTCCATGTTGACGCCTTGACCGGCGAACGCGGCGTCGCCGTGCAGCAGCACCGGCAGCACGAGCTTGCGCTCGGTGTCGCGGCGGCGGTGCTGGCGCGAACGCACGCTGCCGGCTACCACCGGGTTGACGATTTCCAGATGCGACGGGTTGAACGCCAGCGCCAGGTGGACCGGGCCGCCTGGCGTGGTCAGATCGGCCGAGAAGCCCATGTGGTACTTCACGTCGCCGGTGTGGGCGCGATCGGAGTCGTGGTGGTCGAACTTGCCCTCGAACTCGTCGAACAGCTTGCGCGGGTTCTTGCCGAGCGTGTTGACCAGCACGTTGAGACGACCGCGATGGGCCATGCCGACCACGATGTCCTTGACGCCTTCCTTGCCGGCGCGCTGGATCACGCTGTCGAGCAGGGGAATCAGCGCGTCGCCGCCTTCGAGCGAGAAACGCTTCTGGCCGACGTACTTGGTGTGCAGGTAGCGCTCGAGACCCTCGGCCGCGGTCAGGCGTTCGAGGATGCGCTTCTTCTCCGTCTCGCTGCGTGCGAAGCGGCCACCGGCGGCTTCGAGGCGCTGGTAGAGCCAGCTGCGCTGTTCGAAGTCGGGGATGTGCATGAACTCCGCGCCGATCTGGCTGGAGTAGGTGGTCTTGAGCAGTGCGAGCAGGTCGCGCAGCTTCATCCGCGGCTGGCCGCCCACGCCGCCGGTGCTGAACTCGTCGTCGAGGTCAGCATCGGTGAGCTGGTGGAAGGGCAGGCCCAGATCCGGCGGATTGAGCGGTGGGGCCAGATCCAGCGGATCGAGCTTGGCGCCCAGATGGCCGCGTGAGCGGTAGGCCGTGATCAAACGACCGACATGGCGCTCGCGTTCGTCGCCGGCACCGCCGGGCGTCGACTCGACCACGCCACGCAGCGCCTTGCGGCCGGCTTCGGCCACGGCGGACACCACTGCCGAGTGGGGCACATCACCGGCTTCACGACCCTTGAAAGCATCGAACCAGCGCTTCCAGTCCGAACCGACACTGTCGGGCTCGACGAGGTACTGCTCGTACAGGTCTTCGATAAAGGCGGCATTGGCGCCGAACTGGGAGGACTGCGCAAACTGCTTCAGGAGACTGTCCACGTCGGGTGATTCGTGCTCGTTTGGAAAGGGCAGGGCTGACCCGGAGCGATCTCCGGAAAACAGGCGGGATCTGGCGCGAAACGACGCCGGAGAGTATACGCGGGTCGTTCGCCGCGATGCACCATCGGGCGACTCGGCTCGACGCGCAACACTGCGTCTGCGCAGCGTCCCGGGTGCGTCGGAATGCGTAAAACGACTCAGATGCCCAGGGCGCGGAACTCGCTGCAGGCGCGTGAACGTTCCCATACCGGTGCGAACTGCTGCGCCAGCTGGCGGGCGCGCCCCGGCAGATCGGTGGCCGCTTCGCCGTCGACGCGGTACCCCAGCGGACGCACGTGGAAGCCACCGGCGTCGTTGACGAGAAAGGCGCCGGCGTATTCGCGGTCCACCGGGTCGATCACGGCGCGAAACGCGAATGCGCTGCTCAATCGCTGCGACAGCGCGAGCACCGCCGAACCGCGGCGCTGCAGGGTGGCCGGGTCGTGCAGCAGTATCTGGATCTGCACGCTGCGGCCGGCCGTGGCGAAGCGCCGCAGGGCGCCGAGTACGTCGGGATGATCGTAGAGGCCGGGGTCGAGAGCGCGCGTGCGCAGCGACAGCGTGCGGCGCGCAGCGGCAATGACCGTGACGGTCGTGTCGACCGCGGCCGCGAGGTCGTCGACCGGAAACGTCGCGCCGGCGACGCGGCGCATCGTGCGGTGCGCGATGCCGGCTTCCTCGTAAGGCGCAGCCTCGGCGACGAAACCCGCGCGCGCATAGAGCCCCATCGCCTGCAACTGCGCATGTAGATAGGTCGCTCGCAAACCGTCGTTGCGCGCGGCATCGAGCAGGGCGCGCAGCATCGCCTCGCCGACCCCGCGACCCCGCCAGTCGCTGCGGACCGCAAGCCGTCCAATGCGGCCGTCGGGGGCGATCCGCCCGGCACCGATCGGTGTGCCATCGGTGGCAGTCGCCAGGACATGTCGGCTCAGCGCATCGAGCGCGTCGCGTTCGAGGTCGGCTGGAACACCCTGTTCAGTGACGAAGACCGTTGTGCGCACGGCGTGCGCGGCAGCCAGCCCACCCGCATCGGTGACCAGGGCGACCCGGAACGGCGCCGCCGCGCTCATTCGGAGTCCGCGTCCAGCAGCGTGTAATGCCCTTCTGCAAGCAGTTCGAGGACCGTCTCGCGGCCGGCGTTCGACAGCGCCGTGTATGTGCGGCCATCCAGGCGCGCCTCGGCGGCCAGCGTGCGTGCGTCGCGCAAGGGCACCGGCCATGCAGTGCCCGATGCGAACAGGCGTGCGCCGTCGCCGGCACGACGCCAGGCCATGCGCGTAAAGGGGTTTCGATGCAGCACCGCCTGGCCCTGCGACAGCAGCCACTCGAGCTCGATGCGCGGCGGCGCGGTGCCACCCGCGACCACCTGCTGCGCATTGCGGTAGCCGGTGATGAAACTGCCGAACCAGTCGCCGAGGCGATCGGGATCCTTCATCCGCATCACATTGAGCGCTTCGACCACGCGCGCCATGGCGTCGGCGTCGATCTCGTTCGGATCGGCCGGTGGCTGCAGGGTCTCGTCGTGATAGCGGATGGATTCGTCGGCCTCGGCGGCCAGCGTGTCGATGTAGTCGCCCATCAGTTCGCTGACCGACGGTGCGCGCATGCCGACCGAGAACGTCAGGCAGGGATCTTCGGCCACGCCGTGGTGCGGCACCATCGGCGGCAGGTACAGCATGTCGCCGGGACCCAGCACCCACTCATGGGTCGGCGTGAATTCACGCAGCAACCGCATTTCGACATCGTCGCGGAAGTCCTGCGGCGGCACGCCGCGGCCCATCGCGTCGGAGGCGTCGATCTGCCAGCGGCGGTGGCCCTGGCCCTGCAGCAGGAAGACGTCGTACTGGTCGACGTGCGCGCCGACCGAACCGCCGGTCGCCGCGAAGCTGACCATGATGTCGTCGATGCGCCAGCGCGGCAGGAATGCGAAATGCGGCAGCAGCGCCGCGACATCGGCGTCCCATTTGTCGACGTCCTGCACCAGCAGCGTCCAGTCGCGGTCGCCGAGGCCGGGGAACAGGTCCTCGTCGAAGGGGCCGGTCTCGACCTGCCAGCCATCGCGCGCGCGGTCGTGCCGGATCAGCCGCGAGAGCGCGACCTCCTCGCAGGCCAGGCCCGCGAGATCTTCGGGTTGCAGCGGCGCCTCGAAGTCCGGGAACGCGTTGCGGATCAGTAGCGGGCGCTTTTGCCAGTAATCGCGCAGGAACTGCGCGGGCGGCATGCCCAACGGCGCGTTGCCCCCGGCGTCGAGTTCGAAGGGAAGTGCAGCGGTGTGGTTCACGTTTGGGCGATCCGGCAGGAAGAACGCCGACCTCAGCCGGCACGGCGGCCATTGTCGCCCAGCGCACTGCGCGATGCATGGTGCAGCGAGTCAAGAAGGCCAGGGCCAGGGTGCGCCCCGATTGACAATCCGGCGGCGCCCGGTTCAAGTGCCGCCACCGTTCCGGGGAGATCTCCATGCGCGTATTGCCGATTCTGGTGTCATCGATGTGGCTGGTCGCGTGCAGCGCGCCCGCGACCCCGGCGCCCGCGTCGTCCGAAGCCGCTGCGCCTGCCGCCGCGTCCGCATCGGACGAGCTGCCGGCCGAAGCCGCTGCGATGCAGGAACCGCTGCCGGAGTTTCCGGCGATTCCGGTCATCGTGGTGCCGGAGATCCTCGGCGTCACGCCGGCCCAGCGCGCCCTCGAGGCCTCAATGGCGGGCGTACTCGATCCGATGCAGGGCGTCAGCATCGCGCCCGCGCGCTGCGGCACCGATGGCGTGCTGGTCAACGATGCCGGCATCACCGCAATCGACGCCGCGGGCAACCTGGTGCGCAACGGCGACGAGGGGCTGTTCCAGATCAATGCCGACGGCAGCGGCACGGCGCGCTTCGAAGGCGGACTGGTCACGATCGAAGCGGACGGCAGCGGCACCATCAACGGCACCGTCGGCGAGGGCGAGGAGGCGCTGGTGCAGGTGGACGCCGACGGTTCCGGGAGCTACAACGGCCCTGCCGGCCTGATCGTGCTGGATGGGAAGGGGGGCGGCACCTGGAACGGCGACAGTGGGCTGATCCAGAACAACGGCGATGGCAGTGGTACCTGGAACGGCCCGCAGGGGCTGGTGACCATCAACGCCGATGGCTCCGGCACCTGGAACGGGGATGCGGGGCTGGTGGTCAATCACGGTGATGGCACCGGCATGGTCGGCACACCGGGCCGCGAAGTAGCAATGGCGCCGCTGCCGAACGTGCCGCCGGCGGGACGCTTTCCACCGCTGCGCCGGTTCGCGCCGCCCGGCGCGCCCTGCGGCACTCTGATCACGTTGAACGACCGGGTGCTGTTCGACTTCGACCGGGCGGAGATCCGGGCCGATGCGTCCGATGTGCTGGACGCGCTTGCGCGCGCACTTGCCGGCATCTCGGCGCGAACGCTGGAGATCGGCGGGCACACCGACAGCAAGGGTACGGATGCCTATAACCAGGCGCTCTCCGAACGGCGCGCCGCCGCGGTGCTCGCAGCGCTACGGGCGCGGGGTCTGGACGTGGAGGCCGAAGCCGTCGGCCATGGAGAATCGCGTCCGGTCGCGCCCAACGAGGTGTTCGGCCGGGACAACCCCGGCGGACGCCAGCTCAACCGCCGCGTCGAGGTGTTCGTCCGGACCTGACGACGGCGGGGCAAGCGCCGGCTCAGAGCACCCGGTTGCCGCTGCCGGTGTCGTCGAGTTCGGGCGTGTTGTCCGGGTTCACGGTGTTGGACCGGCCGCTGATCGCAACCCGCTCGATCTGCCGCGCCAGCACCATGTTGTCGTCGCCGGCTATGCGCAGCGCGCCCACTTCGGTCAGGTTGAGGATGTTGTTCGAACCCGCCACGTCGACGTCGGCCACTTCCATGTTCAACACGGTGACCTCGCGACCGTCGACGCGGATCGCGCGTGCGCGGTCGACATTGACGGCACCGTTGGAGCCGGTGACCACGATCGTTCCGCAATCGCCCTCAAGCACGAGGCTGAACCCGTCCCGGGTGATCGCGACGTCCTGTCCGTTGCAGTTCGCGCCGCTGGCCGGGTCGGTCAATACGCCGCCGGTCACCGTCGAGAGGACGCGCGCGGCCGCCTCGCTCGCGGACGTGGATGCCTCCCCCGGCGACGGGTCATTGCCACAGGCGGAGAGCAGGCATGCGGCAAACAGGGCGGCCGATAGGGCGATACGCATGACGGAATCCTTGGCGGGATGTGGAGGGTGGGGGTGTCGCGCTGCGCGCTCAGATTGCGCGCGCGAGGGAGTCGGCCAGTCCGATGTAGCGTCCGGGGGTGAGCGCACGCAGCGACTGCTTGGCATCTTCCGGCAAATCCAGCGACTCCACGAAGATCTGCATCGACTCGGCCGTGATGCCCTGGCCGCGGGTCAGGGCCTTGAGCTGCTCGTAGGGGTTCGGCAGCCCATGGCGGCGCATCACCGTCTGCACGGCTTCGGCCAGCACCTCCCACGAGGCATCGAGATCGGCAGCGAGACGCTCCGGATTGATGCTGAGCTTGCCGAGGCCGCGCTGCAGGGCGTCGAGCGCGATCAGGGTGTGGCCGAATGCGGTGCCCAGCGCGCGCAGCACGGTGGAGTCGGTCAGGTCGCGCTGCCAGCGGCTGATCGGCAGCTTGGCGGCGAAGTGTTCGAACAGCGCGTTGGCGATACCGAAGTTGCCCTCCGCGTTCTCGAAGTCGATCGGGTTGACCTTGTGCGGCATCGTCGAGCTGCCGACTTCGCCTTCCTTGAGCGCCTGCTTGAAGTAGCCCAGCGAGATGTAGCCCCAGATGTCGCGGCACAGATCGACGCCGATCGTGTTGATGCGCTTGTGCACGTCGCTGATCTCGGCGACGCAATCGTGCGGCTCGATCTGGGTGGTGTAGGGATTGAAGTCGATGCCCAGCGATTCGACGAAGCGCTGCGCGAACGCCGGCCAGTCGACATCGGGGTACGAAACCACATGCGCGTTGTAGTTGCCGACGGCGCCATTGATCTTGCCGGTCAGTGCGACCTCCCACAGCAGTTCGCTCTGGCGCTGCAGACGTGCGACGACATTGGCCAGCTCCTTGCCGATGGTCGACGGCGATGCGGTCTGCCCGTGTGTACGCGACAACAGCGGCAGCGCTGCGTGGTCGTGCGCCATCGTGCGCAGCGTCTGGATCAGGGCGTCCAGCGTCGGCAACAGCACGTCCCGGCGCGCTTCGGACAACATCAGCGCGTAGGACAGATTGTTGATGTCCTCGCTGGTGCACGCGAAATGCACGAACTCGAGCGACGACGCCAGCGAAGCATCGTCCTTGAGCTGTTCCTTGATGAAGTACTCGACCGCCTTGACGTCGTGGTTGGTGGTGCGCTCGATCGCCTTGACGCGCGCGGCGTCATTGACCGAGAAATCCTCCGCGAGCGACTTCAGGCGGGCGCGTTGCGTGTCGTCGAAGGCGGGCAGTTCCACGATGCCCGGCTCGTCGCCCAGCGCCAGCAGCCATTCGATCTCCACCCGCACGCGAGCACGGATCAGGCCGTATTCCGAGAAGATCGGACGCAGCGCATCGACCTTGGTGGCGTAGCGGCCGTCGAGCGGCGACAGGGCGAGCAGGGCGGCTTCGGTCTTCTGGGTGTCGGACATGGGAGGCGTGGGGCGCAGCGGGCGAAGCCGTCATTTTAGCCTGTACGGCCCTCGCGTATCCTGCGGCCACGACGCCAGCGACCGTGCCAGCCGAGTCGTTCCCCCTTCTGGAGCCGAATCGATGCGCAAGACCGACGACGCGAAAGCGTTCCGTACCGAACACGACAGCATGGGCGAGCTGCAGGTCCCCGACGACGCCCTGTGGGGCGCACAGACCCAGCGCGCCGTACAGAATTTCCCGATCTCCGGCCGCCCGATGCCGCGCGGTTTCATCCGTGCGCTGGGCTTGGTCAAAGCGGCCGCTGCCGAGGTCAACGGCGGACTTGGCCTGTTGCCTGAAAAATCCGCCAAGGCGATCCGCGCCGCCGCGCTCGAGGTCGCCGACGGCAAGTACGATGCGCATTTCCCGGTCGATATCTACCAGACCGGGTCCGGCACCTCGTCGAACATGAATGCCAACGAGGTCATCGCGACGCTGGCCTCGACCGCGACGCGCAAGGTGCACCCCAACGACCATGTCAACCTGGGCCAGAGTTCGAACGATGTGGTGCCGACGGCGATCCGCGTCTCGGCGCAACTCGCCGTCGTCGAAGACCTGCTGCCGGCGCTCAAGCACCTGCGCCGCACGATCGACAAGCGCGGCCGCGCGCTCGGCAAGGTGGTCAAGACCGGCCGCACGCATCTGATGGACGCGATGCCGCTGACGTTCGCGCAGGAATTCGGCGCGTGGTCTTCGCAGCTGGCCTCGGCCGAAGCGCGGCTGGGCGATACGCTCAAGCGGCTGCGTCGGTTGCCGATCGGCGGCACCGCAATCGGTACCGGCATCAATGCGCATCCGCAGTTCGGCAAGAAGGTGGCGCGTGCGCTGTCGAACCTGACCCGCACCAGTTTCGATTCCGCGCAAGACAAGTTCGAGGGCATCGCCACACAGGACGACGCGGTCGAACTGTCCGGCCAGCTCAATGCGCTCGCTGTCGCGCTGATCAAGATCGCCAACGATCTGCGCTGGATGAACTCCGGACCGCTCGGTGGTCTCGGCGAGATCGAACTGCCGGCGCTGCAGCCGGGCAGCTCGATCATGCCCGGCAAGGTCAACCCGGTGATTCCCGAGGCGACGGTCATGGTCGCCGCGCAGGTGATCGGCCACCACGCCGCAATCACCGTCGCCGGGCAGACCGGCAACTTCCAGCTCAACGTCGCGCTGCCATTGATTGCGGCGAACCTGCTCGACTCGATCCAGTTGCTATCGAACGTGACCCGGCTGCTGGCCGACGACGCGATCGCCGGCCTCAAGGTGCGCCGCGAGAACGTCGACGCCGCGCTCGCGCGCAACCCGATCCTGGTCACGGCGCTCAATCCGATCATCGGGTACGAGAAGGCTGCGGCGATCGCCAAGCGCGCCTACAAGGAGCAGAGGCCTGTGCTCGACATCGCCCGCGAGGACAGCGGGCTCTCGGATGCCGAACTCGAGACCCTGCTCGACCCCGGCGAACTGACCAAGGGCGGTATTCACGAAGGTGGCAGCGGCGGCGGCTAAGTGCCGTAGAAAAGACCGGTCATTGGCCGGTCTTTGGCGATCGATCTCGGTACAGAGTGGAAGCTATTTTTGTAGGAGCGCGCTCGCGCGCGTAATGGGGCTTTCTGACCAGGGCCCATCGCGCGCAAGCGCGCTCCTACAAGTGCGTCACCAATCAGTGCGTTGTCGGTTCCGCCGCCGCAGCGTCCGCTTCCGCAGCGGCGTCATCGCGCTGGATGACGGTGTCCTTGCGGCAGTTTTCGACGTCGGTCGCGTCCATCGTGGCGTAGGGCTGGAAAGCGGGCAGGCCGGCGGCGAGCGCCTGCTGCGAGGCGAGCAGGGCCGGCAGCCGATCGCAGAGCTTGTCCGCCTCTGCTTCGATCTTCGCGCCCTCGGCTTCCATGCGCTGCTCGAACTCCGCGGACTGGCCGGACAGCGCGCTGGCGATCGCGCCCTTTGCGGCTTCGGCGCCGAGTTGTGCGCCCTGCAGGCCGATTGTGATGCCGGCGTCGGCGATCGCGATGATGTTGGCGCGATGCGCCAGCAGCAGCTGGCGTTGGGCAGTGTCGATCTCGACCATCTTGCTGTCGACGAGGAAGTCACCGGCCGGGCTGATTTCGGCCTTCGGCAGTCCGGACGTGCGGCTGTCCTTGCCACCGAAACGGAAGCCGTTGATGTTGAGCCCGCCGCCGCTGCCGCCGACGCTGATGTTGTTCTCGACCAGGTCCCGGCGCGCCGATTCGAGCGCGCGCCTAGTGGTGCGGGCCACGAAACCTTCCTGGGCCGGTGCGGTGGTGGTGTCGCCGCTGGCAGGCGGCGGCGCGTCGTCGCGACCGCAGGCGGTCAGTGTGGCCGCGCAGGCGAGCAGCAGGGCGAGCGGCAGCGTATGGCGCTTGCAGGTCTTCATGGTCGGACTCCGGAGCCGGGAAGGAATCAGCGTTTGCGCGGCAGGCTGACTGCGCCGCGCACATCGCGGTGGCTGACGTCGCCGCTGCCCTTGGCGGCCACCTCGAGGTCGCCGCCGATGCCGCGCGCGTCGAGATCGCCCGAGCCGATCGAGCCGACACGCACGCTGCCCTGCACGTCGCGCAGATCGATATCGCCCGAGCCGAGGCTGCCGATGCGGACATCGCCGCCCGCACCTTCGAGCTTGAAGTCCCCGGAGCCGACGCTGCCGACCTCGACCGCGCCGCGGATACCGCGGGCTTCCACATCGCCCGAGCCGATCGACAGCACCTTGAGCTCGCCCGCGTCGTCGACGGTGATGTCGCCCGAGCCGACCTTCGCGGTTGCCCGGCCCTGGATGCGGCGCAGTTCCGCATCACCCGAGCCGACATCGGCACTCGCGGCGGACACGCCGGTCACCCAGGCGTCGCCGGAGCCGACCACGGCCTGCACCAGAACATCTGCGGGCACCTGGCCGGAGAGATCCATATAGGCGTACTGGTTCCCCATCCAGCCGGTGGAATTGGAGGTGCGGCGCAGGGTGACGGTCAGGGTGTCGCCTGAGCGTTGCTGTTCCAGCACCAGCGACGACAGCATCGCCTCGCTGGAAGCGCAGGCGCGTCCACGCAGGCCGGTATCCGGGCGCTCGGCGCCTTCGACCCGCAGCTTGCTGTTGCCGATCTCGAAACGCACCGTGCGTACCCCATCGAGCTGCAGGGTCAAGTCGCGCGGTTGGCTATGGCGGCACTGCCGGTCGTACTGCGCCTGTGCGGCGAACGGCATGATGAGCGATGCGGCGATGAGCGTGGCAAACAGCGGGCGTGCGATAGCTGGCGTCATTCGATGAACTCCCTGGCAAGTAGGCCGCGCGCGCTGGATGGGCGGCAGGCAGTGGTGGCTGACCCTAACCTGAATCGATGATGTCGCGCGAGTGGGCCTGGAACGCGGTTTCAGCGTCTCGCAAACTCGCGGCGCACTTCGCTGCGGCACTGCTCGGCGTCCCGCGCTTCGAGGCGCGCGTAGGGCTGGAACGCCGGAAGCTCGGCGGCCAGTTGCTGCTGCGCGTCTCGAAGGGCTGGCATGCGGTCGCAGATCAGCAGGACCGCCGGCCCGACCGTGGTGCGAACGGTCCGCTCGATGCGACGCTCCAGGCTGCCGGTCATCGCGCCGACCATCAGCGAGAACACGCCGCGGTCGACCGAGTCCACGGCCGCCAGCGCGCTGACCTCGCCGATGTCGATACCGGCCTTGGCGACCTCGATGACCATCCCGCGGTAGGCGAGCAGCTGGCGGCGCTGCGCTGCATTGATCGCGATGGCCTCGCCGTCGATCAGGAAATCGCCCTGCGGGGTGATCTCGGCCTTCGGCAACTGGGGTTCCGCATTCGCCTTGCGACGTCCATCGCCGTGGACCTGCAGGCTGTTGCCGACATCGAGATTTTCGGTTTCGAGCTCGGCGCGGGCCTTGGCGAGATCGGTGCGGATGTCACGACGGGCGTCTTCCAGATCCCGGCGGATCTCGTCCCGCACGCCGCCGTTTTCGGGCGGCGCCGACCAGGCGGCCATCGGCAGACACAGGGCAAGGGCGAATGCGGTGACGGCTGCAGCTTTCATGGGTGATCTCCGGAAGCAGTCTGGCTGGGAGAAACGGGGTGGCTCAGCCTTCTTCGCGCCAGCGACGCAGGCGGATGGCGATCGCGATCATCACCACGCCGGCGATGATGCCGATCCACATCGAAGGCTCGAGGAAATTGCTGTACATGCCAGGGACCGAGTACATCTCGCTGGCCTGCACGGAACCGGACTGGAGATAGGCCAGATCGCGGTGAGTCACCGGCACGGTGCCCAGCAGCATCCGCGAGATCACGTTGCCCCAGAGCCAGTGGCGTTCCAGCCCGATCACCTGAAGCAGGCCGGTCATGGAGGTCGCAACGCCCAGCGCCAGGGGGATCAGCAGGGCCCACAGGAACGGCTTGCTCTTGGCCCAGGCCGAGCACAGCAGCAGCCAGCCGGCCGTCGGCAGCATCCAGGCCGCGTACACCGGAATCGACGCCAGGAACTGGCCGGACAGCAGGAACACCGCGCCATTGCCCCACAACAGCGGCAGCGGGTTGGCGCCGTGGGCCGCGGCCGCGATGCTGAGTGCGATCAGGAAGGCGAACATGATGAGGATCGCGAACAGCGTGGCGAACAGTGGGATCACCAGCGTCACCGTCACGACCTTGGACAGCACCGTCGACATGTCGGAGATCGGCAGCGATTTCCAGAACAACACGCTGCGGTCGCGGCGGTCGTCGTACAGCGCGCCCAGGCAGTAGAAGAACGCGACGAAGATCATCACCAGGAACGGCCAGGTCGCGGACATCATCAAAGTGAACGTAAGGCCTTCCGACAGTTGCTGCAGATCGTCACTGCTCAACTGCTGGGCGAGGGTGCCCAGATCCAGCCCGTTGATGGTCACGCCGTTGTGCTGGACCAGATTGCCCTCGGCGACTGCCTTGTGGGCGAATGCGATGCCGGCGATCAGCAGACCGATCGACAGCAGCAGCGACACGCCGCCGGCGATCATCGGTGCCCAGAAGATGCCGCCCCGGTGCTCCCAGTACTCGCGCCGCAGCAGTAGGCGGAAGCGGCTGGTCGGATGGGTGGCCGCGAAGGTGCGGGACGGCACCGGGGTGCCCACGGGTTCGGCGGCGGCATTCATGCGTAGGCTCCTTTCATCGTGGCCACGAACAGGTCGGCCAGGCCCGGGTTGCGGGTTTCGCCGTACGTCGACAGGGTGGTAACGGGCACGTTGTCGAACAGCATCACGGTCTTGCCGAAGGGCAGGGCGCGCTCGTCGATCGGGCGGTGCGCGCGCGCGGCGTCGAGGTGTTCGGTGTTGACCAGCACCTCGACGAAGCGCTCACCGACCTCGTCCATCGGCGCATCCAGCACGATCTTGCCGTTCTGGATGAACAGCACGTCGGTGAGGATGTGCTCGATCTCCTCGACCTGGTGTGTGGTGACGATGATCGTCTTCTGCTCGTCGAAGTAGTCCTCCAGCAGGCGCTGGTAGAACTGCTTGCGATAGAGGATGTCGAGCCCGAGCGTCGGCTCGTCGAGCACCAACAGCTTCGCGTCGATCGCCATCACCAGGGCCAGATGCAACTGCACGATCATGCCCTTGGACATTTCGCGCACGCGCTGCTTCGGACCGAGCTTGGTATTGGCGAGGAAGCGCTCGCAACGGGCGCGGTCGAAACGGGGATGCACGCCTTCGACGAAATCGATCGCGTCACGCACACGCATCCAGCGCGGCAGCACCGCGACGTCGGCGATGAAGCAGACATCGTTCATCAGTGCGTCGCGTTCGGTGCGTGGATCGCGGCCCAGCACCGACATCTCGCCGTCGAAGCGGATCAGGCCCAGCAGCGCCTTCAAGGCGGTGGTCTTGCCGGCGCCGTTGGGTCCGATCAGGCCGACGATGCGGCCGGCCGGAATCTGGAAGCTGGTGCCGTCGAGCGCACGCGCGCCCTTGTAGGTCTTGGTGAGGTTGCGCGCGGTGATCACCGGGGTGTCGAGGACGGCGTTCATTCGTTGGCTCCATTGCCGATGGATTGCAGCAGGTCCCGGGTCGACAGTCCCAGGCGTTCGATCCGTTCCACCACCTGCGGCCATTCGTCGTGCAGGAACCGCTCGCGCTCGCTGCTGCGCAGCTTCTTCGAGGCTTCCTCGGTGACGAACATGCCCAGGCCGCGGCGCTTCTCCACCAGCGCCTCGTCGGCGAGCTCCTGGTAGGCGCGAGACACGGTGATGGGGTTGAGTTGGTAGTCGGCGGCCACCTGGCGCACCGAAGGCAGGGCATCGCCGGGCTTGAGGACACCGTCGAGCATCATCGCGATGACGCGTTCCTTCAGCTGGCGGTAGATGGGAGCGCCGTCGCTCCATTCGATATTGGCCATGACGTCAGCTCCTTCCACCAGCGCCCCGCGCGAACGAGAAGTACGGCAGGGCGAAGCCGCTACGGGCACGGCGGGTGCGGGGACGGGGGGTCTCCGCGTCGATGTCGGTCGTCGTCGCAGCACGCTCGGTCTGGGCACGTGCCTTCGCGGCAACGGCGACGGTCACGGGCGGCGAAGCGATCTCGCCGGCCGACAGCGCCGGACCGGCGAACAGCAGGCCGGCCGAGAGCGCCAGGGCGGAGGCGGTGCATGCGATGATCGGGGTGTGGAGCCTGCGGTTCATGAGGACCGTCCTGCTCTAGTGGGTAGGTGTTGTAGGTGACTATAACACCACCGCAGCAGGTGTCAACGCGGGCTACAGAAATTTCTACCCAACTGATGGCACGGGTCCGCCGGCCGTCCAGGAGACCGCGACATGCGTGGCAATCGGTGGTTCCGGCGCATGGCGCTGGTGGTGGGTGTGACATTGCTGGCCGGCGCGGCGTTCGCGCAGGACCCGGCTGCGCCACGCGCCGTGCTCGATCATCAGTTCCGCCAGCTCGCAGTCCGCGAAACCGTCGATCTGCGCAGCACCTACGGCGGCGACGTGGTGCTGATCGTCAACACGGCGAGCAAGTGCGGCTTCACCCCGCAGTACGAAGCGCTCGAGGCGATGCATGCACGCCTGCGTCCGCGCGGCTTCGCCGTGCTGGGCTTTCCGTCCGGCGATTTCAAGGAACAGGAGTTCGAGGACGAGGCGGCGATCCAGGAATTCTGCACGCTGACCTACGGCGTGAAATTCCCGATGTTCCAGCGCGTGCATGTGGTCGGCCCCGAGGCCACGCCCATGTACAAGCAGCTCGCCGAGGCCACCGGACAGGCGCCGCAGTGGAACTTCCACAAGTATCTGGTGGGCCGCGATGGGCGGGTGCTGGGCCAGTGGGGCAGCCGTACCAAACCGGACGCGCCGGAAATCCTCGCCGCCATCGAGCGTGCGCTGGCCGCGCCGAGGCCGGCCGCCCGCTGAAGCCTGCGGCAGGCGTGATTGCCCCGCCGCCGCGCGCCCGCGACAATAGCGGGCTGCATCGCCCCGCATCCGGGGCAGGAGACCCATGCGGATGTTGAATCACATGCGTGCCGCGGCACTTGCGTTGCTACTGGCGCCGGTCGCCACGCTGGCGGTGGCTGCCGAAGGCACCGATCGAGACAAGAGCAGCTACGTGGTCGGCATGGACATGGCCGCCCAACTCGCGCAGGTGACGCCCGATCTCGACCTCGCCGCGTTCGAGGCCGCGGTGACGGCGGCACTCGCGGGTACGTCGCCGACGCTCGACCCCGCCGAAACCCAGCGCATCGGCCAGGCACTGGCGCAGCGCGTCGCCTCGCGCAGTGGTCGACCGGTGCCGGGCCTGCCCCCGGGCAGCGAACCGCCCGCCGTCGATCGCGCCAAGGTCGGCCAGATGCTCGGTGCCGACGTGGGCCGGTCGCTGGCCCCGATGCACGACGAGATTGCAGTGGCGCCGTTGATGCGCGGCCTTCGTGACACGGTCGACGGCAAGCCGCCGGCACTGGCCGCCGACGAGATCGCCCAGGTGCGTCAGGCCATGATCACCCGCGGCCAGCTGCGCACGGCACGCGCGGCCGACGACAACCGCCAGGCCGGCATTGCCTTCATGACGGCCAACCGTGGCAAGCCGGGCGTGTTCGCCACCGCGTCGGGCATCCAGTACAGCGTCCAGACGCCGGGGCAGGGACCACGCCCGCGCGCCAGCGACCGCGTGCGCGTGCATTACAAGGGCACGCTGCTCGACGGCACCGAGTTCGACAGTTCCTACAGCCGCGGCGAACCGGCCGTGTTCGGGCTCGACCAGGTCATCGCCGGCTGGACCGAAGGCCTGCAGCTGATGCCGATCGGCAGCAAATACCGTTTCTGGATTCCCGGAGAGCTGGCTTACGGTGTGCGCGGCAGCCCGCCGAACATTCCCGCGAACTCCACGCTCATCTTCGATGTCGAACTGATCGACATCCTCTAGACAACCCGTTTCTCCTTCCGTCGACCGCCGCGCGCGTTCGTCCGTTCCAGATCCTCTTATCCCGGAGTTTTGACCGCATGAAGAACACCAAGCGCCTCGCCATCGTCGGCCTCGTCGCCGTCCTGCCGCTGGCGATGATCGCCTGCAAGCCGATCGACAAGGAGACCGGCAAGCCGGTCGAAGGCGCCGCTGCCGAGACGCCGGACGAAGGCGGCGAGATCGCCGGCCTCAAGGGCGAGCGCGAGCAGATCAGCTACATCATCGGCAACCAGATGGGCGAGCAGCTCAAGCAGATCAAGGACGAGATCGATGTCAAGACGCTGCAGCGCGCGATTGCCGAAACGCTCGACGACAAGGCCGTCGAGATCAGCGACGAGCAGGCCATGGGCGTGATGCAGAAGTTCGGCGAGCGCATGCAGGCCAAGCAGGTTGCGGAGATGGAAGAGAAGTCCAGGACCAATGCCGCCGAGGCCGAGAAGTTCCTCGCCGAGAACGGCAAGCGTGAAGGCGTGCAGACCACCGCATCGGGCCTGCAGTACCGCGTAATCACCGAAGGCACCGGCGCCAAGCCAGGCCCGAACGACACCGTGCGCGTGCATTACAAGGGCACGCTGCTCAACGGCGAGACCTTCGACAGCTCGATCGATCGCGGCGAGCCGGCGCAGTTCGCGCTCAACCAGGTGGTGCCGGGCTGGCAGGAAGGCCTGCAGCTGATGCCGGTCGGCAGCAAGTACGAGTTGTGGATCCCGGCGGCGCTGGGTTACGGCGAGATGGGCTCGGGTCCGATCGGTCCGAACCAGGCGCTGGTGTTCGAAGTCGAGCTGCAGGACATCGTCAAGTAAGACCCTGGCCGGTGCGCCGCTCCACGCGGCGCGCCGGTCCATCGAGAATGCAATGAATGACACCGGATACGACGCGCTGGAATCGCGCGTCACCGAACTGGAGACGCGACTCGCGTTCCAGGAGCAGACCATCGGCGAGCTCAACGACGCGCTGAGTCAGGCGCGACTCGAGCTCAGCGCCCAGACCGGGTTGCTGCGCCGGATGATGGACGACCTGCGCCAGGCGCGCACCGTGCAGTTCCCCGACGCGTCGGAAGAACCGCCGCCCCCGCATTACTGAGGTCGACCGCAATGACCGATACCCTCCGCGACCAGCTGCTCGGCCTCGGATTCAAGGCGCCGGCCCCGGCTGCGCCCAAGCCCCGTCGCGACGAGCGTCGTCCGCGGCCTGACGACCGTCGTGGTCCGCGGCCGGCCGGCCGCGCCGGCGATGGCAAGGCCGGCGCGCCGCGTGGCGACAGCGCCGCGCGTCCACAGGCCCGCAACAACGCTGCGCCGCGCAACGATGGAAAGCCGCGTCCGAACGATCGCCGCGGCGCGCCGCAGGGCAAGCGTCCGCCGCGCGAGGACATCGATCTGGCCAAGGCGTTCGCCATCCGCGCCCAGCGCGAGAAGGACGAGCGCATCGAGGCCGAGCGCCTGAAGCAGGAAGAGGCCCGGCTGCGCCGCGAGGCGCGCGCGAAGCTGGAGGTGTTCCTGGCCGACAAGTCGCTCAACATTAAAGAAGCCGAGATCGCCCGCCACTTCGAGTACGGCGGCAAGATCAAGCGCATCCATGTCGACGAGGCCCAGCTCAAGGCGCTCAACGCCGGCGAGCTCGGCGTCGTGCAGCTCAATGGTCGCTACATGCTGGTGACCGCGGCCGTGCTGGAGGAAGCCGGTGCGATTTTCGCGCCGTCGGTGGCGCTTCGCATCGATCCGAATGCGCCTGCCGCGGACGACCCCTACAGCGATCCGAAGTACCAGGTTCCCGACGACCTCGTCTGGTGACCCAGTCGACGCCTGCGCGTTTCGCCATGCGTGCAGGCGCGATCGGCCTGCTCGCGTTCGCCTGCGCCGCTGCGCAGGCCCAGGACGCGGCCGATGTCGAGTTCGACCGGCCCGGTATCGGCTTCTCGCCATCGGTACTGGCGCCCGGGCAGGTTGCCTGGGAGCAGGGGCTGCCCGACATCGGCCATGACGACAGCGACGGGGTGCGCACCACGCGTTACGCCGCCGCGAGTGTGTTGCGCGTGGGCCTGGGCGCGGATCTCGAATTGCAGCTCGGCAGCGACAGCCGCGTGTGGGAGCGCACGCGCAGCGCGGATGCACACGAGCGCGTGCACGGTGGTGGCGACAGCAGCGTCGCGCTGAAGTGGGTGTTGCCCGGTTCGAACGACGACACGCAGTGGGCGTTGCTGGCGCGGCAGGGCGTGCTGAGCGGCGCGTCCGACATCCGCGCCGAACGCGCGCAGCAGGATCTCGGCGTCAGCGTCGCGACCGGAGATCTCGCGTTCTACGTCAACGGCACGCGCGACGAGACCGGCACCGGTTGGACGGTTTCACCGAGTTACACGTTCCTGTCGACCGATACCCTCGGTGCGTACGTCGAAGCTGGGCTCGGCACGGGCGCGCAGCGCTCACGCGCGCTGGGCACCGGCGTCACCTGGCGCGTCGCGCCCGCTGTGCAGCTGGATCTGTCGGTGTTGCGCGGATTCGCCGCCGACGAGGACGACTGGACCGGCGGTTTCGGCGTGTCCTTCCTGCTGCCCTGACGCGTCTCCATCGACGGCCGCGACCCGCGTGGATGGGCGCGGATCGCGACGGTGCCTGGATCAGTCCCGCGCCTGCGGGTCGTAGTCGGCAACGGGGCCGGCGACCTTGCGCCCGGCCTGCCACACGGCTTCGATGCTGCGCGTGTTGCGGATGTCGGTCAGCGGATCGGCCGACAGCACCACGAAGTCGGCGCGCTTGCCCGGCTGCAGCAGACCGCGATCGTCGAAGCGCAGCATCTGCGCGGCCGCGCTCGTGGCGACCACCAGTGCCTGCTCGGGGCTGAAACCGGCCCGCTCGACCATCAGCTCCAGTTCGCGATGCTCGGCGAAGCCCGGCACGCGGTGCGGCAACGCGCCGGCGTCGGTGCCGAAGCCGATACGCACGCCGGCCTCGCGCAGCGTCGACAGGTTGGCGAGATTCACCGCCAGTGCGTCGCGATGGGTCTGCGTCGCCGGATCGGCCAGCTTCTGCTCGCGCCACGCCCCGTCCGACCATTGCGCGCGCACCGACGCGGGCAGGGCGTTGCGCAGGAACGGCGTGTCCAGCCAGTCCGGCTGCTCGGCGTAGATGTAGTTCGCCTCGTCGATCTGCAGCGTGGCGATGTAGCCGGTGTCCGCGGCTTTCATGGCATCGACGAGCGGCGCGCCGATCCTCTGGTCGCGGATGCCGTGGGCGATGATGTCGACGCCGCTGGCGACGAGATCCGCCGCCGGTTCCAGATCATGGATATGCGCGGCGACCAGCAGCTCAAGGGAATGCGCTTCCTCGATCGCGGCCTTGTAGACCTCGGGCGTCATCTGCGGTGACTTGCCGCCGAGATCGTCGACCCAGAGCTTGATCAGATCCACGCCGGATTCGGCCTGTGCGCGCACCGCAGCGCGAGCGCTCTCGGCATCGACGGGGCGCGCGACGGGATCGTCCGACAGACCCATGTTCGCGGCTGGCGGCGCGCCGTCAGGTGTACCGACGCCACCACCCGCGCCGTAGAGCTGGGCGCCGCGCATCGGGTCGGCATTGATCGCAGTGCGGATCTCGCCGAACGCGTTGCCGTTCATGCCCAGGGACGCGAGGGTTGTAATGCCGTAGGCCTGGAACTGGCGCAGATCGGCCGAGACCTGGTCCTGCGTATAGAAGCGGTCGCCGTGCTCGGTGCCGCGGGTGTTGCCGACGTGCGCGTGATCGTTGACCAGACCGGGAATGATGAAACGGCCGCGATGGTCGATGCGCTCGGCGCCTTCGGGCAGGTCGTTCGCACCGGCCTCTGCGACGCGTTCGATCAGGCCGTCGCGGATCACCAGTGAGACTTCGCCCAGATCGCGCATGCCGTCGAACACGCGCGCGTTGTCGATGACGATTACGCCGGTGTCGACATCGGGCGTGGCGGATGCGTCAGCGGTGGCTGCGTCCTGTGCGGGGCCGCTGCAGGCGGCGAGGCAGGCCGTGGCGGCGAGCGAGACGAGTGCGCCGGGGCGTCGGAACATGCGGGCGTCCTGTTTCGTGGAGGACGCAACAGCCTACCGACCGCCGGGTGGCGGTCGTGTGTCCATGCCGCGTGCGGTCCTATTCCGGGTCGTAATCCAGGTTCGAGGCCAGCCAGCGTTCGACCTGCG
Source organism: Luteimonas sp. 3794 (assembly GCF_031456825.1). Taxonomy (NCBI): domain Bacteria; kingdom Pseudomonadati; phylum Pseudomonadota; class Gammaproteobacteria; order Lysobacterales; family Lysobacteraceae; genus Luteimonas; species Luteimonas sp. 3794. Next base: position 529,126 of record NZ_JAVDVJ010000002.1, on the reverse strand, counting down.
CCAGGGTTGCGCCTTTGCGCTTGGCGTAGTCCTGTGCCTGTTCCTTGGACACCCGGCCGACGACGAAATACTGGCTCTTGGGATGGCTGAAGTAATAGCCCGATACCGCCGCCGTCGGCAGCATCGCGAAGCTTTCGGTCAGCGTCATGGTGGTGTGGGCGGTTGCATCCAGCATCTCGAAGAGACGGCCCTTCTCGCTGTGCTCCGGGCATGCCGGATAACCGGGGGCAGGGCGGATGCCGCGGTATTTCTCGGCGATCAGTTCGTCGGTATCGAGCGCTTCGTCGGCCGCGTACCCCCAGTACTCGGTGCGCACGCGCTGGTGCAGGCGCTCGGCCAGTGCTTCTGCCAGACGATCGGCCAGCGCCTTGAGCAGGATCGCGTTGTAGTCGTCGTGCGCGGCTTCGAAGCGGGCAACATGCGGCTCGATGCCGATGCCCGCGGTGACCGCGAACGCGCCGATCCAGTCCTCGACCCCGCTGTCCTTCGGGGCGATGAAGTCGGCGAGGCAAAAGTCCGGCCGCTCGACCGGCTTGTCGACCTGCTGGCGAAGGAAGTGGAGGGTGGTGGTTCGGGGTTGGGCATTGGGAGTTGGGGATTCGGAAACGCGAGTGCCGGTGGCATCCGAATCCCGGTTTCCGCTTGCCGAAGCCCGCTGGTCGGACAGAACCACCTCCACATCGTCCCCGACGCTGTTGGCCGGCCACAGGCCGAACACCGCCTTCGCGGCCAGCCATTTCTCGTCGACGATCGTGCGCAGCATCGCCTGGGCGTCGCGGAACAGTTCGCTGGCCTGCGGGCCGACGACGTCGTCGCTGAGGATCGCCGGGTAGCGGCCGAACAGTTCCCAGGCATTGAAGAACGGGGTCCAGTCGATGATCTCGACCAGATCATCAAGCGGCCAGTCCTCGAACACGTGCACGCCGGGAGCGCGTGGTGTAGGCGGCACGTACGTGGCCCAGTCGCCGTCGAAGCGCTGTGCGCGGGCCTTGGCCAGCGACACCAGCCGTTTCGCGTCGCCGCGGTTGGCGTGGCGTGTGCGGATTTCGGCATAGTCGGCGTCGTTGGCCGCGACGAAGGCGCCGCGCAGCTCGGGGCTGATCAGCGACTGCACAACGCCGACCGCGCGCGAGGCGTCCTTGACCCACACCGTCGGCGATGCGTAATGCGGCGCGATCTTCAGCGCGGTATGCGCGCGCGAGGTCGTTGCGCCGCCGATCAGCAGCGGCGTTTCGAAGCCCTGGCGCTTCATCTCGCGGGCGACGTGGCTCATTTCTTCCAGCGACGGGGTGATCAGCCCGGACAGGCCGATGACGTCCGCCTGCACTTCGCGGGCCTTGTCGAGGATGGTCTGGGTGGCGACCATGACGCCGAGATCGATGACCTCGAAGTTGTTGCACGCCAGCACCACGCCGACGATGTTCTTGCCGATGTCGTGCACGTCGCCCTTGACCGTCGCCATCAGCACGCGCCCGTTGTTCTTGCCCACGTCGCCGGTGCGCAGTTTCTCGGCCTCGATATAGGGCAGCAGATACGCGACCGCTTTTTTCATCACGCGCGCGGATTTGACCACCTGCGGCAGGAACATCTTGCCGGCGCCGAACAGATCGCCGACGACGTTCATGCCCGCCATCAACGGCCCTTCGATGACATCCAGCGGCCGCGCGCTCGACTGCCGCGCCTCTTCGGTGTCCTCGACCACGTACTGGTCGATGCCGTGCACCAGGGCATGGGTGAGCCGCTGCTGCACCGGCGCCTCGCGCCAGGCGGTGTTCTCGACATGGGCCGCGCCTTTCTTGCCCTTGTAGCGCTCGGCCAGATCGAGCAGGCGCTCGGTCGAATCGCTGCGGCGGTTGAGCACCACGTCCTCGACGCACTCGCGCAGTTCGGGATCCAGATCGTCGACGATCGGCATCGCGCCGGCATTGACGATGCCGAAATCCATGCCGGCCCGGATCGCGTGGAACAGGAAGACCGCATGGATCGCCTGGCGCACGACCTCGTTGCCGCGGAACGAGAACGACACGTTGGAGACGCCGCCCGAGACGTGGCAATGCGGCAGCGTCGCCTTGATTTGGCGGGTTGCTTCGATGAAGTCGACCGCGTAGTTGTCGTGCTCGGCGATGCCGGTCGCGATCGCGAAGATGTTCGGGTCGAAGATGATGTCCTCGGGCGGAAACCCGACGACTTGCGTCAGCAATTTATAGGCGCGCGTGCAGATCTCGACCTTGCGGTCCTTGGTGTCGGCCTGGCCGACCTCGTCGAAGGCCATGACCACGACGGCCGCGCCGTAGCGCAGCACCTTGCGCGCCTGTTCGAGGAACGCGGCTTCGCCTTCCTTGAGCGAGATCGAGTTGACCACGCCCTTGCCCTGCAGGCACTTGAGCCCGGCCTCGATGACGGTCCACTTCGAAGAGTCGACCATCACCGGGATGCGCGCGATGTCCGGCTCGGCGGCAATCAGGTTGAGGAAGGTGGTCATCGCATGCTCGGAATCGAGCATGCCTTCATCCATGTTGACGTCAAGGATCTGCGCGCCGCCTTCGACCTGCTGGCGCGCGACCTCGACGGCCTCCGGATAGCGGTTTTCCTTGATGAGCTTGCGGAACGCCGCCGAGCCGGTGACGTTGGTGCGCTCGCCGACATTGATGAAGAGCAGTTCCGGGGTGACGATCAGCGGCTCGAGGCCGGACAGGCGCATATGGCGGGTCATCTCGCGACCCCTGTAGGAGCGCGCTCGCGCGCGATGACGCTGTCCTTCGAACGCCCGATCGCGCGCGAGCGCGCTCCTACACAGGCTGGGCGCATAGTGGTCATGCCGCTGCCTCCTGCTCGCGCTCCGGCACCCGTGGCGCCACATCGGCGACTGCTTCGGAGATCGCGCGGATGTGGTCGGGCGAGGTGCCGCAGCAACCACCGACAATGTTGAGCAGGCCGGCGGTCGCGAATTCGCGCAGCCCCTCGGCCATGTCCTCGGGCGTTTCGTCATAACCGCCGAACGCATTCGGCAGGCCGGCATTGGGATGGCAGGACACATAGGTCTGCGCGATCTGCGCCAAGGTCTCGACGTGCGGACGCAGGTCCTTCGCGCCCAGCGCGCAATTGAGGCCGACCGCGTGCGGACGCGCGTGCTGCAGCGAATACCAGAATGCTTCCGCGGTCTGGCCGGACAGCGTTCGGCCCGAAGCGTCGGTGATCGTGCCGGAAATCATCACGGGCAGCCGTCCGCCGCGGTCGTCGAACACGGTCTCGATCGCGTACAGCGCGGCCTTGGCGTTGAGCGTGTCGAACACGGTCTCGACCATCAGGATGTCGGCGCCACCGTCGATCAGGCCATGCGCGGCGTCGCGGTAGATCGCGACGAGTTCATCGAAAGTCACCGCGCGATAGCCGGGATCGTTGACGTCCGGGCTGATCGAGGCGGTGCGGCTGGTCGGCCCGAGGATGCCGGCGACGAAGCGTGGGCGATCGGGGGTCTGCGCTTGCGCGGCGTCGCAGGCCGCTCGCGCAAGCGCCGCGCCTTCGCGGTTGAGCTCGTGGACGAGGTGCTGCAGGTGGTAGTCGGCCAGCGAGACTGCAGTCGAGTTGAAGGTATTGGTCTCGACGATGTCCGCGCCCGCGGCGAGGTAATCGGCGTGGATGCCCTGAATGATGTCGGGCCGCGTGAGCGTCAGCAGATCGTTGTTGCCGCGCTGATCAAAGCTTTCGCAGCCGCAGCTGGCGCCATGTGCGTGGTCATCGACGGCGTGCATCGCATCGTAGCCATCCGTGAAGCGGTCGCCGCGGTAGTCGGCTTCGGTGAGTTCATGGCGCTGGATCATCGTGCCCATCGCCCCGTCGAGGACGAGAATGCGCGTGGCCAGCGCCGCGTCGAGGGCGGCGACGCGCTCGGGGTGCAGCCAGGCACTCATGGCTTTCTCGCGATGATCGAGATCACCTGGAAATGCGGCGGACGCTTCTCGCGGGTGACGGTCTCGGCGCTGTGGATTTCGAGTCCCGCCTTGGTGACGAAGCGACGCAGTTCCTTGTCCGGGAAGCCGAGGTTCGCATGGCCATAGGCCTGCACCGCGGTCTCGTGACCGTGGCGGTCGAGGCTCGACAGCAGCAGCCGGCCACCGGGCCGCAGCACGCGCGCGGCTTCGGTGACGGCCTGCGCCGGCTTGGTCGCGTAGGTCAGTGCGTGCATCAGCACGACGAGATCGAAACTGGCGTCGTCGAAGGGCAGGGCATGCATGTCGCCTTCGCGCACCTCGACGTTGGTGAAACGCTTCAGCCGTTCGGCCGACGCCGCGACGACCCGTCGGCTGGCATCGAGACAGACATAGCGGTTTGCATGCGGCGCCAGCAGCTCGGCTAGCACGCCGTCGCCGGATGCGATATCGAGCACATCGCCGGTTTCCAGCAGCGGCAGCGCCGAGCGCGCGAGCGCCTCCCAGGTGCGGCCGGGTGAGTAGTGTCGCTCCATGTCGCCGGCCACGGTGTCGGCCCAACTCTGATCGGCGGCGCGCGTCGCCAGCACGGCGGGCGTGCGTTCGGCATCCTGGCGCAGCAGCGGATCGTCGCTGCCGGTCGACAAGGCCTGCCACAGGGCGCGCTGCGCGGGGTCGAGCGCGGCATCATCGAAGCGGTAATAGGCGGACACACCGGCGCGGCGGTCGCGCACGAGGTTCGCTTCCTTCAGGCGCGCCAGATGCGTGGACACGCGCGGCTGCGCGAGACGGGTGATCGAGGACAACTCGGCCACTGTGAGCTCTTCGACCTCAAGCAGGGCGAGCAGGCGGACACGTGTGGGGTCGGCGAGCACTTTCAGGCGCGCGGACCAGGCCTCCAGATCCATCAATATCTCCATATCGCGATATAGAGATAATTGTCGGCGCGCAAGGCGCTTGGGTCAAGGTTGCGCGGGGGCGACGTCATGCGACGGTCACATCGCCGGGGCGTGGACATACACCCTTTGCATCCCACTTGGCCGAACGCGTCGCCCGGTGTTTCCGGGCGATTCATGCTGCACTGCGCAACCGGTTTGTCGGGTGTTTTACCGTGCTGGAACGTTACAATCGCCGGATCGTTTTCGAGCAGGAGTTGCACGCCGTGGAGTTCGGTTTCAGCGAAGAGCAGTTGATGATCCAGGACATCGCGCGACGGATCGCCCAGGAGCGCATCGCGCCCAGCGCCGAACACCATGACCGGACCGGTGACTTCCCCGTCGAGAACATGAAGGTGCTCGGCGAGAACGGCCTGATGGGCATCGAAGTGCCCGACGAGTACGGCGGCGCCGGCATGGACCCGATCTCCTACGTGCTGGCGATGATCGAGGTGGCCGCGGCCGATGCCGCGCATTCGACGATCATGTCGGTCAACAACTCGCTGTTCTGCAACGGCATCCTGACCCACGGCACCGAGGAGCAGAAGCAGACCTACGTGCGCGCAATCGCCGAAGGTCGCGAGATCGGCGCATTCGCACTGACCGAGCCGCAATCGGGCTCCGACGCCACCGCGATGAAGTGCCGCGCGGTCAAGCAGGCCGACGGCAGCTATGTCATCAACGGCAAGAAGAGCTGGATCACCTCCGGCCCGGTCGCCAAGTACTTCGTGCTGTTCGCGGTGACCGAGCTCGACAAGGGCGCGCGCGGCATCACCGCGTTCCTGGTCGACGGCAGCCGCGACGGCTTCCACCGCGGCAAGACCGAGCCCAAGCTGGGCATCCGCGCCTCGGCGACCTGCGAGATCGAGTTCCAGGACTACGTGGCCCAGGCCTCCGACGTACTGGGCGAGGAAGGTCAGGGCTTCAAGATCGCCATGGGCGTGCTCGACGCCGGCCGCATCGGTATCGCGTCGCAGGCCATCGGCATCGCGCGCGCCGCGTATGAAGCGACCATCGCCTACGTCAAGGAGCGCAAGGCATTCGGTCAGCCGATCGGCGCGTTCCAGATGACCCAGGCCAAGATCGCCGACATGAAGTGCAAGCTGGACGCATCGCTGCTGCTCACGCTGCGCGCCGCCTGGCTCAAGGGCGAGGGCAAGCGCTTCAGCAACGAAGCCGCCATCGCCAAGCTCACCGCCTCGGAAGCCGCGATGTGGATCACCCACCAGGCCCTGCAGATCCACGGCGGCATGGGCTATTCGAAGGAGATGCCGATCGAGCGGTATTTCCGCGACGCCAAGATCACCGAGATCTATGAAGGCACCAGCGAGATCCAGCGGCTGGTGATCGCCCGCAACGAGACCGGCCTGCGCTGATCCGCATGCCGCTTCGCCACGCCAGCATCGCGTGTCTCCGTCGCCTGCGCCGCCCCCGCGGCCGCGCGGCGTCGGTGGTTCCCGACCCGGTCGCAAATGCGGCCGCGTCGTATTGAGAGATTCCTTCCCGTCGGCCCGCGTGAAAACGCGGGCCTCATTGCATCGGAACGTTTGTCGTCATGACCTCATCCCGCAAGACAGGTAAATCCGCCGCAGCCGCCGCGCCTGCGACATCGGCCAAAGCCGCCACGAAGTCCGTCGCGCCTGCAAAGAAGGCGTCCCGCGTGCTGCCCGCGCCCCCGCGTCGCGCCAACAGCGGTTTGCTGGACCCGATCTTCGACGCGGTCCGCCGCCGCGCCGGCAAGGCCGCGCACGCCGATGCCAGCGCCTTCGCGCAGGCCTTCTATCGGCGCATGACCGAGGACGAGTTGCCCCTGCACAGCGCCGATGGCTGGGCCGCGCTCGCCGCCGACCTGTTTGAATTCGCCGGCAAGCGCAAGCCGGGGACGGTCAATGTGCGTCTGTTCAATCCGGTGATGAAGACCCACGGCTGGGAGTCGCCGCACACGGTGCTGCAGGTCGTCAACGACGACATGCCGTTCCTCGTCGACTCGGTGACGATGGCATTGGCCGAGCAGGGCATCGGTGTGCACGTGCTGGGCCATCCGGTGCTGTCGATCGCGCGCGACCGCGCGGGCCGGCTGACTGGCGTGGGCGAGGGCGACGCCGAATCGGTGATGCATCTGGAGATCGACCGGCAGACGCCGGAGGAGAGCGCGCGCATCGAGGCGCTGGTGCGCGGCGTGCTCGACGATGTGCGGGTGATCGTCGCCGACTGGCCGCAGATGCGCGAGAAGATGCTGCAGATGGCCACCGATCTGGCGTCGCAGAAGATTCCGGTGTCCGAGTCGAGCCGCGAGGAAGCGCAGGAATTCCTGCGCTGGGCGGCGAGCGACCACTTCACGTTCTTCGGCTACCGCGAGTACAAGGTCCGGCGCAAGGGCGACGACGCGCGGCTTGAGGCGGTGGAGGGCAGCGGCATGGGCCTGCTGCGCACGCCCGGCGCGGTGAAGTCGCGTCCGATCAGCGAACTGGGCGCCGATGCGCTGCGCCGCGAAGGCCTGATCGATGCGCTGATCCTCACCAAGACCAGCGCGCGCTCGACCGTACACCGCCCCGGCTACATGGACTACATCGGCATCCTCGGTTACGACGATGCCGGCAATGTCGTCAGCGAGCAGCGCTTCCTCGGCCTGTACACCTCGAGTGCCTACACCCGCCGTCCGTGGGACATCCCGCTGGTGCGCGAGCGCTTCGAGCACGTGATGAGCGAGTCGGGCCTCAAGCCCACCGGCCACAGCGGCAAGGCGCTCAAGCATCTGCTCGAAACGCTGCCGCGCGACGAGCTGTTCCAGTCCACGCCCGACGAGCTGTTCCGCCTCGGCACCGGCATCCTCGGCTTGCAGGAGCGCGTGCGCAGCCGCCTGTTCCTGCGCAAGGACCGTTACGGCCGCTTCTATTCGGTGCTGATCTACATCCCGCGCGATCGGTTCAACACCGATGTCCGTCACCGCATCGAGCAGTTGCTGCGTGACGTCATGCAGGCCGACCACGTGGATGCGAGTGTCGTGCTCGGCGAATCGCCGCTCGCGCAGCTGCATCTGATCGTGCGCCCGCGTGCAGGCGCGTCCGCCGACATCGATCAGGCTGCGCTCGAACAGTCCCTGCAGACCATCGTGCGTAACTGGCAGGACGATCTGCGCGACGAACTCGTGCGTCGCCATGGCGAGGCCGATGGTCTGCGCCTGGCGGGCCGTTTCGGTCGTGCCTTGTCCGCCGCCTACATCGAGTTCGCATCGCCGGCCGCGGCCGCGACCGACGTCGAGAAGCTCGCCGCCACCGCCGAGAGCGATGCGCTGCAGCTGAGTTTCTACCGCCAGCCGCTGCCGACTACAGGCGAGTCGGTGCTGCATTTCAAGCTCTACCGCCGCGACGCGCACATCCCGTTGTCGGACGTGCTGCCGGTGATGGAAAACCTCGGCCTGCGCGTGATCGCCGAGCATCCCACCCGCATCGAAGTCGACGGTACCACGCTGTTCCTGCAGGACTTCTATGTCGAGGCCACCGCCGGTGCGATCGATGTCGAGGCCCGCGCGCAAGCCTTCACCGAGGCGTTTGATCGCGTATGGCGCGGCGATGCCGAGAACGACGGCTTCAACCGCCTCGTGCTGGGTGCCGATCTGGACTGGCGCCAGATCGCGATGCTGCGTGGCTACTGCAAGTACCTGCTGCAGGTCGGTGTGCCGTTCTCGCAGGCCTACGTCGAAGACACGCTGGCCCGCTATCCACTGCTCGCGCGTCTGCTGGTCGAAGTGTTCGAATCGCGTTTCGATCCGGCGACCGGCAGCGAAAGCCGCGCGCAGATCCAGACTGGCCGTGACGCATTCGCTGCCCAGCTGCAGGCGCTGACCGGCGACGACGAGACAACGCTCACGTCGCTGCGGCCGCTGCTCGAAGCACGCGGCAGCGACCGCGACACGCAATACGAGGCTGCGCGCGCCGCGCTGAAGGGGCTGCTCGACCGCGTGTCCAGCCTCGACGAGGACCGCATCCTGCGCAGCTATCTCGCCGTCATCGACGCCACCCTGCGCACCAGCTACTACCAGAAGAACCGCGACAACGGCCTGCTCGACACGATCAGCTTCAAGTTCGATTCGGCGCGCGTGCCCGAACTGCCGAAGCCGCGCCCGTACCGCGAGATCTTCGTCTACGGTCCGCGCGTAGAAGGCATCCACCTGCGCTTCGGCCCGGTGGCGCGTGGCGGCCTGCGCTGGTCGGACCGCCGCGAGGATTTCCGCACCGAGGTGCTGGGCCTGGTCAAGGCCCAGATGGTCAAGAACACCGTCATCGTGCCGGTCGGCTCGAAGGGCGGCTTCATCGTCAAGCGTCCGCCCGCCGGCGGTGATCGCGACGCGCAGTTCGCCGAAGGTGTCGCCTGCTACACGCTTTTCATCAACGGCCTGCTGCAGATCACCGACAACATCGTCGAGGGCGAGATCGTGCCGCCGGTGGATGTCGTGCGTCATGACGACAACGATCCCTATCTCGTCGTCGCCGCCGACAAGGGCACCGCGACGTTCTCCGACATCGCCAACGGCATCGCACGCGAACACGGCTTCTGGCTCGACGATGCGTTCGCATCCGGCGGTTCGGTCGGCTACGACCACAAGGGCATGGGCATCACCGCGCGCGGTGCGTGGGAATCGGTCAAGCGCCACTTCCGCGCGATGGGCCGCAATTCGCAGACCGAGGATTTCACCACCGTGGGCGTCGGCGACATGTCCGGCGACGTGTTCGGCAACGGCATGCTGCTCAGCGAACACATCCGCCTGATCGCCGCGTTCGATCACCGTCACATCTTCATCGATCCGGACCCGGATGCCGCGCGCTCGTTCGCCGAGCGCCAGCGCATGTTCGCGATTCCGCGTTCGAGCTGGGAGGACTACGACAAGTCCCTGATCGCCAAGGGCGGCGGCGTGTGGCCGCGCAGCGCGAAGTCGATTCCGCTGTCGGCGGAGGCGCGCGAAGCGCTGGGCATCGAAGGCGATGCGACGTCGATCAGCCCGAACGAACTGATGTCGGCGATCCTGCGCGCGCCGGTCGACCTGCTGTGGAATGGTGGCATCGGGACCTATGTGAAATCGTCCAGCGAAACCCATGCCGACGTCGGCGACCGCGCCAACAACGCATTGCGCGTCGACGGCCGCGACCTGCGCTGCAAGGTGGTGGGCGAGGGCGGCAATCTGGGCTTGACCCAGCTCGGCCGCATCGAAGCCGCATTGCACGGTGTGCTGCTCAATACCGACTTCATCGACAACTCGGCGGGCGTGGATACGTCTGACCATGAGGTCAACATCAAGATCCTGCTCAATGCGCTGGTGCAGGACGGCAAGATGAAACTGCCGGCGCGCAACAAGCTGCTGGCATCGATGACCGACGAGGTCGCCGGCCTGGTGCTGTGGGACAACTACCGCCAGAACCAGGCGCTGAGCCTGATGGAGCGCATGAGCGTCTCGCGCCTGGGGTCCAAGCAGCACTTCATCCGCACGCTGGAATCGCAGGGCCTGCTGGATCGCCAGATCGAGTTCCTGCCGTCCGATGCCGAGATTGCAGAGCGCAAGACCAAGGGCCTGGGCCTGACGCGTCCCGAGCTGTCGGTGCTGCTGTCGTACTCGAAGCTGGTCGCGTTCGACCAGATGCTCGATTCCGACATTCCGGAAGATCCGTATCTGTCGCGCGAGTTGCAGCGCTACTTCCCGCAGCCGCTGCAGAAGAAGTACGCCGAGCTGATGGAAGGCCATCGCCTCAAGCGCGAGATCATCGCGACCGCGGTCACCAACACGATGATCAACCGCATGGGCGCGACGTTCCTGCTGCGCATGCAGGAAGACAGCGGCCGCGGCCCGGGCGAAGTCGCCAAGGCATTCACGATCACGCGCGAGACGATCGAGGCGCGTGCGCTCTGGGGCCAGATCGATGCGCTCGACGGCCAAGTGCCGGAGTCCGTGCAGGTCGATGCGCTGCAGGTGATCTGGAACCTGCAGCGTGCGTTCACGCGCTGGCTGCTTGCCCGCCCGGGGGCGATTCCGGACATCACCACCGCGGTCGAGCGCTACCACGACGGGTTCCACGCGATCCGCGACGGCAGCAAGATCATCGCCGATGTCCAGCGCGCCGAACACGACGCGAGCCTGCAGACGTGGATCGAGAAGGGCGTGCCGAAATCGCTCGCGATCGAGCTGGCGGCGCTGCCGTATCTCGAAGCGGCCTGGGACATCATCGAGGTCGCCAGCGAGCGCAAGCAGAAGCCGGTCGATGTGGCGCGTCTGCACTTCCGTCTCGGCGAAGCCTTGAACCTGCCGTGGCTCACCGCGCAGATCGATGCGCTGGAAGTCGACGGCCGCTGGCACGCGGTCGCGCGTGGCGTGTTGCGGGAGGAACTCGGCCAGCAGCACCGCGCACTCGTGTCGCAGGTGCTGTCGATGCCGGGTGCAACGCCGGAAGCCAAGGTGCAGGCGTGGCTGGAACGCGACGATGCCGCGTTGCGCTTCACGCTGGCGATGCTCGGCGAACTCGCCGCGCAGAAGTCGCTGGACTATCCGACCGCCTCGGTCGCGGTGCAACGCGTGTCGCAGCTGGTGCAGCGCAGCTGATCGCAGCCTTGCATCTGCGGCCGTCCGCTGGCCGGTTCCTCCCGCATGTCGGGAGGAACCGGGAGATCGGGGCCTGGTACGCAACATCCCGCTACGGCGCCTGCGCTAAGCTGCGCGCCGTCGTTCACGCACCGGGCCGCCGATGACCGCAACGCCCCGTATCGCTTTCATTGCCAGCCAAGCCGCCGAGGCGCAACGCGCCCTGTCGGTGCTGACGGGTCTGCACGGGCAGTGTGATCCCGAGTCCGCCGATGTGCTGGTCCCGCTCGGCGGCGACGGTTTCATGCTGCAGACGCTCCATCGCTATGGCCAGCTCGGCAAGCCGGTCTACGGCATGAAGCTGGGGACGGTTGGCTTTCTGATGAATCATTACCGGCAGGACGATCCCGCGTCGGGCTCCGACCTGCTCGCGCGTATCGCCGCGGCCGAGCCCGCGGTGCTGCGTCCGCTGGAAATGCGCGCCGAGACCGAGTCGGGTGCAACCATCATCTCGCTCGCGTACAACGAGGTCGCGCTGCTGCGGCAGACGCGGCAGGCTGCGCATCTGCAGATCGATCTCAACGGGGTCACGCGTCTCGAGGAGCTCGTCGCCGACGGCGTGATCCTGTCGACCGCAGCTGGCAGCACCGCCTACAACTTCTCGGCGCACGGGCCGATCCTGCCGCTCGGTGCGGGCGTCGTCGCCCTGACGCCGATCGCGCCGTTCCGGCCCCGGCGCTGGCGTGGCGCGATCCTGCGCGCCGAGACCGAAGTGCGGTTCCGTGTGCTCGATCCCTACAAGCGCCCGGTCAGCGTGACCGCCGATTCGCACGAAGTGCGCGATGTCGTCGAGGTCACCATCCACGAATCGCGCGAGCGTACCGTGACCCTGCTGTTCGACGCCGAACACAATCTCGAAGAGCGGATCCTCAGCGAACAGTTCGTGGTCTGAGCGGCGTCAAGCGATGGGCGCCTCGCCTCTCTGCGTGTCCGGCAACCCACGCCGCGCGCGCGGCGGCCCGGTCCTCCGGTCCAGGGCGCGGCAGCCCGGATCGCGCATAATTCGTGCAGGCCATCTGGTCACCGCGCGATCTTCGTATTCCGCGCGCGCCCGGACAGCGCCGTCCCCCATCGACCTGCGATCCGCCATGCCCGATCTGTCTGTTCCCACGCTCACCGTCGCGATCACCACGCGCGCCCTGTTCGATCTCGAGGACAGCCATGCAGTGTTCGAGGCCGAAGGCATCGAGGCCTACGCCGAACACCAGCGTGCCCACGAGGACGACATCCTCGAGCCGGGCATCGCGTTTCCGCTGGTGCGCAAACTGCTGGCCCTGAACACCGACGCGCCGCCGGACGCACCGCACGTGGAGGTCATCCTGCTTTCGCGCAACTCGGCCGACAGCGGCTTGCGGATCTTCAATTCGATCCAGCACCACAACCTGGGCATCACCCGCGCGACCTTTACCTCCGGCGAGCCGACCTGGCCCTACATCAAGCCCTTCGGCACCCAGCTGTTCCTGTCGGCGAATCCAGACTCGGTGCGTCGCGCCCTGGAGAACGGCGTCGCCGCCGCAACGATCATCCCGGCGCGCGCACCGGCCCACCGTAACGACCAGTTGCGGATCGCGTTCGACGGCGACGCGGTCATCTTCGGCGACGAGGGCGAGCGCCTGTCGCAGGAGGGTGGACTCGACGCGTTCCACAAGCACGAGCGCGAACGCGCGCGCGAGGAAATGACCGGCGGCCCGTTTCGTGGCTTCCTCGCCGCGCTGCACGATCTGCAGGCCGCGTATCCCGCCGGCAAGGACGCGCCGATCCGCACCGCGCTGGTCACTGCACGCTCGGCGCCGGCCCACGAACGCGTGATCCGCACGCTGCGTGCCTGGGGCGTGCGTCTGGACGAAGCACTGTTCCTCGGCGGTCGTCCGAAGGGCCCATTCCTCGATGCCTTCGGCGCCGACATCTTCTTCGACGATTCGCAGCACAACATCGATTCCGCGCGCCCGCACGTCGCCGCCGGCCACGTGCCGCACGGCTGGTCGAACCGCTGAGCACGATGAGGGGCACGAACGGACGCGGTCTATTCGGCCGCTGGATCGAGCGGTTGCGCGGTGGCGCGTCCGGACCGCGCAAGCCCTACGTGCGCGAGCACGAGGGTTTCGTGTCGCTGCAGTTCGTGCGTCGGCAGACTCAGAGCCGCATGGTCGGCAACGATCCGGACCGGCTGCTGATCGACTACACCCGCACCATGTTCGCCGCGTTGTTGTGGCAGCCCGCGCCGGCGGTGCTCGGCATGGTGGGCCTCGGCGGTGGTTCGCAGGTGAAGTTTGCGTACCGGCAGCTGCCGGATACACGTATCGAGGTGGTCGAGAACAATCCGCACGTGGTCGCGCTGCGCGGCGCGTTCGGCATTCCCGATGACGATGGACGGCTGTCTGTCGTCGTCGATGATGGGGTGCGGTTCGTGGAACAGCGCCGCGGCCGCTTCGACGTCTTGCTGGTCGACGGCTACGACGAGCACGGCATTCCCGCCGAACTCTCGACGCAGGCGTTCTACGACGCCTGCCGTGACGCGCTGAGCCCGTCCGGCGTTGTGGCCTGCAATCTCTACGTGCGCGATCCCGAGACGCACGTGCAGAAACTGCGCGCCGCGTTCGGTGCCGACCATGTGCTGGTCGTCGACGAGCCGAAGATGAGCAACCGGGTTGCGTTCGCCTGGCGCGGTGCGTTGCCGGCGCTCGATGCCGAAGCGCTGACGATGCGCGTATCGATGTCGGTGCGTTCGCTGCTGCCGGAGGTATTTCCGCGGATCGCGGTGCGGGTGGTGCGGCATCGGACGGTGACAGGGCGGTAGACCCTCCAGGGCGGAAAAGTCCGTCATCCCGGCGAAGGCCGGGATCCAGCAACTCGGCACGGAATTGAAACAGCGCGCCGCCGCGATACGTTGGACGCTGACGTCGTTGTCTCGAAGTCACCGGATCCGGGCCTTGCCGGACGTTCGTCCGTCGAAAGCCGCCGGCATGCCGAGGATGGCGGCATTGCACCCCCGCCCATTCCCCTGCAAAGTCGTTCGTCGACTGCAACTGTTCATGGGGAATACCGAATGCAACGATGGATCCGGACACTCGCCTGCGCGCTCGTGCTGGCAACCGGCGCACCGCTCGCGGGCGCGGCCACGAAGACGGGCGGGATGACGCTCGAGCAGGTCGCGCAGACGCGCGCCGTCACCCAGGCGCAGATCAGCCCGGACGGCCAGGAAGTGGCCTACATCCTGTCGGTGCCGCGCACGCTGGGGGTCGATCCCGACGGCCCGGCGCGCACCGAGCTGCATGTCGTCGATCGCAACAACAACAGCCGTGGCTTCATCACCGGCAAGGTCGATGTCGCGTCACCACGCTGGCTGCCCGATGGCCAGCGCGTGGCGTATCTGTCCAAGCGCGAGGGCGACGAAACCCGCGGCCTCTACACGATTCCGCTGCGCGGCGGTGAGTCGACACGCGTGGCGAAGCTGGCTGGTGACATCTCCAGCTATGACCTCTCGCCGGATGGTCGTCGCGCCGCGTTGCTGTCGGCCCAGCGCGAAAGCGATGCACGCAAGGCGCTGCGCGACAAGGGCTTTTCGCAAAAGGTCTACGAAGAAGACTGGCGCCCGGTCGAACTGTGGATCGCTGAACTCGGCGCTGAGGCCGCGCCGCGCCGCATCGACATCGAGGGCAGCGTGCAAGCGGTGCGGTGGAGCCCGGCAGGCGACCGCCTGGCCGTCGTGGTCACACCGCGCCAGCTCACCGACGACACGATGGTCGAGGCGCGTGTGCGAATCTACTCGGTCGAAGGCCGCGAGCTTGGGCGCGTCGACAATCCCGGCAAGCTCGGCGACCTGGCCTGGAGCCCGGATGGCGCGCATCTGGCGATCATCTCGGCCGAGGACAAGAACGATCCCAGCGAAGGCCGCCTGACCGTAGTGAGTCGCGACGGCGGCGCGCAGCGCGATCTGCTGCCCGGCCTCGAAGGTCACGTGCGCGGCGTCGCCTGGCGCGACGCTACGACACTGGTGTTCCTCAGCCACGAGGGCGTGCAGAGTCGCATCGGTGAAGTCCAGGCCGACGGCGGCAATCCGCGCACCGTGCTGGCTGCGGGCGGCCCGGTGCACATGGGCCTGAGCACGTCGCCGCGCGGCGACATCGCGCTGGTCGGCAGCGATCCCACGCATCCGTCGGAAGTGTTCCATCTCGCCGCGGGGGCCAGCGAAGCGCGCCGGCTGACCGACAGCAATCCCTGGCTCGCGGACGTGCGTCTCGCGCGCCAGGAAGTCGTGCGCTACACCGCGCGCGACGGGCTCGAACTCGAAGGCCTGCTGGTGCATCCGCTCGAGCGCCGCGGCAATGCGCGCGTACCGCTGATCCTGGTGGTGCACGGCGGTCCCGAGTCCCACTTCTCCAACGCATGGCTCAACGCGTATTCGCAGCCGGCGCAGGTCGCCGCTGCGCGGGGCTTCGCCTCGTTCTTCCCGAACTACCGGTCGAGCACCGGCCGCGGCGTCGCGTTCTCCAAGCTCGGTCAGGGCCGTCCGGGCATGGAAGAATTCGACGATGTCGTCGACGGCGTCGACCAACTGGTCGAGGCCGGTCTGGTGGACCGCGACAAGGTCGGCATCACCGGTGGTTCCTACGGCGGCTACGCCAGTGCCTGGGGCGCCACGTACTACAGCGAGCGCTTTGCGGCCTCGGTGATGTTCGTCGGTATTTCCGACCAGGCAAGCCTGGTCACGACCGGCGACATTCCTTACGAGCAGTACAACGTGCACATGCAGACCTGGCCGTGGGAAAGCCCGGAGATGTATCGCCAGACCAGTCCGATCACCCACGCGGAAAAGTCGCGTACGCCGACACTGATCCTGCATGGCGAGGCCGACCCGCGCGTGCCGGTGATGCAGTCCTACATGATGTACCGCTACCTGCAGCTGGCCGGCCAGGCGCCGGTGCGCCTGGTGCTGTATCCCGGTGAAGGCCATGGCAATAGCCGCGGTGCATCGCGTTACGACTATTCGCTGCGCCTGATGCAGTGGATGACGCATTACCTGACCGGTCCCGGTGGAGAGCCACCGGCCTACGAGCTCGACTACGCGCTGCCGGCGCCGGACACCAAGCGCTGAGTTCCATCCGCCTCGAGCGTCACGAAGCCGCGCCGGGTCTCCGGCGCGGCTTTTTGTTACCGCGAGAACTTGGTGGCCCCAAAAACCTGATCCGTCATCCCAACGAAAGTTGGGATCCATCTTGATCTTCAGAACCACCAGGCTCCCATCGTCGGTGACCCGAACACGTAGGCGAATGCGCCAGCACAAGCTTTTTTTTTGCGAAGGCTCCTGATGGGTTTCGCGTCGCTCTACCATGCGTTCGGCGCGCGATTCGAGGCATTCAGAATCACCGGCTTCATCGCGTTGGATGCGGCTCACATTCACGCCACCGTCTCTCGCGCGTCACGCTTCTTTCCGCAGCTGATCGATACCTTGCGTCCCATCGATCCGCGCCACGGCACTTCCGGTCGCGACTCGCGGCCCCGGCTTTGCCCGGCAGGCGCACGGACGATGCGGCAGATCCGCAACCGCCGCCCTGATTTCCCCAATGGAGAACCCAATGTCCAACAAGACCGCGCATACCCTCAACGACCTCATCGCCATTGCCCGCGACGGCAAGGACTTCTATGAGGAAGCCGCGCAGAAGGTCGACGACACCGAGCTGCGCACGCTGTTCGCGCGTATCGCGACCACCAAGTCGCAGATCGTCACCGAACTCAGCGCTGCCGTGCAGGCCGCTGGCGGCAAGCCGGAAGACTCCGGCACGTTCGTCGGCAGCATGCAGCAGATGTACGGCAAGATCCGCGCCACGCTGGGCGACAAGGAATACGGCTATGTCGCCGAGCTTGAAGAGTCGGAAGACCGTCTCCTTGAAGCGTTCGACGAGGCCTCGCGTGATGCCGACACGCCGCCGGCCGCCCGTGATGTCGTCGTCCGTCTGCTGCCGGAAGTGCGTGCATGCCATGACGTGATGCGCACCCGCAAGCTGGCAATGAAGAACGCCAAGTAATCCAGCGACATCCGCGTGACCCTACGGGCCGGTCCATGACCGGCCCGTTTTCATGGGTCTTCGAAAAGCGATCAGCGACCATGGCACGACAGTAGACAACTCGGCGCGGGGTGCTTCGCGCATCACCTGTCGGCGCGTTACAGGTTGCGCACGCAACCGTCGAGGAACGCGCGGGCGACTGGCAGAATCGCCGGCTCCCCGTTTCGCACAGTCCCGATGACCGCACCCGCTGCCACTGCGCCCGCCAAGGGCCGCGTGCTGTTCGCCAGCCTGATCGGCACGACGATCGAGTTCTTCGATTTCTACATCTACGCCACCGCTGCGGTGCTGGTGTTTCCGAAGCTGTTCTTCCCGTCGGCCGATCCCGCATCGGCCACGCTGCAGTCCCTGGCGACCTTCGCGCTCGCGTTCTTCGCGCGCCCGATCGGCTCGGCGGTCTTCGGTCATTACGGCGATCGCGTGGGCCGCAAGGCGACGCTGGTTGCGGCGCTGCTGACGATGGGCATCTCGACGGTGGTCATCGGTCTGTTGCCGACACATGCACAGATCGGTGTGGCCGCGCCGCTGCTGCTCGCGCTGTGCCGGTTTGGGCAGGGGCTGGGCCTGGGCGGCGAGTGGGGCGGGGCGGTGCTGCTGGCGACCGAGAACGCGCCGCCGGGCAAGCGTGCCTGGTACGGCATGTTTCCGCAGCTCGGTGCGCCGCTCGGCTTCTTCCTGGCGACGGCGATCTTCCTCGTGCTGACCGAGGTGATGGACGACGCCACGTTCTTCGCCTGGGGCTGGCGCATTCCGTTCCTGGCCAGCGCGGTGCTGGTGCTGGTCGGTCTCTGGGTGCGGCTGCGCATCACCGAGACCCCGGATTTCCAGAAGGTGCTCGACAAGGGCGGGCGCGTGCGTCTGCCGATGCGCGAAGTGCTGGTCCACCAGTGGCGCGGCGTCGTGTCCGGCACGTTGCTGGCCCTGGCGACTTTCGTGCTGTTCTACCTGATGACCGTCTTTGCACTGAGCTGGGGCACCTCCCGGCTCGGCTACTCGCGCGAGCACTTCCTGATGCTGCAGCTCGCCGGCGTGGTCTGTTTCGCAGCCACGATTCCGATCTCCGCGCTGTATGCCGACCGTTTCGGTCGCCGCCGCGCGATGCTGATCGCCAGTGTCGGCATTGTCGTATTCGGTCTGTGCTTTGCGCCGCTGTTCGTCGCCGACAGCCATGGCGCCACGCTGGCGTTCCTGATGATCGGGCTCGGACTGATGGGGCTGACCTATGGGCCGGTCGGCACGCTGCTGGCCGAGCAGTTTCCCACCGCGGTGCGCTACACCGGCGCGTCGCTGGCGTTCAATCTAGCCGGCATCTTCGGCGCATCGCTGGCGCCCTACATCGCGACCTGGCTGGCCGAGCGGCATGGTCTGGTGTCGGTGGGCTGGTACCTCGCGGGGGCTGCGGTGCTGAGTTTCATCGCGCTGTCGATGCTGCCACGCGACGGCGCGCCGGGCGATCTGCCAGCCGGGCGCTAGACTGGTCCGCCATCCGCCGCGGAGTCGCGCATGCATCACTGGCTGCTGCTGAGCATCGTCGTCGCCGTGCTGGTCGGCATGCTGCTGCCGCTGCAGGCGCTGCTCAACGCGCGCGTCGGCGCGTTGACTGAGGGCGCGCTGTTCGCGTCCTTCGTGTCGTTCGCGGTCGGCACGCTGGCCCTGACGCTGGTGCTGCTGGTCACGCGCACGCCGCTGCCCTCGATGCGCACGCTGACGGCACTGCCGGTGTGGCTGTGGTGCGGGGGCCTGATCGGCGCGGTGTTCGTGTTCTGCGGCACGCTGCTGGTGCCGCGGCTCGGCGCAGCCGGGATGATCTGCCTGGTCGTTGCCGGGCAACTGGTCGGCTCGCTGCTGTTCGACCACTACGGCGTGCTGGCGCAGCCGCGCCCGGTCGACGCGATGCGTCTGCTTGGCGCGCTGCTGGTCGGTGTCGGCGCGCTGCTGGTGTTGCGGCCCTGGCAGGCGGGATGATCCATGTCGAGCATTGATCGCACGATTTTTGCGTTGCCGGCTGGGATGCAGGCCGCGCTCGAATCGGCTTACGCCACGCCGCCGCGTGCGTACCACAACTTCGGCCACGTCGAGACCCTGCTGCGGCATTTCGACGAGGTGTCTGTGCGCGACGGCTGGGCGCAGCCGGTCGAAGTGCGGCTGGCGATCCACTATCACGATGCAATCTACGACGCGCGCGCCAGCGACAACGAAGCGCGCTCGGCCGATCTCGCTGCCGAGTCCATCGCACGCTGGCTGCCCGATGCCGGCGTCGACACCACGCGCGTCGCCCATCTCATTCGTCTGACCGCGCGTCACGGCCAGCTGTCGCCGGACGACTTCGCCGACGATCCGCATGCCGATGACGCGCGTCGCTTCCTCGATTGCGACATGGCGATCCTGGCCTCCGACGATGCCGCGTTCGATGCCTATGACCGCGGCATCGCCGCCGAGTACCGGCACGTGCCGCGCTGGCTGTATGCGGTGAACCGGCGACGCTTCCTGAAGTCGCTGCTGGCCAGGCCGCGGATCTATCTCGACGACGGTTTCCACGCGCGCCTCGACGCGCAGGCGCGGCACAACCTGCGTCGCGCGATCACCACCAAGCGCTGAGGGACGCTGCGTAGGTGCGCGCTTGCGCGCTCGCACATGACCGGACAGGCCGATCTCGCGCAAGCGCGCGCAAGCGCGCTCCTACAGGGCCATGCCGGTATCATCGGCGCATGGCGAAACTCCTGCTCAATCTGCGTTACGTGCCCGACGATGAAGCTGCCGACGTGTGCGCGTTCCTCGACGAGGCCGGTATCCCCTGGTATCAGACCCGTCCGAGTCCGTTCGGCATCTCGCTGGGCGGAATCTGGCTGCGCGAGAACGACGATCTGCCGCGTGCAAAGGCGCTGATGGCCGAGTATCAGAAAGCGCGCCAGGCGAAGGCGAAAGCGGCGCAATCGCAGGCCGAACGCGACGGCACTGCCGAGACCTTCAGCGATATCGTGCGCAACGATCCGAAGCGCGTGGCGCTGATCGTGATCGCGATCGTGTTTCTGATCGGCCTGATGGCCGTGCCTGGCTACATGCTGTCGCGCTGAGTCGCGTTGCCTGTCTGCGGCTGCGTCACTCCGCGGCAACGATCGTCGCGCAAGACTGCGCGCCTGTCCGTTACCGCCCGCGCCGGCGTCATGTCGCCGGGCGGGGGCGGGCAACCAGAGTCGAGCCCATGCCTACGTCGAACGATCGCGCGCATCCCAAACCGAAGACCAAGCCGTGGACGCGGCCGAATCCGAAACCGCGTGCCGCGCGCGAACCCTTGACCGACGCGCAGAAAGACCGCGCCCGTCAGCGCGCCGACGAAGCCGGTCGGCGCTATCCGAATCTCGTCGACAACATGTGGGCCAGCAGCACCCTTTCGAAAGACGGTTCTGCGAAGTCGTGACCGCTGTCGATGGCATGTGCGTCGCGGCGGATGCGATCGCGCCGTGGATGCGTCGCGTCATCGTTGTCGGTGGGCCGTAGGCGCCGCGCAGACGGGTGGACCTTTGATGCACGAGGTCAATCGTCACATGAACAGGCGATTCGCGATTCGCGCATGACCATCGGCACGGCCTGCGTTCGATGACGGCTTGCTAAGGTCACTGGTTGGCCGCGCCGATGCGCGGCAGACCTTAGCCATTGCCCGGAGATTCCATGCGCGCACGCCGCACGTCATCGCACATCCTGTTCGCCGCCCCGATCGTGTTGATCGCCGCACTCACCGCACTGCCGGTCGCTGCGCAGCGCGATATCCGTTTCGAGGCCGCCGAGGCCTCCACCACCGGCACGCTGGTGTTGGCGGTACCGGAAACCGCGGACGGTGAGACGCGTCAAGGCGCGTTCGCGCGTATCGATGCCGGCAGCCAGGGCGCGCTGACGCGTGCGATCAACGCGGCGGGTTTCAGCGGCAAGGCCGACAGCCAGCTCGATCTGCCGGGCATCGCCGGCTTCGATCGCGTGCTGCTGGTCGGCACGGGTAGCGGCACGCCCGATGCGCGCCGGTTGGAGGATGTCGGCGGGCTGATCGGCCGCTTCGCCGCGCGCAGCAAGGCGCCCCAGGTCGATGTGCTGTGGGAGGGCGCCGAGGCCGACGCAGCGGCGCAATTGGCGTTCGGCGCTGCGCTGGGCGAGTACCGTTTCGACCAGTACCGCACCACCGGCAAGGCGGAGGATGCCGCGGGCACCGGCACGCTGGTCGTGCGCAGCCCCGCCGGCACCGACGCCGCCAGTGCCTGGGACAACGACTGGAAGGCGGTGGCCGAAGGCGTGAAGTTCGCCCGCGATCTGGTCACCGAGCCGGCCAACGCGATCTATCCCGAGAGCTTCGTCGAGCGCACGCGCGCCGCGTTCGCGGGCAAGCCGAACGTCAGCATCGAAGTGCTGGACGTGCCGGCGATGGAGCGTCTGGGCATGGGCAGCATTCTCGCGGTCGGGCAGGGCAGCGTGCGTCCGCCCCGGATGATGGTCGTCCGCTACAACGGCGGCGCACGTGGCGAAGCGCCGATTGCGTTCGTCGGCAAGGGCATCACCTTCGATTCGGGTGGCATCTCGATCAAGCCCGGCGAGAACATGTGGCGCATGAAGTACGACATGACCGGCGCCGCGAGCGCGACCGGCGCCGTGCTCGCGCTCGCGGGCCGCAACGCGCAGGTCAATGCCGTCGCCGTGGCCGCCCTGGCCGAGAACATGCCGTCGGGCTCGGCGACGCGTCCGGGTGACGTGATCCGCACCGCCGCCGGCAAGACCTACGAGATCATGAGCACCGATGCCGAGGGCCGCATGGTCCTGGTCGACGCGCTCTGGTACGTGCAGCGCCAGGACAACCCGCGCGTGATCGTGGATATCGCCACACTCACGGGCGCCATCGTCACCGCACTCGGCAATGACTATGCGGGCCTGTTCACCCGGGACGACGCCCTGGCTGCGCAGCTGACGGCCGCCGGTGAGGCGTCGGGTGAGCCGGTGTGGCGCATGCCGATGCATCCGGGCTACGGCAAGCTGCTGGAATCGCCGATCGCCGACATGCGCAATGGCGGCGGCCGTCCGGGCTCCGGTACGGCGGCACACTTCATCGGCGAATGGATCGACGCGGGCCGTTCGTGGGCGCATCTCGACATCGCCGGCATGGCCTGGCGCGACGGCAACGAACTGTCGACGACGCCGGCGGGCGCGTCGGCGTACGGCGTGCGGCTGTTCGACCGCTTCGTGCGGGAGAACTACGAGCGCTGAGGCAGGATCATGGGTGGCCGGTCGTCCGTAGGTCCTGTCATCTCGTTCACGCTCCGTCATCCCGGCGAAAGCCGGGATCCAGCGACTCAGCGCTTGCTGCAACCTCGAATTCAGGGCGAAAGACACTGGATGACCAGCCATCGGGCTGTTGAAGAGCGCTTCCGGCCTTCGCCGGGATGACGGCATCTTTTGCACGGTTCGAGGACAGTTCAAAGCCCTTGAAGGTGGATTTCGTGCAAGCCGGCTGCGCGCGCAGGTCATGCGCGTTCCGTACCCAGTGCGGAATTGGACGGACGCGATTTGAGGCAAGGTATAGGCGCGCCCCCGCTACAATTGCCCCATGATCGACAACCTCGCCGCCTACCACTTCGTCGCCATCGACGACCCCGACGCGGTCGCTGCGTGGCTGCACGCATTGGCCGAGGCGGGCGACCTGCGCGGCACAGTGCTGGTCGCGCCCGAGGGGATCAACCTGTTCCTGGCCGGCAGCGTCGATGCGATCGACACGCTGGTCGCGACCGTGCGCGGCGATGCGCGTTTCGCGGCGCTGCAGGTCAAGCGCAGCCGCAGCGACGTGGTGCCGTTCGCGCGGCTCAAGGTCAAGGTGAAGCCGGAGATCATCAGCTTCCGCAAGCCCGAGGCGATGCCGCTCGGCGCGCCCGCCCGCGCGCCAGCGGTGTCACCCGATGCGCTGGCGCGCTGGATCGCGCAGGGACATGACGATGCCGGCAAGCGTCTCGTCCTGCTCGACACGCGCAACCGCGAGGAGTTCGGGTTCGGCACGTTCAAAGATGCGCTGACACTGCCGATCGACAACTTCACCGAGTTGCCGGACGCACTCGCGCCGCATCGCGAGGCATTGCGCGATGCGACGGTCGTGAGTTTCTGTACCGGCGGCATCCGCTGCGAGAAGGCTGCGCTGTGGATGCGCGCCGACGGCATGGCCAACGTGCTGCAGCTCGACGGCGGCATCCTCGGGTACTTCGAGCAGGTCGGCGGCTTCGGTTACGACGGGCGCTGTTTCGTGTTCGATGACCGTGTCGCGCTCGACCCGCAGCTGCGTCCGCTGCATGCGGGGGCGCCCGCATGAGCTGGCTCGGCTTCGTGCTGGTGATCCTCGGGATCTGGCTGGCCTTCAAGGTCGCCGGCGTCGTGCTGCGCCTGATCGTCACGGTGCTGATCGTGATCGCCGCCTACTGGTGGCTCGCCCCCATCTTCGGCTGGCCGACGCTGGGTGAGCTGTTCCATGTGCTGGGGCCGGATGTGCGCCTGCCGGACGTGCCGATGCCGGAACTCAAGCTTCCGTAGACATCAGCCGGAGATGCACTGCCCGCGCCTGTAGGAGCGCGCTCGCGCGCGATCGGGCTGTCCCGAGGAAGGCCCATCGCGCGCGAGCGCGCTCCTACAGACGCCGACGCGTCAGCCGAACTCGCGCGACGGCAGCACGAACCGGCGCTCGGGGCGGCCGACGAGATCGAGGAAATTGTTGAACACCGCTTCGGCTTGCGCCTGCATCGGCGCGATACGGGTCTGCGTCAGTGCGCGGATCGCCGCGTCGTCGTGCGGCAGGCCGGAGGCCGCGAGCTCGTCGCGATACGCCGGCGTCGCCAGCCAGCGTTCGATCAGTGGCGCATCCATTTCCAGATGGAACTGGAAGCCGTAGGCGCTGTCGCCGTAGCGGAAGGCCTGTTGTTCGCAGCTGTCGGTGCGGGCCAGATGCACTGCCGTCGACGGCACTTCGAAGTGGCGGCCGTGCCACTGGAACACCGGCGCGGCGGCGCCGAGTGGCGCGAGCACGGGATCGGCCTGGCCTGCCTCGGTCGTCAGCAGCGGATACCAGCCGATTTCGGGACGTTCGATCCGCCGTACCGGTGCGCCGAGCACATGCGCAAGCAGCTGCGCGCCAAGGCAGATGCCGAGCACCGGCCGGCCGAGTTCGAGCATGCGTTCGATCGCACGCAACTCGGTCAGCAGATGCGGGCGCGCGTCGCGTTCCTCGACATTCATCGGTCCGCCGAGCACCACCAGGCCGCGATAGCGGTCCACGTTCGGTTGCGCGTGGGGTTCGCGTTCGAAATTGACGAAGCGGATGCGATGCCCGCGCCTGCGGATCAGCGGATCGAGCGTGCCCAGCGGTTCGGCGGCGACGTGCTGGAAGACGAGGATGCGGGGCATGGGGGGATTCTAGGACACGGTCGAGCGACGCCTTGCTGCTCGACCTGAGCTCCTTGCTCGTCGTCCGTCGGCTTTCAGAGACGGGCGCCCGGTCAAGCCGGGCTCCAAGAATTGCACCTCTACTGAAAGCCGAACCTCTGGACGCCGACTCCGTCATCCCGACGTAGGCCGGGATCCAGTGTCCTGGAACTCTGCGGAAGGCAGAGCGTCACTGGATTCGGCCTGACCGGACATTCGGCCGTTGAAGATCGCCGGAATGACGACCACGATGCGCGGCGCTGGAGACTCAGCGCGGATCGCGACGCGGCGGCGGTCCCTTGCGCGGGCCGCCCGGCTTGAAGCCACCCGGCTTGTGGCCCGGCGGCTTGGCGCCGAACGGGCGCTTCGCGCGCGGCGGGGCCGCGGTCATGTCGGCGTCTTCGGCGCGGCGGATGCGGATCGGCTGGCCACCGACGCGGACCTTCTTCAGGTGCTCCAGCAACTCGCGCGGCATGCCTTCCGGCAGGTCGACCAGGCTGTAGTCGTCGCGGATGTCGATGCGGCCGATGAACTTGCTCTCGAGATCGGCCTCGTTGGCAATCGCGCCGACGATGTTGCCCGGCTGCACGCCGTGCACATAGCCAACCTCGATGCGGAAGGTCTCCATGCCCACGTCCGGGTCACGCGGACCGGTGTCGGGACGCGGCGGACGCGCTTCGCGCGGCTCGCGGGCTTCACGCGGTTCGCGCGCGCTACGCGACGCCTCGCGGCCACCCGGACGCTCGACGAACTCACGTTCGAATGCGGGCTTGTCCGGCTTGCGCGGCGGTTCCAGCAGCAGCGGCGTATTGCCTTGCACCACCTTGGCCAGCGCGGCGGCGATCTCGGCAGCCGGCACGTTGTGCTCGCGCTCGTAGCGTTCGATCAGCTCGCGGAACATGCCCAGCTCGCTGCTTTCCAGCGCACCGGTGATCTTCTCGAGGAACTTCGACACGCGCGCCTCGTTGACGATCTCGACGCTCGGCAGCTGCATCTGCTCGATCTTCTGCCGCGTCGCGCGCTCGATCGCGCCGAGCATGCCGCGCTCGCGCGGCGCGACGAACAGGATCGCCTCGCCGCTGCGACCGGCGCGGCCAGTGCGGCCGATGCGGTGGACGTAGCTCTCGGTGTCGTAGGGAATGTCGTAGTTCAGCACATGGCTGATGCGGTCCACGTCCAGGCCGCGCGCGGCGACGTCGGTCGCCACCAGCACGTCGAGACGGCCATCCTTGAGGTTCTGGATCGCACGCTCGCGCTGCTTCTGGTCGAGATCGCCGTTGATCGCCGCGGCCGACAGGCCCCGCGCCGCCAGCTTCTGCGCCAGTTCTTCGGTCGCCAGCTTGGTGCGCGCGAAGATGATCATCGCGTCGAACGGTTCGGCTTCGAGAATGCGCGTCAGCGCGTCGAGCTTGTTGACGCCGCTGACCATCCAGTAGCGCTGGCGGATGTTGGCGGCCGTCGTCGTGGTCGCCTTGATCGCGATCTCGACGGGATTCTTCAGATAGGTCTGGGCGATGCGCTTGATCTGGCTCGGCATCGTCGCCGAGAACAGTGCGAC
Organism: Luteimonas sp. 3794; assembly: GCF_031456825.1. NCBI lineage: Bacteria > Pseudomonadati > Pseudomonadota > Gammaproteobacteria > Lysobacterales > Lysobacteraceae > Luteimonas > Luteimonas sp. 3794. Next base: position 502,574 of record NZ_JAVDVJ010000002.1, on the reverse strand, counting down.
CTGACGCGTTTCCGGCGTCTTCTTCAACACCGCTTCAACGTCGTCGATGAAGCCCATGCGCAGCATCTCGTCGGCTTCGTCGAGCACCAGGGCGCGCAGTTCGGACAGGTCCAGCGAGCCGCGCTCGAGGTGGTCGATGACGCGGCCCGGCGTGCCCACGATCACCTGCACGCCGCGCTTGAGCGCGCTCAGCTGCTGGGCGTAGCCCTGGCCGCCGTAGATCGGCAGCACGTGGAAGCCGGGCATGAAGGCCGCGTACTTCTGGAAGGCTTCGGCCACCTGGATCGCCAGTTCGCGGGTCGGCGCGAGCACCAGCGCCTGCGGCTTGCGCTGGGCGGGATCGATGCGCGCCAGCACGGGCAGCGCGAACGCGGCGGTCTTGCCGGTACCGGTCTGGGCCTGGCCCAGCAGGTCGCGGCCTTCGAGCAGCGGCGGAATGGTTGCGGCCTGGATCGGCGATGGCGACTCGTAGCCGACTGCGGTCAATGCACGCAGCAGGGTCTCGGGCAGCGCGAGATCGGTGAACTTGGGGGCATCGGCAGGCGTGATGGGCGACTCGGCGCTCATGATTCGGTCTCTTTTAGCGCCGGCAGGGCCGGTCGGGGAACCGCATAGTGTAGCGGGCGGGCCGCGACGCCGCAGTCGCGCAGGGCGGGATGCGTGAGCGCCGATGCCTGCCATTCACATGCGGTAACGGATGCATACGCGCAGATGCGAGGACGCTTCGGTCGGGCCTATCGCGCCCCCATCATGACGGCATTCCGCTTCGAGTCCGCCCATGATCCGCGTGCATCATCTGAACAACTCCCGCTCGCAGCGCGTGCTCTGGCTGCTGGAAGAGCTCGGTCAGCCCTATGAGGTGGTGCGCTACGCCCGCGATCCCAAGACCATGCTGGCGCCCCAGGCCCTGCGCGACGTCCATCCTCTCGGCAAGTCGCCGGTGCTCGAACTGGACGGGCGCAGGCTGGTCGAATCCGGCGCGATCATCGAGGCGCTGGTCGAGCGGTTCGATCCTGATCACACGCTGTCGCCATCCCCAGAGGACGAGGACGAGCGCCTGCGGTATCGCCAGTGGCTGCATTACGCCGAAGGCTCGGCGATGCCGCCGCTGCTGATGTCGCTGGTGTTCGGGCGCCTGCGTAGCGCGCCGATGCCGTTCTTCGCCAGGCCCATCGCCCGGGGTATCGCCGACAAGGCGATGCAGCGCTTCATCGGTCCGCAGCTGCAGACGCACCTGGAGTACGTCGAGCGCGAGCTCGGTGCTTACCAGTGGTTCGCAAGCGACCGCTTCACCGCGGCCGACATCCAGATGAGTTTTCCGCTGGAAGCGGCCGTCGTGCGCGCTGCCGAACGCGTGGGGCCCAACATCCGCCGTTTCGTCGAGCGCATCCATGCGCGGCCGGCCTATCAGCGGGCGCTGGAAACGGGCGGTCCGTTCGAGCTGGGTCGATGACCGAGCCTCAGCAGGTGCCGGCCTCGGTGCCGCTCGCGCACGCGCTGCGCTTCGACAACCGCTTTGTCCAAGCGCTGCCGGGCGAGCCGGAAGCCGGTGCGCGACGCAGGCAGGTCGAGGGCGCGCTGTGGTCACCGGTGCTGCCCACGCCAGTGGCAAGTCCGCGCCTGCTGGCGTATTCGGCGGAGATGGCCGACGCGCTCGGCTTCGATGTCGACACCGTCGCCTCTCCCGAGTTTGCGGCGGTGTTTGGCGGCAACGCGCTGGTGCCCGACATGAAGCCGTATGCCTCGAACTACGGCGGTCACCAGTTCGGTCACTGGGCCGGGCAGCTCGGCGACGGTCGTGCGATTACGCTGGGCGAGGGCCTCGCTGCGGACGGACGACGCTGGGAACTGCAACTCAAGGGCGCCGGCCCGACGCCGTATTCGCGCACCGCCGACGGCCGCGCGGTGCTGCGCTCGTCGGTGCGCGAGTTTCTGTGCAGCGAGGCCATGCACCATCTGGGCGTGCCCACCACGCGGGCGCTGTCGCTGGTCGGCACCGGCGACGCAGTGATGCGCGACATGTTCTACGACGGCAACGCCGCGCCCGAACCCGGCGCAATCGTGTGCCGGGTCGCGCCGTCGTTCATTCGCTTCGGCCATTTCGAACTGCCGTCTGCGCGCGGCGATGTCGCGCTGCTGCGGCAGCTGGTGGACTTCACGATCGCTCGCGATTTCCCGCATCTGGCCGGCGAAGGCGAAGCGCTGTACGGCGACTGGTTCGCCGAGATCTGCACGCGCACCGCGGCGATGATCGCCGGCTGGATGCGCGTCGGGTTCGTGCATGGCGTGATGAACACCGACAACATGTCGATCCTCGGTTTGACGATCGACTATGGCCCCTACGGCTGGGTCGACGACTTTGATCCAGACTGGACGCCCAACACGACCGACGCCCAGGGCCGCCGCTATCGCTTCGCCTGGCAGCCGCGCGTCGCGCACTGGAACCTGGGCCGTCTTGCCCAGGCACTGGCGCCACTGTTCGGCGATGTCGCGCCGTTGCAGGCCGGGCTCGATGCCTACGCCGCGACGTATGCGCAGCTGGATCGCGAGACCATCGCCGCAAAACTCGGCCTGCCCGAGTGCAGAGACGACGATGTCGAGCGCATGCAGCGGCTGCATGCGCTGCTGCAAGCGGGCGAGGTCGACATGACGCTGTTCTTCCGCGGGCTGGCGGATCTCGACCCGGCGGCGCCGTCGCTGGAGGTGGTGGCGGATGCGTTCTACGACGATGCGAAACGCGCTCGCGTGCAGGGCGAGTTCGATGCTTGGCTCGTGGATTACGCCGCCCGCTTGCAGGACACCGGCGAGTCCGGCGACGCGCGACGCGGCCGGATGCACGCGGCGAATCCACGCTTCGTGATGCGCAACTATCTTGCGCAGCAGGCGATCGATCGCGCCGAGGCCGGCGATCCGTCGGGCATCGTCGAACTGCTGGATGTCATGCGTCGGCCGTATGACGAACAGCCCGGCCGCGAAGCGTTCGCCGGCAAGCGCCCGGACTGGGCGCGGACGAAGGCAGGGTGTTCGATGCTGTCGTGCAGTTCCTGATGAAATGATGTTTCGCCGCAGGCGAAACGCCTGTGTCCCTCTCCCCCGGGGGGAGGGGAGGGACATCGGCGGATGCCGATGGTGGGGTGAGGGTCGGGGCTTTCCCAGGGGCGCTCTTTCCTGTCGGCGAATCGTTCGCGCACCCGCACACCAACCCCCGCTCCGCACCCCGGCCCTCGCGTCGCCGCGAGCGCGTTTATCCGCACACGAGCCGGTGGCTCGCAATCGGGCCGCTTCACCCCAGGGAGAGTGGGGCTCTCGAGACCTCTGGTGGCCACGCCGTCGCGCCGAACCCGCATCCGATCCACCCCGACCCGCTAGAATGGCCGGATGCCTTTGATGACCTTGAATGACGTCGACTACAGCGTCGGCGGACCCTTGCTGCTGGACGGTGTCGAGCTTTCGATCGAACGTGGCGAGCGGATTGCGCTGATCGGCCGAAACGGTGCCGGCAAGTCCACCCTGATGCGCCTGATCGATGGCGAGCTCAAACCCGATGATGGCGAGATCCGTCGCGAGCAGGGCGTGCGTGTCACGCGGCTTGAGCAGGAAGTGCCTGCGGGCGCGGACGGCAGTGTCTACGACGTGGTCGCCGGCGGGCTCGGTGATGCCGGCGCGGCGCTGGCCGAGTATCACCGGCTGCTGCATGCGGAAGACTACGACGCGCTCGCCGATGTGCAGGCGCGCGTCGAAGCACTCGACGGCTGGCGCATCGACCAGCGCGTGACCGAAGTGCTGGAACGCCTGCAGCTCGACGGTGATGCGGCGTTCACCAAGCTCTCGGGCGGCATGAAGCGCCGCGTGCTGCTGGCGCGTGCGGTCGTGTCGGCGCCCGACATCCTGCTGCTCGACGAGCCGACCAACCATCTCGACATCGCGGCGATCGACTGGCTCGAAGGCTTCCTCAAGCAGTGGCCCGGCGCGCTGGTGTTCGTGACCCATGACCGGCGCTTCCTGCGCGCACTCGCCACGCGGATCGTCGAGATCGAGCGCGGTGGGCTGACCAGCTGGCCCGGCGACTGGGACAACTATGTGCGTCGCCGCGAGGAGCGCCTGCACGCCGAAGCCCAGGAACAGCAGCGCTTCGACAAGATGCTGGCGCAGGAGGAAGTCTGGATCCGTCAGGGCATCAAGGCCCGCCGCACCCGCGACGAAGGCCGCGTGCGGCGGCTCAAGGCGATGCGCCTGGAGCGCAGTCAGCGTCGTGACCTGACGGGCAACGTGCGCATGGCCGCCGCGTCGGCGAATGCGTCGGGCAAGAAGGTCGTCGAGATGCAGGACGTCTCGTTCTCGTTCGGTGAGCGCACGCTGATCGAGAACTTCTCGACGACGATCTTCCGCGGCGACCGCATCGGCCTGATCGGCGCCAACGGGACCGGCAAGACCACGCTGCTCAAGCTGCTGCTCGGTGAACTGCAGCCGCAGGCGGGCGAGGTCAAGACTGGCACCCAGCTGCAGATCGCCTACTTCGACCAGTATCGCGCGACGCTGCGCGAGGACTGGAACGCGCTGGAGAACGTCGCCGAGGGTCAGGATTTCGTCGAGATCAACGGCACGCGCAAGCACGTGATCGGGTACCTGCAGGACTTCCTGTTCACGCCGGAACGCGCGCGTGCGCCGATCACCCGGCTGTCGGGCGGCGAGCGCAATCGTCTGCTGCTGGCCAAGCTGTTCGCGCAGCCGTCGAACCTGCTGGTGATGGACGAACCGACCAACGATCTCGACGTCGAAACCCTGGAACTGCTCGAAGAACTGCTGGGCGACTACCCCGGCACGCTGCTGCTGGTCAGCCATGACCGCGACTTCCTCGACAACGTGGTGACTTCGACCCTGGTGATGGAAGGCGAGGGCCGCGTCGGCGAGTACATCGGCGGCTACGAAGACTGGCTGCGCCAGCGGCCGCAGCCGGGCGCGGCGTTGCCGGGCACGACACTCGCACCGAAGGCTGCAGTCACGGCCGCGGCGACTGCTGCGCCGGCGACGCCGGCGCCGGTCGCCAGGCGCAAGCTCAGCTACAAGGATCAGCGCGAACTCGACCTGCTGCCGGCCCGCATCGAGCAGCTGGAAGCGGACGTCGCGCGTCTGACCGCTGACATGCACGCGCCGACGTTCTACCAGCGCGACGCCGAGGCCATTGCCGCGCACGGCCAGCAGTTGCAGGAGGCGCAGAGCGCGCTCGATGCGGCCTATCTGCGCTGGACCGAACTCGACGCCTGATCGCTGCCGCCGCGTCGGCGGACCACTGGAAACCGTCGCCGTGCTGATCACCTGTCCGCTGCCTGCCGAGACCGACCTGCTGGCGCTGCAACGCGCGGCGCCCGCGCGTCATCCGCTGCTGCTGCAGTCGGTCGCGCACGGCACCGCGCATGCGCGCTGGGACCTGCTGCTGGCGACCGACGGCACGCGCCTGCAGCTGGATGTCGACGGCGTCACCCGTGATGGGACCGGCGCATTCGTCGACGGCGATTTCCTCGCTGCGCTGGATGCTGCGTGGACGGATCTGCGCACGCCGCGCGAAGAGCCGCGCTGGCCGTTCCGCGGCGGCTGGGCGCTGTATCTGGGCTATGAGCTGGCGGGGCAGGTCGAGCCGGTGCTGAAGCTGCCGGACGCCGTCGGTGGCCTGCCGGTGGCCGTCGCCTGGCGCTGTCCCGCCGCGGTGCTGCGCGATCACGCGACCGGCGAATGCATCGTGGTCGCCGAAGCCGGTGCCGAGGCGCTGCTCGCCGAGCTCGTGGCCGCTGCCGGCGCTGCAGTCGAACCAGCCCCACCGTGGTATCCACCCGAGACACTCGACGAAGACGCGCCCGTGCGCTTCACCGATGGCGTGCGCCGCGTGCTTGACTACCTCGCGGCCGGCGACGTGTTCCAGGCGAATCTGTCGCGCGGCTGGCAGGCGGGTTTCGACGGCGCGCTCGATCCCGCGGCCCTGTACGCGCGCCTGCGCGAACACAACCCCGCGCCGTTCGCCGGTCTGCTGCAGGGCAATGGCTGGGCGGTGGCGAGTGCATCACCGGAGCGGCTCGTGTCCGTACGCGGCGATCTGGTCGAAACGCGCCCGATCGCCGGCACCCGTGCGCGCTTCGAAGGCGACGACGATGCCGCGCGCGTGCAGGAACTGGTTGGTCATCCGAAGGAGCGCGCCGAGCATGTGATGCTGGTGGATCTCGAACGCAATGACCTGGGCCGCGTCTGCGTGCCCGGCAGCGTGGAAGTCGACGAACTGATGTGCGTGGAGAGCTACGCCCACGTGCACCACATCGTCAGCAATGTGCGCGGGCGGCTGCGCAGCGACGCGACGCCGGGCCGCACGATCGCTGCGGTGTTTCCGGGCGGCACGATCACCGGCTGTCCGAAGGTCCGCTGCATGCAGATCATCGCCGAGCTCGAAGGGCAGGGCCGCGGCGCCTATACCGGTGCGATGGGCTGGATCAACCGCGACGGTGATCTCGACCTCAACATCCTGATCCGCAGCGCCGAGATCGAAGGCGACACCGCGCGCTTTCGCACCGGCGCAGGCATCGTCGCCGATTCCGATCCGGATCGTGAACTGGAAGAGACGCGCGCCAAGGCCCGCGGCACGCTGCGGGCGCTCGGCGTCGCCGACTGATCCCCGTAGGAGCGCGCTTGCGCGCGATGCGACTCAATCCGGATTGCATTCGCGCGCAAGCGCGCTCCTACACCCCCGTCAGTCGATCCGAGCCACCGCACGCAACCGGGGTTCGCCTTCGCCGACCCCTTCCAGGTCCGTCCGTAACCCGTTTTCGTAACCGCCACCGCTGCCCGAGTACAGCAGCCACACCGGACTTTCGTTGCGCAGCACGTCGAGCGCGTTGTGAAAATCGTCGAGGTGGTAATGCAGTGATGGCGCGGTGCCCTGGATGGCGTCCTCGGGCAGGGTCTCGCCGTTGGCGTGGAAGACCAACTGGCCGATCGAGCCGCTGTCGCCGTGCAGCCAGATGCGCGGCGGGAAACGGTTGGCCGAATACATCACCTGATAGCCGGTGATCCGGGTCTGCTGCATGGCGCGCTCCGCGTGGATGTCTGTCTCCGTCACTGACGGGGGAAGCCGCGCCCAGCGGCCATGCCTTGCATGGCCTTCCGCCGGCCACGGTATCCTGCACGCCCTTTCCGCATCGACGGCCCACGCCGCCCATGACCGACTCCGCATCGCCACGTCCCCGTCGCCGCATCGGCAAGATCCTGCTGGGCGGGCTCGTGATCGTCGCGCTGCTGGCCGGCCTGTCCGCCTGGTTCCTGCATGCGCGCTACACCCGCTTCGCGGACGCGCCGCTGGCGGGTCTGTCGACCGACGGCACGCTGGTGGTCGCGCGCGGTGATTCGTTCCAGCGCGTGCTCGGCCGCCTGCGTGAGGCGGGCGCAGTGCAGGGCCACGAACTTGAATGGCGTCTGCTGGCGCGTGAACTCGGCGCCGATGCACGCATCCAGGTCGGCGAATATCCGCTCGATCCGAAGACGACCCCGCGCGAGCTGCTGGTGCGCATGCGCGACGGCAAGGTGATCCATCACCGCTTCACGATCGTCGAAGGTTGGAACATCCGCGAGCTTCGCGCCGCGCTCGGCCGTGCGACGCCCTTGGTGCAGACGCTTCGGGACATCGACGACGCCGCGCTGATGGACGCGCTGGGCAAGCCCGGCGTGCATCCCGAGGGCCGCTTCCTGCCCGAGACCTATCTCTACACCACCGGCGACAGCGACATGGATCTGCTGCGACGCGCGAACACCGCGCTGGAAGCCGCGCTCGACCGCGCCTGGGAATCGCGCGCCGAAGGGCTCGAGCTGAAGGACCGCGAGCAGGTGCTGGTGCTGGCCTCGATCATCGAGAAGGAAACCGGCATTGCCGAAGAACGTCCGGCGATCTCGGGCGTGTTCAATCGGCGCCTGAAGATCGGGATGCGGCTGCAGACCGATCCGACCGTGATCTACGGCATGGGCACTGCCTATGACGGCAACATCCGCCGCAGCGATCTGCAGACCGATACGCCCTACAACACCTACACCCGCGACGGCCTGCCGCCGACGCCGATCGCGATGGCCGGTGCGGCCGCGATCCACGCGGCCACGCACCCGGCCGATGGCGATGCGCTGTATTTCGTCGCGGTCGGCGATGGCAGCGGCCGGCATGTGTTCTCGCCCACCTACGCAGCGCACAACGTCGCGGTGCGCGAGTACGTGCGCCGCTACCGCTCGAAGTTCGGACAGGGCGATGCGAGCAGCGGCAATGCTGCAGAAGCGGCTGTCGGCGGCGACGCCGCGCCGCCGAATGCGATCGAAGTGGAAGCGGCCACCGGCGCAGCGGAATCGGACGGGTGAGCGCATTGAAGACGTACCCGCGCTTCGTGACGATCGAAGGCGGCGAGGGCGCCGGCAAGACCACGGTGCTGCGCGCCCTGCGTGACGCGCTGGCCGTCGATGGACACGAGGTGGTGTGTACGCGCGAGCCCGGCGGCACACCGCTGGCCGAACTGATCCGTGGCCTGTTGCTCAACCCCGGGCACGAGCCCGCACGCCCGGACACCGAACTGCTGCTGGTGTTCGCTGCGCGCGCCCAGCATGTGCGCGAGACCATCGTGCCGGCGCTCGAACGCGGCGCCTGGGTGATCAGCGACCGCTTCACCGATTCCAGCTATGCCTACCAGGGCGGTGGTCGGGGCATCGATCCGGCGCGTATCGCCGCGCTCGAAGCCGCGCATGTCGGCATTGCGCCGGCGATCACGCTGTTGCTCGATCTCGGCGTGGCGCAGGGGCGCGAACGCGCGCGGGGGCGCGATGCGTTTCCCGATCGCATCGAGGCCGAACAGGACGCATTCTTCGAGCGTGTGCGCAGCGCGTTCCTCGCGCGGGCGCAGGCAGAGCCGCAGCGCGTCCGCGTCATCGATGCGACGCGCAGCGCCGACGTTGTCGCCGCCGACGCGGTGCAGGCGCTGCATGCGGCGCGGACCGCGGCATGAGCGCGCAACCCGCATTCGCGCCGTGGCAGGCGCGCATCCATGACCAAGTGCGTAGCGCGCTCGACAGCGGCCGGCTCGGCCATGCGCTGCTGTTCTGTGGGCCGGCGCGTCTCGGCAAGCGCGCGGTCGCCGATGCGCTCGCCGCGCACGTGCTCGGCCTCGATCGCGAGGTGCGCAGTGCGCAGTTGCTCGCAGCCGGCACGCACCCCGATTTCCATGCGGTGTCGTTCGTGCCGACCAAGGACGGCACCAAGCTGCGCACCGAGATCGTCATCGACCAGATCCGCGAGCTGTCGGCCAAGCTGTCGCTGACGCCGCAGTACGGCAGCGCGCAGGTCGCGATTGTCGACCCGGCGGATGCGGTCAACACCTCCGCCTGCAATGCGTTGCTGAAGACGCTCGAGGAGCCGCAGCCGGGCCGTCATCTGTGGCTGGTGGCCGCCAATCCGCTGCGTCTGCCCGCGACGATCCGCAGCCGCTGTCAGCGCATCGAGTTCCGCCTGCCCCCGCGCGAGGAAGCGCTGGCCTGGCTTGCGGGGCGCGGCCATCGGGAAGCCGACGCAGTCGAAGCGCTGGACGCGGCGCGTGGGCATCCCGGCCTCGCGGCCGAATGGCTCGATGGTGGCGGCATGGCCCTGCGGCGCGAGGTGGCCAAGGATCTCGCCGGCGTGGCGAAGGGCGATCTGCCCGTCGTCGCCACCGCGCAGCGCTGGGCCAATGGCGATGACGCGTCGGAACGGGTCGCGCATGCCGCCGATCTCGCGCTTGCGCGTGCATCCGGCTTGACCGATGTCACGGGAATCGGGAAGCTGGCCGCGTGGTTCGACGCCGCCAACCGCACACGTGATCTGCTGAGGACCACGGTGCGCGCCGATCTCGCGATCACTGAGTTGCTGCTCGCCTGGCGCGGCACCGTCGCCCGCAACTGACTTCTACGCTGGAAACCGAACCATGAGCGCAACCGCTGCTGGGGCACGTCAGGGCATTCTGTCGCTCGCCGTCAAGGACAAGGCTGCGCTGTACAACGCGTACATGTCCTATCTCAAGCATGGCGGCATCTTCGTGCCCACGCCCAAGCGCTACTTCCTCGGCGACGAGGTGTTCCTGCTGCTCACGCTGCCCGAGTCCAGCGATCGCCTGCCGACTGCCGGCAAGGTGGTGTGGGTGACGCCGGCCGGCGCGCAGGGCAACCGCACTGCGGGGGTGGGCGTCCAGTTCGCCGATACGCCGGAGGGCGAAGCGGTCAAGAACCGGATCGAAACCTTGCTTGCCGGCACGCTGCAGTCCGAGAAGTCGACCCACACGATGTGAGTCCGTCACCCGCATTGCGCGGGCTTGCGTTCACTACGACGCGCTCAACGCGCGTCGTCGAGCATCGCGCGCAGTGCGGGGTGCCGGATCTCCACAACATCGAACAGACCCGCTGCGCGCAGATACACCGCGCGGCGCAGCAGTTCGTCTTCGTAACCGCGACGCAGGTTCTCATCGTCTTCCTCGGCAATCGCCATCTGGGCGAGTTCCGAGAATGCTTCGATCCAGCCCATCGCCGCGTAGGCATCCGGTGCGGCGGGATGTCCCTGACGCGGCTCGCGGTTCGACAGGGTCGGGACGCCATGCATGAGAGGATCCTTCAGGTGATCTAAACCGGCTGGACGGTATAGTCTAGAATCTCGATCCCTCCGTCAAGACTTCTCTTCATGACCCGCAAGCCCCGCAGCGACGCCCGCGCGCGCATCCTCGATGCGGCGCTTGCCGTGTCCGATCGCGTCGGTGCCGCGCATCTGACCTTAGACGCCGTTGCCGCCGAGGCTGGCGTCAGCAAGGGGGGGCTGCTGTACCACTTCGCGAGCAAGGACCTGCTGCTCAAAGGCGTGGTCGAGCATCACATGGACCAGCACCAGCGCGACCTCGAGTTGGCCGAAACCATGTTTCCAACCACGCCGGGCGGTTATCTGCAGGCATTCGTGCATGCGCAGCGCCAAGGGCTGGAGGCCAAGCTGCATGGCGGCCCGAAGGCGACGCAATCCTTCATCGCGGCTGCGGTCAACACGCCCGAACTGATGGATTCGCCGCGGAAGTACGCGGTCGCCCATGCGCAGCGGCTGCGCAAGCTGGGACCGGATTTCGTCGAGGCGCTGCTGGTCACGCTCGCGTTCGACGGGCTGTTCTTCGGCGATGCGTTCGAGATGCTCGACCTGACCGCGTCGGAACGTGCGGCGCTGATTGCAGCGCTGGAGTCGCGGGCCGCGGCGCTGGCGGCGCGGCATCCGGGCTGATGTCGCCATTGCCGCGCGTGTCGTCGCGGCGATTGATCGGGGCACGTTGATTCGTGAGTGGCGCACCAGCAGTGTGTTGCGGACAGCCTTTCGCGCGCTAGCGCGCTCCTACAAGCCGGCACGAGGCCGCGCCCGAGCGGGCGCGACCTGTTCGAGCTGATTCAGGACGTGCGCGGCAGCGGCTGCAGCGCCGGATTGTCCCAGCCCGGTCGCGGCGCGAAGCGGTCGCCATGGCGCGCCTGCAGTGTGCGCAGGCGTTCGACGATGACGTCGGCGCCGGTGTCGCGGATGTACTGGATCGGGCCACCGCGGAAGGGCGCAAAGCCGGTGCCGAAGATCACGCCCGCATCCAGCAGATCGGCATCGGCGACCACGCCGTCGTGCAGTGCGGCCACGGCCTCGTTGAGCAGCGGCAGGATCAGGCGATCCTGCAGATCTTCCGGTGCCTTGTAGTCCTTCGGTAGGTCGGGCTTCTGCGCCTTGCCTTCGACCCAGGTGTAGAGGCCCTGGCCGTCCTTCTTGCCGCGCTGGCCCGGTTCGGGCGGCGTGGCCAGCGACGCGGGGATGCGCAGGCCGAGGAACGGTGCCAGCTCCTGGCCGACGCCCGATGCGACATCGAGGCCGACGGTGTCGATCAGTTCGATCGGACCCATCGGCATGCCGAAGTCGACGGCGGCCTTGTCGATCGCCTTGCCCGGAATGCCTTCGGCATAGGCGCTCGCGGCTTCGAGCATGTACGGAAACAGCAGGCGGTTGACCAGGAAACCCGGCGTGCCGGCGACCGGCACGGGGAGCTTGTCGATCGACTTGCAGAACGTGGCCAGACGCTGCGTGGTGACCTCGTCGACGCCGTCGTGATGGACGATTTCGACCAGCGGCATCGAGGCGACCGGATTGAAATAATGCAGGCCGGCGAACTGGCCCGGACGCTGCACGCCGCTGCGCAGTTCGTCGAGCGGAATCGACGAGGTGTTGGTGGTCAGCAGCGCGCCCGCGGGCAGCCTCGGTTCGACATCGCTATAGAGGCTGCGCTTGGCGTCCGCGTTTTCGACGATCGCTTCGATCACCAGATCGGCATCGGTGATGCCGTCACCTGCGAGATCGGAGCGCAGACGCGCGGCGACTTCGGGGCGCTTGGCCGGATCCTTGACCTTCTTCTCGAACAGCGTCGCGGCGCGGGTCTGCGCCTTGTCGATGAACTGTTGCTCGCGGTCCTGCAGGGTGACATCGAAGCCCTTGTAGGCCGACCACGCGGCGATATCGCCGCCCATGACGCCGGCGCCGACAACGTGGACGCGCCTGATGGGCACCTGGCCGCTCGCAGCCTTGCCGCCGAGGCCCTTGAGGCGCTCCATCAGGAAGAAGACGCGAGTGAGGTTGCGCGCGGTCGGCGTGCCGGCGAGCTTGACGACGGATTTGCGTTCGGCGTCCAGCAGGCGCCGGGTGTCGCCCGACGCGCGGCGCCAGGTTTCGATCATCGCGTAAGGGGCAGGGTAGTGCTGCTTACGCGCCTTGCGCGCGACCTGCTTGACCAGCACCGGTGCCAAGGCTTGGCGCACCGGCCAGATGTTCGTGGCCCAGCCCATGAAGCGTTGCTTGAACGGACGCGTGGTGCCCTTGCGCGCCAGCGCGATCGCCGCATCCACGATCAGCGCCGGCTCGACCACCTTGTCGACCAGGCCGATGCCGCGCGCGGCCTTCGCTGACAGCGCACGACCGGTGAGCATCATGTCGAACGCAGCCGGTGCGCCGACAAGCCTCGGCAGGCGCACGCTGCCACCCCAGCCGGGATAGATGCCCAGCTTCACTTCGGGCAGGCCGATCTTCGTCGACGGATCATCGCTGGCGACGCGGTAGTCGCAGGCCAGGGCGATCTCGGTGCCGCCGCCCATGCAGAATCCATGAATCGCGGCGACCGTGGGGCAGGGCAACTCGGCCAGGCGCTGGAACGTCATCTGGCCGCGGCGGATCGAATCGCCGATCGTGCCCTTGGCATCAAACGCCTGGAATTCACGGATGTCGGCGCCGGCGATGAAGCCTTTCGCCTTGGCCGAGCGGATGACCAGCGCTTTCGGCGGATCGAGCGCGAGGCGTTCGAGCAGGGCATCGAGCTCGATCAGCACATCCTGCGCAAAGGTGTTGACCGATTCGTCAGCACGGTCGAAGAACAGCACGAGCACACCGTCTTCGCGCGGTTCGGCTTGCCAATGACTGAAGCGAAGCCCGTCGAGGCCTGCGAACATACGACACCATTCTTGTAGGTATGTGGGATCTGCCTATGATCCCGAGGTTGCTTCGACGCCGTCAAATCGGCGCTTGAAAGCTGCGTTTGAATTGATCGCCGCGTGCGCCAGAGATTGGAGCGCATCCACGTCTTGCAGGGCGCGGGCGCCGCCCCAAGAACAGGCAGCACGGTGACGCGGCGACGATGCCACACCGCCTGTGACGGAACTTTTCGCGCAGTGACCTGTCCTAACTACCCGAGCCAGGCCGGGTGTCCCCAAGGAGATCCGGCCCGATGGTCGCAGAACACCACAGCCAGGAGCGGATTCAACTGGACGAGGAACTGGTCAAGCGGGTACAGGCGGGCGACACCGCAGCCTTCGATCTGCTGGTGCGCAAGTACCAGCACCGGATCGCGGCGTTGATCGGGCGTTACGTCTCCGACTGGAGTGAAGTCCAGGACGTCGCCCAGGAAACCTTCATCCGCGCCTATCGCGCGATGGGGAACTTCCGCGGCGATGCGCAGTTCTATACCTGGCTGCACCGGATCGCGGTCAACACCGCGAAAAACCATCTGGTGGCGCACAACCGCCGTCCGCCGACGGACGACATCGACATCGAGGACGCGGAGCATTTCGACAGCGGCATCCGCCTGCGCGACAGCGATACGCCCGAGCGTGAGCTGATGCGCCAGCAGCTGGAACACACGGTGATGCGCGCGGTCGAAGCACTGCCCGAGGAACTCCGGGTGGCGATCAACCTGCGCGAAGTGGACGGCCTGAGTTACGACGAAATCGCCGAACGCATGGGTTGTCCGATCGGCACCGTGCGTTCCCGGATCTTCAGGGCACGCGAGGCGATTGATCGCGAACTGCGGCCTTTGATGGACAACGAAACACAAGTGGAGCGCGTGACCCGATGAACACTGCCGACGACATCGATACCCTGCAGATCGGCCCCGATCCCGACAAGCTCGAGCGGTTCCACCGCCAGCAGCTGTCGACGATGCTCGATGGCGAGCTGTCGCAGGACCAGGCGCGCTTTCTGCGCCGCCGGCTCGAGCATGACGCGGAACTGTCCGGCTGCTTCGAGCGCTGGCAGGTCTGCGGCGATGTACTGCGCGGCCGCCAGGTCTCGCTGCTGCCGCCAGATTTCGCTGATCGTGTCGCGCGCGGCATCGCGGCCGGCGATGTGGTGATCGCGCAGGTGCCGGCGGCCAGGCGTCCGCGTCTGCTGCGCTGGGGTGGCGGTGCCGCGCTGGCCGCTTCGGTCGCGCTGGTGGCGCTGTTCGTCGGTCGTCCGGGCGCATCCTTCGACGACGCCGACGACGTGTTGCCGGTGGTTGCCGATGCAGCGTCTGCTGCGCCGGCCGCGCCACGCGCATCGGACGCGGTGGCCGATGCATCCGCAATCCAATCCCCATCGCCGGTGGACGCGACAGCGGCAATGGCCGGTGCGGCCGCCTTGGCCGCGGGCGAAGTACCGCGTCGTGGCAACGGCGAGCGCGCCTCTCGCGGTCAGTCGCAGCGCGCCGCGTTGCGGAGTACGCAGGCCCGTCAGGCCACCGAGACGCGCATGGTGGCCTCGGCTGCATCTTCGCGACCGGCCGTCACGAGTGACACGGTGGCGACCACATTGGTCGCGGCGCCGGTGATCGCCGCCGGTCTACCGGACGCCCCCATCGGCGCGCGGCCCTGGCCGAAGGCGTCGTCGCTGTCGGCCAACAGCAGTTTCTCGGTGCGCTACGGCGATTCGTTCGCCGCACCGTCTTGGGATGCGCCGCCGGTGTCGGGCGGCTCCGTACTTCCGAGCTTCCCGGTCGATCCCGCCGACGCCGCGCGTCCGCAGCTGCGCGCCGTCCCCTGAGCCCTATCTGAAGTGTCCTGACGCCACGCGCGGCCATCCCGCGCCCGCTGCATCGTTTCGCATCGCATATTTCCCTCAGAGTCCGTCATGTCCTCGATGAAGAAGTCCCTGCTCGCGGTGTCGCTCGTGGCCGTGCTCTCGGCCGGCACCACTGCCTTTCTCCTGCCGAGCGCCACCGCGCAATCCGGCGCCCAGACGCCGGCCGATGCCGCCGCCAGCGTGTCGTCGACCCCCGAAGCGCCCCTGGTCTCGGGTCTGCCCGATTTCACCCGCCTGGTCGAGCGCGTGGCCCCGGCCGTCGTCAGCATCGAATCGACGATCGGGCCGCGGCAGTCCCGTGGGCAGCAGATGCCCGACGATGCGCAGATTCCCGAGATCTTCCGCCGCTTCTTCGGCCCCGGCTTCGAGATGCCGGGTGGACCGGGTGGACCGGGTGGTCCGGGTCGCGGTGGCAACGCGCCGCGTGGTACGTCGATGGGCACCGGTTTCATCATCTCGGCCGACGGCTATCTGCTGACCAACCACCACGTCGTCGATGGCGCGGAAGAGGTCAAGGTGCGGCTCTCCGACCGTCGCGAGTTCACCGCCAAAGTGGTCGGCAGCGACGCCGAATCCGACGTCGCCGTGCTCAAGATCGACGCCACCGGCCTGCCCACGCTGCGTTTCGGCAATGGCGCCAGCGTGAAGCCCGGCCAGTGGGCGGTCGCGATCGGCTCGCCGTTCGGCTTCGAGCAGTCGGTGACCGCCGGCATCGTCAGCGCCGTGCAGCGCGCCAACCAGTACGCCGACCAGCGCTACGTGCCTTTCATCCAGACCGATGTGCCGATCAACCAGGGCAACTCGGGTGGTCCACTGCTCAACGTGGCGGGTGAGGTGATCGGCATCAACTCACAGATCTTCAGCAACTCCGGCGGCTACATGGGCGTGAGTTTCGCGATTCCGATCGATCTGGCGGCGAACGTGGCCGAGCAGATCAAGAAAACCGGCAGCGTGCAGCGTGGTTCGCTCGGCGTGCAGGTCTCTAATGTGACCTCCGAAGTCGCAGCCGGCTTCAAGCTGCCCGATACCAAGGGCGCGCTGGTGCAGGAGGTCCTGCCGGGCAGTCCGGCGCAACGTGCGGGCCTCGAGCCCGGCGACGTGATCCGCGCGGTCGACGGCACCGAGATCATCGCATCGAGCGAGCTGCCACCGCTGGTTGGTGGCAAGACGCCCGGCACCAAGGTGCGTATGACCGTTCTGCGAGAAGGCCGTACGCGCGATTTCGACGTCACCCTGACCGCGCTCGATGCGGGTGCGGCAACTGCGGCGACGCGTGGCGAATCGGCGGCAGCGCCCGGCTCGGCTGCAAGCGGTAATCCCTTGGGTCTGACCGGCCGCGATCTCGACGCCGCGCAGCGGCGCCAGTTCGGACTTGCCGGCGATGAAGGTGTGCTTGTCGCCAGCGCCGGTCGTGGCGCGGCGGCGAGTGCCGGTATCGCCCAGGGCGACGTGATTCTTCGCGTCGGCCGTACGCCCGTGGGCAGTGCCGCGGCCCTCGACAGGGCCCTGCGTGACGTCAAGCCGGGCGACACGGTGATGCTGCTCGTCCGCGGACGCGGCGGTGCGACGCAGTACCGCGCTGTTTCGGTGCCGGACGCCGCCGAGCGCTGATCGCTGCCCCGGTGTGCGAAACCCACGGCCCGCGCACTCCGCGGGCCGTTTTCGTAGGCGCGCCGGCATTCGGGGTGAACGGCGCAACCTGCCGGATCCGCCGGCCGCGTGCGACGCGGGCGCTGTGCGATAATCGCCCGTTACCTTTTCGACGACGGCCCGGCCGCCGCCCAATGACCCACGATCCGATGCGGAACATCCGCAACTTCTCCATCATCGCCCACGTCGACCATGGCAAGTCGACGCTCGCTGATCGCATCATCCAGATCTGTGGCGGCCTCCAGGCGCGCGAGATGGAAGCGCAGGTGCTCGACTCGAATCCGATCGAGCGCGAGCGCGGCATCACGATCAAGGCGCAGTCGGTGTCGCTCCCGTACAAGGCGCGTGACGGGCAGATCTATCATCTGAACTTCATCGACACGCCGGGCCACGTCGACTTTTCCTACGAGGTGAGCCGCTCGCTGGCCGCCTGCGAGGGCGCGCTGCTGGTCGTCGACGCGGCGCAGGGTGTGGAAGCGCAGTCGGTCGCCAACTGCTATACGGCGATCGAACAGGGTCTGGAAGTGATTCCAGTGCTCAACAAGATCGACCTGCCGACGGCCGACATCGAGAAGGCCAAGGCTGAGATCGAAGCGGTGATCGGCATCGATGCCGAAGATGCCGTCGCGGTGAGTGCCAAGACCGGCCTCAACGTGGAAGAGGTGCTCGAGGCGATCGTGCATCGCATTCCGCCGCCGAAGCCGCGCGATACCGATCGCCTGCAGGCGCTGATCATCGACTCCTGGTTCGACAATTACCTGGGTGTCGTGTCACTGGTGCGCGTGATGCAGGGCGAGATCACGCCCAAGACCAAGATCCTGGTGATGTCGACCGGGCGCACGCACGACGTCGACAAGGTCGGTGTGTTCACGCCCAAGCGCAAGGAATTGCCTGCGCTGCGTGCGGGCGAGGTGGGCTGGATCACCGCGTCGATCAAGGACGTGCACGGCGCGCCGGTCGGCGACACGCTGACCCTGGCCGCGAAGCCCGCCGAGAAGCCGCTGGCCGGCTTCCAGGAGATGCAACCGCGCGTGTTCGCCGGTCTGTTCCCGGTCAATGCGGAGGACTACCCGGATCTGCGCGAAGCGCTGGACAAGCTGCGCCTCAACGACGCCGCGCTGCGCTTCGAGCCCGAGAGCTCTGAAGCGATGGGCTTCGGGTTCCGCTGCGGCTTCCTCGGCATGCTGCACATGGAGATCGTGCAGGAGCGTCTGGAGCGCGAATACGATCTCGACCTGATCAGCACCGCGCCCACGGTGATCTACGAGGTGCTCAAGATCGACGGCGAAGTGATGCCGCTGGACAATCCGGCCAAGCTGCCGCAGGCGAACCTGATCCAGGAAGTGCGCGAGCCGATCATCCGCGCCAACATCCTCACGCCGGAGGCCTACATCGGCGCGATCATCAAGCTCTGCGAAGACAAGCGCGGCGCGCAGATCGGCATCCAGTATCTCGCCAGCCAGGTGCAGATCAGCTACGAGCTGCCGATGGCCGAAGTGGTGCTCGACTTCTTCGACAAGCTCAAGTCTGCCAGTCGCGGTTACGCCTCTCTGGACTACCACTTCGTGCGATTCGACGCCGGCCCGTTCGTGCGCGTGGACACGCTGATCAATGGCGACAAGGTCGACGCGCTGTCGTTGATCGTGCATCGCAGCCACGCCGACCGCCGCGGCCGCGAACTGACCGAAAAAATGAAGGAACTGATCCCCCGCCAGCAGTTCGACGTAGCGATCCAGGCCGCGATCGGCGCGCAGGTCATCGCCCGCACCACGGTCAAGGCGCTGCGCAAGAACGTATTGGCCAAGTGCTACGGCGGCGACATCTCGCGCAAGAAGAAGCTTCTGGAAAAGCAGAAGGAAGGCAAGAAGCGCATGAAGCAGGTCGGCCGCGTGGAGATTCCGCAGGAAGCCTTCCTGGCGGTGCTGAGCACGTCGCGCGAGTCCTGATTCGTGTTTTCATAGCGGCGGCCCAGCGCGGCCGCCCGATCCCGTGTCCGAGGATGCTGCATGAAATGGTTTGAGACCGCCCTGGTCGTGCTGACGCTGCTGACCGGCGTCATCTGGCTGCTCGACAAGCTGGTGCTGGCCAAGGCGCGCGCGCGTCGCGCCGGACTGCTCGAGGAAAAGGAACCGATCGTCGTCGATTACGCGAAGGCCTTCTTCCCGGTGCTGTTCGTCGTGCTGATCCTGCGCAGCTTCGTGTCGGAGCCGTTCCGTATTCCGTCCAGTTCGATGATGCCGACGCTGCTGATCGGGGATTTCATCCTGGTCAACAAGTTCAGCTACGGCATCCGTCTGCCGATCACCAACAAGAAGGTCATCGACATCGGCGAGCCGGCGCGCGGCGATGTGGTGGTGTTCCGCCCGCCGCAGCATCCCGACCAGGACTGGATCAAGCGTGTCATCGGCCTGCCGGGCGATACCGTGGAATTCCGCGACAACCAGATCTTCGTCAACGGTACGCCGTTCGAATACCAGCGCGTCGGCACCTACGAGGGCGCGGGCCGTGGCGCCGAGATGACCGGCGCATCGCTCTACACCGAGCAGATGCCGGGCCGCAGCCATGACATCCTGCACATCGACCAGGCCGCGCCGTTCCATCTGGGCGAGGGCACGTTCCATGTGCCGCAAGGGCATTACTTCGTCATGGGCGACAACCGCGACCGCAGCGATGACGGCCGCTTCTGGGGTACGCTCCCCGAGACCCAGCTGCGTGGCAAGGCGTTCCTGATCTGGATGAACGTCGATACCGCCGCGCCGGGCTGGGTGGATTGGGGAAGGATCGGGCAGAGCATCAAGTGACCAATGGCATCGGCTCTAGGGGAGCGTCCATGAAACGTAAACAAGGCGGCATCACGCTGCTCGGATTCATTATTGTTCTCGGGCTCATCGGCTTTTTCGCCTATGTGGGCATGAAGTTGTTTCCGATGTACTCGGAGTATTACAGCGTGAAGTCCGCGCTCAAGGGCATGTCCAACGAGGCGGATACGGCCGCAGCTGACCCGGCACGCATTCAAGAGCTCTTTTTTCGTCGCCTGATGATTGACTACACATCGAACGTGAAGCCCGAGCACTTCAAAATCCGTCGCGCCGATAACGGCTGGCAGATTGATGTGCAGTACGAAGTCCGTCGCCCGCTGATCTTCAACCTCGATGTCGTGGGCAAGTTCCATGCGACCCAGACCTTGAAGCGCGGTGGCGACGGAGTTTGACCGTCAGCAGGGTCGGTTCGCGGGGCATGTGTTCCGGGATCCAGGCCTGCTGGTTCAGGCGCTGACGCATCGCAGCGCCGGCGCTCCGCACAACGAACGTCTGGAATTCCTCGGCGACGCCGTGCTCGGGGCGCTGGTCGCCGAGTCGCTGTACAGTCGCTGGCCGAATGCCGACGAGGGCACGCTGACCCGCGCGCGCGCGGAACTGGTGCGCGAGTCTTCGCTGGCTGCAGTCGCGCGCGAGCTCGACCTCGGCGCACGCCTGGTCATGGGGCCGGGCGAACTGAAGTCCGGTGGCCACCGTCGCGATTCGATCCTGTCAGATGCGCTTGAAGCGGTGATCGCCGCGATCTATCTCGATGCCGGACTCGACACCTGCTGCGAGGTGATCCTCCCGTTGTTCGAGAAGACCATGGTCGCGCTGGCCAGCGGCCGCGTTGCCAAGGATGCCAAGACCCGGCTGCAGGAGTGGCTACAGGGGCGGCAGAAGGCGCTGCCGGTCTACGAACTGCTGTCGGAAAGTGGCGAGGAGCATGCCAAGACGTTTCTGGTGCGCTGCGCTCTGAGCGATGCCGGCGTCGCTGCCGAAGGGCAGGGCAGTTCGCGCCGTGCGGCCGAGCAGCGGGCGGCCGAGGCGGTGATGGGACTGCTCGAAGCGGCGCCCTGAGCCCGCTCTAGCCGGTTGCAGTGGTTTCCGCGTCGCGCCTCCGGCATTTCCGTAGAATGCCGGCATGACCGAACCCCACACCACGCCCCACCATGCCGGCTACGTCGCCGTCATAGGCCGACCCAATGTCGGCAAGTCCACCTTGGTCAATGCCCTCGTCGGCGCCAAGGTGAGCATCGTCTCCAACCGTCCGCAGACCACGCGCCATCGTCTGCTCGGCATCGCGACGTTCCCGGAAGGCCAGCTGATGCTGGTCGACACGCCCGGTATCCACCGCGAGCAGAAGCGCGCGATGAACCGGATCATGAACCGCGCGGCGCGTGGCGCACTGGAAGGCGTCGATGCGGCCTTGCTGGTCGTCGTCGCCGGGCGCTGGGACGACGAGGACAGTCTGGCCTTTGACGCGCTGCACGAGGCCGGCGTGCCGGTGGTGCTGGTCGTCAACCAGGTCGACCGGATCAAGGACAAGACGGCCCTGCTGCCGTATCTGCAGAAGGTCACCGAAGGCCGCGATTTCGCCGGCGTCGTGCCGCTGTCCGCGCTCAAGCGCAAGGGTCTGGAGCAGCTGAAGTCGACCGTGTTTCCGCTGATACCGGCGCAGGACGCGCTGTTCGGCGAAGACGAGATTACCGACAAGAGCCAGCGCTTCCTGGCCGGCGAACTGGTGCGCGAGCAGCTGATGCGTCAGCTCGGCAATGAACTGCCGTATGCGACCACGGTCGAGATCGAGAGCTTCGCCCTGGATGGCACCATGCTGCGCATCGGCGCGGTGATCTGGGTCGAGCGCGAAGGCCAGAAGGCGATCGTGATCGGCAAGGCCGGCACCCGGCTCAAGGACATCAGCACCAAGGCGCGCATGGGCATGGAGCGTCTGTTCGACGCCAAGGTGTTCCTGGAGACCTGGGTGCGCGTGCGCGAAGGCTGGTCCGACGACGAAGCCGCGCTCAAGGCGCTCGGCTACGGCGACTAAGGTCACGCGCGCATGAGTGAAGCTGCCGACAACGCCGACCGCCTGCACGGGCATTGCCTGTGCGGCGGCGTCGCGCTCAGCGTGCCGGCACATGTGCATGCGGTGCACGCCTGCCATTGCGGTGCCTGCCGCCGATGGCATGGCGGACCGGCGATGGTGCTGCCAGCGGGAGAGGACCTGCGCATCGAAACGGGTGACGCGCTGGTTCGCAGGTTCGCATCCTCGGACTGGGCCGAGCGCGCATTCTGCGGGGCCTGCGGCAGCAGCCTGTTCTTCCGTAGCACCGGCGAAGGACAGCACTACGTCGCCGCCGGTCTGTTCGATGCGATTCCCGGCGCGCACTTCGAAGCGGAAATCTTCATCGACGCCAAACCGGAGTGGTACGCGCTCGACGGACCGGGCGAACATCTGACCGGCGAGGCGTTCTTCGCCCGTATCGGCGCCGGCTGACGCAGGCCACGGGCCGACGGTGCGCATCGAGGAACAGCCGGCGTTCGTGCTGCACACACGGCCCTGGCGCGAGACCAGTCTGCTGGTCGAAGTCCTGAGTCTCGACCACGGCCGGCTCGGCCTGGTGGCGCGCGGCGTACAGGGGCCGAAGAAACACGTGCTGCGGGCCGCGCTGCAGCCGTTGCAGCACATCCGTCTGAGCGCCGTGCTGCGCGGCGAACTGGCGCAGCTGCGCTCGGCCGAAGCGCTCGATGCGGCCCCCCGGCTCACCGGTGATGCCATGCTCGCCGGCTTCTACATCAGCGAACTCGTGCTCCGGCTCGCACCGCGCCAGGATCCCGCGCCCGAGCTCTACGCGGCATTCGCGGACGTGCGACAGCGGCTGGCCGTCGAAGGCCTGGCCTGGACGCTGCGCCGGTTCGAGCGTGACCTGCTCGATGCGATCGGCCTGGGGTTCGCCTACGACACCGACGGCGATGGCAATGAAATCGAGCCGGCTGCGCGCTATCGACTCGACCCCGAGCATGGCCCGCGTCGTCTACATCGTGACGGCGAGGCCGCGAACCGGAGCGCGGCAGCGACCGGGCACGCCCTGCTGGCGCTCGCGGCCGACACCGCACCGGATGCGGCCGACATGGCGAGTCTGCGCCGCGCCCTGCGCGCAGTGCTCTCACATCATCTGGGGCCGCGCGGTCTCAAGTCCTGGGAACTGGCGGCCCAGTCGCCACGGCGCTGAGCCTTCAGCCATTCGCGCTTTCGCGCGTAGCGTCCAGGGTCTCGAGGAACGCATGTAGCGCGACCGCCGATGCGGGCTCCACATGCAGCACGCGCGCCGCCAGGCCCAGGCGCTCTGCGCCGACGAAGCCGCAGCCCGCGCGCAGCCGGTGCAGATCGCCGCGGACCGCGTTCTCGTCCCCCGCCGCTGCTGCGGCTGCGATCCTCGCACGGGTGCCGTCGAGTTCCCCGACGAACAGGTCGCGCAACCCGCGGACGTTGCCGCTGTTGCCGCCGACCGCGGCGAGTGCGGTTTCACCATTCCACAAGGGCGCTTCGCCACTGCGTCGCGCATCGGGCAGCGGCGCCGCCGGATGCGTGCCGCTGCGACGCCCCAATACCCCGCGGATCGCCCCCAGCCAGACATCGGCCCCCACCGGTTTGCTGATCGCGGCCGCAAAGCCCTCGGCGCGCAGAGCATCGAGCTCGCGGCGTTCCCGCGCGGCGGTGTGGGCGATGGCGGGGGCGGTGCAACCCGCTGCCCGCAATCGGGCCAGCAGAGTGGCGCCGGTGCCATCGGGCAGATTGGCGTCGATCAGCCAGGCGTCGTAGGCGTTCACTGTGGCCAGCGCGTACGCAGCTTCGACCGAGTCGGCAATGTCGACTTCGGCGGGAAGTGCAGCACTTGCAGCTTGCAGGAAACTGCGGCTTGTAGGGTCGTCCTCGACCAGCAGCAATCGATTCATCGCGTCCTCGATGTCACGGGTATCCTGCGGCGATGCCGCGCCCCGTCCTGATGATCCTACCGCTGTTTTTCGCCTGTGTGCCGATTGCGGTGCAGGCCCAGTCGATGCAGGCGCGAATCGCGAAGGTCGAGGCGGCCGGCGTGACCCTGAGCGACGTGCGCCTGACCCTGGATTGGCCTGCGGCGGCACCGCAGGGGCAGTTGCGGCTGCAGGCTGGCGATCTCGACGCCGGCGCACTCGGTTGGCGTTTCCGCAACCTCGACTGGCGCTGCCCGTTGCAGCGGCACGTTGTGGGTGATGACACCCGTTGGCAATGCGAGGGACCGGTCCGCAGCGGTCGGGGGGCGCCCTTGCAGCTGTCGCTCGTCCTCGATTCGGCGACGACGACGGCTGCGCTTTCCACGGGCGCTGCGCACGTGGGGCTGTCGCGCAACGCGGCAGCGCCTGACGCCACCCGGCTCGATCTGCAGCGCGTGCCGGCGGCCTGGGTCGAAGCCCTGTTGCGCGCGGGTTGGGCATCCGCGCGGCTGCCCGCTGGCGCTCTCGACGGCGAGGTCCGGATTGCCTCACCGGCCGACCGCCCCGTACGGGTGGAGGCGGATCTCGCCATTGTTGGACTCGCTCTGGAAACCGAGGACGGCAGCGTCGCTGCTGCCGATGTCGATGCCGATCTCCAGGTGCATCTCACGCTGCCCGACGAGGGGTTGGACGCACGCGTCGACGGTCGCCTCCGCGGGGGTGAACTGCTGTTCGGCAATGCCTACCTCGCCTTGCCGGACGCGCCTATCCGAATCGGCGTCGATCTCGCGCGTGTCGGCGAGGGCAACTGGACACTGCCGCGCCTGCAATGGCAGGACGGTGACACCCTTCAGGTCGTTGGCAATGCGCGACTGACGCCCGAATTCGACATCGGTGCGCTCGCCGTCTCCGCGGTCAGTGCCGATGCCTCGGCACTGCCGGCGCGCTATCTCTCCGGCTGGCTGGGGCCTGCGGGCATCCCGGGCCTGTCGTTGGCCGGCGGCTTCCGTGCGGCGCTGGAGATCGACGGATCCACCTTGCGTAGGGGCGAACTCGCGTTTCAGCGCCTCGATATCGACGATGCCGACGGCCGCTTCCGCCTCGACGGGCTCGATGGCACGGTGCGTTACGCCGCGTCGACACCTGTGCGCAGCGCCTTCGCCTGGCGCGGCGGGGCGCTGTACGGCATGCCCTTCGACGCGGCGGCGTGGAGCCTGGAGAGTGGTGGCGGCGTGTTGCGTCTGCGCGAGCCGGTTGCGTTCTCGTTTCTCGGCGGTGAGATCGGTTTCGAATCGCTGCAGTTGCAACCGCCCTCCGGCGATACCGGCCTGCGCATGCAGACCGCGCTGCGGCTCGATGCGCTGGACATTGGCATGCTCGCGAAAACGCTCGACTGGCCGGCGTTCGAAGGCGTGCTTGCCGGGCGCATTCCAACGGTGCGCTACGCCGAGAACCGCATCGATTTCGACGGCGGCCTGTCGATGACCCTGTTCGACGGCCGCATCGATGTGTCGTCGTTGGCGATAGAGCGGCCGTTCGGCGTCCTGCCGACAGTGACCGGTGACCTTGCGCTCTCGTCGCTGGATCTGCATGCGCTGACCGGCGTGTTCGGCTTCGGCAGCATCGAAGGGCGCCTGCACGGGCGCATCGACGGCCTGCGGCTGGTCGACTGGAACGCGACCGCGTTCGATGCCGAGCTGCACACCGAGGCTGCGCCGGGCGTGCGCCAGCGCATCAGCCAGCGCGCCGTGCAGGACATCTCCAGCGTCGGTGACGCTTCGTTCGTGACGACCCTGCAGGGCCGGGCAATCGCGCTGTTCGACGACTTCGGTTATCGCGGCATCGGCATCTCGTGCCGCTTGCGCAATGCAGTCTGCCGGATGGGCGGCCTGCGTTCAGAGGGCAACGCCTTTACTATCGTCCAGGGTGCAGGCCTGCCACGTCTGAACGTGGTGGGCTTCAACCGGGACGTCGACTGGCCTGTGCTGGTCGAGCGCCTCGCAGCCGCCGCAGGTGGTGATGTCGCGCCGGTCATTGAATGACCGGCGCTCCGTATTTTTGACAGGAGAGTGTCGATGGCGCGTTGGATGGGTTTGCCGGCCGTGGCCGCACTGGCGTTGACCGCCTGCGTGACGATCAATGTGTATTTTCCCGCTGCCGAGGCCAAGGAAGCGGCGCGCGAGTTCGTCGAGAACGTGATCGGCGATCAGGCGCCCGCGACCGAGACGCCGCCCGCGAGCGTGCCCGGCGGCGGCATGGCGCAGACCTCGACGCGCTTCGATCCCTGGATGCTGATCGGTATCGGTAGCGCGCAGGCGCAGGCGCCTGACATCAGCATCCGCACGCGGGCGATCCAGGCCATCCAATCGCGCATGGAGCAGCGCTTCAACGGCACCCTGCGCCCCCATTTCGATTCCGGCGCGCTCGGCTTCGGCGGCAACGGCATGATCGTCGTGCGCGACGCCTCACAGTTGCCAATCAAGGACCGCGTCGCGGTGAACTCGGCTGTCGCCGACGACAATCGCGATCGACAGGCCGTGTACCGCGAGATCGCGGTCGCGAACGGGCATCCCGAGTGGGAATCGCAGATCCGCGACGTGTTCGCACGCCAGTGGATTGCGAGTGCGCGTCCGGGCTGGTGGTATCAGCAGGGCGGGAGCTGGACGCAGAAGTAATCCCCGGCTGCGAATTTGCGCCGAGGGGCGTGGATTGGAGGCAGGCGCCGAAGCTCAGGCGCGCGCTTGCGCGATGGGTGTTCGCGGTGGAGCCCCATCGCGCGCGAGCGTGCTCGTGCAGGACGGGCTGCGCAGTAGCGCTTCTGCGACAATGCGCGGCCCTTCTGCCCGCAGCCTTCGCCACGTGGCCCGTAAACGTCTCGATCAGACCCCCTTCGAGGTCGATGTCCTCAACCTCACCCACGACGGCCGTGGCGTCGCGCGCTTGCCCGATGGCAAGGCGCTGTTCGTCACCGGCGCGCTGCCGGACGAGCAGGTCGTCGCCCAGCGCTTTGCGCGTTCGCGCAGTTTCGACGAGGCGGTGACGCTCGAGGTGCTGCGCGCCTCCGAACACCGCATCACGCCGCGTTGCCCGCATTTCGGGACCTGCGGCGGCTGTGTGCTGCAGCACCTGGATGCCGAGCAGCAGATCATCGCCAAGGACCGCGTGCTGCGCGAGAACTTCGAGCGCATCGGCCATGTCACGCCGAAGCGCTGGATGGCACCGATGGTCGATCGCGCCTGGGGCTACCGGCGCAAGGGCCGGTTTTCGGTCAAGCGGGTGGAGAAGAAGGGCAAGACGCTCGTGGGCTTCCGCGAGCGCGATCCGCGCTTCGTCGCCGAGCTGCAGGAATGCCATACGGTGATCGCGCCGATCGCCGCGATCATTCCGGCGCTGGCGCAGCTCGTCGACGGCATGGACGCGCGCAGCACGCTGCCGCAGATCGAGTTCATCGCCGGCGATCCGCGCCCGGAGTTCGACGGCATCGCGCTGGTGTTCCGCCATTTGCAGCCTTTGAGCGAATCCGATGTGGCAGCGCTGCTGGCGTTCGGGCAGCAGCACCGCATGGCGATCTTCCTGCAGCCCGGCGGCAACGACAGCGTGCATGCACTGTGGCCGGAGGCG
Organism: Luteimonas sp. 3794; assembly: GCF_031456825.1. Taxonomy (NCBI): domain Bacteria; kingdom Pseudomonadati; phylum Pseudomonadota; class Gammaproteobacteria; order Lysobacterales; family Lysobacteraceae; genus Luteimonas; species Luteimonas sp. 3794. The sequence goes on along the minus strand of NZ_JAVDVJ010000002.1, from coordinate 475,106 downwards.
CCGGCGCTTTCGTTCCGGCTTGAAGACTGGGACATCGAACTGAAGTTCAGGCCGCTGGATTTCATCCAGGTCAATGCCGGCCTCAACCGGACGATGATCGCGCGCACGCTCGAGCTGCTCGATGTGCAACCCGACGACCGCGTGCTCGATCTGTTCTGCGGCCTGGGCAATTTCACATTGCCGCTGGCGCGCCGCGTGCGCGAGGTCGTCGGCGTGGAAGGCGAGGCCGGTCTGGTGGCGCGGGCGAAGGAGAACGCGGTGCACAACGGGCTTCTCAATGCCCAGTTCCATGCCGCCGATCTCACCCAGGACCAGCGCAGCGCGTCGTGGATGCGGCAGGGCTTCGACAAACTGCTGCTCGATCCGCCGCGCTCGGGCGCGAGTGATGTGCTGCGCCAGCTGCCGCTTGAACGTTTCAAACGCATCGTCTACGTCAGTTGCCATCCGGCATCGCTGGCGCGCGATGCGGGCTACCTGGTCAACGAGCGTGGGTGGACGCTCTCGGATGCGGGCGTCATGGACATGTTCCCGCAGACCGCGCACGTCGAATCCATCGCCCTGTTCGAGAAACGCTGAGGACTGCATGGGCATCGAGATCGAACGCAAATTCCTCGTCGTGTCCGACGCCTGGCGCGCGGCCGCGCATGCGGTGGTGCCGATGGCGCAGGGCTATCTCAACGATGCCGCGTCGATCGCCAGCGGCGCGCAGAACGCTTCGGTGCGCGTACGCATCGAGGGCGATGTGGCGTTCCTCAACATCAAGTCGCGCGAGCCCGGTACCACGCGGCAGGAGTTCGAACTGCCGCTGCCGGTCGACGATGCGCAGGCGCTTCTGAAGCTGTGCGTCGGCGGGCTGGTCGAGAAGCGCCGGCACCTCGTGCGCTTCGGCGCGCATCTGTGGGAAGTCGATGAGTTCCTCGGCGACAACGCCGGTCTCGTGGTCGCCGAGATCGAACTCGACGACGCCGACGAAGCCTTCGATCGGCCCGACTGGCTGGGCGTCGAAGTCACCGCGCACCAACGCTATTTCAACCTCGCGCTGGCCGCACGTCCGTTCTCGCGCTGGGACGCGGCGGAACGCGGCTGACCGCTGCCTTCGGACCGCGCGGTTGGTTGGTACGCGAAGCCGAGCTGAAGCACCGCGCGAGCGGTGCGTGACGCGCGGGCAGCGGCAGCATCCATCGCGAGTCTCCGACTGCGACTGAACACGTCGCCTCGCCCGACGGCACGCGCGCCCGCATCTGCGACAATGCCCGTCCGCGCCATGGGGCGTGTTCGATGGAGAGGTCCGCAATGCTCGTGATCGGCGTCGCCGGCACCGAACTCACCGCGCAGGAGCGCGACTGGCTGCAGCACGATGCCTGCGCCGGCGTGATCCTGTTCAAGCGCAACTTCGCCTCGCGCGCGCAGATCGCCGAACTCTCGGCCGCGATCCGCGACGCCGCGCCGCGTTCGCAGCTGGTCTGCGTGGACCAGGAAGGCGGCCGTGTGCAGCGCTTCCAGGACGGCTATTCCGAACTGCCGTCACTCGCCGGTTTCGGCGCGCAGTATCTCGCCGATCCTGATGCTGCGATGGCCGCGTCGCGTGCGCACGCGCGCTTGATGGCGCAGGAAGTGCGCGCCAGCGGCGTCGATCTGAGCTTTGCGCCTGTGGTCGATGTCGGCCACGGCAATCTCGCGATCGGGGATCGCTCGTTTTCTGAGGATCCTCGAATCGTCGCAGCGCTCACGCGTGCCTATGTCGAAGGCATGCACGAGGCCGGCATGGCCGCGACGCTCAAGCACTTCCCGGGTCACGGCTCGGTGCGCGAGGACACGCATTTCGACGACGCGGTCGACAACCGCAGTCTCGATGCCATCCGCGCGCACGATCTGGTGCCGTTCGTCGCCGGCATTGATGCCGGCGCCGATGCGGTGATGCTGGCCCATGTGGTCTATCCGCAGGTCGCGGCGGAACCGGCCGGCTATTCGCCGCTGTGGATCAACACCATCCTGCGCGAGCAGATGGGCTTCCGCGGCGTCGTGTTCTCCGACGACATCGGCATGGCCGCGGCGTCTTCCGCTGGCGGCATCAAATCGCGCGTCGATGCGCACCTCGACGCCGGCTGCGACGTCGTGCTCGTCTGCCATCCCGAACTCGTCGCCGAATCGCTGGCCGCGGTCGAAGGCCGCGCCCTCAACACCATGGCGCTGACCGGCCTGATCGGACGTGGTCCGCTCGGCTGGGACGGCGCGATCGCCGGCGACGCGTCCGCCCCCCGCACTGGAGACATCGCATGAACGTCCCACGCCTCGACGACGTGATCGACACCGCCGACCTGCTGTTCGACCGCGACGCGCTCGAAGACGCCATCGAGACGATGGCCGAAGAGATCGCCGACGAGTACGGCGACGACGACGTGCCGCCGGTCTACATCACGATCATGCACGGCGGCATGCCGTTCGCCACCCAGCTCGCGTTCGCGATCGGCGAGAACGAAGTCGATCTCGAGTTTGACTATCTGCACGCCACCCGCTACCGCGGCAACACCACCGGCTCGGGCCTCGCCTGGCTGCATCGCCCCGCGACCCCGCTGCAGGGCCGCCGCGTGCTACTGGTCGACGACATCCTCGACGAAGGCCACACCCTCAAGGCCGTGCGTCAGTGGGTCGAAGACCAGGGCGCGGCTGACGTCCGCGTCGCCGTACTCGCGGTCAAGGTCCACGACCGCGGCGTGGACGGCGTCGAAGCTGACTACGTCGGCGTCGAAGTACCGGACCGGTATGTATTCGGCTACGGCATGGATTTCCATGAGCAGGGCCGGAATCTGCCTGGGATCTACGCGCTGGCGGAGTGACTGGCTGAGCGCATTGCGGCTTTGCCAGTGGCCGATGCCGCGTCCCACTCGGAATCGGGTCCTGATTTGTCCGTCTGACGCCCTTTGCCGCCGTTCTAAGGTAGGTCGGAGGACACTCTCCTCCCGGCCCCATCCTCATTGCGAGAACCCCCATGCACCTCGACATCGATCTGGCCGTCATTGGCGGCACCGGTCTCTACCAGTTGGCCGACCTGCAGGACGTGGAGCCGCATCAGCCGGTCACACGCTACGGCGCGCTGTCGGGGCCTGTGCGGGTGGGGACGCTCGACGGCAAGCGCGTCGCGTTTCTCGCGCGCCATGGCGAGGGGCACTCGGTGCCGCCGCACCGGGTGAACTACCGCGCCAATCTGTCCGCGCTCCAGGCGCTGGGTGCGACGCGGGTGTTGGCGCTCAATACGGTGGGTGGCATCACCGAACGCTTCGGGCCGCGCGTGCTTGCGTGTCCGGACCAGCTGATCGACTACACCTGGGGGCGGGTCTCGACCTTTTGTGAGGAGGAGGGCACCGAGGTGCAGCATGTCGATTTCGGCGATCCCTATACGCCGACGCTGCGCAGGCGCGTGCTCGATGCGGCGGCGACTGCCGGGGTGACGCTGGTCGATGGCGGTTGCTACGGCGCCACCCAGGGCCCGCGGCTGGAGACGCGAGCCGAGATCGCCCGCATGCGCCGCGACGGCTGCGATCTGGTCGGTATGACCGGCATGCCGGAAGCAGGCCTCGCGCGCGAACTCGGGCTCGACTACGCGTGTCTGGCGATCGTCGCCAACTGGGCGGCGGGCGCCGGTCCGCAGGTGGACGAGGTGATCACCTTCGAGGACGTGCTCGACAATGTCGCCGCCGCATCGTCGGGCATTCCTCCGCTGTTGCGGGCGTTGCTTGCGGGCTGATCTCCTAGCGGCGCGCTGACCGAGCGCCCAGCCGGCGCCGCGTGCCGGTGCTGCACTTTTCGATTTGCTTTGACGGCCTGCCGCTGCCATCCGCGCAGCATAGAGACGAGACCGCTTTTTTCATGGCTGCCGCAAAAGAAGAAACCCCGCATTTGCGGGGTTTCTTTCTTGATTAGCGCGCGGTCGGCGACCAGCGCAGCGCGAGGCCGTATTCGCGGCCGGGCTGGTAGTACCACGCGATGGTCTCGTAATCCTTGTCGAGCACGTTGGTCGCGCGGGCTTCCAGCGTCCAGTCGGGGTTGAATGCCCACGCGGCGCGCAGGTCCAGCGTGCCGTGGCCGGCGACGCGCACCGTATTGGTGGCGTTGTCGAAACGGCTGCTGCTGGCGCGCAGCGTGGTGCCGATGCGGAAGTCGCCCAGGCTTCGGTCGATGTCGAGACGGCCGCTGTTGCGCGCACGACGGGCAAGCAAGTTGCCGTTGTTGGCGCTGTCGCTGCGGTCGCGTGGATAGACGTGGCTCAGTTCGGTCGACAGATCGAAGCCGGCGAGGGTGGTTGCGAACGTCAGTTCGGCGCCGCGGATACGGGCTTCTTCGATGTTCATGCCGGTGCCGATGAAATCCGGCGGCGGGTAGACGAACACGATCAGGTCGTCGATCCGGCTTTCGAACACGTTGAACGACCAGTTCCAGCTATCCGAATACTGCGCGACGCCAATGTTGGCGCTCTTCGAACGCTCCGGCTTGAGGTCCGGGCTTTCCGAGCCCGGGTAGTAAAGGTCATTGAATGTTGGTGCCTTGAACCCCGTGCCGACATTCGCGTTGAGGCGAAGACCGCGCTCGAGATCCATGCCCCAGCCGATGCTGCCGGTACCGTGACCGCCGAACTGTTCGTTGTCGTCATAGCGCGCGCTCGCCTGCAGGCGGTGTGCACCGAATCGTCCCTGGTACTCCGCGAACGTCGCGAAATTGTCGCGCTGGGTCACCGCGTAGACGGTCTGACTTTCCACGTTGTCCGATAGCCAGTCGAACCCGAGGCTCAAGGCCTGTGTCGGGGCGAGGGTGAAGTCCGCCTGTAACGACCCGGTGTCGCGGCGGGTATCCAGATGACCGAAATCAGTCCGCGTTCCTGCGTCCGCATTTCGCTGGTAGGTCATCGACTTGTCGTAAGAACGGCCGGCCTGCGCAGTCAGGCGCACCACGTCGGAAGGCGCGTACGTGAGTTTGCCGCCGGCGGCCTGCTGCACGTTTTCTGCCTCGTTGCCGTAGCTGCCGTCGTATTCGTTGAAGGCGTCGGCACGCAGCGCATTGCCCTCGAGCGTCAGGCCGTCCGCGAGTTCGACACCGCCACGCAGATTGAACGACCGGTTGCGGTAGCCGTCACGGTCGGGTTCGTCGACGAAGCAGCCGGCCCCGAAGTCGTCGTTCAATGGACCACGGCCTCGGCAGGCATTGATGCCATCGGTGCGCTGGAACGCCGCGTCGACGCCGAACCAGCCGCGGCCGGCACGGCCACCGAGGCCGGCGCTGGCTTCGCGCAGGTTGTGACTGCCCACGCCGACACGCGCGTGCGGGCGGACCGCACCGGTGTTGCGACGGGTGAAGATCTGGATGACACCGCCGATGGCTTCCGAGCCGTAGAGGCTGGAGCGCGGGCCGCGGACGATTTCGATGCGCTCGATCTGGTCGACCGGGATGTCTTGGAACGACGCCAGTCCGGCGGTCGCCGAGCCGATGCGCACGCCATCGACGAGCACCAGCACGTGGTCGGACTCGCTGCCGCGCATGAACACCGAGCTGAGCTTGCCCGGGCCGCCCTGGTTCGCGATCTGGATGCCGGCGCGGCCGCGCAGCAGTTCGGGCAGGTCACGCGCCTGGGTGCGTTCGATCTCGGCACGGTCGATGACCTGGGCCGGCACGATGGTGTCGCCGAGCGTGCTTTCGGCGCGGTTGGCGGTCACGAGCACGGTGTCGAGATCGCGCGCGTCGGCGGCGGTCGCCGCTGCGGCGATCGGTGAAGCGAGTGCGGCGACGATCGCCACGGTCAGAGTACGGAACGGCATTGCAGTCTCCTGGTCGCGTGCACCCACGCACGCGAGATGTCGGGAGATCGCGAGGACGGACACGGCTGCCGGCCGGACGCGCAAAAGCCGTCCGGAACGCCGCCGCAATGCCCGCCGCATCGCAATCGAGGAAGACTTCGTGGCCGGTCTCCGGACTCGCGCGTGGGAGAGTTCTCCCGGGCGTCGCGCCTTCCCGGGCCGGAGCACAGTGGCGGATGCGATGCCTTGAACACGCTTACCGTTGCGGGGGCAGTGCCGGGCTGGCGCATACGCGCGTCACCGGCTTCCCGTTTCAACCCGGACGGCAGAACACCGGCGGGTCACCATGAAGCTGGCGCGGATTGTACGTGAGCGCAGGACTGCGGGCGCGGGCAGGGCGCGCCGGTGTGGCGGTCAGTCGTCGCGGCGGTCGAATAGGCTGTCCAGCGGCGATTCGGGCTCGAACGTTTCGCTGATGGTCGTCGTCACCGGTCCGGCGGCCTGGCGCGCGCGCGGATCAGGGAGCAGGGCGGTCGCGGCCTCCGCAGCTTCGACCAGTTGCACGCGACGCGTTTCGGGCACGTCCTGCCAATGGCAGTCGAGCAACGCGCCTTCCAGCGAATACAGCAGATTGAGGCTGGGCTTGAAGCCCGCGCGCCGCACTTTGACGAACGCATCCACCGCGCCGGCCGCTTCCAGATCCTCGCGCGTGCGCAGGCCGACCTGACGCAGCCAGGCCGCGGACTTGGGGCCGATGTTGCGCAGCTTCAGCGGCGTCGGTGCGGTCATTGCATCGATTCGAGATAGGCGGCAGCGAGGGACTCGATACCGGTCTGGTCTTCAACGTCGAAACGCGCCGGCACAGGACTGTCGATGTCGAACACGCCGATCAGGCGCTCGCCGATATACAGAGGAACGACCAGTTCCGAACGCGAGGCGCTGTCGCAGGCGATGTGGCCGGGAAACGCATGCACGTCGTCGATGCGCTGTGTTTCGCGCGTACGCGCCGCGGCGCCGCAGACGCCCTTGTCGAGTGGAATGCGCACGCAGGCCGGCAGACCCTGGAACGGCCCGACCACGAGTTCGGTGCCGTCGAACAGATAGAAGCCCACCCAGTTGAGGTCGGGCAGGGCGTGATAGACGAGCGCCGAGAGGTTCGCTGCATTGGCGATCGCATCGCGTTCGCCGTGCAGCAGCGCCCGTGCCTGGGCCGCCAGCGCGGCATACTGTTCGGCCTTGGAGCCGGTCAGGGGAGATGACGTGAACATGTCGCGAAGTGTAGCAGCGGCCCCGGCGGGGCCGCTGCAGCTGGATGCGCTGCCGCGGGATGCGGACGGGTTCCGGCTGCGAGGCAGACAGGCCTCGCGCCTCGAGACGTTCGTCGACGCCGCATTCGCCTTCGCGGTGACGCTGCTAGTCGTGTCGTTCGATGCAATGCCAGCAAATGTGCCCGAGCTGCATGAAGCGCTCCGCCGCGCGCCGGCGTTTCTGGCGGGCTTTGCGATTCTCGCCATGTTCTGGGCGACCCACCATCGTTTCAGTCGCCGCACCGGGCTGGCCGATGCGCGAGTGACCACGCTCGGCCTGATGCTGATCGCGGTAGCGCTGCTGTACGTCTACCCGTTGCGCCTGATCATGGGCATCGCCCTGCATTTTCTGACCGGTGGCTGGGCGCCGTCGCCGATGCCGATCGGCTTCAGCGAAGGCGAATTCCGCAGTCTTTACGTCATCTACGGCATCGGCTTCGCCGCGATGTGCAGCATCATGCTCTTGCTCAACCGGCACGGACTTGCGCGCGCCGACGTGCTGGCGCTCGATCCGGTCGAGCGCTGCGTATTGAGACAGGAAGCCGGCGCGATGGCGTGGCTGTTGATTCCGACTGCGGCTTCGATCGTGCTGTCGCTGTTGCCGATGCCGCCCGGGACGTGGTGGCAGGGCCTGCCCGGCATTGTCTACTGCACCCTGGCGGTGCTGATGCCGTGGTACAGCGTGCGTGGGGCGCGAGAACTGGCGCGCGTGCGCGCAGAGGAGTCCGCATGAGCGCGCGCAGTTTCCTGGTCACCGGTACGGACACCGGCATCGGCAAGACGCATTCAAGCGTGGCCTTGCTGCATGCCCTGCGCGCCAACGGTCTCCGTGCGGTCGGCATGAAACCGATCGCGAGCGGATGCGACTGGATCGACGGGCGTTGGCGCAACGAAGATGCACTCGCCCTGCAGGCGGCCAGTGATCCGCGGCCCGACTACGGCGACATCAATCCGGTCGCGCTGCCCGAACCCACGGCGCCTACATTGGCTGCGATCGCGGCCGGCGTGACGGTCGACATCGCAGAACTGTATTCCGCGCATGCGCGGCTCGCATCGAATGCGGACGTGGTGCTGGTCGAAGGCGCCGGTGGTTGGGATGCGCCGCTGGCGGAGGGGCTTGAACACCAGGACTTCGCGCGGCAGCTTGGCGGCGCAGTGGTGCTGGTCGTCGGGTTGAAGCTCGGCTGCCTGAGCCATGCGCGGTTGACTGCGCGAGCGATCGAGGCGGACGGCTGCCGGCTGGCCGGATGGATCGGTAACCGCATCGATCCTGCGTTCTCGCGGGCGGATGATTACGTCGGCCTGCTGACGGACGCCTTGCCGGCGCCGTGTCTTGGGGTGTTGCCGTTCGTTGCGGACGGGAGCGTTCTGCCTGCGACCTTGTCGCTCGATGCGGCGTGGATCGCGAGCCTCTAGCGAGTTGCGCGATGGGTTTCGCTGCGCTCTACCCATCCTACAAAGGCGCCGGCACTCCCACCGTGGGATGTGAAGAGCGCAGTGAAACCCATCATCGCCATCTGACCCAACTCGATTCGTCCACAGAAAAAAGGCGCGACCGAAGTCGCGCCTTTTCCGTGTCACCTGTTGCCGGAACTCAATGCCCCTGCGGCACCGGTTCCAGATCTTCCCCGTCTCGACGGTCCGCCTTCTGTGCCTCGGCCGCATCGCGGTCGTGGCTGTGGTCGCGGGCCAGCAGCAGATAGAACGCCGGCAGCACGAACAGGGTGAACGCGGTGCCGATCGACATGCCGGCGGCGATCACCAGGCCCATCGAGAAGCGGGCGGCTGCGCCGGGACCGCTGGCGATCAGCAGCGGCACCATCGCGAACACCAGCGCCGCGGTCGTCATCAGCACCGGACGCAGGCGGATTGCAGCGGCCTGCTCGATGGCTTCGGCCTTCGACACGCCGTCGTTGACCTGCAGCTTGTTCGCGAACTCCACGATCAGAATGCCGTGCTTGGAGATCACGCCGACCAGCGTCACCAGACCCACCTGGGTGTAGATGTTGATCGACATGCCGGGGAAGGCCTCGATACCGGCGAACTGCAGCACACCCGACAGCAGCGCCAGCGCATTGAGTACCAGCAGCGCGCCGCTGATCGCCATCGGCACCGTGGCCAGCATGATCAGGGCATCGCGGAAGCTTTCGAACTGCGCGGCCAGCACCAGGAAGATGATCACCAGCGCGAAGGCGAGGGTGATCAGCATCGTCGTACCTTCCTGCTTGAACTGCCGCGACTCGCCGGCGTAGTCCACGCTGTAGCCCTGCGGCAGCACGTCGGCGGCGATCTCGTCGAGCACGCGCAGCGCCTCGCCCTTGGTCACGCCGGGACGCGGTGCAAACGTGATCCCCACCGCGTTGAGCTGCTGGAAGCGCTTGAGCGACTGTGGCTGCGCGCTTTCCTTGAACGAGATCACCGTCGACAGCGGAATCAGGTCGCCGTCTCGGGTGCGGGTGTAGTAGTTGCCCAGCTGCTCGGCGTTGAGGCGATCGCTGCGCTGGACCTGCGGAATCACGCGATACGAGCGGTTCTGCATCGCGAAGCGGTTGACGTAACCGCCGGCCAGCAGGGCGCTCATGTCGGCGGCCAGCGTGCGCATGTCGATGCCGAGCAGCGCCGCCTTGTCGCGGTCGATCTGCACCTCGACGCGCGGCTTGTCGATCTTCAGGTCTTTGTCGAGGAAGATGAAACGGCGGCTTTCCTGCGCGCGTGCGACCACCTGGTCCGCGATTTCCGACAGCTGTTCCAGCGAGCCGATGCCGCCGATCAGGAACTCGCCGCCGCCATCGCCACCGGCCGAGGGCAGCGAGGGCGGCACCAGCGCGAAGATGTTCAGACCGGTGATCTCGGCGAGCTTGGGCTGCAGGTCCTGCTGCAGGATCTGGTTGGTCGAGCGATCGCGCTGGCTCCAGGGCTTCATGACGAAGCCGCCCATCGCGCTGTTGCTGCCGCCCATGCCACCCATGCCGCCGTTGAACAGGAAGAAGTCGTTGATCTCGGGAATCTGCTCGACCACCGCGGTCATCTCTTCGGTGTAGCTCTCCACATAATCGAGCGTGCTGGCCGCATCGGCGCTGCCGATTGCAAACACGAAGCCTTCGTCTTCCGGCGGGGCCGGTTCCTTGGGCGCGCCGAGGTAGAGGAACACGCACGAGACCAGCACGATGCCACCGAAGGTCAGGATCACCGCGCGCGTCTGCAGCGCGCCGTGCAGCCTGCGCTGGTAGCCCTGCTGCAGCGAATCGAAGCGGCGGTCGAGCCATTGCTCCAGCCGGCTCTTGCTCTGCTCGCCATGCGGCTTGAGGATCTTGGCGCACATCATCGGCGTGAGCGTCAGCGCGATGATGCCCGACAGGAATACCGCACCGGCCAGCGTGAACGCGAACTCGGTGAACAGCACGCCGGTCAGGCCGCCCTGGAAGCCGATCGGCAGATACACGGCGATCAGCGTCGTGGTCATCGCGACCACCGGCCACGCCAGCTCGCGTGCGCCGCGGATCGCGGCGTCGTGCGGTGTCATGCCTTCTTCGATGTGCCGGTGAATGTTTTCCAGCACGATGATCGCGTCGTCGACCACGATGCCGATCGCCAGCACCATGGCGAGCAGCGTGAGCAGGTTGATCGTGAAGCCCATCAGCAGCATCAGGAACAGCGCGCCGACCAGCGACAGCGGCACCGTGACCGCCGGAATCAGCACGCTGCGGAATGAGCCCAGGAACAGGTAGATCACCACGATGACGATCATCACCGCTTCGATGATCGTGCGGATGACCTCGTTGATGCCGTCCTGGATCGACTCGGTGCTGTCGTAGGGAATCGTCGCTTCGATGCCTTCGGGCAGCTGCGGCACGATCTCGTTGTCCCAGGCCTTGCGCACCTCGGCGATCACGTCCAGCGCGTTCGCATCGGGCGAAACATAGATGCCCATGAACGTCGCCGCGGCGCCGTTGATGCGCACCGACGAGCCGTAATTCTCGGATCCCAGCACGACGTCGGCGATGTCGCCCAGGCGCACGATCGCGCCATCGGCCTCGCGTACAACGAGGGCACGGAATTCCTCCGGCGTGCGCAGGTCCGTGCGCGCGGTGAGGTCGACCGAGACCATCTGGCCCTTGGTCGAGCCCAGCGCGGACAGCACGTTGTTGGACTGCAGCGCGGTCGACACATCGCTGCCGGTCACTCCGAGCGCGGTCATGCGATCGGGCTTGAGCCACACGCGCATCGCGAACGAGCCCGGGCCCATGATCTCGGCGCGCTGCACGCCGGGAATCGTCGCAATGGTCGGTTCGACCGCGCGGGTGAGGTAGTCGGTGATCTGGTTGTCGTTGAGCGCGTCGCTGGCGAACGAGACGTACATCGCCGCGACCTGCTGGCCCTGCTGCAGGTCGATGACCGGATCTTCCGATTCGGCCGGCAGCTCGCTGCGCAACTTGTTGACCTTGGCTGCGATCTGGGTGAGCGCTTCGTTCGGGTCGTAGTCCAGCCGGATGTAGGCCTGGATCACGCTGACGCCGGCCGAACTGGTCGAGGTCAGATAGTCGATGCCCTCGGCGCTCGCGACCTCGCGTTCCAGCGGCGTCGTGATGAAGCCCTGGATCAGGTCGGCGTCGGCGCCGAAGTAGGTCGTGCTGATGTTGACGACCGCATTCTGCAGTTCGGGATACTGGCGCACGTTGAGCTCGGAGAACGCGCGCAGGCCGAACAGCAGGATGAAGAGGCTGACGACCATCGCCAGCACGGGTTTGCGGATGAAGATGTCGGTGAATTTCATCTCGGTCTCCCCCGCGCGGCGTCGCGCGGGTCAGGGAGCGGGGCGGGCGCAGGGCGTCCGGACGCATCGATCGGGAAGCGGCGATCGCTCAACGGTTTTCAGGCGTCGGCGCGGCGTCCGCGCTCGGCTGCACGCGGTTGTTGATCGTCACCACCGCATCGTTGCGCAGCTTCAGCAGGCCGCTGGTCGCGACCTGCTCGCCGGGCTTGAGGCCTTCGGTGACCACGATCAGATCACCGCGGGTTGCGCCGGTCTTGATGAAGCGCTGGCGCACGATCAGGGTCGGGCCCTGTTGCGCGTCGTCGCCTTCGGCCTTGGGCGCGTCGGGATCCACCGGCTGCTCCGACACCACGTACACCGCGTTGCCATAGGGGTTGAAGGTCACGGCGGTCTGCGGAATCACCACGACATTCTGTTCGCCGCCGACTGCGAGACCGACGCGCGCGAACGCACCCGGGCGCAGCTTGCCGTCCGGGTTGGACAGGGTCGCCTGCACCATGAAGTTGCGGGTACCGGCATCGACCGCGGGTTCGATCGCGGTGATCGTGCCTTCGAACTGTTCGCCGGGCAGCGAATCGACGACCGCCTGCAGCGTCGCGCCGGTATTGATCAGCGGCAGTTGCTGCTCGGGCAGGGTGAAGTCGAGGAAGATCGGATCGAGTTGCTGCAGGCTGACGATCGGTGTGCCCGGCGAGAGGAACTGACCGAGGTTGACCTTGCGGATGCCGAGCACGCCGTCGAACGGCGCGCGGATGGTCTTCTGCGCGATCAGGGCGCGCTGCGCCTCAACCTGCGCAATCGATGTCGCCGCCTGGGTCGCGCGTTCCTCGACTTCGGCCTTCGACACCAGCTGCGTCTCGCCGAGTTCGCGCCAGCGATCGCGCTGCACGACGGCGAGCTTGGCGGCAGCTTCGCTCGAGCGCAGCACCGCGAGTTCGTTGTCGGTGTTGAGTTCCACCAGCACGGTGCCGGCCTTGACCGGCTGGCCGGGCTCGAACGACAGCTTGCGGACCACACCGCCGGCTTCGGTGGTGACGTCCGTGCCGTTGACCGCGACCAGCGTGCCGACCGCTTCCAGCGGTGTCGACCACGACTGCTGCGCGGCCTCAAAGGTCGTGATCGCGACCGGCGGCTGCGGCATGTTGTCGAAGAAGTCGTTCATGCCCTTGCCCATCAGGGCCTTGGCCAGAAAGACCCCGCCGAAGATCACGGCGACGAGGATCAGCATCACGATCATCCGCAGGCGCGGACGCGGTTTGCGCGGGGCGGAACGGGTTTCGGTCCTGGACATGGGCGGTTTCCGTCAGGAAAGAGGAAGGGAAGGGGGCAGGTCGGGCGTGATGCTGGACCAGTCGGTATCGAAGACAGCGCGGCTGACGCGGGCGATCAGCGCATCGAGCGCGGCGTCGTCCTCGGCGTCGATCAGCGGTTGCCAGCCGTAGCCGTTGAACAGGTACTGCAGCTGGCGGATCAGCAGGCGGTAGGGATCGCCGGTCACGGCCGTATCCACCAAGCCCTGCTGTTGCACGAGCGCATGCATGCCGACGGTCATCATCCAGGGCCCCATCGTCAGCGCGCCATCGGGCAGCGCCGATGCCGGCAGTTCACCGCGTGCACGCCCCTCGGCGACGATGCCGTCGATCAGCGTGGCCAGCGGCTCGCAGGCGGCCAGCGCACGCCGCCGGCTTTCGACCGAGGCCGCGCCCCAGACCACGTCGGTCCAGACGAACTGGGCGAGGCGGAAGTGCTCGGGTTGCTCGCGGATGATCAGCATGTCGGCGAGCACAACGGCAAGCATGCGTTCGCGGGTCGGGCCGTCCCACTTCGCTGCGCGCTCGAACAGTTCGACCCGGTCGAAGCTGTTGCGCGTGGCGAGCGCGACCAGCAGGTCTTCCTTGCTGGCGAAATGCTTGTACAGCGTGCCGATCGCATAGCCGCACTCCTCCGCTACGCGCGCCATCTGCAACGACAGCAGCCCGTCGCGCTGGATCTGTGCCTGGGCGGTGTCGAGCAGGACACGCTCGCGGGCGACTATCTCGCGCTGGCGACGTGCGATGGCGGGGGACAGGGGCGACATCAGGAACCTGAATGCATCAGAAGCGGCGCGGAGTATGAACCTGGTTCATTACGTGAGCAAGATTCGGAACCGTCTCATGCGCAACGCAGCGTCGCGGCGTTGCGCGAAATCGATGACTTCCGTCACTGCGCGAACCGGAATCTGAATTTGCTATACTCGCCAGTATAGTAAATCCGTCCCACCCTCTCCCAGGTCATCCCCCATGCGCCGACTCCTCTCCATTGCCGTCCTCGCCGCGGCACTTTCCGCCTGCGGTCAACAAGAGGAGCAGGCCGCGCCACCGCCGCCGGAAGTCGGCGTGCTGACCGTGCAGCCGACCAGCGTCGCGCTGGAGCAGGAACTGGTGGGCCGTCTGGCACCGTTCCGAAGCGCGGATGTCCGGGCCCGCGTGCCGGGCGTGCTCGAGCGTCGCGTCTATCAGGAGGGCAGTGACGTCAACGAGGGCGATGTGCTGTTCCGGATCGATCCGGCGCAGTTGCAGGCCGCGCTCGGCACCGCCCAGGGCGCGCAGGCGCAGGCGCAGGCCAACTACGCGAATGCGAAGACGGCAGCCGATCGCGCGCGTCAGCTGGCGCCGACCAACTTCATCTCCAAAGCCGATGTCGACAACGCGCTCGCCGCCGAGCGTAGCGCCGAGGCCGCATTGCAGGCGGCCCGTGCCTCGACCCAGACCGCACAGATCAATCTCGGCTATGCCACCGTGCGTGCCCCGATCTCCGGCCGCGCAGGCAAGCAGCAGCTGACCGAAGGCGCACTGGTCGGGCAGGGCGATTCGACGTTGCTGACCACGGTCGACCAGATCGATCCGCTGTACATCAACTTCTCGATCAGCGCCGCCGAGTTCAACCGCATCCGCGCGATGTCGCTGGACCAGGGCGCCGGTGGCGGCCAGGTCGAGATCGTGCTCGCGGACGGCTCGGTGCACGACCAGATGGCCACGCTCGACTTCTCCGGCGATGTGGTCGATCCGGCCTCGGGCGCGATCCAGTTGCGCGCGACGGTGCCCAATCCGGACCGCCGCCTGCTGCCCGGCATCTATGTGACCTTGCGCGCGAACATGGGCCAGCAGAGCGGCGTGTTCCTGGTGCCGCAGGCCGCCGTGCTGCGCGACGCCAACACCGCCTACGTGCTGGTGGCCGGCGAGGGCGACAAGGTCGTCCGCAAGCCGGTCCGTACCGACCGCGCGCAGGACGGTCAGTGGGTCATCACCGAAGGCCTGACGGCCGGTGATCGGGTGATCGTCAGCGGGGTGCCGAAGGCGCGTCCTGACGCGGTGGTCGCGCCCAAGCCCTGGACGCCGGAACAGGCCCAGGCCGCGCCCGCGGCAGGTACAGGCGCACCGCCTGCCGGACAGCCTGCGGACGCCGCCGGCGCGCCTGCGACAACCGACGACGCCACTGCGGCTCCCCCGCAGGACGCCGCCGGCCAGGCGCCCGCTGCGAACGACACGCAGGACTGATCCGCCATGCCCAAGTTCTTCATTAACCACCCGGTCTTCGCCTGGGTCGTCTCCATCCTGATTTCGCTCGCGGGTGTGATCTCGCTGCTGAACATGGGCGTGGAGTCGTATCCGAGCGTTGCACCGCCGCAGGTCACCGTCTCGGCGACCTATCCCGGCGCCAGCGCCGACACCACAGAGCGCGCGGTGACACAGGTCATCGAGCAGCAGCTCACCGGTATCGACAACCTGCTGTACTTCAGCTCAACCTCGAGCTCATCGGGCCGCGCCAGCGTCACCCTGACCTTCGAAACCGGCACCGACGCGGATATCGCGCAGGTGCAGGTGCAGAACAAGGTCTCGTTGGCCACGCCGCGCCTGCCCAGTGAAGTGGTGCAGCAGGGCGTGGTGGTGGCCAAGGCCAATGCCGGCTTCCTGATGGTCGTGGGCCTGCGCTCGGAAGATCCCACCGTCAGCCGAAACCAGCTCAACGACCTGATCGGCTCACGTGTGCTCGAACAGATCGCCCGCGTCCCGGGCGTCGGCAGCACCCAGCAGTTCGGTTCCGAGTACGCCATGAACATCTGGCTCAACCCGGACCAGCTGCAGGGCTACGGCATGTCGGCGACCGAGGTGATGGCCGCGGTGCGCGGACAGAACGTGCAGTTCGCCGCCGGCTCGGTCGGCTCCGATCCTGCGCCCGAAGGCCAGGGTTTCACCGCGACCGTGTCCGCCGAAGGTCGCTTCAGCACGCCCGAGCAGTTCGAGAACATCATCCTGCGGGCCGACAGCGAGGGCGCGACCGTGCGGCTGAAGGATGTCGCCCGCGTCGAGATCGGTGCGTCCGGCTACGGCTTCGACACCAAGTACAACGGCCAGGCCACCGGCGCGTTTGCGATCCAGCTGCTACCCGGCGCAAACGCGCTGACGGTGGCGAGCGCGGTCGAGGCGCGCATGGACGAGCTGCAGCCGACGTTCCCGCAGGGCATCGAGTGGTTCAAGCCCTACGACACCACCACGTTCGTCACGCTGTCGATCAAGGAGGTCATCGCGACCCTGATCGAAGCCGTGGTCCTGGTGTTCCTAGTGATGCTGCTGTTCCTGCAGAACCTGCGTGCGACGATCATCCCGACGCTGGTCATCCCGATCGCGCTGCTCGGCACGTTCCTCGGCCTGAGCATGCTGGGCTACACGATCAATCAGCTGACCCTGTTCGCGATGGTGCTGGCGATCGGTATCGTGGTCGATGATGCGATCGTGGTCATCGAGAATGTCGAACGCATCATGGCGGAGGAACATCTGCCGCCACGCGAAGCGACGATGAAGGCGATGGACCAGATCACCGGCGCGGTGGTCGCGATCACCGTGGTGCTGGCCGCCGTGTTCATTCCAAGCGCCCTGCAGGGCGGCGCCTCGGGCGAGATCTACAAGCAGTTCGCGATCACGATCGCGATTTCGATGGGTTTTTCGGCGTTCCTCGCCCTCGGCTTCACGCCGGCGTTGTGCGCGACGTTCCTCAAGCAGCATGCGCCACCCGGCGAGCGCAAGAGCAACGTCGTCGTGCGCACGTTCAACAAGTACTACGACAAGGTCAACCGGACCTACGTCGGTCATATCGGCAGCGCCGTGCGGCATGCACCGCGCTGGATGGCGGTGTTCGCGGTGCTGTGCGTGGTCTGCGGCTTCCTCTACATCAAGCTGCCGACGAGCTTCGTGCCCGACGAGGACCAGGGTTACGCGCTGGCGATCGTGCAGTTGCCACCGGGTTCGACCCTGCAGCGCACCAACGCGGTGTTCGAGGACGTGCGCGCACGCCTGGAGCAGAACCCCTCGTACGAAGCAATGCTGCAGGTCGCGGGCTTCAGCTTCGTCGGCCAGGGCGAGAACGTCGGCATGGGCTTCATCAAGCTCAAGGACTGGGGTGAGCGCGACGCCGACATCAACCAGTTCCTCGGCGAAGCCAACGGCGCGCTGCAGGGCGTGCAGGACGCGACGATCTTCGTCGTGAACCTGCCGACCGTGCAGGGCCTGGGCCAGTTCGGCGGCTTCGATATGTATCTGCAGGACCGCACCGGCGCCGGCAACGCGGCGCTGCAGCAGGCACGCAACCAGCTGCTGGGTGCGGCCGCGCAGAAGACCGACGTGTTGCAGGGCGTTCGCCCGAACACGCTGGAAGACGCGCCGCAGCTGCAGTTGCACGTTGATCGTGTGCAGGCGCAGTCGATGGGCCTGTCGGTGACCGACATCTACGGCGCGATCCAGCTGATGCTGGCGCCGGTATACGTCAACGACTACGTGTCCGACGGCCGCATCAAGCGCGTCAACATGCAGGCCGATGCGCAGTACCGCACCGACCCGGGGTCGATCGGCCGCTTCTACACGCCGAGTGCGACCGCGGCCAATAGCGACGGCACCCGCACGATGATCCCGCTGAGCACGGTGGTGACCCCGGAGTGGGGCGCCAGCACGCCGTCGCTGACGCGCTACAACGGTTACTCGGCCATCAACATCGTCGGTTCGCAGGCACCCGGTCGCAGTACGGGTGAGGCGATGGCGGCGATGGAAGAGATCGTCGAGAACGAATTGCCGGAAGGCTTCGGCTACGACTGGGCGGGCATGTCCTACCAGGAAATCATCGCGGGCAATACGGCGACGCTGCTGCTGTTGCTCTCGGTGGTCGTGGTGTTCCTGTGTCTGGCCGCGCTCTACGAGAGCTGGTCGATTCCGGTCGCCGTGCTGCTGGTGGTGCCGCTGGGCATCCTCGGCGCGGTGGTCTTCACGATGCTGCGCCCGGGTCTGTCGAACGACATCTTCTTCAAGATCGGCATGGTGACGGTGATCGGTCTGGCGGCGAAGAACGCCATCCTGATCGTCGAGTTCGCGGTGCAGCAGTACAAGGAAGGCAAGACGCTGCGCGATGCGACGGTGGAAGCGGCGAACCTGCGCTTCCGCCCGATCCTGATGACCTCGTTCGCCTTCATCATGGGCGTCACGCCGATGGCGCTGTCGAGCGGCGCCGGTTCCAGCGCACGTCACGCACTGGCCACCGGCGTGATCGGCGGCATGCTGTTCGCGACGTTCCTTGGTCTGCTGCTGATCCCCGTGTTCTTCATCATCGTGCGTCGCGTGCTAGGCGACAAACTCGACGAGCCGGATCCGCGTCTCGACACAGGCGAGCACGACCGTCGTCTGCAACACGATGGTGACGAGCGACCGGCGCACTGATTGCCGCAACCTCTGATCTGCAAGGGCCGCCTTGGCAACAGGGCGGCCCTTCGCATAGGTGGCGCGCGCTTCGGTCGCTGCCGGCCCCGCGGACGCCCCGCTATGCTGGCGACCCGTTCAGGAGCACACATGACGCCATTGCATATCGCCATCGTCGGTTACGGCACGGCCGGGCAGGCCGCCTCGGTTCTGCTCGCCGGCGACGGGCATCGGGTGGAGGTCTTCGAACGTGCCTCCGAACCCGGACCAGTCGGCGCCGGCTTCCTGCTCCAGCCCACCGGGCTGCAGGTGCTGTGGCGCATGGAACTGCTCGATGCGGTGCTGGCGCATGGCGCGCGCGTCGAGCGCCTGTATGGCGAAACGCCCTGCGGCCGCGCGGTGATGGACATGCGCTACGCGGGGCTCGACCCGCGCCTGTGTGGCGTCGGCATGCAGCGCGGCGCGCTGTTCTCGATCCTCGACCAGGCGCGCGGCGATGCGGTGCGGCTGCACGCGGGCATCACCATCGAAGGGCCGGACGATACGGACGACCGCTGGTTGCGCGACGTTGAGGGTGGTCGTCATGGTCCATTCGATCTGGTGCTGGCGGCCGACGGCGCGGCCTCACGCCTGCGTGGCAGGCTCGGCGGCGTGCGTCGTGACGCGGTGTATCCGTGGGGCGCGCTGTGGTGCCTGCTCGATGCCGACGACTGGCCGTACCTCAACGAGTTGCGCCAGCGCTACGTCGCCGCGCGCCGGATGATCGGCCTGCTACCGGTCGGCACGCGTCCGGGCGATGCCACCCCCCGGCTCAGCTTCTTCTGGAGTCTGCCGGTCGCGGCCTTCGATGGTTGGCAGTCCGCCGCGCTCCATGACTGGCGCGACACGGTGACCTCGATCTGGCCCGAGGCGTCGCGTTTGCTTGCGACGACGACCACACACGCGCAGCTGGCACGCGCGACCTATCGCGATGTCACGCTGACGCAGTGGCATCGCGGCCGCTGGGTGCTGCTCGGCGACGCCGCGCATGCGATGAGTCCGCAGCTGGGGCAGGGCGTCAACATGGCCCTGCTCGATGCCGAAGCCTTGCGTGATGCCTTGCGCGCGGAAGCACTTGCGGATGCGTTGAGCACTTACGCCCGCGTGCGTCGCCGGCACGTGGCGATCTACCAGTTCTGGAGCCGCTGGCTGACGCCGGTGTTTCAGTCCGAACGCGACGTGATCGCGAAGGCGCGCGACGTCGCTTTTCAGCCGATGGGCCGCCTGCCCGGCGGGCGCGGGCACATGTTGCGGGTGCTCAGCGGCACGCAGCACGGTGCGTTTGGATCGCTGGCGTTGGCGCCGGAATTCGTGGAGGCCTTGGGTGGATTCGGGGCGGCAGGGGTTTCTTCGCGCTAGTCGTGCTTCTGTCTTGCTCTTGTTGTTGCTCTGGCTTTCGGATTTGGCCTCGGGTCTCGGACCTGCTCGGCTCGCTCTACGGCTCGGGAGCCGGAACTCACCGCAAAGCGCAGTTGAAGCCGATAGCAGCCAGTAACCCATCGGCCGGCAAGCCGCTGCCTGATGGCCGTGCCAGGCCGTGTCAGTCACCGCTCGCGCAGAGCAGGCTTGACACCACCCCGTCAACGGCGTAATTAATTAGGTAATTAGTTAACTGGATGCCGCCATGGAGCGGGTCTTCGAAGCCCTCGCATCGACGCCGCGCCGCCAGATCCTGGCCTATCTCAATGCCGGCGAGCTGACCGCTGGCGAGATCGGCGCGCGGTTCGAGTTCAGCAAGCCGGCACTGTCGGGTCACTTGCGTGTGCTGGAGCAGGCCGGCCTGATCGAGCGCGAGAAGCGCGGCCAGTTCGTGTTCTTCCGGCTGGTGCCGGACAGGCTGGCCAATACGATCTTCGCCTGGGCGGCCGAAGTGTGTCCGGTCGGGGGACCGCTCAAGCGCGAGCGGCGCAAGGCAGGCGCGGCGTGAGTGCCGCAGCCGGGGCTGCGCGGCGTGCGGGGTCCGCTGCGTACGCCTCGTTCGCTGCGATCCGCGCATCCGCCACGTTTCCGTCGGTGCGTCTGCCGTCTTATTGCGGTGGACTGCCGGTCGAAGTCACGCTGATCGCGCAGTTCGCGTCCGGACAGGGTGATGCGGTGATCGGCGACGCCCTGCGGCGTCAGCGGGCGCATCCCGCATTCGTCGATGCGCTCGACGAGCCGTCCGCGCGGATCGGCGGAATGGATCTCGCCCGCGGCGATCCGTCATCGCTGTACACCTTCGGCGTGGGCGGCAACGGCCACCCCTTCCATCGCCATGCCGGCAGCCGCATGTTCACCGCGGTGTCCGGCAGCGCCGGCGCGCACCTGCGGTTCTCCACTGCGTCGCAGGCGCAGATCGAGGCCGATCCGCGCGCATTCCTCGACGCGCTGCACGTCGTCGAGGTGCCGCCCGACTGCCTGTTCTCGGTGCGCTTCGGCGGCGGCACCTGGCACCAGTTCATCGCCGCACGGCCGGGCGGGCCGCATCCCACGCTGTTCGCGATGTCTTGCCACCCTGATGAAACCGCCGGTGCGCTCGATGCCGCCACGCAGGCGCGCGTGCTCGGCAATACGGCGGACATTCCGGCATTGACGGAGGTGCTGCCTTCATCGGTGCAGGTGCTGCTCGATGACGCGTTGCGCGAGCCGGCGTCAATCGCGACGACCGCGCTGTCGTTGCATGTGCCGCCTGCGTCGTTTGCTGCGCGATTGTGCAACGCTGTGCGCGGCGCGATGGGCCGCCTGCGTGCGGCGGTCGCCCAGCGTCGCGAGGCGGCAGGATTCCGCGCCGACACCCGCGGCGGTCAAGCGCTGATCACAGGTGAAGTCGATGCGGATTCGCTGCTCCAGACGCAGTTGCCCGGCCCGATTGCCCACGAGGACCAGGTGGTCTTGCAGGCAGGTCCAGCGGCCTTCGCCGGCATCGCCCCTGCGGACGTGATGGACCATCTGCTGGCCGGCTTCGTCGAGAATCCGCCGGACGGTGTGTCGCGCTTGATGGCGCTGCGCAACGTGCTGGTGCGCCCTGCGGGCCTGCGCACGTCGCCCCTGGGGTGTCCGGCATCCTCGTTGCTGTCGGTCGAGGCGCCATTGAAGTTCGCCGGCCGACATCCGGTTTTGGTTGAGCGACGCAGCAGAGACGGTCGCCGGGTGGAAGTGGTGCTGGGCGCTGACGACAGACACCTGATGTTCCGCACCTGCATCGGGGTGCGTATTGGCGCCGACGACAGGCTCGTCTGCACGATGGCGACGCGCGTACGCACCCGCAACCTGTTCGGTCGCGTCTACATGGCCGCGATCAGCGGCGTGCACCGCCGCTATATCGCGCCGGCGATGTTGCGGCATGCGGTGGACCACGCGATGGAATCGCTACAGCGGAACGCGAACACGCGATACGCCTCGCGATCGCTGTAGGCGCGCGCTTGCGCGCGATGATGCGGTTCCCGGCAGTTCTGTCGCGCGCAAGCGCGCGCCTACAGGTGAAGCGGCATCGGCTCAGTCGATGAACTGCAACCGCGCCAACTCCGCGTAAAGCCCGCCCTGCGCCAACAGGTCCGCATGCGTGCCCTGGGCGACGATGCGGCCGCGATCCATGACCACGATGCGGTCGGCCTTGAGGATGGTCGCCAGCCGATGCGCGATGACCAGCGTCGTGCGGCCCTCCATCAGACGCGCCAGCGCTTCCTGTACGGCAAACTCGCTCTGCGCATCGAGCGCGGAGGTCGCTTCGTCGAGCAGCAGTACCGGGGCGTCGCGGAGCAGGGCGCGGGCGATCGCGATGCGCTGCTGCTGGCCGCCAGACAGCCGCGCGCCGCGTTCGCCGAGCTGGGCGTCGTAGCCGTCGGGCAGTTCACCGATGAATGCATCGGCTTCCGCGGCGCGGGCTGCCGCTTCGATGTCGGCATCGCTGGCGTCGAGGCGGCCATAACGGATGTTCTCGCGTGCGCTCGTGGCGAAGATGGTCGGCGACTGCGGCACCAGCGCGAGATGGTCGCGCAGCGCGGCGGGATCGAGCCCGCGGATGTCGACACCGTCGATCGACACCGTGCCTTCGGCAGGGTCATGGAAGCGCAGCAGCAGCGACAGCACCGTACTTTTGCCGGCACCGGACGGGCCGACCAGGGCGACGGTCTCGCCGGGGGCGACATGGAGGTTGAAATGCTCCAGCGCCGGCGCGTCCGGACGCGAAGGATAGTTGAACCGCACGTTCTCGAAGCGCAGTTCGCCACGCACGGGTTCCTGCAGGGTGGCCGGCGCATCCGGCGCGCGGATGCCGGGATGCTCGACCAGCAGCTCGCCGATCCGGCCCATGCCGCCGGCGGCACGCTGCAGTTCATTCCACACTTCCGCGAGCGCACCGACCGAGCCCGCACCGAACAGCGCATAGAGCACGAACTGGCCGAGCGTTCCGGCGGTCATGCGGCCTTCGATCACATCGTGCGCGCCCGACCACAGCACCACCGTCACCGCGCCGAAGATCAGGGTGATCGCGACCGCGGTGATGATCGACTGCAGGCCGATGCGCCGGCGCGCGGTGGCGACCGACTGCGCGACCGCCTCGCCGAAGCGTCCGCGCTCCCACGGCTCGCGCGCATGCGCCTGCACGGTGCGGATGGCGGTCAGGGTCTCGTTGGCGAGCGCATTGGCATCGGCCACGCGGTCCTGGCTCTGGCGCGAGATCTTCGCCAGCTTGCGCCCGCCCAGCACCAGCGGCAGTACGAACAGCGGAATGCCGATCAGGGTGAACGCCGCGAGCCGTGGGCTGGTGACCACCAGCATCGCGACGCTGCCGATCACCATCACCGTGCTGCGCAGCGCGACCGACATCGTCGAG
Organism: Luteimonas sp. 3794; assembly: GCF_031456825.1. Taxonomy (NCBI): domain Bacteria; kingdom Pseudomonadati; phylum Pseudomonadota; class Gammaproteobacteria; order Lysobacterales; family Lysobacteraceae; genus Luteimonas; species Luteimonas sp. 3794. The sequence goes on along the minus strand of NZ_JAVDVJ010000002.1, from coordinate 451,668 downwards.
CCCACGACCGCGCGCAGCAGTTCGGTGTCCGCGCTCAGCCGCGAGACCAGATCACCGCTGCGGGTCTGCTCGAAGAAGGTCTGGTCGAGATCGAGCAGATGCCCGTAGAGCCGGTTGCGCAGGTCAGCGACGACACGCTCGCCGAGCAGCGAGACGAAGAAGAACCGCGCCGCGGTGAACACCGCCAGCGCGATCGCGACGAGCAGCAGCAGCGCGAACGCCTGGTCGATCTGGTCGCCGCCGGTGAAACCGTGGTCGATCATCTGCTTGACCGCCATCGGCAGGCTCAGCGTCGCGGCCGACGACAGCGCGAGCGCGACCATCCAGGCGGCGAACAGGCCGCGTTGGCGCATCACGAACGGCCACAGGGTCTTGAGCGCGCCGATGCGCGCCTTCGGTTCGCCGGCGTCAGGCGTCGAGCGGGGGGATTGGAATGCCATCAGCCATTGTCGTCGATGCGGACCCGGTCACGGGTGGCATCGCGCAGGCGGGTTTTCAAGTCGTCGACGCGATCGGCCGGCAAGTCCAGCACCACGGACACGCCTTGGGTGTCGAAGGTCTCTTCGCGTTTGACCGCGAGTGCGGCCGGCAGCGCAGCGTGCACGCTGCCGATCGCGTCGAACGGCGCATGCAGCCGCAGCGTCGCCATTTCGACCAGCGCGACGCGCGGCGCGGTGCGCAGGCATTCGGCTGCGCAGCCGCCGTAAGCACGGACAAGCCCGCCAGCGCCGAGCTTGATGCCGCCGTACCAGCGCACGACGACGACCGCGACGCGGTCGAAGCCCTGACCATCGATTGCGGCGAGGATCGGGCGCCCCGCGGTGCCGGCAAGCTCGCCATCGTCGCTGGAGCGGTATTGATCGCCGATGCGCCAGGCCCAGCAGTTGTGGGTGGCATCGGCCACGTGCACCTGCTGCATGAAAGCGGCGGCGCCGTCAGCATCGTCGACCGGCGCCGCGTGCGCGATGAAGCGGCTGTGTTTGACCTCGAGCGTGTGGTCGACCGGCCCGGCCAGGGTGTCGAGCGGCATCAGTCCAGCAACGCGCGCAGATCCGGCGGCAGTTCGGCCTGCGGATGCCGGCGGTGGAATTCGGCCAGGCTCGCCTTGGCCTCAGCGATGCGCCCGGCATCGAGCAGCTCACGCACGCGCGCCAGCCAGGCGGCACGTACTTCGGGCGCATCGGCAGAGGCGGGTGGATCGCCGTCATCGGGCACGTCGTCGATCGTGTCGAGCATCAGCGCCTGCGATTCCGCGCGGCGCTGTTGCATAGCCGCACTCGCCGCAGGAGCCGCCGCGGAACGTGCTGTCGCCTCCGCCGCAGGCGCCTGCATCGGCGCGGGCGGGGCGGGCGGTGCAGGCGGTCGTGCAGGTGCGGGTGCCGAGGGTGCCGGCGCGGCCGCGGGTGTCGCAGGCGGCGCCGCGGACGCAGCGTGCACATCGGCGCCGAATGCAGTTCCGCGTTCGGCCTGCTGCTGCGCGTTTGCGGGCGCAGGCGTCGATGTCGCCTCTACCGATTCGACCGCGACCGCTTCCCGCTGCCTTGCTGCAGGCCGTGGTGCTTCGTCCACGCTTGCATTTGCATCTGCAGCCGGCACCCGGGGGTTGGCAGGTGCCGGCGATGGCGCTTGCATGGGGCCCGGCGCTGCCTCTTCGTGGGACCGGAGCACTTCCGGTGCAGGTGCGGTATCGGATGCAGCCACATCGGGCCGCTCGGATGCCGCACGCATTTCCGTTTCGGGAGCCGGACGCAACTGCCAGGCAATGCCGACCGCCAGTGCCAGCGACGCGGCAATGCCGGCGGCGAATGGCCATCCTCGGCGTCGGGGCGGTGTCCGCCGGTGTGCGACGGCGACGTGCGGCTGCGGCGCGCCTGCATCCGCGGCTTCGCGCGCAGCGCCGAGGATTGCCGCGTCGAGCGCGGCCGACGGCGACACGGCACCGCCGTCGCGTGTCAGGCGATCGGCCAGCAGGCGTTCTTCGGGCGTCAGCGGTGGGCGGTCGGTTGAGGTCATGGGTTCAATAACGTGCGCAGTTTGTCCATCGCATAGCGCAGGCGCGATTTCACGGTTTCGCGGCCGACGCCGGTGATCGCGCCGATCTCCTCCAGCGTCAGTTCCTGCTCCAGCCGCAGCAGCACCACCTCGCGTTGCTCCTCAGGCAGCGCCTCGAGCGCCAGCTGCAACTGGCGACGCTGCTCGAACTCGGACAGCTGCCGCTCGGGCGAGTCCGGATCGACGATCCGCGCGGTGCGCAGGTCCGCGTCCTCGGGCGGCGGCGGCCGGTGCTGCGCGGCGCGCCAGTGATCGGCGAGACGATTGTGGGCAATCCGGTAGAGCCAGGTGGTGAACAGCGCCTCCGGTTGCCAGGTGCCGCGCGCGGCGATCACGCGCTGCCAGATGTCCTGGAACACCTCGTCGGCCAGCGCACCGTTGCGCAGCTGGCGTACGAGGAACCGGTAAAGCTTGTCCCGGTGACGGCGGTAGAGCGTCTCGAACGCCATGACATCGCCATGCACCCACGCCTGCATCAGGGCATCGTCGCCGGGCGGTTCCTGCTGGCTGGCGATGTCGGGCATGGCGGGCAGGTTACGTGCTGCGGCCGCGGCCGTGAAGACTTCATGGGTGCGGCGCGCGGAAGCGGTGCATGCGGACATGGACTGACGAACGCGTCGCCGCGGCATTCGGGGTCACGGGTGCGGGATCGATCCGGGGATTGGGTATGCTCGCTGCAGTCTGCATTCGCCCACATCACGTGCCTGATCGTCCGCTTCCCGAGTCTCTACTTCCGTCGCGGGTCGACGCGGCAGGGCGCGCCCGCGACATTCTGGACACTGCACCTGCCGGGCTCGCGGTGGCGATCGCCTGGGAGTGCGCCTTGAGCGGGCGCGGCGTGATCGATGCGACGGGCGCCCAGCCCTCGATGCGCGATGTCGCCATGGCCGCACTCGATGACGACGAGGGTGGGGTGCCCGAGGGCGCATGCGTGCAGCACGGCCGACGTGACGGCATGCGGATTGCTGTGGCCACCGGCGCCGGCGCGGACGAGGCGCTGCGCGACGCCTGGGCACGCCTGGCGGCGAACACGATGCTGGCGGCCCTGGACTCGCTGGTCACCGCCCATGGCGTGGCGGCGCTGAAACGCTCGGAGCGGCTGCAGCAGGCGCTGTACGAGATCGCCGATCTCGCCGGCTCGTCGCTGGAGATGGGGGACGTGCTGGCGCGGATCCACGGCGTGGTCGGTGCGCTGATGACCGCCGAGAACTTTTACATCGTGCTCTATGACGACCTCAGCGAGACGTTGCGGTTCCTGTATTTCGTCGATGCGCGCGATCCCTGGGTCGCGGATCCCGAACAGGAACTGCATGTCAGTGACATGCCCAACAGCCTGACCATCGCGCTGCTGCGTGCCGGGCAGCCGATGCTAGGGCCGTCGGCGCAGCTGCGGCGCGCCCATGGCGTCGACGCCGAAAACCCGCTGCACGGCCCGGACAGCGCCGACTGGCTGGGCGTGCCGCTGCGCCGCGACGGACGCGTCTGCGGGGCGATCGTGGTGCAGAGCTATGACCGGCCCGATCGCTACACCCAGGAAGACCGGGCACTGCTCGAGTTCGTGGCCCAGCACATCCTGACCGCGCTCGACCGCAAACAGGCGCAGTCCGAGCTGGAGCGCCGTGTGGACTCGCGCACCCAGGAACTGCAGGACGCGAATTTCGGCCTGCAGGCGCAGATTGCCGAGCGCGCGCGCGCCGAACGCCTGCAGCGGGCGCTCTACCGGATCAGCGAACTATCGGTGGCCGCCGGCAGCGTGGAGCGTTTCTACGCCGACCTGCATGCGATCGTCGGCGAGCTGTTGTATGCGCGGAACTTCTATATCGCGATGCTGAGCCAGGACGGCCAGCGCATCGAGTTTCCCTATTCGGTCGACGAGCGCGACATCGCCCGGCGTCCGCGCAAGCGGGCCAACGGACTCACCGAATACGTTCTCGACAGCGGCGAGCCACTGCTCGCGCGGCGCGAAAGCATCGCCTTGCTCGAGGCCCGCGGCGACCTGCAGAGTCGCGGCACCCAGGCGCAGTGCTGGCTCGGCGTGCCGCTGAGCCGGGACGGGCGGCCGGTCGGTGCGATCGCGGTGCAGAGCTACGACCCGGCCATCCAGTTCACGCAGGCCGACCAGGCGCTGCTGACCTTCGTCGCGCACCACATCGACAGCGCCCTGGAGCGTAAACGCGCGCAGGAAGCCCTGAAGGCGGCGCATACCGAGCTCGAGTTCCGGGTGGATGCACGCACGCGCGAGCTGGAACAGGCCAATCGCGAACTGCGTGCGCAGATCGGCGAGCGGGTCCGCGCGCAGCAGCGTCTCGTCCACCAGGCGCGTCACGACCCACTGACCGGCCTGCCGAACCGCGTCCAACTGCTCGAACGGCTCAATGCCGCGCTCGCGTCGTCGGAAAGCCGTCAGGAGCCCTTCGCGGTGCTCTTCCTCGATCTCGACCGTTTCAAGCTCATCAACGACAGCGTCGGCCATGCGGCCGGCGACGCAATGCTGATCGAGGTCGGGCAACGCATTTCCGCGTTGCTCGGGCCTCAGGACATGGCGGCGCGGCTGGGCGGCGACGAGTTTGCGGTGGTGCTGGGCGGCGTCGACGACGCGTGCGTTGCCGACACGATGGCGGCGGCGCTGCTGGCCACCCTGGCGCGGCCGATGTGGGTGGCCGGGCGCGAGCTCTATCCATCGGCCAGCATCGGCATCGCGATGTCGCACCCGGGCGCCGATGGCGACGGCCTGTTGCGCGACGCCGACGCGGCCATGTATCGCGCCAAGGCCTGCGGCCGCGACCGCAGTGAACGCTTCGACGAGGCGATGCGCGCCGAAGCCACGCGACTGCTCGATCTGGAAGCCGACCTGCGCCGTGCGATCCTGCAGGATGCGTTCGAACCGTTCTTCCAGCCGATCGTGCGCCTGTCCGACGGGGTGGTGATCGGCCACGAGGCCCTGCTGCGCTGGCGGCACGAGCTGCACGGAATCCTGCCGCCCGCCGAGTTCATCGGCGTCGGCGAGGACAGCGGCCTGATCGAACAGGTCGACTGGCTGATGTATCGCAAGGTGATCGGCATGATGGCGAAGCTGGATGCGCCAGGCTACGTATCGATCAACGTCTCGCCGCGACATTTCCGCTCGGACGATTTCGTCGAGCGTCTGATGCAGCTGGTGGACGGCGCCGGCGCGGACCCTGCGCGCCTGCGGATCGAGATCACCGAGGTCGCGCTGCTCGACGATGCACCGCGCGCACTGCGCATGCTCAGCCTGCTGCGCGAACGCGGCGTGCTGGCCCTGCTCGACGATTTCGGGACCGGCTTCTCGGCGCTGTCCTATCTGCATCGCTTCCCGATCCGGGCGCTGAAGATCGACCAGAGCTTCGTCCAGGGCCTGGGTAGCGACCTGCATGCCGAGAGCCTGGCGCTGGTGCGCGCAATCCTCGCGCTTGCCGGCACGCTCGGAATCGACACGATTGCCGAAGGCATCGAAACGCCGGCGCAGCGTGAGATCCTCGACGAGCTCGGCTGCCAGTACGGGCAGGGCTACCTCTACGGGCGGCCCATGCCGATCTGAGCGGGCGCCCGCGGGCGCGGTGCTAGAGTGCCGGCGATTTTCCCGGCAGCGGAGCACCCATGCAGCACAGCCTGTTTTATCCCGTCGGCACGCCCGGCCAGCCCTGGGGCGAGTCCGAACGCGCGCAGTGGCGTGCGCGCCAGATTCGCCGCCGCAGTCACGCCGACGATGTCGTGACACGCGTCGATGCGTTGCGCGATCGCTTCGACGTCGACACCTACGGCACGCTGGACGCAGGCGGGCGCCACTATCCCTTGCTTGCGGTCCGCAGCCGCGACTGGAACCGCGACCTGCCGATCGCTGTGGTCACCGGGGGCGTGCACGGCTACGAGACCAGCGGAATCGAGGGTGCACTGGAATTCGTCGAGCAGTCTGCCGGCACCTATGCGGGCCGGCTCAATCTGCTGGTCGTGCCGTGTGTCAGCCCCTGGGGTTACGAACACATCCAGCGCTGGAACATCGATGCGATCGATCCCAACCGATCGTTCCGCGCGGGCAGCCCGGCGAGAGAGTCGGCGGCGCTGGTCGCGCTGCTTGCGCCGTTGCGGGGCAGCGTGCTGGTGCACGTGGACCTGCACGAGACCACCGACAGCGACGAATCCGAGTTCCGTCCGGCGCTGGCCGCGCGCGACGGCGTGGCATTCGAGCCGGGGGGCATCCCCGATGGCTTCTATCTGGTCGACGACAGCGAGCGCCCACAGCCCGCATTCCAGCAGGCGGTGATCGCCGCGGTGGAGCAGGTGACGCATATCGCGCCGGCCGATGCCGACGGCCAGATGATCGGTTCGCCCGTCGTCGCCCACGGCGTCATCGAGTATCCGGTCGAGACGCTCGGCCTGTGCGCCGGCATCACCGGCGCGCGCTACGTCACCACGACCGAGGTCTATCCCGACAGCCCCCGCACGACACCGGCCGAATGCAATGCCGCGCAGGTCGCGTCGATCGTCGCGGCGCTGGATTACGCCCTGGCGCATCGCTGATCGAAAACGTGTTCGGACGGTGTCTGCCCGTTTGATCCCCCGCGTACTGAAGGCCGTACACGGCAAGTGCTCCAGGTCGGCCAGTCTCGAAAGCGGCCGGTCATCGGAAGGCCTCCCCCGCATGGCGGGGAGGGGCGCGCGCGCACTCAGATCAGGTAGATCTGACGATTCAAATCTGCACGGCGCGTATCCCGTTCGTGCCGCAATCCGGCCGTTCGCTCCCATCCCAAGCGTCCATCCGCGCAGGGCGCAAAGCCCCGCATGCTTGGGAGGGAGCCGCTTCCGAGGCCGCGTTGTCCGACTGAGCGTCGACGCCCCTCCCGTCAACCGGACCGGTTCTCGAACAGGAACCAAATCTGTTCAACGACGTCGCCTGCGAAAGAAAAGCCACCGCATGCGGTGGCTTCTCCCGATCCAATCGCAGTGCCGCCAATCAGAAATCCGCGCGCAGGCCCAGCGAGATGCGGCGGCCCGACAGTTCGTACATCGTCGGGAACGACGGATCCATGGTGTAGCCGGTCGTCGCCTCGTCGGTCATGTTGATGCCCTTGAGGCTCAGCTTCACGTTGTCCGCCAGACGCAGCCCGATCGACACGTCGAGCTGGCCGTAGGCATCGCGGTAGATCGGATACATGTTGTAGCCGATCGATTCCACGTATTCGCTTTTGTGGTTGTAGGACACGCGCGCGTCGAAGCGTGCGTTCTCGTAGTACGCGGTCAGGTTCCAGGTCTTCTCTGCCAGGCCCGGCATCGGCGTCTGGATGCCGAGGGCGGACTGCCCTGCCAGCGAGCTGTCGAGCATCGTGTAGTTGGCGTTGATGCCGAAGCCTTCGAGCGCCGGGTGCAGTGCCGTCAGCGGCAGCTGGGCGATCAGTTCGACGCCGTCGACCTCGTACGCGCCAGCGGCGTTGATCGGCTGGTAGACGTCGAAGTCGTAAATGCCGTTGAGCGTGCCGTTGGCGTTGTAGACGGGCACGTCCGCGACCACCCCGGTCAGCGCGTTGATCACCACGCCATCGATCTTCTTGCGGAAGTAGGACGCCGCCAGCAGCCCGCCATTGTCGAGGTACTGCTCCAGGCCGATTTCCCACTGGTCGGCATAGGTCGGCTTTAGTGCCGGGTTGCCGTCGGTGAAGCGGTAGGAGCTCCAGCTCGCGGTGCGCTTGTAGGCAATGTCGGTCATCGCCGGGCGGATCAGCGTCTGCGACGCTGCGGCGCGCAGCAGCAGACCTTCGCGCAGTTCCGCGCTGAGGTTGAGGCTCGGCAGCACGTCGCTGTAATCGCCGTCCATCGAGACCGGCGTGTCGGTGTAGCCGGTGCTGCCGTCGGGGTTCTGTACCGGGTGGTAGCCGAACGAGGTCACCGAGGTGTCGATGTAGCGCACGCCGGCATTGATGTCGACGGGCACCCGGCCCAGCTCGAAGGCCACGTCCGTCATCAGGTACAGCGCCGTGGCCTGCTCATCGACACGGTAGTACTGCGCGTCGTCGAACGGCGTGGAGAAGCCCGCGTAGCGGAACGTGTCGCGCGCATAGGCGTTGGAGGCCATCTGCCAGTCGAGGTCGCGCGCGGTGTAGGCACCGCCGGGCACGATGTCGCCGATCGGGCGCAGCTGGCTGTCGGCCAGCGTGCGGGTGTTGACCCAGCGGTTGTCGCCGGCCGACGGCCCGCCGATCTTGGCTTCGCCGTAGGCACGCTCCTTCGACTTGTCGGTATGGCGCGCGCCGAACTGCACCCCGCGCAGCGCCGGCAGGAAGGCCAGGTCCAGGGTCTTGGCGATGTTGACCTGGGCGGCGTACTTGTCGTCGCTGATCTGCTCGAGCGTGGTCTCGTAGGCTTCGAACAGATAGCGTTCCGGCGAGTTGTACATGTCGAACCCGTTCGACGAGGCGCTCGGGATCGTCTCGCCGCTGTTGCCGTTCCACCGCGTCCGCGAGGGCGCATACGCCACGTGCTTGAGGTTCGCGTAGTCGAGCGACTTCCGCGCGCCGGAGTAGCCGAGCAGGGCATCGATGGTCCAGGTGTCGCTGCGCCAGTCGAGCGCCGCGCTGTACTGGCGGAAATCGGTCTCGTTGCGCCGTTCCTTGCTCAGGAACTCGTGCTGGGTGGCGGTGTAGGACACGTCGCGCAACACCAGGATGCCGTGCTGGGCCAGCGTGGTGTCGTCGTACTCGTGGATGGTCTCGAGCGTGCTGCGGCTGGACGCGGAATAGGCCGCCGCGTCGTACTCGTCCTCGTTGGAATCGTAGCCGCCGATCAACGCGTCGAAGGTCAGGCTGAAGTCGTTGCTGGGCTTGAACTGCAGCGAGCCCGTCGCGCCCCACTTGTCCTGCTCGTTGAGGAAGACGCGGTCGCCGACCTTGTCCTGGAACACGATCAGGTTCGATTCGGCAGTGTCGTTGCGGTTGCCGATCTGCCGACCGGTGTCGCGCTCGATCACCGCTTCGGCCTGCGATCCGCGCACGCCCGAGGCGCCGAGGAAGCGCGACATCGGCCGGAAGTTGATGCCCGAGGTCGCGTCGGTGCGATTGGTGCGCTTGGCGCTCGAGATCGACACCAGGGCGCCCCAGTTGCCCCAGGTGTCGGCGGCGAGGAAGGACAGCTTGGGGTCGGTTTCCTCGGAGATGGAGTTGTGCGCGCCTTCGAACGAGGCGACCAGCTGGCGGCTGCTGTAGTCGAACGGACGCGCGGTGGAGATCTTCACCGAACCGGCGATGCCGCCTTCTTCATCGGCAGCCGTCGGGGACTTCTGCACCGTGACCTGCTGGATGATCTCGGAGGCGAAGATGTCGAACTCGACCTCGCGGCCACCGCTGCCCGAAGCGGTGGCGAGCTCGTTGATCGAGACATGTGTGTAGTCGGAGGGCAGCCCGCGCACATTGACCCGCGCGCCAAGGCCTTTGCTGCGTTCGATGGTCACGCCCGGCATGCGCTGCAGCGCCTCGGCGAGATTCTGCTCGGGGAAATCGGCCACGTCGGTGGCGACGATTGAATCGGAGAAGCCCACGTTGTCGCGCTTCAGATCGACCGCCTGCTCGAGGCTGCGACTGTAGCTTCCGTTGACCGTCACCGCGTCCAGTGCCCGGATGTCGTCTGCTGCCGGCGCGTCCTGCGCCAGGGCGAGCGTCGGCATGGCGACCATGCCACCGACGAGAAGGAGATGGATGCTGCGGCTCAGGCAGCGCGGGCGCGGCCCGGGCGCGCGGCGCGCCGGGTGGTAGGACTTCATGCCAGGTGTTCCCCTAGGAGACGGTTGGACGAACGCGCGCCGTGCGCTTGCACGCGACGCGATGGCCGCGGTGCGACCGGGGCGCAGGCTAACGACGATGTATTGAAGTTTTGTTGCGGTGCAGCGCTGGTCGGAACTTCGTACGTCACCCGGCCGCCGCGATTACCATCGGTATCCGATCCGCCGCAGGAGCCCGTGATGTCCACACCGCCGAAGCAGACCGCACGCCATTTCGACCCCGACGTGCTCGCCCTGTTCGATGACTACGTGCACGGCGCGATCGACCGACGCGGCTTTCTGACGCGCGCCGGTCGCATTGCCGGCGCCGCAGGCGCGGCAGGTCTGCTGGCCGCGCTGAGTCCACAGTTCGCCAGCGCGCAACAGATCGCACCCGATGACGCGCGTCTGCAGACGCGCCACGTCGAATTCGATGCCCCCGAGGGCAATGGCCGCGGACGCGGCTACCTGGTCCGGCCGGCGGGCGCGAGCGGCCCGTTGCCGCTGGTGCTGGTGGTGCACGAGAACCGCGGGCTCAATCCGCATATCGAGGATGTCGCGCGGCGTGTCGCGCTCGAAGGCTATATCGCGTTCGCGCCGGATGCGCTGTTTCCCAAGGGCGGCTATCCGGGCGAAGAAGACGCCGCGCGCGCCCTGTTCGCCACGCTCGATCAGGACAAGGCGCAGCAGGACTTCCTGGCTGCCGCGGGCTGGCTGCAGGCGATCGACGGCGGCAATGGCCGCCTCGGCGTGGTCGGCTTCTGCTACGGCGGCGGCATGGCGAACTGGCTGGCCACGCAATTGCCCTCGCTGCGCGCGGCGGTGCCGTTCTACGGACCGGCGGCGCCGCTCGAAGATGTGCCGAAGATCGCGGCCGAACTGCTGGTGGCGCTGGCGTCCAACGATGCGCGCGTCAATGCGCAGTGGCCCGATTACGAAGCTGCGTTGAAAACAGCCGGCAAGACATTCGCCTTGTATCAGCCGGCCGACACCGAACACGGCTTCAACAACGACACCACGCCGCGCTACGACGAGGCCGCCGCCAAGGACGCCTGGTCGAAGATGCTGGCGCTGTTCGCACGCACATTAAAAACGCCCGCCTGACCATGTTGCGCGGTCTGCACCATGTCGCGGTGATCTGCAGCGACTACGCGGTGTCGAAGGCGTTCTACGTCGAGACGCTGGGCCTGCGTGTGCTGGCCGAGCATTTCCGCGAAGAGCGGCAGTCCTGGAAGCTTGATCTCGCACTGCCGGACGGCGGCCAGATCGAGTTGTTCTCGTTTGCGGATGCGCCGGCGCGCCCGTCCTGGCCGGAGGCGCGTGGCCTGCGGCACTTGGCATTCGCCGTCCACGACATCGACGTGGCCTGCGCGCAGCTCGCGGCAAGCGGCGTCGCGCTGGAACCCGCGCGCGTTGATGCCCACACCGGTCAGCGTTTCGTGTTTTTCGCCGATCCGGACGGCTTGCCGCTGGAACTCTACGAGAGCAAGTCGGCGGTCAGCACGGCTACACGGCCCGCATCTCCCGGCGCCTGACTCAGACCACGCCCGGGAAGAGCGGGTCCGGACCCGCCGGCACGATACCGGTCGGATTGATCTGGCGATGGCTCTGGTAGTAGTGGCGACGGATGTGATCGAAATCCACCGTCGGCGCGACCGCAGGCGTTGCGTACAGCCGCTGCGCGTAGGCCGACAGCACCGGGTACTCCCTCAGCTGCCGCAGGTTGCACTTGAAGTGGCCGTGGTAGACCGCGTCGAAGCGGAGCAAAGTGGTGAACAGGCGCCAGTCGGCCTCGGTCTGCACGTCGCCGCACAGCCAGGTGCGCCCGGACATGTGTGATTCGAGCCAGTCGAGGGTGTCAAACACGCCACGCACAGCCTCGTCGTAGGCGGATTGGCTGGTCGCGAAGCCCGCCTTGTAGACGCCGTTGTTGAGCCCGTCGTAGATGCGCTCGTTGAGCGCGTCGATCTCGCCGATCAGCGCCGCCGGCGCAAAGTCACCGGACGTCGCACCGACGCCATCGAACGCGCTGTTGAACATGCGGATGATGTCGGCCGATTCGTTGCTGACGATGGTCTCGCGCTGCGTGTCCCACAGCACCGGCACGGTCACGCGGCCGGTGTAGCGCGGATCGGCGCGCACATAGAGCTGCCAGACCGTCTCGGCGCCGTGCAGTGGATCGGGAATCACGTCGGGCCCATTGGCGAAGGTCCAGCCGTCGTCGGCCATCAGCCAGTGCGTGACCGACAGTCCGATCATCGACTGCAGGCCCTTGAGCTCGCGGAAGATCGCTGCGCGATGCGCCCAGGGGCAGGCGCGCGCGATGTACAGGTGATAACGGTCGGGCTCGGCGGGGAACCCGCCTTCGCCGGTCGGCCCGGGCGCGCCGTCAGGCGTGATCCAGTTGCGGAAGGCCGACTCGGGCCGTTTCAGCGCGCCGTCCTCACCGACGAGCTTGTCGTCGTCGGATTCCCAGCGGCCTTCGATCAGCATGCCCATGTGTTCTGTGTCCTGTGCGATTGCAGCGCGGTGTGCGGTGGAGCACAGCCTCGCCGATACCGGGTCAAGGCGAGGTGGTCACCCGCGGGCGCGGTGCTGTGACCGCACGGTCACACCCGCATCGCCATGCTGCACGCCCGTGTTCCAAGCGAGTCGACATGCGCAACCCCCCGCAGAACCCGCACGATCTCGGACGGCACGATATCCCGGGCATCCTGCGGACCATCCACAGCGAGGTCCGCGAACGCTTCGGCGAGCAGAAGGGCAAGGTGGCCGACTACATTCCGGCGCTGGCGTCGGTGTCGCCCGACACCTTCGGCATGGCGGTCGCGACGCTCGATGGTGAGATCCACACCGTCGGTGAGGCGCATGCGCCGTTCTCGATCCAGAGCATCTCCAAGGTGCATACGCTGACGCTTGCGCTCGACAAGGCCGGTGACGATCTATGGAAGCGGGTCGGTCGCGAGCCGTCGGGCGATCCGTTCAACTCGCTGATCCAGCTCGAGCACGAGAGCGGGATCCCGCGTAATCCCTTCATCAATGCCGGCGCGATCGTCGTCGCCGACGTGATCCTGTCGCACTACGACGATCCGGAGGCCGCGCTGCTGCAGTTCATGCGCGAGCGCTCGGGCAATGCGGACATCGGCCGCGACGACGAAATCTGGGAGTCGGAGCGCAAGAGCGGCTACCGCAATGTGGCGCTGGCCAACTTCATCCGCAGCTTCGGCAACATCAAGAACGACGTGCAGGCGGTGCTGGATTTCTACTACTTCCAGTGCGCCTTGAAGATGAACTGCATCGACCTCGCGCGTAGCCTGCAGTTCCTCGCCGATCGCGGCAGATGCCCGTCGTCGGGCGAGCAGGTGACCAGCATCGAGCGCGCCCGGCGCACCAACGCGGTGATGATGACCTGTGGCACCTACGATGCTGCCGGCGAGTTCGCGTTCCATGTGGGCCTGCCGGCCAAGAGCGGCGTCGGCGGCGGCATCGTCGCGGTGGTGCCCCACGTGTTGAACCTGTGCGTCTGGTCGCCCGCGCTCGACGAGAAGGGCAATTCACTGCTCGGCGGTTACGCCTTGCATCGCTTCACCCGCCTGACGGGTCTGTCGGTGTTCTAAGCCGGGCGCGGCGCGCCACGCCCGGCCGGGGTACTCACGGACTCTGGTAGTAGACGTTGTCGATGAACAATTCGACGTCCTGCGCCGGTGGGTCGGCGACGACCATGAACATCTGTTTCACCGCATGCAGATCCAGATCATAGAAGGCGTTGAAGGGGATCGTGACCTCGTGCCACTGCCCGTCGCGGACGAGACCGTAATTCGCCCCGCCTGCAGCGAAGTCGACCCAGCTGTCACCGAACGAGGTGTTGATGCCGATCTTGAACGTCGACGACGTCGTCGTGCGCATGTGGAACTTCAAGGAACCGCCTGCGTAGGCGCTCATGTTCCGGTACTCGGTCAGGATGCCCAGACCGAACCATTGCCCGGCGCTCGCGCGGAACGCCATCGCCTCGGTGCCTTCGAACGGCGCGGCGCTGATCGGCGCGAGATTGTTCCAGACGAACAGGTCCGCGTCGCTGCCGAAATCCAGCGCGCCGGCCAGGCCGCCCTGTTCGGAGTAGACGCCAAAGCGACCCGACGGCACGGCGCTGTTACCGCCGATGTGCAGTTCGCTGTCGGGATGGTCCTGGTACAGCCGGATCCAGTCGACGAGCATCCGGCCGGGCAGCGGTGCGGTGATGCCGTTCGGATCCGTAATGCCGGTGTAGGTGCCGCCGACTGCGAGATTGAGCAGCAGGAAATGCGGTTGGTGGAATTCGTGCAGCGAGGCGCCTTCGATGTCCGAGATCGCCATCTCGAAGTACTGCAGGCCGTCGACCGTGACGCGGATGAACGCCGGATCCCAGGTCATACGGTAGGTGCGGTAGTCGTCATGCAGATCCGTCGGGAAGTCCGCGAAATCGCCGTGACTGGCGTGGCCGCCGCCGTAGTTCCAGTGCACCGCGCCGCCGACCCGGCGATTGACCATGCCGGCCGCGATGCCGTCAACGTGGCCGATCTCCATGATGTCGATCTCGCCCCGGTCGGGCCACACGCCGATCGCGCCAAGCATCCAGTACGCCGGCCAGAGGCCGTTGCCGGCTTCGGGTGTCTTGATCCGCGCCTCCAGCGTGCCGTACTTGAAGTGCACACGGCCTTCGGTCTTCAGGCGCGCCGAGGTGAAGGGGCTGCCTTCGAAGGTCTCGCGTCGTGCTTCGATGACGAGATTGCCATTCTCGACGCGCGCGTTCTCCGGGCGGCTGGTGTAGTACTGCAGTTCGCTGTTGCCCCAGCCACAGATGCCGATCTGGCAACCGGTGCCGACATCGAAGGTCCAGGTGTTGCCGTCAATCGCATTGCCGTTGAAGTTTTCCTCCCAAACCGGCGTCTGCGCTTGCACGGCAGCGGGCAGGGTGAGTGCGGCGAGGCCGACGCATGCGGCGATCGGAAGGGCGATGCAGGATGTGCGATCCATGTGGGCTCCTTGCGTGATGGTGGTGGCCCACCCCCTGGTCTGGACCGAGACCGACGCTGCCGTCCATTGACAACGCTGTCAAAACGTCGCGCCGCCGATGTGCTATTCGGGGCACGCAGTCACGGAATTGCGTTTGCGCCCTGTGAAATCACGCGCATACAGAACAGCCGATGCTGCATGCGCAGCATCGGCGGGCGAGAGCGTCGCGTGCTCAGACGGCACGGTGAAACCGGATGAACGCGCTTACGGGGCCGTGTCGACCAGCACCAGTTCCGCATCCTCAAGCGCCGTCACGCGGATCACCGATTCGTCGCGGATGGCCGCACCATCGCGCGCCTCGATGCGCGTGCCGTTGATCTCGACCGCGCCAGACGCCGGCACCAGATAGCCGAGACGCCCCTCGGCGAACGTGTACGCCGCTGTGCCGCCAGCCTTGAGCGTCGCACCGAGCACGCGCGCCGCCGCGCGGATCGGCAAGGCGTTATCGTCCGACTCGAAGCCGCTGGCGAGCGCAATGAAATCGCCACTGCGCGCGTCTTTCGGGAACGGCTTGGTACCCCAGGTCGGCGCGCCACCGCGCGCATCCGGAATGATCCAGATCTGGAAGATCCGCGTCTGCTCGCCTTCCATGTTGTATTCGGCGTGCTGGATGCCGGTACCCGCGCTCATCACCTGCACGTCGCCTGCGCCTGTGCGGCCGGCATTGCCGAGGTTGTCCTTGTGGCTGATGGCACCTTCGCGGACGTAGGTGATGATCTCCATGTCGGAATGCGGATGGGGCGGAAAGCCGGTGCGCGGCGCGATCAGATCGTCGTTCCACACCCGCAACGCGCCCCAGCCCATGCGCGCCGGCTCGTGGTAGCTCGCGAACGAGAAGTGGTGATGGGCGTCGAGCCAGCCGTGGTTCGCGGCGCCGAGGGTGGCGAAGGGGCGGCGTTCGATCATGTCTTTCTCCAGTGCACGTCGGGAATGGCGCCACGTTACGCCTTGCGCATAATGCTGGGAATGGAAAGAATGGAACACCATCCATTCCATTTACGTTGTCATGCAGCTTCCCGATCTCGAGGCCTGGGCGATCTTCGCGCGCGTCGCGGAACTCGGCTCGTTCGCGGCGACGGCCGAGGCGCTGGGCATCACCCAGCCGACGGTGTCGAAAGCCATCGCACGGCTGGAGAAACGCATCGGCACGCCGCTGCTGCATCGCACTTCGCGCCGGATGACCTTGACCGCGGCCGGAGAAGCCGCCGTTGAGCGTGCCAGCCGCTTGTTGGCCGAGGGCGAAGCGGTCGAGGCGTCCGTGACCGCGCAGGCGGTCAGCCCGCGTGGACACGTGCGCATGGCCGCGCCGATGTCGTTCGGTGTGGCCCATGTGGCGCCGCTGCTGCCGGCCTTCATGACGAAGTTCCCGGACGTGACGCTGGAACTCGCGCTCAGCGACGAGACCGTCGACATCGTCGGCGGCGGCTTCGATCTCGCGCTGCGTATCGGCACGCTCGAAGATTCCAGTCTCGTCGCGCGCCGGCTGTGCGGCGTGCGCATCCTGCTGGTCGGTGCACCGGCTTACTTCGAGCGCGCGGGGCGGCCGAAACATCCACGCGATCTGGGCACGCATCGCGGACTGACCTATGCCTATGCGCGGTCTGGCGCGGCGTGGCGTTTCCACCACGCACGCCATGGCGATTACTCCGTGGGCGTGCCGTCGGTGCTGCGCGCCAACAATGCCGAAGCGCTGACGCCGGCGCTGCTGGCCGGCGCCGGGCTCGCGCTGCAGCCGGAATTTCTGGTCTGGCGCGAGTTGCGCCGTGGCGCGCTCGAAGTCGCGCTGCCCGGCTGGCAGCCGCCGGAGATCGCGGTGCATGTGGTGATGCCGCCGGGCCGGAGCCGGCCGACACGGGTGCAGGCCCTGGTCGATCACATCGCGCGCAAGCTGGCGCAGGCGCCTTGGGCGTCGGGCGAATGACGCGGCTCCGTTGACCACCGTACTGCGGTCGCGCTTATGGTCGCGGCGCAGCGCGCCGTCATGGCAGTAGAGCGCTGCTGGCGGTACCGCGTGCGTTACCCTGCGCCGGATTTCCAGGAGCCCTGCCATGCACCCTGCCATTCGCCTGCTGCTGCCGTGTCTGATCGCCGCACTTGCGGGTTGCAGTGCGGGCCGGCCGAACACCTCGCTGCCCAGGACCGCTGCCATGCCGCCGAACACCGAACTCACCGAAACCCGATTCACGACGCCGGCGCGCTATGCGGACGAAGTCGCCATGGCGGCGTCACCGCCTGCGGAGACGACAGCGCCTGAGGTCGACGGCGTGCGGATCGGCACGTTCGCCGGCTATCCGGCGGTGCTGGTCGAGATCGCGGATGCACGCGCGGCGATCGCGCTGCACGGCGGCCATCTGCTGTCGTACGTGCCGGCCGGCGGCGAAGACCTCTTGTGGTTGTCGCCGCGGCTCGCCGACGCGCCGGCCGCGATCCGCGGCGGCGTGCCGGTGGTGTGGCCGTTCTTCGGGCGCCAGGGGCAGGGCAACGATGTACCGTCGCACGGGTTCGTCCGCACGGTCCGCTGGCAGCTCGTCGACGCTTCGCGCGATGCCGACGGCAGCGTGTCGCTGACGCTCGCGCCGCCGCGCTACGCAGACCTCGGCCTGGAGCTGCGCATGCATCTGCGCATCGGCAGGACGCTCGAACAGACGCTCGAAACCACGAACACCGGCGATGAGCCGGTTGCGTTCACCCAGGCGCTGCACAGCTATTTCCGCGTCTCGGACGTCGCCGAGGTGCGCGTCGACGGCCTCGACGGCCTGCGCTTCCTCGACAAGAACGACGGCTACGCCGCGCACACGCAGATCGGCAACTGGGTGCTGGACGATGCCCGTGATCCGGGGCGCAGCGACTACATCTATGCCGATGCCGGCGGACGCTACCATCTCGACGATCCCGGTCTTGACCGCCGCATCGAGCTCACGACATCGGGTAGCCGCACGCTCGTGGTGTGGAACCCGGGTGAAACATCTGCGCAGCGCAGCAGCGACATGAACGCGGGCGCGTGGCGCGGTTTCCTGTGCCTGGAAGCTGCGAATGCCGGACCGGACATCGTCCGTCTGGCGCCTGGAAAGACGCACTTCCTGACGCAGCGCGTTCGGGTCCTGCCGCGCGACTGAATCTGCGGGTGTCGTGCCGCAGGGGAAATCCGTGCGTTGCGCCCGCGATTTCCATCACCGCGAGTGCCATTCGTTGGGTCCAGGTCAGGGCGGCGTGCACGCCCGGACCGGTATGCTGGGTGACCGGTTTCGCGTGTAACCGCGGCCCCGGACCCGAAACGAATTCCCGGAGATCGACCTTGAAGAAGACCCTGCTGTCCGCGGCCACCGCCGTCGCGCTGACGATGGCGGCCTCGTCCGCTATTGCCCACGACCACGAGCACGCCTGCCTCGACGACCTGTGCCAGCTGCAGTCGCTGTTCCAGGCCGACACGTCCGCCGGCGGCAGCGCCGAAGCGACGGTCGCGGCCAAACGCATGGGCACCTGGGGCATCGACACCGCCGGCATGGACACCAGCGTGCGTCCGGGTGAGGACTTCTTCCGCTACGTCAGCGGCAAGTGGGCCGAGAACACCGAGATCCCGTCCGACAAGTCGAGCTACGGCGCGTTCCTCGTGCTTCGCGATCTGTCCGAGGCGCGCGTGCGTCAGCTGGTCGAGGGCTATCCGACCGGCGATCCCGCCACCGATGGCGATCAGGCCAAGGTCGCCGCGCTGTACGCGGGCTTCATGGACGAGTCGGCGATCGAAGCGCTGGGCGCCAAGCCGCTCGAGCCGAAGTTGGCGGCGATCCGCGCTGCCACCGACCGTGAAGCGCTCGCAACCCTGATGGGCGAGAGCCAGGGCGACTTCGGCCGCAGCTTCTTCGGTCTGGGCGTGTCCGATGACCAGCGCGACCCGGATCGCTACACGCTGTACATGAGCCAGTCGGGTCTCGGCCTCGGCGATCGCGAAATGTATCTGCGCGAGAACTTCGCGCCGCAGCGCGAGCGCTACCAGGCCTACATCGCGCAGATGCTCGAACTCGGCGGCTGGGACAACCCGCAGCAGAATGCCGAAGCCATCCTCGCGCTGGAAACCAAGATCGCCGAGGCGCACTGGACGCGCGCCGAAAGCCGCGACCGCGACAAGACCTACAACCCGGTCGACCTGTCCGCATTCGAGACCACCGCGCCGGGCTTCCCGTGGGCGACGTATTTCGCCGCGGCCGGCGTGCCGCAGGCGCCGCGCGCCGTCGTGCGCCAGAGCACCGCCATCCCGAAGCTGGCGGCGATCTTCGGTGAGACCGACATCGCCACGCTGCAGGCTTGGCAGGCGTTCGGCACCATCGACAGCGCGTCGCCGCTGCTGTCGAAGGCGTTCTCCGATGCCCGCTTCGAATTCCGCAACAAGTTCCTGTCGGGCCAGCCCGAGGAGCAGGAGCGCTGGAAGCGCGGCGTGTCCTTCGCCGAAAACACGATGGGCGAAGCGATCGGCCGCGATTACGTGCAGCTGTATTTCCCGGCCGATTCCAAGGCCAAGATGGACGAACTGGTCGCCAACGTGAAGGTGGCGATGGGCGCGCGTCTGGACCAGCTCGACTGGATGGGCGCCGAGACCAAGGCCGAGGCGCACAAGAAGCTGGAGGGCTTCGGCCTGAAGATCGGCCATCCGGACACCTGGCGTGACTACAGCGGCTTGCAGGTCGCGCGTGGCGACGTGTTCGGCAATGCCGAGCGCTCGATGGCGTTCGAATGGGACTACCGCCGCAACCGTCTGGGCAAGGAAGTCGACAAGGGCGAGTGGGGCATGACGCCGCAGACCGTCAACGCCTACTACAACTCGGTCAAGAACGAGATCGTGTTCCCGGCCGCGATCCTGCAGCCGCCGTTCTTCGATCCCGACGCAGATCCGGCGGTCAACTACGGCGCCATCGGCGGCGTGATCGGTCACGAGATCATCCACGGCTTCGACGATCAGGGCCGCAAGTCCGATGGCGAAGGCGTGCTGCGCGACTGGTGGACGGCCGAGGACGCGGCGAAGTTCGAGGCCCAGGCGGCCAAGCTCGGCGCCCAGTACGAGGCTTACGAGTTCCCGCAGCTGCCGGGCATGCACATCAACGGCAAGGTCGCGATGGGCGAGAACATCGGTGACCTCGGCGGCATCACGATCGCACTCGAAGCCTACCGCCGCTCGCTCGACGGCAAGCCGGCGCCCGAGATCGACGGCTTCAGCGGCGAGCAGCGCCTGTTCATGGGCTGGGCGCAGGTGTGGCGCACCCTGTGGCGCGACGACGCACTGCGTCAGCAGCTCGTCAACGGCACGCATTCGCCCGGCCACATCCGTGCGTTCGCACCGCTGCGCAATGTCGACGCGTGGTACGACGCGTTCGACATCACCGCGCAGGACGCACTGTGGATCGCTCCGGAAGATCGCGTCCGCATCTGGTGATCCACGCGGATCACTGAGCGACGAAAGGGCCGGGATTTCCCGGCCCTTTCTGTTTGCCAGTCCCGCCGACATCGCCCGTAGGCCAATAGACCGGTCGTCGATGCGTGCAGATCAGGCCATTTTTACAGCCTTGATCCGGCGAGCCGGCTTCACGATACGGTCGGCCTGCGTGGAGGTCGCAAGGACGCGCCCTGTTCTTTTTGCGGCGGTGCCGAGCGCTGTCACGCTCTGTGCCACCGACCTGACTTTCTGTACGTAGTGCACAGTCACGGCGATCGCATCCTCGCGGATCTCGATACTGGTCGACTCGAGCGCGACCTGCGCCTGCGGGTACCGTCGAAGCAGATCCGCCACCGCGTTCTGCACCTCTGCCCGCAGGCGCGTGGCGAGTTCGTGACGCACTTGCGAGCGGATCATCCCGATGACGATGTTGCGCAGCATGCCGGTGAAGTCGATGACCTTCGCGGCGGGGCTCGCATTCCAGGTGAAGTTGAAGTTCTGCAGATCGGTATCGATATGGCCATTGCGGACGAGCACGAAGATGTCGGCGTGGAACAGCCCGTCGAAGTAGTCGTTGTGCACCGGCACGTCCTTGTGCACGGCCCACCCACCGCGCACGTGGATGCGGCCCGCGTGGGCCGTGACGCCTGGCGAAAGCGACTTCTCGTCTCTGCGATGCTTCTTCTGTGCGCGGATACCGCGACCGAAGGCGACCTCCGCGGTCTCGTGCCGCTCGAACGCCTCCTTGTTCTGCTTCCACTTGTTCATCGTGCCGTTCCACACGACCTGCCGCACGCCGTCTGCGGGCAGGAAAGCGCGGAAATGGGCGAATGGAATCTGGACTGTCTGCTGCGGCATCTGAAGGTCACTCCCTGAGCATGATGCGGCATCGCGGAATCGCGACGCGGCGGCGCAAGCGCGCATCAGGGGAAACGTGGATTTGCCCGGGCACAGGACAAAGGTCGTCAGAGGCGCAGCGGCATGTCCTATCGAAGCTGCGCGATCAGCCAGGCGCGTAGTAGGTGGGCGCACCCGGCCCGACCGGCAGGCCCAGCACGAACACCCAGACGAAGAACAACAGCGTCCAGCCGAAGAAGAACACGATCGAATACGGCAGCATCATTGCGATCAGCGTGCCTACGCCGAGGTCGCGTTTGTAACGCGCGGCGAAGGCCATGATCAGTCCGAAGTAACTCATCATCGGCGTGATCAGATTGGTCACCGAATCACCAATGCGGTAGGCCGCCTGGATCACTTCGGGGCTGTAACCCACCAGCATCAGCATCGGCACGAAGATCGGCGCGGTCACCGCCCACTGCGCCGAGGCCGAGCCCAACGAGAGGTTGATCAGTCCGCACAGGGCGATGAAGGCCAGGAACACCAGCGGCCCGGTCAGGCCGATTGACTCCAGCAGGTTCGAGCCGAGCACCGCCATCACCTGGCCCAGCTGGGTCCAGTTGAAGAATGCGACGAACTGGGCGGCGAAGAACACCAGCACGATGTAGAGGCTCAGCGTGGCCATCGATTTCGCCATCGCGTCGATGACGTCGCGATCATTGCGGATCGAACCGGTGAGCGCGCCGTAGACGATGCCGGCCACCGCGAAGAACACGGCCACCAGCACCACGATGCCGGTCAGAAACGGACGCAGGCTGCCTAGCGTGTCCTCGACGCCCGGCAGGCGCAGCGCGCCATTCGACGGGACCACGAGCGCGGCGATGCCCCCGGCCACCACCAGCGCGGCCAGACCGGCCCACATCAGCGCACGGCGTTCGCGGGCGGCCAGCGGCTCCATGTTTACCGGCTCGGCGTCCGGATCGAGATCCTTCGGGTCGAAGGCGCCCAGCTTGGGCTCGACGATGTAGGTGGTGACGAACCAGCCCATCGCGGTCACGGCGAAGGTGCTGACGATCATGAAGTACCAGTTGACCGCCGCGTGCACCTCATACGCCGGGTCAATCAGCCGCGCCGCTTCCTGGGTGATGCCGGCGAGCAACGGATCGACGGTGCCGATCAGCAGGTTGGCGCTGTAGCCGCCCGACACGCCGGCGAACGCGGCAGCCAGACCCGCCAATGGATGACGCCCCAGCGCGTGGAAGATCGCCGCGGCCAGCGGAATCACGACCACGTAGCCCATTTCCGACGCGGTGTTGGACAGGATCGCGGCGAACACCACCACCACCGTCACCAGACTCTTCGGCGCGCCGAGCACCAGCTGCTTGATCGCGGCGGTCAGCAGGCCAGACCGCTCGGCGATGCCGACACCCAGCATCGCGACCAGCACCGTGCCCAGCGGCACGAACGAGGTGAAGTTGGTCACCAGTCCGGTGACGATGCGACGCAGGCCTTCTGCGTCGAGCAGGCTGATGACCCGGATGATCCCGTCGTCGGCGCGTCCGCTGGAGCCCACGGGGCGCGGGTCGGGGACGGACACGCCGTAGGCGCCCAGAATCCCGGACAGCAGCACGATCAGTAGCGCGAGCAACGCGAACAGGGTGACCGGATGCGGCAGCAGATTGCCGAGGAACTCGACCCCGTTGAGCAAACGCGTAACAGCGCTGCGCGGAGGAGGAGATGAGGGGCCAGCCGCCTTGGTTGGAGTCATCGTGCCTGCCGTATCGAGTGGCCGGGCAGTCTAACAATGCAATCCCGGCGTCGCGTGGTGCGCATGTCGGCAAGCGTCCGGCAACCCGCGTTTCAGCGCGCTGGAGTGTCGGTTCGGAACGCGTCCTCGAAGATACGCCGGCCCTCGGCAGTGATGTCGGCCCACTCCGCATCGCTGAATTCGTCTGATGAAGAGCGGGGCGGGCCGTTCCTGAGCAACGACTGGAACCTGTCCTCGCGTGACGCCCCGCCTTGCTCGACCCGGAGTCTGTCCAGCCTTGCCTGGACAGCGTCGCCCACCGGATCAGAGGGTCTCGGCTGATGCAAAACGAGTTGTTGCACGTATCCGTAGACCTGAGCGGCCCGGCGGTCCTCCGGGTACAGGGGGCCTTGACCATATTGGGCACCCAGGTAAAGATCGAGCGCTTGAGGGTCACCTGCCTGGACGGCATCTTCGAGGTATTCACGTGCGAGCGCCTGCCGCCGTCGCGCTTCCATCGGGTCGCGGATGATGCCCTCGCGGGTCTCGAACTCGAGCATCGCCAGTGACGGGTAATCCTTGCGAGCATCCAGATGGCCCGCCGCTGCCGCTTGCTCCAGCCACCCGACTGATCGTGCGATCAGTCCCGGCGCCAGCGCGTTGCAATCCGAGTACGCCGCGACCCGTCTGGCGGATCTTTGCTCGAGTTGCTGCCGCAACATCTCGTATCCCGGTGTGCCCTCGCGCTGCTGCAGTTCGAGCGTGTCTTCGCGTTGGC
Organism: Luteimonas sp. 3794; assembly: GCF_031456825.1. Lineage (NCBI taxonomy): Bacteria > Pseudomonadati > Pseudomonadota > Gammaproteobacteria > Lysobacterales > Lysobacteraceae > Luteimonas > Luteimonas sp. 3794. The sequence goes on along the minus strand of NZ_JAVDVJ010000002.1, from coordinate 428,012 downwards.
GGGACAACATGGCCTGTGGCGTGTCGTCGCGCAGGATCCGGTGACACTCGGCAAGGCTTCGACCGGCGATGTAGGCCGAGGCCGGATCCCCGGCGTCTGCCGACGCCGCGAATCGGGCGGCAACCTCTTGACGGGTCATGCGCTGGATCGGGGGGGCGGCCCCCAGGCCATTCGCCTCCAGCGATTGCTGCAGTTGAGACAACGTGGTCGAGCCGGCCCCGCGCGCGACTTCGGAAGGTGCAGCCGCAGTCGGAGACGCGTCGGCTCCAGCAGGCGTCATTTCCGCAGCGGGGGGCACCCCCGTCTCCCGGTCCGCGCAAGCCGAAAGCAGCGCGATCGGCAGGGCCGCGGCCAGCAGGCACCGCATCAGAGATTCAGTTCGCATCCGTTCGCTCCCTTGAAACATCCATGAGCCCGGCAGCGCGTGTCGCCGCCTGCTCCCGCTGCGACGCCGTGAGCATCCCCTCCAGTTCCGCCGTCCGGTCAGTGGCGAGGCTTTCGGGAATGCGCGTGAAATCGTCGCTTGCCGTGTAGGCGATCCAGTAGGCCAATGCCTGTTCGGGATCACGTGCCAGCCAACCGTCCGTGGCGTATGCGCGTGACGCGGCGAGCAGCGCTTCGGGTTCGCCCGCGCGGACGGCGGCCAGCAGGTAGGCGCGCGCACGTGCGCGGCGCCTGTCGACTTCTTCGGCATTGTCGATCAATTCGATCGGCGATCGGAACTCGAGGAAGGCCACATCCGGATACAGGGCGCCTGCTCGGGGATGGCCGGCCTCGGCTGCCTGCGCGATGTAATGGTAGGCGTCGAGCGTCGGTGGGCTGGCGCGCAGGCTGTCAGTGTCAGCGCATATCCGCCGGGCCTCCTGCTGCGCGAACAGGACCGTGTCGATGCTGCGCTCGTCGCCTAGCGGACGGCCGCCGATCCGGATGCTCGTGCCCGCCTGTGCGATCAATTCCGCCATCATCTGGGCTGCCCGGCCACTGGCGATCGGGTTGTAGTCGAGACAATGTGCGATCGCATTGCCCAGCCGGAATGCGGCATGGGGATTGCCATTGGCCGCTGCAGTTTCGAGCTGCACGCGTTGCGAGTCGAACGGCCCGTCCGGAATCGCCGGCCACCTTTCCCCTTGCGGGGAGTCGCCTACGTTGTGGGCGACCTCGTTCGTAGGTGTGCCAACGTCCGTATGCGTATCGGTAGGCTTGACGAAGAATGCGACGATCAACAGGCCTGTGGCAACGATGCAGCTGGCTGCGATCCAGCGCCGGCGCATCAGCTTCTCTCCTGCGCGATGAAGTCATCCACCTCGCGCTCCAGCAGTTCCAGCGGCACCACACCGGTCAGCAGCACGCGGTTGTGGAAGGCGCGCGGATCGAAATGATCGCCGAGCGCATCACGCGCCTTGTCGCGCAGACGCACGATTTCCAGCTGGCCGATCATGTAGGACGTGGCCTGGCCCGGCATGACCACGTAGCGGTCCACTTCCGAGGCCGGAATGCCGTAGTCGATCGCCTGCTGGCGTGTCCAGCGCATCGCATGCAGTCCGGTGTCGACGACCAGGCGGCGGGCGCGGAACAGTTCGGCATCGAGCTGACCCAGACGGCCTTCGGGATCGCCTTCGTACCAGCCTTCCTCTGCAGCGAGACGCTCGGCGTACAGCGCCCAGCCTTCGCTGAAGGCGGAGATGCCGCCGAGCGCGCGGGTCTGGCGGAACTTCGGCAGCGCGGGATTTTCGACCGACAGCGCAACCTGGAAATGATGGCCGGGCACGGTCTCGTGATAGACCAGCGTGCGCAGGCCGAAGCGGGTCAGGCGGTCCTTGCGCAGCGGCATCTGGTAGACGCCCGGGCGCGAACCGTCAAGCGGCGGCGCGGTGTAGCTCGCGGCGGCACTGTCCCAGCGGTATTCGGGATAGGGCTGGGCGATCACCGCCGAGCGCGGGCGGATGTCGAACAGCGCATCGCTGCGGCGTTCGGCGTCGCGCATCATCGTGTCGATGTCGGCCATGATCGCGGCGCGGCCGGTGTCATCCTCGGTGTACGCAAGATCGACACGCAGCTGCTTGAGTCGCGCTTCGACGCTGCCGTCGGTGAGACCGATCGAACGCAGGATGGTGTCCATTTCCGCTTCGATACGCGCGACTTCGCGCAGGCCGATCGCGTGGATCTCCTCGGCGCTCAGCGCGGTCGATGTGAAACGCCGCAGCTGGTACGCGTAAGCCTCCGCGCCGTCGGGAAAACGCCACAGACCGGCGTCGTCGGTTGTGCGTGGCAGCTGGCGTTCGAGTTCCGCGATCGCGCGTGACCACGCGGGATACACGCCGCTTTCCACCAGCGCCGTCGCTCTGTCGACGAGCGCCGTACGGGTGGGCGCGTCGATGGATTCGACCGTTTGCAGGCGCGTGTCGAACGTCGCCACCAGCGGATTGCGCGCGGGCGTATCGGCGATGAAGCGACGCATCTGGGCAATGGTCGCCTCGACGATGAAGCGGGGCGGCAACACGTCACGCGCCGCGAGTTCCGATGCGCGGGCGGTGGATTCGTCCATGCGCGCCTCGAACTGCGACAGGCGCGCGAGATAGCTGTCGGCATCGGCCGTGCTGCGCAGCGGATGCACGACCGTCATCAGATTCGGCAGATTGACGTTGGCGCCGCTGAACTGCTGCAACGGAAAGCCGTAGTCATCGAAGCGGTCGCCGTCGATGAGACTGCGCAGTTGCCAGTCCATCAGTTCGGCGGAGACGCGGTCGACGTCGCGCATCGATGTGCGATCGATCGCGGACAGCTCGGTCAGGCCGCGCTGGGCGAGCGCAATGGTCTCGGCGCGGAACGCCTGCGTCTGCGGTGTGAGTTCGCGATCCATGCGCGCCTGTTCGGCATCGCCGAAGTAGCGGCTCGCGGTCGAGGCCGAGGGCTGGCGTCGCATCCACGCGTCGGTGAAGCGTTCGAAGAAGGTCGCGGCCTGGGTCGATGATTCGACGGTCGCGCGTGCATCGCTCGATTCACCACGTGGCGCAGGTGCGCATGCGGTGAGCAGGCAGGCGCCCAGCGCAAGCGCGAGAGACGCGGGACGGATCGGCAGGCGCATCGGAACTCCAGACGAGGCAAGGCCCTGCGATTCTACGCAGGGCCTGCCGATGACCGGAATGCGCGGCGGGGATCAGCCGTGGACGCGGAACCGGATGGCGTCGTCGATGAAGGTCTTCTCGCCGAAACCGGCTTCGTGCGAACCGAACGGCATCTGCGCGCGCAGGCGCCACGTCGGCGGGAGATCCCACTCGGCTGCGACGGCAGCGTCGGGCAGCGGGTTGTAGTGCTGCAGGCTCGCACCGATGTTCGCTTCGGCCAGCGCGGTCCACACGGCGTACTGCGCGATGCCGCTCGAATGCTCGGACCACACCGGGAAGTTGTCGGCATAGAGCGGGAATTTCTCCTGCAGCGCCTGCACCGTCGCAGTGTCCTCATAGAACAGCACGGTGCCGGCGCCAGCAGCGAAGCTGTCGAGCTTGGCCTTGGTGTCGGCGAATGCGTCAGTCGGCACGATCTTGCGCAGCGCGTCCTCGACGAAGCCCCAGAACTTCAGGCTCTCATCGCCGAACAGGATCACGGCGCGCGAGCTCTGCGAGTTGAACGAGGAGGGGGCCTGGCGCACGGCTTCCTGGATCAGCGCGGTGGTGTCGGCCTGCGACAGCGGCAACGCCTTGCCGAGGGCGTACTGGCTGCGGCGACGGGTGGCGGCGGCGATGAAGGTGTTGGACATGTTCGGGACTCGTGGTGGACGGATCGGTGCCGCAAGAGCGGCCTGTTCACAAGTCTGCATCCACACCATGGGTGGAACGACCTGGCGAATCGGGAAGGATCGTTGCATTCATGGGTGTTAGCGCCTTGCGTTCAGCCGGATGCTGCCGGCGTGGCCTCTTGATGCATCAGATACAGCCGCAGGTCGAACTCCAATTGGTGGTAATCCGGCGACATGTGCGTGCACAGATTGTAGAAGGCGCGGTTGTGGTCGCTTTCCTTCAGATGCGCCAGCTCATGCACCACGATCATTTCGAGGAACGCGGCTGGCGCCTCGCGGAACACGCTGGCGATGCGGATCTCGCGATTCGCCTTCAGCCGTCCACCCTGCACGCGTGAGATGGTCGTGTGCGTGCCCAGCGCATGCTTGAGCACCTGCAGCTTGCCATCGTAGATCGCCTTGTGCAGCGGCGTGGACTGGCGCAGATACCGGTCCTTGAGCGCCTGCACATAGTCGTAGAGCTGGCGATCGTTGCGAATCGCGTGCGGGTCGGGATAGCGGCGGGCGAGGTAATCGCCGAGGCGGCCGTCGTCGCGCAGCGCACGCACACGCATCTGGACGTCGGCTGGATAGCCGGCGAGGTAGGGCAGGGGATCCATCGCGGCACGATAGCGCCGGAGCGGACATCGCGCAGCCGGTATCATCGACGTCCGAACACCGTGGACGATGTGGCATGCGCAATCCGCTGCAGGAACAGCTGTTGAAGGCCGGCCTGGTCAAGAAGGGCAAGGTGGCCGAAATCGCGCGCGAGCAGACCAAGGCGCGACACGGCAAACAGCCGACGGCGAAGACCGAATCGCAGCGCGAGGTCGAGCGCGTGCGGCAGGAAAAGGCCGAGCGCGACCGCGCACTGGCGCAGGCCCGCAACGAGGAAGCGCGCGAACGTGAGCGTCGCAGCCAGGCGCGCCAATTGATCGTCGACAACCAGGTCAAGTCGACCGGCGAGCGTGCGTATCGGTTCGATGTCGACGGCGGCATTCGCAGCGTCGTGGTCGACGACGCCCAGGCGCGCCAGCTGGCCAGCGGCGCGCTGGTGATCGCGCGCCTGGACAGCAGCTTCGTGTTGTTGCCGCGCGCAGTTGTGGCACGTGTGCGCGAGCGTGATCCGCAGGCCATCGTGCTCGACCACGCAGGCGACACGCCAGTGCAGGGAGCCGATGACGACTACGACGATCCGAAGTACGCGGTGCCGGACGATCTGGTCTGGTAGGACCGCGCATACGCGAACGGGCCGGCGCATGGCCGACCCGTCCGGATGATCGAATTGCTGGAAGCAGGTGTTCCGAAATCAGCGACGCACGCGCTCGCAGCGGGTTTCGACGACGCGATTGCCGTTCGCTTCCTGGCGATTGCCCTGCACGTTGCGACCGATTGCGCCACCTGCGACAGCACCACCGACAGTCGCGATCTTGCGACCGCTGCCGCTGCCGATCTGGTTGCCCACCAGGCCACCGATCACGGCGCCTGCCGCAGTACCGCCGACACGGTTCGGATCGCTTGCGTTGCGCTGGACTTCGACATCGTTGCAGACCACACGACTGCCGTCGTTGAAGCGGCGCCCTTCGTCTTCCGGCCCGTAGGACTGTGCATGGACGAGGCTCGTACCGGCGAGCGAGAGCAGCCCCACGGCAGCAAGGGTACGGATGGGATTCATCGGTGTTCTCCAAGCGGGTGACAGGCCTGCATGCTTGCAGCGCGCTGCGCAACTACGGGTGAAATGCGGCCGTACCGACGCGAGCGGTTCAGCGCCGTGGCCCGCGCGTGATGTCCGGCTCACACGTACTGCATCTTCCGGGTCATCCCGCCGTCGACAATGAGATTCTGGCCGGTGATGAACGCTGCGGCGTCCGAGAGCAGATGCACCGCAAGCGCACCGATATTGTCGGGCACGCCAGCACGTCCCACCGGATGCTGGGCGTGATCACGCTTCGAGAGTTTCGGCGCGCGACGCGCGGACGGCTTCCGCCAGTCGTCGGTGACGATCCAGCCCGGACTGATCGCATTGACCCGTACCTGCGGACCTTCGCTGATCGCCAGCGCATGGGTGAATCCGACCACGCCGCCTTTGGCCGATGCATAGGCTTCGGTGTGCGGCTCGGACTGCAGCACTCGGCTGGAGGCGATGTTGACGATCGCACCACGCGCGTCGCGCAGCGCAGGCAATGCGTATTTGCTGCACAGGAACGTGCCCGTCAGATGGCCGTCGATGAAGCGACGCCAGTCGACCAGCGACAGTGTCGAGACGTCATTGATCACCGGGTCAGCGGGGCCGGCATTGTTGACGAGGCCGTCGATGCGACCGAACGCCGCCAGTGCTCTGGTTGCGAATGTCCGCACCGAGGCTTCACGCGACACATCGAGCGGCAGGAAGCGGGCGCGCGCGCCGACGTCCCATTCCGCGAGGCAGGCGTGGCCGGCGTCACGGTCGAGATCGCCGACGACCACACGGCCTCCGGCACCCAGCACTGCCTGGGCGATGCCACGCCCGATGCCCTGCGCGCCGCCGGTGATCAGCACCACGCGATCGAGCAGGGGTGTTGCATCGAAAGGCCTGATCGGCGGTGTCAGTGACATGCGGGCGGCTCCTGGAAGACAGGCCGACACATTAGGGACACGTGGATCGACGCGCCGTCGTCAAAGCGACAGCGCGGGGCTTCAGCCCGCGCGGCGCTTGCGCGGTGCGGCTTCGACCGGGGGTGGCACCGCAGGCCCGTCGATGCGGGTCAAAGTGCGCGTGTTGCCGAGCACTTCGATCTTGCCGCCGGACTTGCGGAACGATGCCAGATCGTTGGCGATGCGGTCGCTGGTCAGCGATGCGCCACGCTCATTGGGTTTGCGCGCACCTGCGAACAGGTGACGCGTGTCGGACTGCGGGGGACTCGGGGTTTTGGTACGGGACATCCGGTGGACTCCGTCAATACATCGCCAGCGGGATACCGCGACTGCCACGCTCGATGTAATCGGCACGGATGTCGCGGCAGTAAGGACCATCCATGACGAAACGTCGGCAGACGTCAGGACGGCTTTCGTAGATCGAACAACACATGCGGGCACTGTCGATGGCGACGCACCAGCCTTCCTCGTCACGCGCCATGACCGGCAGTCCGGCGTCGGTGACATCGGTGAAACGTTCCGGGACATCGTCACCCGGCTGCAGCACCACCGTCAGGCGGCAACACACGGCATCGCAACGATCGCAGTCGGCGCGGCCGCTCATTGCAGCCGCCCCATACCGCGGCGGTAGTGCAGCAAGCGGCCGCGCGGCAATGCGGCGGCGTCGTTGTCGATGCCCGCACGCGACTCGTGCAGCGAGAAGCCCTGCGCATCGAGCAGCCGGCTCAAGGCCGCGCTGTTGCCGCGGCCGGGATCGCTGATGACGATCTCGGCAATCGGCTGCGCGTAGCGCTCGACCACATCCGCCAGCAGCGCCGCGTGCGCCCGTTCGTAGAGCACGTCGGAGGCGATGATCATGTCGAACCGACCGAGCGTGGTGAGTTCGACGTCCCAGCGCATCTGCCGGTAATGCACCGCATCCAACGCGTTGAGCGCCGCGTTGTACGCGAGAAATCCTTCGGCGAGCGGGTGCACATCGGAGGCAACGATGATCGCGCCTCGACGCTGGAGCACCAGACTCGACAATGCGAGACCGCAGCCGGCCTCCAGAATACGTTTGCCTGCCACATCCGCACGTTCCATCGTCTGTGCGAGCAGACGACCGGACGGCCAGACCTGACCGAACAACGACCACTGCGCCGACGAAATCCCCAGGTCCGCACCATGACCATCGGGATCGGCGTACTGCTGCAGATCTCCGAGCACGCGCAGGCGGTAGGCATGGCCACCGACCTGGACGGTCACGATACGTGTGGAGTAACCGGGCACGAAGCTTCCTGTGAGCGGAGCCCTCGAAGGGCGGTCACGCGGGAGAGAAAGCGAGGCGGGCGACGGCTCAGGTCGCGCGGAGCGCACGGATCGGGCGCGGCCCGAGGATCGAGCATAGCATCCGGGCGCCCAAGACCGGCCCCGGGGCCTTCGGGCGGTTCAGCCGCGGTGGTTGGTGTAGCTGGCGTTGCCCAGCCCGGTACCGATGGTCAGCACGCCCCAACGGTCCACCGAGGTCATACGTGGTCGCTCGCTGAGCCCCTGCACGACGGCATCGTTGTGCAGCAATACCCGCGGCGCCCGGCCGCCGATCCGGTCCAGCCGTGACCGCAGCGCGTCCGCCAGCCGGAAATCCTCGGCCTCCCAGTCGCCGGGCAGGTTCTGCGCGCCGTGCAGGATGCGGCCGTCGAGGTCGATCTGCCCCGGGCAGGCGATGCCGACTAAGGGCGCGAGCCGCAGGCCGATCGTGCGTGCGTGTGCGATCAGTCCATTGAGCATCGCGGCCATGCGGTTCACCGCATCCTCGCGATCCGGCGATTCGCTGGCATGCCGCCACTGGCTGCGCTCGAGGACCCGTGCGCGGCTGCCGTCGTCGCGCTGATCCAGATGCGGCGCGACGATGCCGCAGCGGATGTTGGTGCCGCCGATGTCGACGGCGAGGAACGCCGCATGCCGATGGGTCGCAGCCGGTGCCAGCGGCACCCAACCGAGCAGGCCGGCATCGTCGCCATCGTGTCGCAGCAGCGACAGGTCCACGCCGCTGCGTGAGAGCTTGAGCAGACGCGCTGCGCGGCGGACCGACAGCGCGCCCACGCGACTGCCCGGAAACCCGCCCCCGATGACGATGCGGCGCACGCCATGCCACGCGTCGGTGGCCAGGAAACCGCGGACCACGCCGGAGAGCTGGTGCGCATGATCCTCGACCGCCGCGTGCACGAGATGCGCGGCGTCGGCATTGCCGCCGACAAGAACGAGATCGATCTCGCTCTTGGAGATGGCATGCGTCGCAGTCCGGCCAAAGGGATCGCGGCGTCCGGTGAAGTGGTGACGCCGTCGCGCGTCGAGAAAGCGCCGGAACGCTGTCTGACTCGCGTGGTCGCCGAGGAATCCGTCGCCGTCGGGGTCTCGCAGGGGCAGGTTGCAGCTGTCGATGCGCAGATCCGGCAGACGGATCGCGGCGTGTCGGTTGCGGGTGTCTCGCGGCATCGGGATACAGGGCTTCGTTGGTGACCCGCATCGTTACGGGCGCGCAGGTAGCGGAACGTGACGGCTCCGGTAGCATGCGTTGCGATTTCCCGACACCTGTTTGCGATGGTCGCAGATACCGTTGTCTTTCGGCGCCCAGCGATCCGCCGCGCGCTCCACATCTCCGCTGCGGGTCTCGCCGCGTTTGTCATCGCGGCGATCGTGCTGCATCTGCGGCGTCCCGAGCTTGATCCGGTCGCCAGCCAGATGAGCCTGTATCTGATCGGTGCCTGGGGTCCGCTGCTGCAGGCGGCCTATGTCGCGCTGGGCGTGGGCATGGTCGCGCTTGCCTGGGCATTGCGGGAAGCACATGCGCCGCCCGCGCGGAGTTCTGCGGCGCTGCTGCTGTTCGCGCTCGCGGGCATGTCGTTGTCGATCACGGCCTACGCATGGATGGACATGCCGGGCGTGGACCGTTCGCTGGAGGGACTGATCCACGGCGTGTCCGCGAAAGGCGCGTTCCTGTTCGCGACCACCGGCATGGTGGTGCAGGCGCTCGGCTTCCTGCGCGATCCGGCGTGGCGGCGCACCGCGCGATGGGCATTGCCTTGGGCACTGCTGTGTTTTGCGTCTGTGTGGATCCTCGCCGCGTGGCGCGAGGCACCGCGCGGACTCGCGCAGAAGACGGTGATCGTGCTGATCCTTGCCTGGATGATCTGCATGCTGCGCGCGCTCGCCACGCGCCTGCGCTGAGTACGTGCGGCGACCTGTTCACGCGGCTCGCACCACGCGCGGCGGAAGATTTCGGCCACTGGCGACGCGCGCTCGCGCCGCCTCGCAAGGAGAACGTTTCATGATCAAGTGGGCCATCATTTTCGCAGTCATCGGCCTGATCGCCGGCGCGCTCGGTTTCAGCGGCGTCGCAGGCGGCGCGATGGGCATCGCGAAGTTCCTGTTCTGGGCAGCGGTCATCATCGCTGTCGTGCTGTTTGTGCTGGGCCTAACGGTGGCGAAGAAAGTCGTCCGTTAGCCCGCGCAGCTCCATCTGTGTCGACCGAACCGCCCGCTTGCCGGGCGGTTGGCGTTTCCGGGATCCGCACACCGGCGGCGCCTGCGCCTGCGTTGACGCAGGCCGCGTTAGGCTCGTTGCACGACCAAACTGGAGTGCACCGTGGAATCGACCGTCCATCCGTTTTCAGAACTCTTTGCCCAGCTGGGCCTGCCGAACGACGAGGCCTCGATCCGTGACTTCATCGCCTCCCACGGGCCGTTGCCCGACGACATGCGACTGGAAGAAGCGCCGTTCTGGACCGAGTCGCAGGCGCAGCTGCTGCGCGAAGAGCGCATCGATGACGCCGACTGGATCGTCGTGATCGACCAGCTCAATGTCGCGCTGCACGCGCGTCCGTCCACATGAGGTGGTTGCAGGGGCTCGCGGCAACGGCGTTGTTGCTGGCGGGGGCCACGCACGCTCAGTCGACCGGATCTGCGGGCGCTGCAGGTGCCTTCGCATTCGTCGATGTCGACGTGCTGCCGATGGACCGCGACGTGCGCCTGGAATCGCAGACGGTCGTGGTCCGCGATGGACGCATCGTCGCCATCGGTCCCAGTGCCAGCGTCGATGTACCCGAAGACGCAACGCGCATTGCCGGCGAGCGCCGTGTGCTGATGCCCGGACTGGCGGAATTCCATGGTCACGTGCCCGGCGGCGATGATCCCGTCTACGTGCAGGACACACTCGATCTGTATCTCGCCAACGGCGTGACCCTGGTGCGCAACATGTCGGGCGATGTCTCGCATCCCGAACTGCGCGCGCGCATCGAACGCGGTGAAATCAGTGGTCCGACGATGGTCGTGGCCAGTCCGTGGTTGCGGAGCGAGAACGCCGACGAGGCTGCACGGGAGGTGCGCGCGCATCACGCCGCCGGCTTCGACCTGGTTAAGATCGGCAGCATTCCTGCCGATGCGTATCGGCGGATGGCCGAGACGGCGCATGCGCTCGGCATGCCGTTCGCCGGTCATATCCCGGACGGCGTCCCGCTCGAGGTGGCGCTCGACGCGAAACAGACCTCGATCGATCACTTCGACCGCTACGTGGAGTTCCTGGTGCCGCCGGGGACCGATACCGGTGATCGCGAAGCAGGCTGGTTCGGCAGCGGCTGGGTGCAGTGGGTCGAGCGCGGGCGGATCGAAGACGCCGTCACGCGGACCCGTGCTGCCGGGACCTGGAATGTGCCGACGCTGACCCTGGTCGAACACATGGCCTCGGCGGAGACGCCCGAAGCGATGCTGCAGTGGCCGGAGATGCGTTACATGCCGGCGTCGGAGCGCGAACGCTGGCGCCGTGCGAAACACGGGTACGCGGCGCGCGAGACCTTCCAGCCGGACGCGGCGCAGGCATTGGTGACGTTGCGACGCGAACTGCTGAAGGCGCTGCACGATGGTGGTGCGCCGATCGTGCTCGGCTCCGATGCGCCGCAGTTCTTCAACGTGCCGGGTTTCTCGATCCACCGCGAGATGGCAATGATGCAGGCCGCGGGCATGACGCCCTACGAAGTGCTGGTGACCGGCACACGCAATGCCGCGCAGGCGCTCGGCACGCCGGAGGCGTTCGGCACCATCGAAGTGGGCCGGCGCGCGGATCTGGTGTTGCTGGCAGGCGATCCGCGTGAAGACCTGTCGCATGTCCAGGCACCGCTCGGTGTCATGGCGCGTGGCCGCTGGTGGCCGCGTGAGGCGCTCGATGCGCGTCTGGCGGAGATCGCCGCTCGCCACGCGGAGTGACCAGTGACCCCGCCGCGCGCCTGTCGCGCGGCGGACCTGCACAGATCGATCAGAACAGCAGGAACACCAGGCCGATGATCACGCCCGCGGCGAACAGGACCATCAGGCAGTAGCCCATGATGTCCTTGATCTTGAGCCCCGCGATCGCCAGCAGCGGCAGGGCGAAGAACGGCTGCAGCATACTGGTCCACGCATCGCCCCAGGCCACGGCCATGACCACACGCGGCAGATCCGCGCCCAGCGCCTGCGCCGCCGGAATCATCACCGGTGCCTGCACGGCCCATTGGCCGCCACCGGACGGCACGAACATGTTGAGCAGCCCGGCCGACAGGAATGTCAGCACGGGCAGGGTCTGCGCGCTGGCGATGGAGGCGAACCACGCCGACAGTGTGGTCGCCAGGCCCGAACCGACCAGGATCGCCATGATTCCGGCATAGAACGGGAACTGGATCACGATGCCCGCGCCGCCCTTGATCGCTTCCTGCAGCGCCGCCAGCAGGCGCGCCGGAGTGCGATGCAGCACGATGCCAAGCATCAGAAAGCCGTAGTTGACGATGTTGAGGTTGAGTCCGCCGCCGGCGATGAAGTGATCGGCGAGGAACACCAGGCCGGCGACGCCGACCGCGACCGACAGGATCCAGCCGTGCTCGAGACGTTCGGCCGGGCTCTGGTCCTGCGCTGGCGCCGGCGGCTCGGGATCCTCGGGCGGATCGAACAGCACTGCGTCCTGGTCGGGCGGTGTCATCGCGCGATTGATCAGCGGGATGGCAATCACCAGCAGCGCAATGATCAGCAGATTGAAAGGCGCGAAGATGGTGTCCGATGCCGGAATCACGCCGATGGCTTCCTGCATGAAGTGGCCTTCGGTGGCGATCGTCAGCGGAATCGAACCCGACAGGCCGCCGTGCCAGATGACGAAGCCCGAATAGGCGCTCGCCACCAGCAACCGGTAATCCACTTTCACGAAGCGCGCCACTTCACGGGCGAACAGCGCGCCAATGACGAGTCCGAAGCCCCAGTTGATCCAGTTGGCGGCCATCGCGACCAGGGTCACCACGACGATCGCGTTCTTCGGCGTGCGGCAGCGCGAAGCCATCCAGGTCATACCGCGCTTGACCGGCGGCGTCTTGGCGAGAATGAAGCCGGTCACCAGGACCAGCAGCATCTGCATCGAAAAGCCGAGCAGTTCCCAGAAGCCGGTGCCCCAGTAGCGGATCAGTTCCAGTGGCGGCGTCTGCTCGATCGTGAAGGCGGCGATCGCAGCCAACGCAGTGAAGATCAGGACGAAGACATAGGCGTCGGGCAGGTAGCGTTCGACGAGTCGGACGGACAGGCGCGTGGCGCGCTGGAACATGGCGGATACCGTCGCAGGGGGACTTCGACCAGCTTAGTGGCGCAGGCAGGGGATGCCTGCTGGACAATGGTCTACCTGGAGACACGGGATGCGTGGAAGCGCGTTCGCGCGCGATGGAGTGCTTCGCACCACCCAGTGCGCGAGCACGCTTCCACGAGAGGCCGCGGCTGGCCTTAAACCGGCGCTGCCGGCGCACCGCTACAGATGCGGTCCGGACGGTCGGGACGCGTCAGCAGCGCGTCGTGTTCGCCCCGCTTCCACAGCACAACGCCAGCGTCGTCGACGTACTTCGTGCCGGACGGGCCGTCTTCGGTGCGCAATACGTGATTGGCGCCGTCCACCGCGACGCTCACCTGGCCGTGGCCGTCGAACGTGGCGTCGACGGGCGTGCCCTCGCAGTCGTAGTGGATCACCTGCGGCGCCGGCGCTGCAGGATCGGGCGGGGCCGGCTCAGTACTCTCAGTCGCGGGCGGCGTTGCCGGATCGTCGACGGTCGGTGCTTCTGCCGGCGAACAGGCTGCCAGTGTCAGGCCGATGGCCACAGTCAACACAGGTGTAAACCAGCGCATTGTCGTCTCCTTGCCTTGGGGATCGGATCGACGCGTCGGAGCGGGGGGAGCGGTTCGAGGATATCGCCTCCGGAAGGCGGAGGCGATGAATGGGCGATCGGCTCAGTACACGCGCGCGCAGTTGCGCTCGTGCTGGCCCTGGAGCGCCAGACGTGCTTCATCGGTGCCGTGGCTCCAGAACGCATTGCCGTCTGCATCGGCGAAGCGGTCGCCCTGGGTGGTTTCCGCGCGGGGCAGATCCAGCGTCACCCCGTCAACGACGAACTTCACGCGTGCCTCGTCGCCTTCGCCTTCCTGCGCGAGCGTGATACGCGTGCCTTCGCAGTCATAGTTGACCGTGTTCGACGGCGCGGCTTCGGCTTCGCGCGCGGCGAGTGAGCCGGTGGGCGGTGCTTCTTCCGCAGGCGCGGCGGCAGGTGGCGGAGGCGGTGGCGCGTCCACGGCCGGCGATGCGGGCGTCGATTCGCCGCCGCAGGCGGCCAGGGCAAACGTGAGCAGGAGAGCAGTGGCGGGAGCTGCGCGCATGTGAGGTCCTCTTCGAGTCGGGCGCCGGCGTGGTGCCGACAAGTCTCGGCAGGCTAGGGAAGGCACGGTGAACGGAGAGTGGCGTCTCCTGACATGGCGCCTGATCGGTTCGCGTGATGGGTAGAGCACAGCGAAACCCATCGCCGTCGTCGTCCAAGGTCGTCGGAATCCTGAAGCTGCGAAGAGGCGCGACCGCAGATCAGACCGGTGAGACCGTTCCCTCACCCGACGCGCTATGCGCGTCGACCCCGGAACAGGTTCGGGGCAGGCTCTCTCCCGGAGGAAAAGGTGCGGGATACATGCGGTCGTCCTGGCACGCAATGCCGATGCCGGCACGTGTTGCCAATGAAAGAACGGGACCCCGATGCAACGCGCGGAAGCGCTTCGTACATTCCTGTACGAAGCGCCCCTACAGCCGATCAGGCAGCGAGTCCGCGCATTGCGTACCGATGCTGGTCGGCGCCGCTGCCCGCGGTGTCGACCGCCTCGAGGAAATCGCGCCCCCAGCGTTCGACGTCGTAATACCGGACGATGTCGAACAGTTGGCGCTGACGGCCCACGGCTTCGTGCTCGGGCATCGACAGCGCCTGACGCAGGCCGGCGACGAGATCCGTCAGGTCGTGCGGATTGGTCAGCACCGCGCCCTTGAGTTCGGCGGCGGCGCCGGCGAACTCCGACAGCACCAGCGTGCCTGACGAGCCCTCAATGCCGTGCGCTGCAACGAATTCCTTGGCCACCAGATTCAGGCCGTCACGCAGGGGCGTGATCCACATGACATCGGCGGCCGCGTAGTGCGCCAGCACTTCTTCGAACGGCAGGCCGCGGGCGAAGAACCGCACCGGCGACCAGTCCAGCATCGCGTGGCGGCCGTTGATCCGGCCCACCGCCTGTTCGATCTGCGTCTGCAGCTCCTGATAGACGGTCATCTCCTTCGCCGCCGGCACGCAGACCATCAGCAGCGTGACCTTGCCGCGCAGGTCGGGCTGTTCGCCGAGCAGGCGTTCGAAGGCGAGCAGCTTCTCCAGCGTGCCCTTGGTGTAATCGAGACGCTCGACCGACAGCACCAGCTTGCGACCGGAGAATTCGCGGCGGATCTGCTCCAGCCGCACACGCACGCGCGGCTGCGCCAGACCGGTCTCGATACGCTTGAGGTCGGTGCCGACCGGATGCGCGCCGAGGCCGACCTCGCGATCGCCGACACGGATGCGCGTGCTCATCTCGTCCATGCCCACCGCGCAGCCGTAGGTCAGGAACCGCGGGGCGCAGCCTTCGCGCTTGAGCACTTCGGTGGGCATCGCGCCGCGCACCACGTCGACGAAGTTCTCGACCTGGCGCGGAATGTGGAAGCCGATGTAGTCGCACTGCAGCAAGCTGCCGAGGATCTCGCGGCGCCAGGGCACCACGTTGAACACGTCGGCCGACGGGAAATAGGTGTGGTGGAAGAATGCGATGCGCACGTCGGGACGCAGCTCGCGCAGGTAGGCCGGCACCATCCACAGGTTGTAGTCGTGCAGCCAGACCGTCGCGCCGGGCGCGGCTTCGGCGGCGGTGGCCTCGGCGAACTTGCGGTTCACGCGCAGATAGATCTTCCAGTCGTCCTCGTTGAAACGTGCACGCTCCCAGAAGGTGTGCAGCATTGGCCAGAACGCTTCCTTCGAGAACCGCTTGTAGAACGCGTCCACCTCGCTGTGCGTCAGCGGCACGCGGGCGACGGTGAGGTTGGGATAGGCGTCGGCATCGACGGGTGTGCGTGTCTCGAACTTGCCGAGCTTGGGATCATCCACGCTCCACGCGACCCAAGAGCCTTTCTGACCGCTGCCGAAGAAGCCGAGCAGGCTAGGAATGATGCCGTTGGGCGAGGTCGGGCGCCGGCGCTTGCGCTGGCCGTCTTCCACGTATTCCTCGTACGGCAGGCGGTGATAGACCATCACCAGATCCGACTGGCCGGTTGCGGGCTCGGCGATCTTGCGCAGATATGGATCGTCGGCGTCGAGCAGGTCGAAGTGGGTGATCGCCTCGAGGATGCCGCCGCAACCCGGCGCCTGGGCATGGAACACGTTGGACAGCTGGTCGGTGGCCTTGACGAGCGCCGGCTCCGATTCACCCACGCACACGCCCTGGAAGCCGGAGGTGTACATCGACAGGTCGTTGAGCGTGTCGCCGGCGACGAGGACGCGCTCGCGCGGCAGTTCCAGATGATCGGCGAGCGCGGCGAGCGTGCGGCCCTTGTCGGTATCGGGCGGCAGGATGTCGAGATAGCGGTCGGCCGAATACAGCACCGAGCAGCCGAGCTTGCGCGCGGTGGCCTCGATATCGCCGCGCACATCGGCGAGTGCGGCCGGTTCGCAGAAATAGGAGCAGCGGCGTTCCTGCGGCACGTCCTGGCGCACGAGTCCGGCGAAGCCGGCCATCGCATCAGCCACGGCGCGCTCGCCCGGCCAGCGACGATCGATGCGCGTCTGCAAGGGCTGGATCGGTTGCAACGTGTGGCCGTCGACGACGGTGCCGCCGACATCGCAGATCACGTAGTCGGGACGCGGCAGGCTGGGATCGGACAGCAGCGGCATGACGGCTTCGAGGCCGCGGCCGGTGACGAAGGTCAGGCGGATCTCGGGATGGCGGTCGACCAGGCGGTAGAGCTGCTGGCGATGGGCGGGAGAGCCGGCGAGAAAGGTGCCGTCGAGGTCGGTCGCGAGCATCAGTCGCGGCACGAACGGGGTATTGGCGGGGGTGAGGTCGGGTGTGGTCGTTTCCTGAGTCAATGTGGGTCCTTGTGATGTGGATCGGAAAGGTCGGGGCCCTCGGGTGCGGGGCCGGTTTCAGGCAGCAGTTCGAGCGCCGATGGCGTGGTGCGCAGCATCGGATGGAAGACGGACGGATGGTCGTTGTCGCGCTGGCGCAGCAGTCGGCGACCGGCGGCGATGAGCGCGAGTGCGCCGAGAATCAGCGCGAACGAGGCGGGCAGGGCGCTCGGGCCGAAGCGCGACATCGCCACGCCGACGATCGCCGGGCCGATCGCCGAGCCCACGCCATTGAGCAGCAGCAGGCTGGAACAGCCCGAAAGCGTGTCTTCCGTCGGCAGGTGATCGAGCAGATGCGCAACGCAGATCGGATAGATCGCGAACGCCACGCCGCCGAACAGGAAGAACAGGCCGAACAGCGCCAACTGCGACCGATCGCCGGCGAACATCATCGCCACGCCGATCAGCGCGGCTGCCGCGCAGATCAGGGCCAGTGTCGTGCGCCGGTCACCGCCGTCGGAGAGGCGGCCGATCGGCCATTGCAGCAGCGCGCCGCCCAGAATCGTCGCACTCATCAGCGACGCAATGCCCTGCAGATCGAGGCCCACCCCGGCTGCATAGACCGCGCCCATGCCCCAGAAGCCACCCATCGCCACACCGGCCAGCAGTGCACCCGTCGCCGCTGCAGGCGCGGTGCGCCACAGTGCTGCCAGGGCCAGCCGTGGCACGACCGGCAACGTCGGCTGGGTCATGCGGCTGGCGACCACCGGCAACGCCGCCAGGCAGATCAGGATCGCCACGATGCTGAAGAGTGCGAACGAGGCGGGATCCTGGAAGCCGATCAACCATTGCCCGGCCGCCAGCGCCAGCAGGTTCACCGCCATATAGACCGCGAAGACCTGACTGCGTTTTTCCGGCGGCGCCTCGACGTTGAGCCAGCTTTCGATGACCGTGTACAGCCCCACCAGCGCGATGCCGGTGATCACCCGCAGCGCGGCCCAGGCCCAGGGATCGATGAAGATCGGATGCAGCAGGATGGCCGCTGCGCACAGCGCTGCGTAGAACGCGAACGCACGGATGTGGCCGATGCGCTGGATCAGCCCAGGCGCCAGGTAAGTGCCGAGGAAGAAGCCGACGAAGTAGCCCGACATGATCAGGCCAAGGGTCTGGTCGCTGAAGCCCTCGAGACCGCCGCGGACGGCCAGCAAGGTGCCGAGCAGGCCACTGCCCATCAGCAGCAGGGCGACGCCGGCGAGCAGCGCGGCAAGATTACGGACGACTGGGATGGTGAGGCCCTCACGGCGAGCAGCGAAGGTGTGGAACTATAACACATTGAAAATATTGAATATTTTAACCGATTCTCGACGGCTTTCCCGGATGCTGCATTGCAGCGAAAACTGTAGTGCAATCATGCGCTTGCGGCGCATCCTGGATGGCGTGATCGAAAAATGAACACGCGATGGGTGAAGCTGTCCCAGCCGTTCCTGGAGAAAACCCGTCATGCGAATCGCCGCGATCCGACTGCTGCTGCCCGCCGTCCTGCTGATGGCCGGCTGCCAACCTGATGCGTCGCCAGTCGAGGTCTCCGATGGCGCGACATCCGCATCAGATGCCGAGGCACCTGATGCAGACGCAGAAGGCGATGTGGTCGTGTCGACCAATGAACCGTTCTGGCAGGCGCGCTTCGAGCGTGGTGCGATCGTGCTGAGCGGTCTGGATGAATCCGGTCGGTTGTTCCCGGATGTGCGCAGTTCGATGACCGCGGACGGCCTGCGCCTGGATGCATCCGACGCGACCGGCGACATCGTCATGATCGTGCGCCGCATGCGCTGCGAAGACGATATGTCCGGGGCCCGCTTCCCGATGACCGGCCTGTTGACGATCGATGGTCGCGGCCCGTTCCGTGGCTGCGCGCGGCCTGCGTCGATGCCGCCGCCGACCCCGCCGGACGAAACGGGTGACACGCCGGCATCGACTGCGATGCCCGCGCGCTTCCTGGGACATTGGGAAGCCAGCGCGGAGGCCTGCGGGTCAAACGGCAGCGAGCTGGTGCTGCACATCGAGCCCGAAGTGCTGCGGTTCTACGAGAGCACCGTCACGCCGGTGACGGTGCGGACTCCTGATGTCGACACGGTCCAGCTTGAAGGCCGGTATGAAGGCGAAGGCGACACCTGGAACGAGACACGGACGTTAACGCTCGATGGCCCTGATGGGCTGCTCGTTGAAGACGCGATGGGCAACGTCACGCGTCGCGTGCGCTGCGATGCCTGAGCGACAACGCGGCTGGCGACGTGACCGCCGTCAGGCCGTCCCGATTCCTTCGATGTCGCGTACGTCGCCCACCCAGATGTAATGCGGGATGTCCGGGTGCTCCAGATCGTCGAGCCGCAACCGTGCGTTGTGGCCTTCATCGCCATCGCTGTTGCGGAAAATCTCCAGCGTCGGCCGGGCCGACACCGTGCCTCGGACGACGGTGCCGTCGTCGAGCGTGACCCGCACGCGGGCCTCGTCGTCGAGCAGCACGATGCGCTGTTCGATCGCAACGAGGTCCTCGCGGCTGGTGAAGATGCGTGGGGGCGTCTGGCTCATCGGAACACTCCTTCAGGACGTGCGCCCATGCTCGCGCGATGCGCGCAACATGCCGTGACGACGCGGCGCAATCGATCTGACACGTACTAACAGCCGGACGCGCCGTCGTTCAGGCGTCGAGAGCAGGGCGCAGCAAGCGGTCGTATTCGGTCCGCACGACGCCGTAGCACTCGCAGGTGCGCGCCACCAGACATTCGCGGTCCAGCACCTGGATCACGCCGCGGCTGTAGCGGATGCAGCCTTCTTCCTGCAGACGTCGCGCCGCCTCGGTAATGCCCTCGCGGCGCACGCCCAGCAGGTGCGCGATCTGCTCCTGGGTCATCTTGATCTCCACCGAACCCACCCGGTCGTTGACCAGCAGCAGCCAGCGCGACAACTGCTTGTCGACGGTGTGGTGCCGGTTGCAGACGCCGGTCATGGCAGTGTGGGTCATCAGTGCCTGGAAATAGCGCAGCAGGATCTCCTGGAACGCGCCGCCCCGCTGGAACTCCTTGACGGCGAATTCGCCGCGCAACGCCAGCGCCTCGCCGCCCACCTTGACCACGGCGCGCGTAGGCACGCTGCGCGCACCCGTGAGCAGGCCCACGCCGACCATGCCCTCGTTGCCGACCATCGCGAATTCGCTGGTGTCGCCGCTTTCCAGCGCATACATCAAGGAGACGATGCCCTCGCGCGGGAAATAGATCGTCGTCTGGGCCACATTGGCCTCGTGCAGCACCTTGCCGGCCGGCATGTCGACCAGCTGCATTTCATCGCCGACGCGATCACAGACGTCGTCGGGCAGGTCCTGCAGCAATCCATTGAGCGGCGCCCAGGGCGCTTTCTTCTTCATGCGCAGTAAAAGATCCATCGATGAACGAGTGTGGATTTTCCAGCCTGAATGCGGTGCCGTATGTACGGCACCGCGCATACAGCTTCTGACGCTATGTGCGATTTCGCACAGACCCTGTACGGGTCTCCTTCACATGCTAACGACACGGTGTGGCGCGCAACCGGGCCCCGATCGCACCGCCCCACAGGATGCCGACGTGAACGCAGACGACGTCGAGTTGTGCCGGATCTACGGACAGATGTCCCGGGAGTATCTGAGTGCGCGATCGTGGCGGGAGTGCGAAGCCGAGCTTCAGGCTGGCTGGATACGTCTGCGACGCGATCCGCAGATGACCTGGGAGGACGCCGCGCCGCTGGTTCGTACGTTCTGGGAGCTTACGCCGGCGATTCCCGACGATCCCTGAAGGCCTCAATCTTCGCGTCCTGCGGCGAGATGCGTCCCGTCTTCGTCGATCGACAGATGCATCTCGATCGGGCGGCAGCACACAGGACAGTCCTCGATGTAGTCGGCGTCGCCGGCGCTGGCGTCGACCAACGTCTCGAAACGTTCTCCGCACCAAGGGCACTGCAATCTGGCGACGTCCTGCATGTATTGACGATGCCCGGTTGCGCGTACGCATCCCGTGAGCCCGCGTTTTCACGTTGCGGGCAGACGCTGTCGGCGACCGTAGAAGGCTCAGTCAAAGCCGGAGCCCGCCATGACCGATTCGTATCCGACGTTCACGCCTTACAAGGCGCCTGCAGGCGGGTGGGGCTCGGTGCGGTCGCTGTTGCGCTACGGCACCGGCGATGGGGCGCAGACCGTCGAAGGCACACGCCAGTTGCAACGGCAGAACAAGGTCGACGGTTTTGCCTGCGTCAGCTGCTCATGGGCGAAGCCCGCCGAGCCTCACAAGTTCGAGTTCTGCGAGAACGGCGCCAAGGCGACCATGTGGGAACTCGATACGCGACGGGCCGATGCCGCGTTCTTCGAGGCTCACACGGTCAGTGAACTGCTGACCTGGGCCGACCACGATCTCGAAGCGGCGGGCAGGCTGGTCGAACCCATGCGTTACGACGCCGCGCGTGATCGCTATGTGCCGGTCTCGTGGGAAGACGCATTCGCGATCGCGGGCCGCGTGCTGCGCGACATGTCGCCGGAGCGGGCCGTCTTCTACGCATCGGGCCGCGCGTCACTGGAAACTTCGTACATGTACGCGCTGCTGGCGCGCCTGTACGGCAACAACAATCTGCCCGACAGTTCGAACATGTGCCACGAGAGCACCTCGGTGGGCCTGCCGCGTAGCATCGGCGTACCGGTTGGTACCGTGCTTCTGGAAGATTTTGACCACTGCGACTGCATCCTGTCCTTCGGGCAGAACGTGGGCGTGAACAGTCCGCGCATGCTGCATCCCCTGCAGGAAGCCGCGCGACGCGGCGCCGAGATCATCACCTTCAATCCGCTGTATGAGCGCGGCTGGGAGCGCTTCACCAACCCGCAGGAACCGCTGGCCATGGCGACCGGCGCATCGACCCGGATCAGCAACGCGTACTTCCCGGTCCGTGCGGGCGGCGACATCGCGCTGATGCAGGGCCTGGCGCGCGCGCTGCTTGATCTCGATGACGCCGCGCAGGCCGAGGGGCGCGCCCGCGTGCTCGATGTCGGTTTCATCGACACCCACACCAACGGCTTCGAGGCGTTCGAGGCCTGGCTGCGCACGGCGGACTGGTCCGACATCGAGCGCGAGAGCGGCCTGTCGCGCGCCGACATCGAAGGGGTGGCCGGTGTCTATGCGCAGGCGGAGTCGTCGATCCTGATCTACGGCATGGGGCTCACCCAGCATCGCCACGGCGTCGACAACGTGCGCATGGTCTGCAATCTCGCGCTGATGCGCGGCAACGTCGGCCGACCCGGCGCCGGCATCTGTCCGGTGCGCGGGCATTCGAATGTGCAGGGCCAGCGCACCGTCGGCATCTCGGAAAAGCCCGAGCTTGTGCCGCTCGATACGCTGGCCGCGCAGTACAGCTTCGAGCCGCCGCGTGAGAAGGGGCTCGACACGGTCGGCACGGTCGAGGGCATTCTCGACGGCAGCGTTGAGGCCTTCATTGGCCTGGGCGGTAATTTCTCGCGGGCCGCGCCCGATACCGGCAGGCTCGAGCCGGCCTGGCGGGGCCTCGCGCTGAGCCTGCAGATCGCGACGCATCTCAACCGCAACCACTTGCTGTGCGGACGCGAGACGCTGTTGCTGCCGTGCCTGGGGCGTCTCGAGGAAGACGTGCAGAACGGCGTGGCGCAGCGCGTCAGCATCGAGGACAGCACCACCTGCATCCACGCGTCGTTCGGCACCAGTCCAGCCGCCGGCCCGATGCTGCGTTCCGAGCCCGCAATCGTCGCTGCGCTCGCGCAGGCGATCCTGCCGCCCGAGCGGACCGCCTGTGCGCCGTGGCGGGACTGGGTCGACGATTACGCGCGCGTGCGCGATGCGATCGAAGCCACCTATCCCGACCAGTTCCGCGATTTCAATGCGCGCCTGCACACCCCGGGGGGCTTCCCGCGCCCGGTCGCCGCACGCGAACGGCGCTGGACGACCGACAGCGGCAAAGCCGAATTCCACGTCCCCGACGTGCTGTGCGCGACCGGTTTCGAAGACAAGGCAGGGCGCTACCGCCTGCTGACGGTACGTAGCAACGACCAGTTCAACACCACCGTCTACGGCTACCACGACCGTTTCCGCGGTATCGACGGGACCCGCCGCGTGGTGCTGATGAATGCCGACGACATCGCCGAACTCGGCCTGGACGACGGTGAACAGATCACGCTTGCTGCGGATTTCGATGGCGATGCCGAGGTTCGCGAGGTCGGCGGCCTGCGCGCGATCCCGTATCGCATTCCGCGCGGCTGCATCGCCGCGTATTACCCGGAATGCAATCCGCTGATCCCGGTGTCGCACCACGCGATCGACAGCCATGTGCCCGCGGGCAAGTCGGTGCCGGTGCGTGTCGTGCGCGGCGGCAATGCCCCGGTGCCGCCGGGGCCTGCGCCGGGTTGAGGGTCGGTCGGCGCCGTATGCGGAAGACAGCGGCTGATGATCTGCGGGGCATGCGGTGCCCTCGCGGCTCTCAACGCAGCTCGCGCAGGGTCGCTCTGACTGCGGCGCAGCACGCGTGCTGATGCGGGCGCCGACACGAATGGTATCGGCGTCGGTCTGACAAGACGTTGCGTAGGCCGGTGGACGGACGCATCCGCAGCGGATCCGAACAGCCCGCCTGTCTGCGCCACAGCCGGCTCGCAGCTCCAGTGGGAAACTACGTCGCTTCGTCTCGTTGCCTGCACCCGCAAGGCAGCTCGACAGCGGCATCCGGTGCCCTGCGTCGATGCAATCGAGGGAAGGTCCGAGTAACTGCCGTCATCCTCGCGAAGGCGGGGATCCAGTGATTTCAAGCCTTTGAAAACCAAAGACGCTGGATGCCCGCCTGATCGGCATGCGTCCGTTGAAAGCCGCGGGAATGACGGCCAGAAGCGGAATCGTTCAGACCTTCCGTAAGTGCTGTTGGCGCACTCTTTGGACTCGGGATCGAAACCGTTTACGACGCAAGCGCCGTGCCCCGGCGTCGGAGCGACCGGCGCCCATTCTGACGATTCCTGTCTGTAATCCGGATGGCGACCTGCGAGGATCGCCGTCCAGAGATCTAGACCTGCATCTGCACCGCCGCCCGGGCTTACAACATCGCCAGTTCGACGTTGCTGAGCGTCTTGCCGTAATGCTGGCGCAGGCGCAGCTTGCGCTCGAGGTCGTCGAGAATGCGGCCCGAGAAATCGAGCCCGGTCAGCTCTTCGAGCATGTTGATGCCGCCGGGCGTGTCGACATTCACTTCCATCAGCTTGTCACCGACGATGTCGAGGCCGACGAAGTACATGCCGTCGCGGATCAGCTTGGGCGCGACCAGTTCGGCCAGGCGCAGGGCATCGGCGTCGGGCTTTGCCATTTCATACTTGCCGCCGGCACTGATGTTGCTGCGCGCATCGCCGCTGTCGTTGTAGCGGCGGATGCAGGCGTAGGTGCCGTCAACCTCGAGTGGGCGGCCGTTGAGCATCAGCAGGCGCAGGTCGCCGTCCTTGGCCTTTGGCAGATATTCCTGCGCGATCGCATAGCCATCGCGCAGCACCGCGTCGATCATCTGGTTGAGATTGCCGCCGCTCTCGGGCGTGACCACGAAGACGCTCTGGCCACCCGAGCCCTGCAGCGGTTTGATGACGCCATACCCGTCGCGCGCCTCGATGAAGGCCTTGATCTCCTCGACATCGCGGCTGATGCAGGTGACCGGCCGGACTTCCTCAGGAAAATGCTGGAAGTAGGTTTTGTTGGAAGCATCGGTGAGATGCATCGGGTCGTTGACGACCAGCGCCCGCTTGAGCGCACTGAGCTGGGCGAACAGCAGGCTGCTGCCCGGTGCCCAGGGCCGCTCGACCATCTCGTCGGCGGGATCGCTGCGCAGCATCAGCACGTCGAGGTCATCGACTGAAATCCGCTCGGTCGGGCAGCCGTCGGACTGCAGATCGGCGAGCAGGGCCGCGTCGTCGGCGTAGTCCTTGCCGCAGGGCATATGGGCACAGGCACGTACCGTGCCGTCGGCGTCGTAGGTGAAATCGGCAAGGCCGATCAGCGCGATCTCATGACCGCGCGACAGCGCGCGGCGGGCCAGACGGATCGTGGTGTAGTTGTCCTGCTCGGTGTCGACGTCATTGACGACAAAGCCGAAGCGCAGGGGATGTCCGTCGGTCATGCAGCATGCTCCGTGGGGCGGTGGGTGTGGAAAAGGCGTTCGACCGGGGTGCGTCGGCAGGCGTCGAGCCGGGTGCGGAAATCGTCATGGGCGGCGTAGCGGGGCAACAGCACCGGCGGCACGATCCAGCCGTCGTCGACCAGTGCCTCCAGCAGTTCGAGCTGCGGCAGAGCGAACTTGCCCAGAAACAGCGCATCGAACTCGCCACCGGCCTCCAGATAGGCGAGCAGGTCGCGCAGACCGCGCAGGTAGACGGCGTCCTTGGTCAGCCCGCCGCCGCGCCGCGCGCGTACGGCGACATCGAAGGCGTCGTCGGTCGGCAGCCCATGTGTTTCATGCAGGCAGGCGAAGATCGCCGGAAGCTGTTCGCCGTTGGCCGCCATCGAGGTCGCGACCACGCGCGCGGCCAGGATCCGCAGCCGTTCGCCGGGCAGGTAGCCGGCGAGGAACTCGCCGAGCACTCCAAGGCCTTCCTGCATCGGGTCGTAATGCGCCAGCCCGACTTCGAGCTGGCGCAGTGCCTGCTGCCGTCCGTTGTGCCGGGTCACGACATGCGTGCCGATCTCATGCTGGATCAGGGGCTGCACGCGGGCGCGCGGCAGGCGGATGTTGCCGTCGATATAGAAGGTGCCGTGCGAGACCATCAGCATCGAACTGATGTCTGTATCGACGACGACATCGATATGGAAATCCGGTGCCTGCGCGCGATACCAGGCGATCTCGGCGTCGACCTGGCTGCGCACCTCGTCGATGCCGCAGTCGGCAGACAAGGGTTCGCCGCTGCCGACCGTGGCGAGGATGCGCTCGGCGAGTTCCACCAGTTCCGGCTCCACCGCGCCGAACAACGCGACGCTGGCATCGACGAAGCCCGGTTGGTCGCGCTGCTCGACCAGGTCGATCATGCGGCCGAGTTCGGCCTGCTTTTCGGCCAGCAGCGTTTGCAGCGGCGGCGGCTCGATCTCGCCAACGGGCAGGGCGTCGAGCGCGCGACGGGTTTCGGTCAGATCGGTATCGAGGTCGACATAGCGCAGCGTGGGCTCGAGCGTGCGGCCGGAGGCTTCAAAGGCGTTCCACAGGCCGACACCATCGAGGGGCGACAGCGCGAGCAGCCAGTCGAGTCGCGCATCGAGCACGGCCAGCGACGCGTCCACGCGCGCGGCCACCGGCGGCAACGGTCGGGCGACCGGCCGCCGGGCAACACCCGCGCTCACTTGAGGAACTCCGGACGCACGGCGTCGACCGCGTGTGACAGGCCGTCGCGCAGGGCGTACAGCGCGGAGATGTCCGCCTGACCGCTCCATTCGTCCATGAAGATCTTTTTGTACTCGGGCGAGATCGTGCAGACACGATCCCCCCAGTGCGCATAGACCCATTCGGGAAAGTGTCCGCCGGTCGGGAAGCGCACGTTGCAACGCACGTCCGGCAACGCCCCGCGCACAGGATGGCGGCGCAGCACGTTGGCGAAACGCCGGGCGGTATCGCCCCAGCGTCCCGGATCCAGCGTGGTGATGCCCAGCTCGATATCCGGGTTGTCGTCCTGGGCCGCGGGCGCGGCATCGGGTCCGTCGCGGCGGTGGTTGTAGCTGTGGATGTCGATCAACAGCGCGCTGCCCCAGCGGGCCACGGTGCGGTCGATCAGCTCGCCGATCATGTCGTAGAAGCGGTCGTGCAGGGCCAGCGAGGTCTCGCGCTCGACATCGTCGAGCGGCGTGGCCCACACATCGAGTCCCCAGCAGGCGTCGGGACTGGTGTAGACGGCCTCGGCGCGCGGACGGTTGAGGTCGACCTCGAATCGCGACTGGCGCACCCGCAGGCGCGCATCGCCGACCTGGGTCAAAAAACTGGTGAGGGGGTCCTCCTCGCGCCAGCGCGCATCGTCATCGAGCGCGACGCGGGCACGCAGCGACTGGCGCAGCGCGTGGCCATCGTGGATCGCAGTGGCGATGACGGGGCCATCGGCAACAGACAGCTCCCAGGCGTCGACGTGCTCGAGCAGCGCTGGCGGCGTGGTGTCGGAGAACAGCGGGGCGGGTGCGGAACGGCGTATATCAGGCATGGCGCGCATGCTCGCAATCCGGGAATGATGCGGTCGTGACCACATTGGGACCCGGCGTTGACACCTGTTTAACCTACAATCGCGCCTCACTCGCGCAGACCCTTTCTTATGGCGCCCAAGGCCACCGTCTACAAAGCCGAACTCCAGGTCACCGACATGGACCGGCATTACTACGCCTCGCACGACCTCGTGCTGGCGCAGCACCCGTCGGAAACAGAGGCGCGTCTGATGGTGCGGTTGATCACCTTCGCGCTGTTCGCCGAGGAGCGCCTGGAATTCGGCCGCGGCCTCAGCAACGAAGAAGAACCCGACCTGTGGCGCCGCGACTACACCGGTGACATCGAGCAGTGGATCGATCTCGGCCAGCCGGACGAGAGCCGCATCCGCAAGGCCAGCGGCCGCGCGCGTCATGTCGTGGTGGTCAACTACAGCGGCAATGCGGCGCAGATCTGGTGGGACCGGATCGCGAACTCGCTGACACGCCTGAAGAATCTCACCGTGGTCGATCTCGAACCCGCGAAAATCGAGGAAGCGGTCGGCCTCCTGCAGCGGAGCATGCGCCTGACCGCGATGATCCAGGACGGGGAACTGCAGCTGATGAGCGAATCGGAAACGGTCACGATGACGCCGGTCTGGCGGGTGCGTCCGGCGGAGAGTTGATTCGCATCTTTTCCAGTTGCCGCGATGCCAGCACCTCTCCCCTTCGGGAGAGAGCCTGAGCCGGGGTCGACGCGCAAAGCGCGTCGGGTGAGGGTTAGGCTTTGCAGCTGAAGCCCTCAAAGCCCCCTCATCCGCCCTCCGGGCACCCCGTATCAAGTACGGGCCAGGCTCTTCCCCCCAAAGGGGGAAGAGAAAAGGCGGGCGCAGCGCAAGCCCGCCTCACCCTTGAATCGTGCCGCCATGACCTCCGCCCGTTGCCCCGGCGGCCGCCGCTGGCTAAGGTCGCGGCTTGCCAGGTTCTTTCGGATGTCCGCATGCCGCTACGCCGTCCCGCCACCGCCGCGCTCGTTGCCGGCCTCGCGCTTTCCGCCACTGTGACCGCACACGCCGATGAGGGCATGTGGATGCCAAGCCAGCTGCCCGACATCGCCAAGCCGATGCGCGAAGCGGGTTTCCGCGGTCGCGCCGATGCATTGGCCGACGTCACCGCGCCGCCGCTCAGCGCCGTGGTCAAGGTCGGGGGTGGCACCGGTGCCTTCGTCTCTGATGAAGGTCTGCTGCTGACCAACCACCACGTCGCCTACGGCGTGATCCAGTACAACAGCAGCGCCGAGCACAACATCATCGACGGCGGGTTCATCGCGGACGGCCGCGCCGACGAGCGTCCCTCGAATCCCGATTTCCGTGTGCTGGTGACGGTCGGTTTCGACAAGGTCACCGACGAAGTGCTGGCCGAAGCACGCGGCAAGACGGGTCGCGCGTATTTCGATGCGGTGGACGCCGCCGGCAAGCGCATCGTGGCCAAGTGCGAGCAGTCGGGCGAGGTGCGTTGCAGCGTCGCCAACATGTATTACGGCACCGATTTCTACCGCATCCGCCAGCTCGAGCTGCGCGACGTGCGCTTGGTCTATGCGCCACCGCGCGCGATTGGCAACTACGGCGACGAGATCGACAACTTCATGTGGCCGCGCCACACCGGCGATTTCACCCTGCTGCGCGCCTACGTCGGCCGTGACGGCAAGCCGGCCGACTACAGCGCCGACAACGTGCCCTACGCGCCGCCGGCGCATCTGCAGATCGCCCGCGGCGGCCTGCATGCGGGCGATTACGCAATGCTGGCGGGTTATCCGGGCACGACGTTCCGTCACCGCACCGCGGCCGAATTCGATGCCCAGGTCGCACGCGTGCTGCCGCAGCGCGTGGCGGTCTTCGATGCGTTGATCGATGCGGTCGAGACCGCAGGCCAGGACGATGCGGACATCCGCACGCGCTACGCCTCGCAGCTGCAGTCGCTGAAAAACAACCGCAAGCGCGCCGCCGGTGAGCTCGAAGGCGTGCTGCGCAGCGATGCAGTGCGCCTGCGCGGCGAGGACGAGGCCGCGATGCTGGCCGCGACGCGCGGCGAAGACGCTGCCGACATCACCACGCTGCAGGCGATCCTCGGACAGGCCGATGACGCCGCCGCGCGCGACCAGCTATTGACGCTCGTCGCCAGCCAGACCCAGCTGCTGCGCTCGGCGCTGCTGCTCGAACGCCTGCGCATCGAATCGGCGAAGCCCGACGATGCCGCGCGCGAGAGTGGCTACCAGCAGCGTGACCATGCCCTGATCGAAGGCGTGCTGCGCCAGGCGCAGCGTCGGTACGCGCCGTCCGCGGAGAAGGCGCTGCTTTCGGTCCTGGTCGGACGCTACCAGCAGTTGCCGGACGCGCAGCGCCTGCCGGCCTTCGATGCCGCGTTCGGCCGCACACCGGAATCGCTGAAGACGGCGTTGGACACGGTCTATGCGCGCACCACATTGGGCGAGGAGACCGAGCGCCTGTCGCGCTTCTCCGATGCCCGCGCCGGCCGTCCTCTGGCCGACGATCCGCTGCTCGCGCTGGCCGCGCAGCTGGTCGCCGCCCAGCTCGAAGCCGAGGACGCGCGCAAGACCCGCGAAGGCGAACAGCTGCGACTGCGGCCGGCCTACATGCGCGCCCTGTTCGCATGGCGCGCGCAGCAGGGGCGTGCGGTGTATCCGGATGCCAACGGCACGCTGCGCGTGAGCTACGGCCGCGTCGAAGCGCTGGCGCCGCGTGACGCGGTGGCGTTCTCGCCGGTGACCACCGTCGCCGGCATCGTCGAGAAGCACACCGGGCAGGTGCCGTTCGACGCACCGCAGCCGCTGCTCGACGCAATCGCCAAGGGGGATTTCGAAGGCACCGCCGAAGCCTCGCTCGGCACCCAGCCGGTGAACTTCCTGACCAATCTCGATACTACCGGCGGCAACTCCGGCTCGCCGGTGCTCAACGCGCGCGGCGAGCTGGTCGGCCTGAACTTCGACAGCAACTGGGAGTCGGTCAGCGCCAGTTGGTGGTTCGATCCGCGCTACAAGCGCGCCATCCACGTCGACATGCGCTACATGCGCTGGCTGATGGCCAAGGTGTACCCGGCGCCCGCATTGCTCGAGGAAATGGGGCTGCCGACGCGATGATGCCGTCCGCCGGTCGGGTGCCGTTCGGGCGCGCGGCCGGCGCAGGCCGCACAATGTCCGGCCAATTCCGAAAGCCCATCGCGCCATGAAGATCCCGCAGGGACTGCAGCCACTGATCGAGGACGGCATCATCGATGCGGTGCTGCGACCGCTCAAGAGCGGCAAGGAGGCCTCGGTCTATGTCGTCCAGGTCGGCGACGAGGTGCGTTGCGCGAAGGTCTACAAGGACATGGCGCAGCGCAGTTTCCAGGCCCGCGTGCAGTACCAGGAGGGCCGCAAGGTCCGCGGCAGCCGCGAGCAGCGTGCGATGGGCAAGGCGACCAAGTTCGGTCGCCGCGAGCAGGAAGCCGCGTGGAAGACCACCGAGGTCGACGCGCTCTACGCTCTGGCCGACGCCGGGGTGCGCGTGCCGCAGCCTCACGGTTTCTTCCACGGCGTGCTGCTGATGGACCTGGTCACCGATGCCGAGGGCTTCAGCGCGCCGCGTCTGGCCGATGTGGACCTCGAGCCCGACCAGGCACGCGAATGGCACCTGATGCTGGTGCGCGACGTGGTGCGGATGCTGGTGCTGGGCATGGTCCACGGGGATCTGTCCGAGTACAACGTGCTGGCGACGCCGGACGGCCCGGTGCTGATCGATTTTCCGCAGGTCGTCAGCGCTGCCGGCAACAATTCCGCGCGGGAGATGCTGCTGCGCGACGTGCACAACATTCGCGACACGCTGGCGCGCTTCGCACCGGAAATCGCCGACACGCATTACGGCGAAGAGATGTGGGCGCTGTACGAGGCCGGCGACCTGCAACCCGACACGCCGCTGACCGGCAACTTCGTGTTCGATACCCGCAAGGCCGACACCGGCGCGATCCTGTGGTCGATCGAGGATGCGCGCCAGGAAGCGGTCATCCGTCAGCAGGGCCGCGAAGAGGCCGATGCGGCCGAATGACGGCGTGGCGATCGCATGAGCCGTCCGCGGTTCCCGCCACAGGGCGGCGTGCCGGCAAGCCGGCTACAGTTGCCGCCGGGCCCCTGGCGTACCGTGTTCGATGCGCTAGTCGCGCGGTTTCCGCAAGTGGACGCATCCACATGGCGGAACCGCATCGCCCGGGGCAAGGTGCTCGACGCGCACGGCGAGCCAATCACGCTGGAGACGCCGCATCGCGTCGGCGCCGAGATCGGCTATTACCGGGAAGTTGTCGATGAGCCGGTGATCGATGCCGTCGAACGTCTCCTGCATGTCGATGACCACCTCGTGGTCGCCGACAAGCCGCACGGCCTGCCGGTCGCGCCGACCGGCGCTTTCGTCACCCAGACCCTGTTGACGCGGTTGGTGGCGACGCTCGGCAATCCGGATCTCGTGCCGCTGCACCGGATCGATCGCGGCACGGCCGGGCTGGTGCTGTTCTCGGCCAGTCCCTCAAGTCGCGCGCGCTACCAGGCGCTGTTCCGCGAATCGCGCATCCGCAAAACCTATGAAGCGTTGGCGCCGCCATTGCCGGATCTCGTCTTTCCGCTGACGCGCCGCAGCCGTATCGAACGCGGAGACCCGTTCTTCCGCATGTGCGAGACCGACGGCACGCCGAACAGCGAGACGCACATCGATGTGCGCCAACACGGCGCCAAACTATGGCGCTATGCGTTGTCACCGGTCAGCGGGCGCAAGCACCAGCTGCGCGTACACATGGCCGCGCTCGGCGCGCCGATCCTGCACGACCCCTGGTATCCGACGTTGCAGGACGAGGCTGACGAAACTCGCCCCCCGCTGCAGCTGCTGGCCCGCGCGCTCGCGTTCGAGGATCCGCTTGATGGGCGTCTGCGTCGTTTCGAATCGGGATTCTTGCTCATGGAAGCGCTGGATTAGATCGGCCGTCAGGTTCACGCGGCGACCCAAACGCATCGCGGCCAAGGCCGCTCCTACAGAAGAGCGGGTCTTCCTGTAGGAGCGCGCTCGCGCGCGAACGGGGCTGCACGCAGAACTGGATTCGGTCGGCCGCCAGGTTCGCGCGCCGGCGCCAGAAGCATCGCGGCCGAGGCCGCTCCTACAGGAAAGCGGGTCTGTCCTGTAGGAGCGCGCTCGCGCGCGAACGGGGCTGCACGCAGAACTGGATTCATCGGCCGCCAGGTTCGCGCGCCCACGCGAGAAGCATCGCGGCCAAGGCCGCTCCTACAAGAAAGCGGGCCTGTTCTGTAGGAGCACGCTCGCGCGCGAACGGGCCTGCACGCGCAGAACTGGATTCATCGGCCACCAGGTTCGCGCGCCCACGCCAGAAGCATCGCGGCCAAGGCCGCTCCTACAGAAACGCGGGTCTGTCCTGTAGGAGCGCGCTCGCGCGCGAATGGGCTTCACACGCAAAACCGCTCAACCTGTGGCGTGCCCAGCCTTGCTCAGGCAGCGCCCACGTCGCGCCTTACCCAAGCCAGCACCCCATCCACTGCGACCGCGGCACTCGCCCAACATGCGGTCAACAGATATCCGCCGGTCGGCGCCTCCCAGTCAAGCATCTCGCCGGCAACGAATACGCCGGGCAGTGCATCGAGCATCAACGCGTCGTCGGTCGCCTCCAGACGTACGCCGCCTGCGCTGCTGATCGCTTCGGCGATCGGACGCGGGGCCTGCAGCCGCAGCGGCAGACGCTTGATCGCCGCTGCCACGCGTGCCGGGTCGTCGAGTGCGGCGCGGTCGAGCAGTTCGAACAGCAACGCGGTCTTCGCGGCATCGAGACCAGTCGCGCGGCGCAGATGCTCGCCGATGCTGCGGCGGCCGCGCGGGCGCGACAGATCGGTCTGCAGGCGCTCAAGATCGCGTCCCGGCGCCAAATCCAGTTCCAGCAGCGCGCTGCCGTCGCGCGCGATCGTGTCGCGCAGCGTGCCCGAGATCGCGTAGATCGCGCTGCCTTCGATGCCGGTCGTCGTCAGCACGCATTCGCCCTGCAGCGCATGCGGCGTGCCGTCGAGCCCGGTCCAGTGAAGCACGACCGGTTTCAGCGGCGCGCCCGCGTGGCGCTCGGTGAGATGCGCGCTCCAGCCGATGTCGAATCCGCAGTTCGCCGACAACAGCGGTGCGACGTCCACGCCGCGTGCCGACAGCACCGGCTGCCAGCGTCCATCGGAGCCGAGCTGCGGCCAGCTGGCGCCGCCCAGTGCGAGCAGCGTGGCATCGGCCACATGGGTCGCGCTGCCATCGGGCGT
This sequence comes from Luteimonas sp. 3794, assembly GCF_031456825.1. Lineage (NCBI taxonomy): Bacteria > Pseudomonadati > Pseudomonadota > Gammaproteobacteria > Lysobacterales > Lysobacteraceae > Luteimonas > Luteimonas sp. 3794. Next base: position 394,619 of record NZ_JAVDVJ010000002.1, on the reverse strand, counting down.
CTCGAACACGAGCGCGCCCGAATCGTTCCAGCCCGTCCAGCGATGCTGCACGTGGAAGCGCACCCCGTCCTCGCGCAATTGCCGCACCCAGCCGCGCAACATTGGCGCGGCCTTGCGGTCGTCAGGAAACACGCGCCCGGAGCTGCCGACGAAGGTCGGCACGCCGCGCGCGGCGGCCCAGTCACGCAGGGCCTGTGCATCGAAGCGGTCGAGCCAGCCACCCACCGCCGCTTCGCGCGCGCCGTAGCGTGCATCGAATGCGGGACGCGGTTCGGAATGCGTGAGGTTCAGGCCGCCCTTGCCGGCGATCAGGAACTTGCGCCCGACCGAACCCTTGGCTTCGAACAGATCGACGTCCAGCCCCGCCGCCCGCGCGCGTTCGGCGGCGAACAGTCCTGCCGGCCCGCCACCGACGATGGCGAGCCGTGGGAGACGCACATCCGACATCTCAGGCGCCTTGCTGGAACGCCAGGATGTAGCCGTTGCAGTCGACGATGCCGAACTCGCGGGCGCCGTAGGGCATGTCCTGCAGCGACCAGGCGAGCTGCGCGCGCCCCTGCACCTGGGCAAAGCAGGCGTCGATGTCGTCGACGGTGAAGTACAGCGTGCCGGTCAGGGTGGGCGCGCGGCTCCAGAGATCGGCGGCGGTGAACACCAGCCGCGCGCCATGACCGGTGATGGTCAAGGTGTCGCCAGCAGAGGCGGAGGCGTCGAAGCCGGGCAGCGCGGCATAGAACGCCCGGGTGCGCTCGAGATCGGTGCAACGCAGCAGCAGGGTCAGGGCCATGGTCGGTCCTCCAGCGGAATCGACGCCATTATGACCGGCGCGCCGATCATCCCGGGTCGACGCGCCGGCTGCTAGCGTGCCGGCACCGTCTGGAAGCGACAAGCAGGAGGCCGTCATGGCCACGGGTTGGGCTGGCGATGGCGCCGTGCAGGATCAGATCGACGCGACGGTCAAGGATGCGATCGAACGTGCCCGCAGCCAGCTGCGCAGCGGGCCGGGCCTGACGCATTGCGAAGAATGCGATGCGCCGATTCCCGAGGCGCGCCGACGCGCCGTGCCGGGCGTCCGGCTGTGCGTGGAATGCCAGGCCGCCCATGACGATGGCGATGCGCACAGCGGCTACAACCGCCGCGGCAGCAAGGACAGCCAACTGCGCTGAAGCATGCCTGCACCACGCATCGACACCTGGCGTGGGATAAGAACGCGCGCCGCAGTTCCGTGGCGCGTGTCCGTTTCTGGAGTGGTCGATGGCGCCGTCGCAGGATCTTGTTCCGTTCACCCGCAAGGTCCTGATCGTCCTCGCACTCGTCGTCGTCCTGGTGCTGGCCTGGGCGCTGCTGCCGGTCTTCATGCTGGTCTTCGGCGCGATCGTCGTCGCCGCGCTGTTTCTGTCGCTGTCGCATCTGCTGCAACGGTTCACGCCGCTCGGCGATGGCGCCGCACTGGCTGTGGTGCTCGTCGTGCTGAGCAGTGGCTTCGGGCTGTTGCTCTGGTTGTTCGGCGCGCAGGTGTCGGGTGAACTGTCCGCGCTGACCGAGGCCTTGCCGGGCGCGTATGCGCAGTTCGAGCAATGGCTGGACGGCACCAGTCTCGGCGGCCTCGTCAGCGAGCAGCTCGACACCCTGCGCGACAGCATGGGGCGGATCGCGAGCAGCGCCGGGGCGATCGCGATCACGGTGTCGGGTGGGCTGGTCGACCTGTTCCTGGTGCTGATCGGGGCGATCTACATCGCCGCGCAGCCGCAGATGTATCGCAACGGCCTGTTGCTGCTGGTGCCTGGCAGCGTCCGCAAGACCGCCGGCGAGGCGATGGAAGCGAGCGGCCGCGCATTGCGGATGTGGCTCGGCGGGCAGTTGGTGGCGATGCTGCTGGTCGGCCTGCTGACCGGACTCGGGCTGTGGCTGCTGGGCGTGCCGGCCGCGTTCGCGCTTGCGTTGATCGCCTTCCTGCTGGATTTCGTGCCGATCGTCGGGCCCATCGTCGCAGCGATCCCCGGCATCCTGCTCGGTTTCACGGTGAGCCCGCAGATTGGCCTCGCCACCGCCGCGATGTATCTGGTCATCCAGCAGATCGAAGGCAATCTCCTGCAGCCGCTGATCCAGCAGCGCGCGGTCGAACTGCCGCCGGCGGTCCTGCTGTTCTCGCTGGTGATCTTCGGCAGCCTGCAGGGGACGGTAGGCCTGCTGCTGGCGGCTCCACTGACCGTGGTGCTCTATGTGCTGGTCAAGCGCCTGTATGTGCGCGAGGTGCTGGGAACCGATGTGCAGGTGCCGGGCGAAGCCGGCTGACGGACTGGCGGCACGGGCGCGCAATCGCCCCGTCCCTCGCGCATCCGCTCAGACGTCCAGTGCGTCGCCTGCAATCCGGCCACGCTCGGCGGGCAACGCGCCACCGCGCCAGCGGCGCAGCGCACGCTGGAAGAACAGGCTGTTGGGGATCTGCAGGCAGGTGCCTGCGCCGTCACCGTCCTCGGTCTCGCGCAGCGTGGTGTAGACGAGGTTGATGTCGACCACCTGGCCGCGCAGTCCGGGCTTCTCGCCGTTTTCCAGCAATTCGACATGGTCGTAGAGCCGGAACGGGCGCGTGGTCAGGATGAGCATCGTGCAGAAGATGTTCGACAGCACGCTCCACGCGGCGAAGAACGCCACCGCTGCCACGGCGGCAAAGCCGGTGAACGCGGTCCACAGCACGGTGCCCGACACGCCCAGGCGTTCGAGGATCAGCAGCAACGCGGCTGCGTAGATCAGGAAGGACGTGACGCGGCGCCCGCCCACCACGGCTTCGGCCGGCAGCGTGTAGCGGTGGCCCACGCGGTCGATGACCCGCCGCACCAGCAGCCGCAGCAGCCAGGCTGCCAGCAGGATGAGCAGGATCTGGCTGATCGGCGTGACGATGTCGAGCCAGTCGTGCAGCCATTCGGGCAGGCGGTCCTTGAAGCGCACGGCGGTTCCACGTTCGACGCCGATCGCGCCGCCGCAGAGTTTACGCCGCGGCGCAGCACGCGCTGCGGTCCGGCCTGCATGGCATGCGCTCTGGCTGAAGCGCCTTCAGCGCCGCGTTACCATGTCCGGCCCCCGACCTGCGCGAAGAGGACATCCCGTGAGCACGCTTCTGGTTCCGGTGTCGATCGGCGAACTCGCCGACAAGATCACCATTCTCGAGATCAAGTCTGAACGCATCGGCGACGCGCAGAAGCTGGCGAACGTCCGCACCGAACTCGACGACCTGCTGCCGCTATGGGCGCCGCTGGCGCAGACGCAGCCCGAGATGGCCGCGCTCAAGACCGCGCTGCGCGAAGCCAATACCCGCATGTGGGACGTGCAGGACGCGCTGCGCGCGAAAGAAGCCGCGCAGGATTTTGGTGATGAATTCGTCGAGCTTGCACGCGCGGTCGCGCGGCACAACGGCGATCGCGTGCAGATCAAGAACACGATCAACCGGCTGGCCGGCTCGCGCTTCGTCGAAGAAAAGCAGTACCGCGCCTGAGCGACGCGACCGCCGCGCCCTGAAAGCAGAAACGCCAGGACCTGGGTCCTGGCGTTTCTGCGGTATCAAGTGGTGGAGCCAAGGAGGATCGAACTCCTGACCTCGTCGATGCGAACGACGCGCTCTCCCAGCTGAGCTATGGCCCCACATGATGCGTGGCGATTATACGGTCCCCGCTGCGGGCTCGCCAGCCCTGTCGAGCAACGGAGCGAGTGACGGTTCCAGCTGACCGCGACGCCAGCCCGAGAGTGCGCCGGGCCAGTCGGCGCCTTCCGCCAGCGCTTCGAGCCACTTGCGCGACGCGAGTACGCCATCGGGCAGGCCGATCTGCGCGCTGCGCTCGGCCACCGCCTGCTGCAGGCGCTTGAGCTGCTTGCGGTCCGGTTCCTCACCACTCGACAGCGGCATCTCGGCTTCGTCCGGGAGCTCGGTCGTCAGCGCCTGCCAGATCACGCTGGTGAGTTTGCGCGGCGCCTTGGGATGCGCATCGAGCCGCTGCTGCAGCGAAGTCGTGTCCGCAGGTGGATCGCGGGCGAGCAGGGTGGCCAGTTCGTTGTCGAGGATCCAGCTGCGCGGCCGGTCGGTCGCGCGCGCATACGTCTCGCGCCAGCGCAGCAGGCGGGCCAGACGGCGTTGCGCGTCGGCATCGAGAAACAGCCCGGCGCGGCCGCCAAGTTGCGGCCAGCGCTCGCCTTCCATGTTGCCGGCAGTCGCGACGAGCCGCGCGCAGTCCTCGATCAGCCAGTCCGCGCGCTCGAGCGCATCGAGCTTGCCGGCGAGCACGTCGTGCAGTGCGAACAGATGTGCGACGTCGTCAATCGCGTATTCCAGCTGGGTCGCCGACAGTGGACGCCGCAGCCAGTCCGAGCGCGTCTCGCCTTTGGCTAGTGCGACGCCCAGCGTTTCCTGCACCAGCCGCTGATAGCCCATGCCCGCGCCTGTCCCCGACAGCGCGGCGGCGATCTGGGTGTCGAACAGCGGCGTGGGCGCCGCACCACAGGCGTGGCCGAACGCGACGAGGTCCTCGCTCGCGCTGTGCATGATCTTGAGGATCGCCGGATCGGCCAGCATCGGACGCAGGGCCTCGGCGATGCCCGGCGCCAGTGGATCCACCAGCAGCACCTCGATGCCGTTGGTGCCTTCGATGGCGATCTGGACCAGCGCCAGCTGCGGCCAGAAGGTGCGTTCGCGGATGAACTCGGTATCGAGGCCGATGCGGCACGGGGCGTCGGGCAGACGGGCCCGCAGGATCGCCGGATCGTCGATCCAGGAAGAGTTGGGAGATGACATGCGCGAAAGCCTAGCGGCGCGCGCCGGTGGCGGCAATCGCCGGTGCTGTCGCATCGCCGCCACGGCCGCGATGGCTTAATCTGGCGCGATGCCGTCCAGGGAGCCCGGTTTGCGCAGTCTTTTCGTCGTCAGCCTGTTGGGCGTGCTCGTGCTGGCGGGTTGCAAGGGCGAACCCGCCGACAGCGATCCGGCAGCCGGCGATGGCACCGTGACCATCAGCGGCGACGATGCGGTGGTGCCCGAACTCAACTGGACGCCGCCGGCGACGGTGATCGAAGCGGGCGCCGAGGCCGATGCGCTGGAGCAGGCGCGGCTCGCGCTGGCCGCCGACGATCTCTATGCCACGCCCGCCTCGGCGATCCCGCTGTATCTCGCCCTGGCCCAGCGCCCCGGCAGCGAGCGCGCCGCGCGCACGGGCCTGCGTCGCGCCCAGGCGCGGCTGCTCGGACTCGGCGCGCAGGCGCTGCGGGAAGCCGACGACCTGGATTCAATCGCGGGTCTGCGCGCCGCGCACGATTTCGCCGCCGTCGCGCGCTACCTGGCCGCGGGCGACGACGCGGTGGTGCGGTATCTCGAGCGGGTGGACGAGAGCGACCGGCTCTGGGAACTCAACCGCGCTGCCGAGCGTGCGCTGCAGGCCGGCGAGCTCGGCGAGGCGGGCGGTGGCGCGCTCGCATTGTTTCGCGAGGCCGCCGAGCTGCGGCCCGGACACCCCCGCGCCCTGCAGGGCATGGCGGCCGTCGAGAGTGCAATGATCCGCCGCGCGGAAGTCGCCGCCGATGGCGCGGACTATCGAGAGGCGACGCGCTGGCTGGCGCATGCAGCGAAGATCCGTCCGGGGTTCCACACCGTCAGCGATGCCGGACAGCGCCTGCAGCTCAGGCGCGCGGCGCACATCCGCCGCCTGCGCGACGAGGGGGTCGAGGCCCTGCCGGCCATGAACGGCGTAGCGGTCGCGCGTGAGCGGCTGGCGCAGATCATCGGCATCGCCGAGCCGGGCGATCCGGTGGTCAACGATCTGCGCGAGCGTATCGACCGGCACGTGCATTACGGCGATTTCCGGCCTGGCCAGGTGTTCACCGATGCGCTGGAAGGCGGCGCGCGCGGGCCGCAGGTCGTCGTGCTGCCGCATGGCGGCTTCATGATGGGCGCGCTGCCGGGCGACGAGGACGCAGAAGACAACGAGTCACCACGCCACGGCGTGCGCTTCGAACGCGGGTTCGCCATGGGCGTGCGCGAGGTCTCGGTCGGGGAATTCCGCCGCTTCGTCGACGCCACCGGCTACCAGCCACGCGCGGTGCGTCGGGGGTTCTCGATGGCCTACGACGAGCGCACCGGCAATTTTCTCCGGCGCAGCAACGTCGACTGGCGCTCGGACTACGTCGGTCGTCCGGCCGGCGACACCATGCCGGTGCTGCATGTCAGTGCGAAGGACGCGCAAGCCTATGTCGACTGGCTGTCGGCGCAGAGTGGCCGACGCTACCGCCTGCCGAGCGAGGCGGAGTTCGAGTACGCCTACCGCAACGGCACAGCCGAGCGGTATCCCTGGGGCGAGGGCACGCCGCCCGAAGGCGCCGGCAACATGACCGGCGCGCTGGACCGTTCGCCCAGCGGCCGCCGCTGGGGGAACGCCTTCCCCGAATACGGCGACGGCTACTGGGGACCGGCGCCCGTGGGCAGCTTCACGCCCAACACCTGGGGCGTGCACGATCTTGCAGGCAACGTCAGTGAATGGATGGCCGACTGTTGGCACGAGAACTACCGGCGCGCGCCCAAGGACGGCTCGGCCTGGGTGAATCCCGGCTGCCGCAACCAGGTGATCCGCGGCGGGTCCTGGGCCAGTTCACCGGCGCAGACCCGCACCAGCTGGCGGGCGCTGGCGCAGGTGGATACGACAAACGCAAGACTCGGTTTCCGCGTGGTACGCGAACTTTGAATGTGTGCCGGGCGACCGGCCTGGGGAGTTGGAATGCGACAGAATCCTTTCGGCGGCGGTGACCGTCGCCAGCCCGGCCGCGCGCCGCGTCGCCGTTTCGGCATGCGCTTCGTGGTCCTGCTGCTGTTCGCGGGCTACGGCGCGTACTACTACTTCTCCAACCAGAGCGTCGACCCGGTCACCGGCGAGACGGTGCTGATCGACCGCGGTCTCGACGTGGATCAGGAGAAGGCGCTCGGTCTGGAGGCCTATCAGGAAATCCTCGGCCAGGAACGCCCGGTCGATCCTGACAGCGAGATCGCGAAAGACGTGCGTCTGATCGCCGAGCGCCTGATCGCCAAGGTCGACGTCGTCGAAGCCGAACTCGCACGCGAACACGGGCTGGAACCGACGCGTTTCTCGCAGACCTTCGAATGGGAGGTCAACGTGCTGGAGTCCGATCAGGCCAATGCGTTCTGCCTGCCGGGCGGCAAGATGGCGGTCTATACCGGCCTGATTCCGGTCGCGGAGAACGCCGATGCGCTGGCCGTCGTCATGGGCCACGAGATCGCCCACGCCCTGCTGCGCCACGGCGCGCAGCGCATGGCCCAGCAGAAGCTGACCCAGGTCGGGCAGATGGCGGGCGCGATGAGCGGAATGGACCCGCAGCAGCAACAGATGGCGATGGCCGCGATGGGGTACGGCTACCTGCTGCCATACGCGCGCAAGCACGAGACCGAGGCCGACAACATCGGCCTGATGCTCGCCGCCGCCGCGTGCTTCGATCCCCGCGAAGCGGTGCCGCTATGGGAACGCATGTCCGCGGCCAGTGGCGGCCAGGCGCCGCCGGAATTCTCCTCCACGCATCCCAATCCCGGCACCCGCATCCAGACCCTGGAAGCGCTGATGCCCAAGGCCATGGAATACCGCGCGAAGTTCTGCGAAGACGCGCAGGGCGAGACGACCGCCGCGCTCAGAACCCCATGAGCAACCCGCCGTTGACCGGCAGGTTGATGCCGGTGATGTAACCGGCATCGTCGGCGGTCAGAAACACGACCGCGCGCGCGATGTCGTCCGGTTGGCCGACGCGGCCGACCGGCACGCCGGCGATGGTGCGGGCAAGCACTTCGGGCGGCATCTTCGAGGTCATCGGCGTTTCGACGTAGCCCGGCGACAGGCTGTTGACGGTGATGCCCTTGGCCGCGACTTCGCGCGCCAGCGACATCGTGAAGCCGTGCAGGCCGGCCTTGGCCGCGGCGTAGTTGGTCTGGCCGAAGTTGCCGGTCTGTCCGCTGACCGAACTGATGTTGACGATGCGGCCGAAGCCGCGCGCGACCATGCCTTCGACCGCGGCGCGGCACAGGTGGAATGCGCTGTCGAGATTGATGCGCAGCACCTCGTCCCACTGCTCGGTCGCCATCTTGCGCAGCGTCGCATCGCGGGTGATGCCGGCCGCGTTGACCAGGATGTCGATCCGGCCGTGACGCGTCTCGACCTCTTTGATTGCGGCCGCGCAGGCGTCGGCATCGCCGACGTCGACGGCGAGCGTGGTCACCGGCAGGCCGGCCATGTCGGCAGCGAAGGCATCAAGACGCGCGGTATCCGCGGGCAGATCGGCGGCGACGACATGGACGCCGCGTTCGGCGAGCTGGCGACAGATGGCGCGGCCGATGCCGCCGAGGCCACCGGTGACGATGGCGATGCGTGGAGTGTTGTGCATGGGTGTGTCCTGAAGGATTTGAGCGGCGGGTGATGGGTCTCGCCCTCAGATCACGACGTAATCAAGCCCCGTCATTCCCGCGAAAGCGGGAATCCAGGGACTTTCGTACAGATCGAAAGAATTCCGATAGAGCATTGGAAGATCGCTTCACAAAGACGTAGCGGAGAAACCCGCACGTAATGCAAACGGAGAGCCAAGTCCCTGGATTCCCGCTTTCGCGGGAATGACGGCCGGGGCGGGAATGACGACCTGGATTGTCGTCTCGAAGCGGTAGAAAAACTCAGCGCCCGCGCTTTGGCGGATCTCGATCGGCAGGCTTCGCGCTTGGTGCCACGCCGCTGACCATCGTCTTCTGGAATTCCTTCCACAGCTCCAGATTGCGCTCGGTCAGCTGGTTCATCATCGTCCATGGAGTCTGCCCGAGCAGGCCGCCCATCTGCTGACGGAACTGCTGCTGCTGGTCGAGGAAGGTCTGCATGGAGCGCTCGAGATAATTGCCCATGAAGCCCTGCATCGAGTCGCCGTAGAAGCGGATGATCTGGCTCAGCAGCTGGGTCGAGAGCACCGGCTCGCCGTCCGACTCGTGCTCGGAAATGATCTGCAGCAGCACCGAACGGGTGATGTCATTGCCGCTCTTGGCGTCGCGGACTTCGAAATCCTCACCGTCGACGATCAACTGACGGACGTCTTCGATGGTGATGTAGCTGGAGATTTCCGTATCGTAGAGGCGACGGTTCGGGTACTTCTTGATGATGCGCACGGCACTGCTCATGAAGCCAACACTCTGATCCTTTGATGCTGCGCAGCATGGCGTAGCGGGGTGGGCCGGCGCAACTGCACAAAGGGGCTGAACGGGGCGTTTCCGCGTCGTGCCGCGAACCGTCCGCGCACGTATGGTGCCGACGGTTCGCGCGAGATGCGCGGCGGGCTCACCAACCCATGTGGTGGCCACCATTGATGTCGAGATTCGAGCCGGTGATCCACGCGGCTTCGTCGGCGACCAGGAAGTTCACCGCATACGCGATTTCCTCGGGGCGCCCGAGGCGACCGGTGGGAATGTCGGCTGCGATCTTCGCGCGCACTTCTTCCGGCACCGCCATCACCATGTCGGTGGCGACGTAGCCGGGCGACACCGTGTTGACGGTGATGCCGAGCTTGGCGTTCTCGCGCGCCAGCGAAATCGTGAAGCCGTGCATGCCGGCCTTGGCCGCGGCGTAGTTGGCCTGGCCGTACTGGCCCTTGAGACCGTTGATCGAACTGATCTGGATGATCCGGCCCCACTTGCGCTCGCGCATGCCTTCGATCACCGGGCGCGTGACGTTGTAGACCGAATTGAGATTGGTGTTGATGACGTCCTGCCACTGCAGCGCGTGCATCTTGTGGAACGTGCCGTCGCGGGTGATGCCGGCATTGTTGATCAGGATATCGATCGGCCCGAGCTGCGCTTCGACGTCGCGCACCATTTTTTCCGCCGCTTCGTGATCGGACACGTCGCCCGAGGCGATCGCGATGTCGTAGCCGGCGTCGCGCATCTGCGCTTGCCAGGCCTGTGCCTTTTCCGCATTGCGGTAATTGGTGGCGACGCGATAGCCGTTGTCGGCCAGCCGCTTCACGATTGCCGTTCCGATACCACCTGTGCCGCCGGTCACCAGTGCAACGCGTCCGCTCATGCCGTCCTCGTCTGTGGGGTGTGCTGCCGGTCCGGCAGCGGGCTTTGCAGTCTATGCAACGGGGGTGACACCCGTGTTGTGCGTCGCAGCAATGCGAATATCGTGCGTCGGCATGCGTGCGATCTCGAAGCCAGCGATCGCGCGTTCGAGAAATGCCGCCGGTGCGTGCGCGTCGATCGACGTTTGTCCCAACGCGTTCCACGCGACGTGCAGGGCAGGCATCGGGTCGCGTGCATCGACGGGAATCGCCTGTTCCGACTTCGACAGCTTGCGGCCTTCGCCATCGATCAGCAGCGGCAGATGCGCGTAGCGCGGTGTCGGCAGTCCGAGGATGCGTTGCAGCAGGATCTGCCGCGCGGTGGAGTCGAGCAGATCAGCGCCGCGCACCACATCGGTGATGCCCTGATCACCATCGTCGACGACGACGGCGAGCTGGTACGCCCAGAACCCATCGGCGCGCCGCAACACAAAATCGCCGACCTCGACATCGACCTGCTGCACCTGCCGGCCGCGGATCGCATCGACGAACTCGATCGTCGTACCGGGCGGCACACGTAGGCGGGTCGCGGGATCCGGTCGCGTGCCGCTTGCACGACAGACGCCGAGATGACGGCCACCGGTCGCAGCGAGATCGGCGCGGCTGCAATGGCAGACGAAGGCATCGCCGCGCGCGAGCAGCTCGTCGACGACCGCCGCATAGCGCGCATCACGCGTGCTCTGCACCAGCACCGGCCCATCGTGCTGCAGACCGAACGCCTGCAACGTCGCCAGTTGCGACTGCGCCGCGCCGGCAACTTCGCGCAGACGATCGACGTCTTCGATACGCACCGCCCACGTCCCATGCGCCTGCCGCGCCATCACCCAGCTGCCGAGCGCGGCCAGCAGCGAGCCGGCATGCAAGGGACCGGTGGGCGAGGGCGCGTAACGGCCGCGATACGCGGGCGCGTCGCTTAGTTCAGTCAAACTGTCTGGCGCATGAACTGTCATGGGGTCGCCACTGTGCCTTGCGCCGTATCGAATTGAAATCGCGCGTTCGTGCACGCAGATTGGTGCGTCACGTTTCCATCTCCGCCTGGCGCAGGCGTCATCCGGACTCAAGGTACCCAATGTTCAAGCGTTTCGGTCTTCTCATCGCCACCAACCTCGCCGTGCTGGCGCTGGTCAGCATCGTCATGGCGATCTTCGGCATCAACCCGTCCAGCTATGGCGGGCTGTTCGTGTTCGCGGCGCTGTTCGGCTTCGGCGGCGCGTTCTTCACCCTGGCGATCTCGAAATGGTCGGCCAAGCGCGCGACCGGCGCCTACGTCATCAAGGACCCGCGCGACGAGTCCGAGCGCTGGCTGGTCAACACAGTGCGTCGCCAGGCAGAGCAGGCCGGTATCGGCATGCCCGAGGTCGCGATCTATGACGCGCCCGAGATCAACGCCTTCGCCACCGGTGCCAATCGCAACAACGCGCTGGTCGCGGTGTCGACGGGCCTGCTGCGTTCGATGACCCGCGATGAAGCGGAAGCCGTGCTGGGCCATGAAGTCGCCCACGTCGCCAACGGCGACATGGTGACGATGACCCTGCTGCAGGGCGTGCTCAACACCTTCGTGATCTTCCTGGCCCGTGTGGTCGGCCGCGCGATCGACGGCTACCTCAACGGCGGCCGCGACAACGGCGGTGGCGGCATCGCGTACTTCGCGATCGTGTTCGTGCTGGACATGATCTTCGGCCTGTTCGCCTCGATGATCGCGATGTGGTTCTCGCGCTACCGCGAGTTCCGCGCAGACGAGGGCGGCGCCGCGCTGGCCGGCCGCGAAAAGATGATCGCCGCACTCGAGCGCCTGGCCCAGACCTACGGCCAGAGCACGATGCCCAAGACCATCGCTGCGTTCGGCATCAGCGGTGGCGTCGGCATCGGCCTGAAGAAGCTGCTGATGAGCCACCCGCCGCTCGAAGAGCGCATCGCCTCGCTGCGCAACGCGCCGCCGAGCCGTGATTCGGTGCGTCAGGGGATCGTGGCTTGATCCATCGGTCCGCACGGATCTAAACGAAAGCCCGCCGAAAGGCGGGCTTTTTGTTGGGCGTCCTTTCCAGTCGGCTTCCGGCGGAGGCTGGATTCCGGGAAGAGCCGCAGCGCCATTTGAACCCGTCATTCCGGCGAAGGCCGAGGCGCCCCTCGAACCCGTCATTGCGGCGTCTCTTGAACCCGTCATTCCGGCGAAAGCCGGAATCCATTTTGATCTGGGCGGAAGATTTTCCAGGTGGGCAAGGCTTCACAAGCCAAATGGATTCCGGCTTTCGCCGGAATGACGGGAAGAGCCTCGACGGAGGAAGGCGCAAATCGCGGCGATCTTCAGCCGCCCGCGTGCTTCTTCTGCGCCGCCTCGAACGCCGCCAGCTGCTCCGGCGTCGCGTCCTTCTGATGCCGCGCCTTCCAATCCGCAAACGGCATCCCGTAAACCGCCTCGCGCGCGGCGTCCTTGTCCAGCGCCACGCCCTCTGCCGTCGCCGCATCGCGGTACCAGTCCGCCAGGCAGTTCCGGCAGAAGCCCGCCAGGATCATCAGGTCGATGTTCTGCACATCCGGACGCGCCTCGTTGAGATGCGCGAGCAGGCGCCGGAATGCGGCGGCTTCGATGCGGGTGCGGGCGTCGTCGGACAGGGTGGAGGTGGCATCTGCCATGGTGGAACTCCGAAAGCGGGAAGCCCCACAGCATCGGGGCGTCCCGGCGCCCCCGCAAGCAACACCACGCCCCCTGTAGGAGCGCGCTTGCGCGCGAATGGCATGCCCGATAGCGCCCCATCGCGCGCGAGCGCGCTCCTACAAGGGTCAGCCGAATCGGCGACAATGGCCGCCCTTACGCCGCACGACCTCCGCATGACCGCCGCTGATCCCACCCCGGCCCGCATCCTCGACGGCAAGCGTATTGCCGACACCTTGCTCGACCAGCTGCGCGTGCGCGTGGATGCGCGCGTTGCCGCCGGCGGCTCGCGCCCGGGGCTTGCGGTCGTGCTGGTGGGCGGCGATCCCGCCTCGCAGTCCTACGTGCGCAACAAGCGCCGGGCGGCGGAAAAGGTCGGCATCCAGGCCTTCGATTTCGATCTGCCCGTGGGCACCAGCGAAGACGCACTCATCGCGCTGATCGACCGCCTCAATGCCGATCCAGCCGTCCACGGCATCCTCGTGCAGCTGCCGCTGCCCGGCATTCCGGACGCGACCCACATCATCCACCGCATCGATCCGCGCAAGGACGTCGACGGCTTCCATCCCGAGAACGTCGGCCGCCTAGCGCTGCGCCAGTTCGGCCTGCGCCCGTGCACGCCGCGCGGCATCACCACCTTGCTGGCCTACACCGACCGCCCGGTGCGCGGCGCCAGCGCGACGATCGTCGGCGTGAGTAATCACGTCGGCCGGCCGATGGCGCTGGAATTGATGATCGCCGGCTGCACCGTCACCACCTGCCATCGCTTCACCCCGCCGAATGTGCTGCGCCGGCACGTGGGCGAGGCCGACATCCTGGTGGTCGCGGTCGGGCGTCCGTCGCTGATTCCGGGCGACTGGGTGAAGCCGGGCGCGGTGGTGATCGATGTCGGCATCAACCGCACTGACGATGGACGCCTGGTCGGCGATGTGGGCTTTGCCGCCGCCGCGCAGCGCGCCAGCTGGATCACGCCGGTGCCGGGCGGGGTGGGGCCGATGACCGTCGCCACACTGATGCAGAACACGCTGGAAGCCGCCGAAGCCGCGCAGTGATCCGGCCGCGCCGGGCCTAGCGGCCCGCGCACAGGCACGTCGACGAACTGCTGTGTTGCCAGCGTGAACGGGCCAAACGCGCTAGAATGGCGCGCTTCTCCTCCCCGGCGCCCCACATGCTGCGCATCCAGGCCGAAGCACTCACGTACGACGACGTATCGCTCGTTCCAGCCCACTCCTTGATCCTGCCCAAGGATGTCCGGCTCGCCACCCGCCTGACGCGCGACCTGCGCCTGAACCTGCCGATCATCTCCGCGGCGATGGACACCGTCACCGAAGCCCGGCTCGCGATCGCGATGGCCCAGCTCGGCGGCATCGGTATCGTCCACAAGAACCTCAGCGTCGAGCGCCAGGCCGCCGAGGTCTCGAAGGTCAAGAATTTCGAAGCCGGCGTGATCCGCGAGCCCTTCACCGTCGGCCCGGACACCACCATCGCCGAGGTCCTGCGCCTCACCCGCGCGCGCAACATCTCCGGCGTGCCGGTCGTCGACGGCACCAAGCTGGTCGGCATCGTCACCGGGCGCGACCTGCGCTTCGAGACCAAGCTCGACGATCCGGTCCGCAACGTGATGACCAAGCAGGACCGCCTGATCACCGTGCGCGAGGGCGCCAGTGACACCGAAGTGCTGGCGCTGCTGCACAAGCACCGCATCGAGAAGATCCTGGTCGTCAACGACGACTTCGCGCTGCGTGGCTTGATCACGGTCAAGGACATCCAGAAAGCGCACGACAACCCCAACGCCGCCAAGGATGCCGACGAGCAGCTGCTGGTCGGCGCCGCGGTGGGCGTGGGCGGTGATACCGAGGCGCGCGTCGAAGCGCTGGTCGCGGCCGGCGTGGACGTGATCATCGTCGACACCGCGCACGGCCATTCGCAGGGCGTGCTCGACCGCGTGAGCTGGGTCAAGAAGACCTACCCGCAGGTGCAGGTGATCGGCGGCAATATCGTCACCGGCGAAGCGGCCAAGGCGCTCGAAGACGCCGGCGCCGACGCGGTGAAAGTGGGCGTCGGCCCCGGTTCGATCTGCACCACGCGCGTCGTCGCGGGTGTGGGCGTGCCGCAGGTCACCGCGATCGACATGGTCGCCGAGGCCCTGCAGGACCGCATCCCGCTGATCGCCGACGGCGGCATCCGCTACTCGGGCGACATCGGCAAGGCGCTGGTCGCCGGCGCATCGACGGTGATGATTGGCGGCCTGTTCGCCGGCACCGAGGAAGCCCCGGGCGAAGTCGAACTGTTCCAGGGCCGCAGCTACAAGAGCTACCGCGGCATGGGCTCGCTGGGCGCGATGGAGCAGGGCTCCAAGGATCGCTACTTCCAGGATTCCTCGGACGCCGACAAGCTCGTCCCCGAAGGCATCGAAGGCCGCGTGCCGTACCGCGGCGCGCTGGGCGGCATCATCCACCAGCTTGCCGGCGGCCTGCGCGCGACCATGGGTTACGTGGGCTGCGCGACCATCGAAGACATGCGCACCCAGCCCAAGTTCGTGAAGATCACCGGCGCCGGCCAGCGCGAGAGTCACGTGCACGACGTCACGATCACCAAGCAGCCGCCGAATTACCAGGCGGGCTGAGGCCCGCCTGGCGGGAGTAGGGAGTTGGGATTGGGGATTCGGAGAAGCGGGATCCGCCCGCCTGCATGTCTTCTATGACCCGTCATTCCCGCGAAGGCGGGAATCCAGGGACTTTGCTCTAAGCGTCAATCGACAGCTGTGGGACGTCCAAGTCCATGGATTCCCGCCTACGCGGGAATGACGGTAGGGGCGATCCGGGCTCGTCCAAGTAGCAATTCGTGATTCGACAAACATCAGATTGAATTGAGGCACACATGACCGGCGTTTCCGAATCACCGACCCCGAACCTCCACGACGACAAGATCCTCATCCTCGACTTCGGCGCGCAGTACACGCAGCTGATCGCCCGCCGCATCCGCGAGCTGGGCGTCTACTGCGAAATCTGGGCCTGGGACCACGATCCGGCCGAGATCGCCGCGTTCGCGCCCAGGGGCATCATCCTGTCGGGCGGCCCGGAATCGACCACCGAACACGGCTCCCCGCGTGCGCCGCAGGACGTCTTCGACGCCGGCCTGCCGCTGCTGGGCATCTGCTACGGCATGCAGACGATGGCCAAGCAGCTGGGCGGCGAGACCGAAGCCGCCGACGCGCGCGAGTACGGCCACGCCGAAGTCGCCATCGTCGCCAAGGACAGCCTGTTCGAAGGCCTCAGCGATCACGCCGGCGCCCAGCGTCTCGACGTGTGGATGAGCCACGGCGACCACGTGTCCGAGGCGCCGCCCGAGTTCACCGTTACCGCCAGCACCGAGCGCGTGCCGGTGGCCGCGTTCGCCAACGAGGACAAGCGCTGGTACGGCGTGCAGTTCCATCCCGAAGTCACGCACACCAAGCAGGGCCTCGCGCTGCTGCGCCGCTTCGTCGTCGACATCTGCGGCTGCGCCACGCTGTGGACCGCAGCCAACATCATCGACGACCAGATCGCGCGCGTCCGCGAGCAGGTGGGCAGCGACGAGGTGATCCTCGGCCTGTCGGGCGGTGTGGATTCGTCCGTCGTCGCCGCGCTGCTGCACAAGGCGATCGGCGAACAGCTGACCTGCGTATTCGTCGACACCGGCCTGCTGCGGCTGGGCGAGGGCGACCAGGTCATGACGACCTTCGCCGATGCCTCCAGCTCTCATGGCCTGGGCGTGCGCGTGATCCGCGTCGACGCGAGCGAGCGCTACTTCAGCGCGCTCGCAGGCGTGAGCGATCCGGAAGCCAAGCGCAAGATCATCGGCAACCTGTTCGTCGAGATCTTCGACGAAGAGTCCAACAAGCTCAGCAACGCCAAGTGGCTGGCGCAGGGCACCATCTATCCCGACGTCATCGAGTCGGCCGGCAGCAAGACCGGCAAGGCCCACGTCATCAAGAGCCACCACAACGTCGGCGGCCTGCCCGAGCACATGAAGATGGGCCTGGTCGAACCGCTGCGCGAGCTGTTCAAGGACGAAGTGCGCAGGCTCGGCGTCGAACTCGGCCTGCCGCGCGAGATGGTCTACCGCCACCCGTTCCCGGGCCCGGGCCTGGGCGTGCGCATCCTCGGCGAGGTCAAGGCCGAGTACGCCGAGATCCTGGCCAAGGCCGACCACATCTTCATCGAAGAACTGCGCCGCGCCGATCTCTACGACAAGACCAGCCAGGCGTTCGCCGTGTTCCTGCCGGTCAAGTCCGTCGGCGTCGTCGGCGATGCCCGCGCCTACGAATGGGTGATCTCGCTGCGCGCCGTGGAGACCATCGACTTCATGACCGCCCACTGGGCGCACCTGCCGTACGACTTCCTCGGCCGCGTCTCGAACCGGATCATCAACGAGGTCCGCGGCGTCTCGCGGGTGGTCTACGACATCAGCGGGAAGCCGCCGGCGACGATTGAGTGGGAGTGACGGAGCGTCTTTCGGGGGCTATCGCTGTTGTCTTCCTGTTGGCTCAGCTTGAGCGCGACCTGCTTTGTTTAGTGCCAGGGAAGGTCTGAATAACTGCCGTCATCCCCGCGAAGGCGGGGATCCAGTGACTTCAAGCCTTTGAAAACCAAAGACGCTGGACTCCCGCCTTCGCGGGAATGACGGCCAAAAGCGGAATTGTTCAGACCTTCCTGGCGGCGCAGCAGGTCGATTGCGATTCGGATAACGGCCGGGAGAGGCGAGTGGGGCGGCAAGCGCCGGGTTCGGTTTTCCTGTGGTCGGACTGTCGCGCCGCACCTGCAGCCATGTGGTAGTCCGCTCGGTGATCCGGGCGCCCGGCATGGCATTAGGTTCGCCCGCAAGCTTCCTGTAGCGGCCGGCTCGAAGGCGCGTACGGCGCTAAGATTGCTGTATGTTAATCAAAACCATGCAATTTTATTAAACTTTAATCGATCCTATCCGCCCGTAATCGGAATGATGCACGAGCGCGCGGTCGCCACCATCGGCGCTCGCGCCCGTTAAAGCGGGTGCCCAGGAGGCATGCCATGAACGATCTGCCTGCCGATCCGATCGGTGCCGCGTGGCTCGCCCGGCGCTTCGATGTGCTGCCCGTCGGACGGATGCCGGTGCTCAGCCAGATAGGCGGGCGACGGGCAACGGCGGTCGAGGACGGCTTCCGTCTGGAAACCCATCAAGAGGCGATGCGGCCGTCTTCGGAGCCGGCCGCGCACCTGCAGTTTCATCTTCGCCACGAGGTCCCCCATCTGGAGTTCCTGGCCCGGCTGTTTGCGCGCAGCGGGCCGGTCTTCGTCCAGGCTTGGGTGGACACAGAGCCCACCGGTCAGTACGCCCGGCGGGCGGCGTTCCTGTACGAATGGCTGACCGGCGATGCCTTGCAGGTGCCGGCGCGGCTCGGCGGCAACTACGTCGATGCGATCGACGACGCCAAGCTGGTCGCCGCCTCGCCTGCCCAGGTGGACAAGGTCCAGCGCTGGCGGGTCAACGACAACCTGCCGGGCACCCGGTGGTTCTGCCCGATGGTCGTCAAGACCGACGCCGTGCTCCGCGCCGCGGAGCTGGACGTGCGCGCACTGTTTGGTGCGCTGGAGAGCGAGTTCGGCGAAGACCTGCTGATGCGCGCGGCGGCCTGGATGACGCTGCGAGAGAGCCGGGCCAGTTTCGCAATCGAGGGCGAGGCAGACCAGGACAGCCGCGTCCAGCGCTTTGCCGACGTGATGGCCCGGCGCACCGGCCAAGACGGGCCCCCGCTCACCAATGAGACGCTCGCCGAGCTGCAGCGCGAGATCCTCGGCGACAGGACCACGCTCGTACGTTTCGGCGTCCGCCAGTCGCCCGTCTTCGTCGGCGAGCGGGTGCGCTACGAGGAAGTCGTGCACTACGTGGCGCCGATGCCGGCGGACGTGGCGCCGATGCTGGAGGGCCTGCGCATCTTCCTGCACAGAACGCAGGGGCAGTCGCCGGTGATGCGCAGTGCCGTGGCGGCGTTCGGTTTCGTCTACATCCATCCGCTGGCCGACGGCAATGGCCGCGTGCACCGCTTCCTCGTCAACGACACGCTGCGCCGCGACGGGGTGGTGCCGGACCCGGTGATCCTGCCGGTGTCGGCCGTCATCACCGACGACGCCGGCGAGCGGCGCAGCTACGACCGCGTCCTGGACCGGGTTTCGCGGCCGTTGATGGAGACGGTACGGGAGCTTGTGGCGTTCGAGGCCACGTTGACCACCTATCCGGATGGCGTGGCGTCGAATTTCGCGTTCAACGGCGCCGAAGTGGCAGGGCCGGTCTGGCGCTATCCCGACCTCGGGCCGCACGTGGTCTATCTGTCGGACGTCATCGGCCGCACGCTCACCGAGCAGATGCGCGAGGAATCGCGCTACCTGCGAAGCCATGCGCGCGCGCGCGCCGGGCTGAAGGAGGTCGTGGAGATGCCCGACCATCAGGCTGACCGCGTGCTGCGCTCCATCGAGCAGAATCGCGGGGCCCTGAGCAACGTCCTGGCCAAGGAAATGCCGGTGTTGAAGACGCCCGGAGTGTGGGACGGGATTGTCGAGGCGGTGACGCTGGCGTTCAGCGATGGCGAGCCGGCCGATGCGGTGGTGGTGGAGCGCTACCGGCCGGAGCGGTCGGCCGGGCGCTAGGGTAACGCTGACCAAGTCCGTGACTGCTCGTCATTCCCGCGGCTCTCAACAGACGCATGTCTGGTCAGGCGGGGCTTTCAACAGCCGAACGGCTGGTCATCCAAGGACTTTGATTTCAATGGGTTGAACGTCTATGGACTCACGCTTTCGCGGGAGATGACGACATCTTCAGTGTTGCCCTGGATGTTTAAACCCAGCGACTTCAGCGCGCTCGCAGGCGTGAGCGATCCGGAAGCCAAGCGCAAGATCATCGGCAACCTGTTCGTCGAGATCTTCGACGAAGAGTCCAACAAGCTGACCAACGCCAAGTGGCTGGCGCAGGGCACCATCTATCCCGACGTCATCGAATCCGCCGGCAGCAAGACCGGCAAGGCCCACGTCATCAAGAGCCACCACAACGTCGGCGGCCTGCCCGAGCACATGAAGATGGGCCTGGTCGAACCGCTGCGCGAGCTGTTCAAGGACGAAGTGCGCAGGCTCGGCGTCGAACTCGGCCTGCCGCGCGAAATGGTCTACCGCCATCCGTTCCCGGGCCCGGGCCTGGGCGTGCGCATCCTCGGCGAGGTCAAGGCCGAGTACGCCGGGATCCTGGCCAAGGCCGACCACATCTTCATCGAGGAACTGCGCAAGGCTGACCTCTACGACAAGACCAGCCAGGCCTTCGCCGTGTTCCTGCCGGTCAAGTCCGTCGGCGTCGTCGGCGACGCCCGCGCGTATGAGTGGGTGATCTCACTGCGCGCCGTGGAGACCATCGACTTCATGACCGCCCACTGGGCGCACCTGCCGTACGACTTCCTCGGCCGCGTCTCGAACCGGATCATCAATGAAGTCCGCGGCGTCTCGCGCGTGGTGTACGACATCAGCGGGAAGCCGCCGGCGACCATCGAGTGGGAGTAGGGCGAGGTTCCACAACGCCCTGAATGCACACTGACGCGCATGCCACCAGAATCTAAAGCGTCGATGCGCCACTGCGCGCAAATCATCTGATTGGATGAGCGTTCTAAGCTGCGGCTTATATTTCTTGCGCCGGCCGGGCCGCCTTTGCATAATCTAAGCTACTGCTTAGATTTCGAGGTGCGCGATGCAGATCAAGTTGGAAACGGCCGGCGAGATCGGGCAGTGGATACGGGCTGTCCGCAAGTCGCAGGGGATGCGGCAGGATGATCTGGCTGCTTTGGTAGGGGCGAGCCATGTGTTCCTCGGCGATGTCGAGCGCGGCAAGGAGTCCGTGCAGTGGGGGCGGCTGTTCGCGGTGTTACGCGAGCTCGGCATCGAGATCCGTGTGGACCTGCCACTTGATCTGCCCCCCGAGGCTGGATCGCCATGAGCACACGGACAGCCCGCCGTCTCGAGCTTCTGCTGGACGAGCGCCGGGTCGGTGAACTGCGCGAACAGGGCAACGTCTGGGCACTGGCCTACGACCCTGCGTGGCAAGCAAGCGGCTTCGACCTCGCGCCAGGCCTACCAAGGGCGGAGGGTGAACTGATCGACGGCGCGAGCCATCGCCCGGTGCAATGGTTCTTCGACAACCTGTTGCCCGAAGAAGGCGCGCGAACTCTGCTCGCTCGGGATGCAGGCCTCGATGCAGCAGACGCCTTCGGGCTGCTGACGCGTTTCGGGCCGGAATCGGCCGGCGCGTTGACGCTGCTGTCAGCCGGCCAGACGCTCGCCGAAGCGCAACTCAGGCCTCTGGCCGATGCCGAATTGTCCGCGCGCATCCGCAACCTGCCGCGTGTGCCGCTGGACCATGCTGCACCCAAGCGCATGTCACTGGCCGGCGCGCAGCACAAGCTTCCGGTGGTCGAGCTCGACGAGCAACTGTGGGAGCCGGTTGGGCGTGCGGCCTCCAGCCATCTGCTCAAGCCTGATCACGAGCGCCGGGACGATTACCCGCACAGCGCCGCCAACGAATGGTTCTGCATGCAGCTGGCCCATGCCTGCGGTCTGCCGGTGCCGAGCGTCGCACTGCGTCGCGTGCCGGAGCCCGTCTATCTGGTCCGCCGCTTTGACCGGGTGGGCGACGGCCTCGACGCGCGCAGGCTTCACGCACTCGATGCCTGCCAGCTGCTGTCGCTTGATCGCATCTACAAGTATTCGCAGGCAAGCGTCGAACGTCTGGTCGAGTTGATCGATCTGTGCAGGCGCCCGGGCGCGACGCGTCTCGCACTGCTGCGCTGGCACTGCTTCAACCTGTTGATCGGCAACGGCGACGCGCACCTCAAGAACCTCAGCGCGCTGGTGACCTCGGCGGGTATCGAGCTGGCACCGCATTACGACCTGCTCAGTACCGCCATCTATGTGGAGGCCGGTTGGGGCAGTGCGGAGAGTGTCATTCCCACCGGAGGCGAGCAGCAACTGGCACGCATCGGACGGGCGCACGTGCTGGCATTCGCGGCCGCACTCGGCGTGCCCGAACGTGTGGCCGCTCGGCACGTGCAGGCGCTGGTCGATGCAATCCTGCCCGCCGCGGCGCAGTTGCTCGATCGAACGGAAGCAAGCACGTTGCCGGGCGAAGCGCGCCTGTTGCGTCAGATCGTGCATGGGCCGATTGCGGATATGGCCCGGCAGTTGAAGTAGTGGCCTCTTCGCGTAGGCGCCTGCGCGCATATGCGATGACATTCGCACGGCGCGTGAGGTCCGAGGGTGGGGCAAGTACAACCGCTGCGCGAGCTGTTCAAGGACGAAGTGCGACGCCTCGGCGTCGAACTCCGCCTGCCGCGCGAGATGGTCTACCGCCACCCGTTCCCGGGCCCGGGCCTGGGCGTGCGCATCCTCGGCGAGGTCAAGGCCGAGTACGCCGACATCCTGGCCAAGGCCGACCACATCTTCATCGAAGAACTGCGCCGCGCCGACCTCTACGACAAGACCAGCCAGGCCTTCGCCGTGTTCCTGCCGGTCAAGTCCGTCGGCGTCGTCGGCGACGCCCGCGCCTACGAATGGGTGATCTCGCTCCGCGCCGTGGAAACCATCGACTTCATGACTGCCCACTGGGCGCACCTGCCGTACGACTTCCTCGGCCGCGTCTCCAACCGGATCATCAACGAGGTGCGCGGGGTGTGGCGCGTGGTCTACGACATCAGCGGGAAGCCGCCGGCGACGATCGAGTGGGAGTGACCAAAGTCGCGCGTCGGGCGTTGGCCAAAATGTCGTAGTGCGTCAAAGGTGGGAAACAGCGACGCGCGTCGCTGCGCGTACGGCCTTCTTGCGAGAACTCAGCGAGCCAGCCCTGCAAAATGCGATCGCGGATCAACGAAGTGCAAAGGTAGGTCCTCGTTATCCACATCTGCGCAGACGACGTGGAGGACCGGCTGACGGTCGCCGGCGTCGGGCAGGCCATAGCCTGACATCCGTGCATCGCCTAAGGCCTGATGCAACGGGTAAATCAGTACGGCTTCGTCACACGGGTATGCACTCGCGTAGGCATTGACCTGGTATGCATGCGCGTCAGTGGGAATAAGGTACCCGCGCTTGTCCTTGGCAAGACGACTCCATTTCGTATCCGCCACGGCAAGAATTTCATCGCCGCGACTTAGAACCAGGTCAGGGCGTAGGCCGAAAAAGGGTCGATGCGGGTCTGCAATGTCATAGGCCAGATGGCGACCACTGTGCTGAGAATGCAGTCGAAGCCCAAGAGCGTTGGCACGCCGCTGAAGCCTCGCGGTCACCGCCAGCTCGAAAACCCGGTTCATATCAAACAACAGCTCGGGCGCCGAACTGGAACCGCTGCGAAGGTCTGGAGAAAGGAGTTGCAGAATCCAGCCTGCCCATCGTAGGGCAGGGCGGTAATGATTGACCTGCCGATCCGAGCGCAGACTGCGATGCAAGGCGAGGCCATCGGTGCGCAGATGAACCTCATCAAGCGCTGCCGCCATCTCAAGCCACAGGCGACCCGATTCCAGGCTGCGCGCCCATGGTCTTACCGCAACTAAAGCTGCTTTCAGCACCTGGTTCCATGGGTTGTCGGCAGTGAGGTCATCAAAGCGGCAGGCGATCCGGTCGACCCGCATCGCGTGCACCGCAATCTGCCGTTTCAGGAGCAGGCGCCCCCGGACCACGCCGAGATCCTCCTCTCGGCTCCTGTATCGCCGGACGAGGCCGGCACGCACCAGCGGCACCAGCGCACGCAGATACGCAAGCACGAACGCATCCAGCAGTTCCCGCTGCTGAAGGCCGTGGTCCACGCCCCCGCCTGCGAAGGAGGGCAGGTCGTACGCCCATCGCAGCAGCCGAAGCAATGTGCCCCGCGCCCGCGCGGGATCGATCTGCTCCCCGACCTTGGGCAGGATCTCCAGGACGCGTCCATTGCCCAGGCTCACCAGCCCGACGAACTGGGAGAGCCGGAGCGACCGGTGCCCCAGGACGCAGAACCCGCGACGCTGCAGGCCGAGCGCTGCGAGGCGCTCACCCTCCGCTGGAGACAGCGCAGCGCCGCCCGATCCGACCGGCAGTACCTGGTGCTCGATCGCGGTGACCGTGCGCACCTGCATTGCTCAGGCCAGCGCTTCAGCGGACTCGTAGATGGATCGGAAGGCCTCGCCGGTCCACGTGGATGCCGGCGTCTGCGTGTAGCGCACTCGCTCGCCTGTGCCGACATCCGCCAGACTGCCGAACACCTCCGCCGCATCCAGTGTCTCGGCGCGCCAAAAGGGTGAGCTGCCGTTGCGCGCTGCCAGCACAAGGGCAACCCGGCTCCAGTCATCGAAAAAGTATTCCTGCAGCAGCGGAATGACCTGCGATCGGAAGACGACACGTAGATCGTCGAGGCTCCCGACGCGCGTGAAGTAGGCGTGCCCGATGAGGCGGTCGCGGTCGGCCAGGAACTCCAGCCGCTGGTTGACCGCCTGCAGCAGCCGCGCCAGGTCCACCCCTTCGATCCGACGTTCCAGCACCTTGTAGTCCGGCGGCATTTCCTCGAACTCGAAGCGCCGCCGCAGGGCGATGTCCAGCAGGGCGATCGACCTGTCGGCCGTATTCATGGTGCCGTAGATGTCCAGGTTCTCCGGCACACCGAACCGCTCGGCCTCCCCGTCGTCGTCACCGGTACCCGGCAGCTGGACTTCCATGCCGCCCAGCAAGTTTCCTGCAGCGTCGTAGTGCGCGCGCTTGTCGGGTTCGATCAGCGTGATGAGCTCGCCGAAGACCTTGGCGATGTTCGCGCGATTGATCTCGTCGATAAACAGCGCGTACGGCTTGCCGGGATTCGCCCGTGCGTCCGCGCAGATCTGCTTGAACACGCCGTCGGCCATCCGAAACCCCGCTGCATCGCCGTTGCTGTCCGCGACGACTGGCCGCAGGCCGATGACGAAATCCTCGTACGAGTAGGAGGGATGGAATGTCACCACGCGATAACGGGGAACCGAACGCATCGCGACTCCAGGGCCCGCCCGCCAGGCGTCTATCAGGTCCGCAGCTTCCGAATCCACGTCCCGCCAATCCGGGACTACGGCCCAATCGGATTGTTCGCTTTTGATGAATAGATAGGGCGGTCGGCGGTCGGCGACGTTGACCGTCGTGATCTCCGGTGGGGTGTGGCTCTGCATGTAGCCCCAGAGGCTCGCACGCACATTGGTCCGCTTGCGCTGGGCGGCCTTGGCCTTGACCAACACGTGCTGCTCAAGCGCTGTCACCTTGACCGCGTGACCGATATCCGCAAGCGCGGCGGCAATCACCGCACGCCAGCCAAAACGGGCCACCAGCCCCAGCTCCCAGGTCGCCCTATCCACGTCGGCGGGCTGGTCCGTATAGCGGGTGAACAACTGTTGCAGCTTCCAGGTCTTGCCGGTTCCAGGTGGCCCGTACAGGATCAGGTTGCGCGCCGAGCCCGGGCGTCGCGGGTAGGCGGGGCCGGGTTCCACCACCTCCACTCCGGCGCTGTCCGTGGCGCCGTCGCCTGCCGGCGGGTCATCCGGCTCATTGGGCTTCTTCCACTGGTCACGCAGCGGTTCGAGATAGAAGTCGATATCCGCCGAGCCATAGCGCTGCTCCATTCGTCGGCGCAGCTCGAAGAGCGCATCATCCAGCTCCCGGTCGGTCCAGTGACGGGTTTCCTTCATCGGTGCCACGCCAAACCCGGCAAGGACTTTACGGCGGTCGCCATTGCTGGACATGCGCTCGACGCGCTCGGGAAACAGGAAGTAGCGCAGCATGTGGCGGAACTGGCGGTCGCCACTATCCGGAAGCGTTTCAATCCAGCCAAGAAACTGGTCGTAGTCGGCGAAGATGCCGGCGCGCTCATTCGCCGGAACCGCCTTGATTGCCTGCCCCAGCCGGACGAGATAGATCATCTCGCGCCAGCGATTGCTGTTGACGCCCATGCCGCCGGACCCGATGCCATCGAGCAGCTTGCTCGACAGCATGGGATGCGCCGGATCGAGCGATTCACCGGACCAGCCCCAGACCTCGAGGATGCCTTCGCGCTTGGTGTCCTCGCCGATGTTGCTGGGGAACAGGAACAGCGCCCACAGCAGTTCCGCCATCAGCTTGCGGGCATCCGATGGCGCATCCGCAAGCTGGGCTCGCAGCTTCTCGTAGAACCCCCCATCACCAACGTCGAGGCGCTGCACGAAGTAGCGGTCCAGCGCGTCGTAGTTGGTCGCCGTGCTGATCGCGCCGCCGCCAAGGACGCTGCCGTCGCCAACCAGGCAGGTCTGTACCCATTGGCGGCCGGCCGCCGTGATGGTCGGAGCGTCATGGTGGTAGGTGTATAGCGCCATGCAGGATCTCCAGTCGCGGAACGGCGTGCTCAATTGGTGGAGCGGGGCAGTGCCGCCGCCACGTCGCGAAATGACACGAGTGCTGCTTCGAGGTGGTCGATGATCTCCTGCGCCAGCACATCCGGCGGCGGCAGGTTGTCCAGATCATCCAGGCTGTCGTCCTTGAGCCAGAAGATGTCCAGGCTGGCCTTGTCGCGGGCGATCAGGTCCTTGTAGGCGAAGTAGCGGAACCGTTCGGATTCCACGCGCCTGTGGCGGTTGGCCGGGTTGTAGGCTTCGACAAACTCCTGCAGGTCCTCGCGGCGCAGCGGCCGGGTCTTCAGAGTGAAATGCTTGTTGGTGCGCAGGTCGTAGATCCATACGCCCTTGGTCTGCACCTTGCCGTCCTTGGGCCGGGCGTCGAAGAACAGCACGTTCGCCTTGACGCCCTGTGCGTAGAAGATGCCGGCGGGCAGGCGCAGCAGGGTGTGGACGTCGCAGGTCTCCAGCAGCTTTCGGCGTATCTTCTCGCCGGCACCGCCCTCGAACAGCACGTTGTCCGGCAGCACCACGGCCGCCTGGCCGGTGGTCTTCAGCATCGAGACGATGTGCTGCAGGAAGTTGAGCTGCTTGTTCGAGGTGGTCTGCCAGAAGTCCTGACGCTCGTAGGTCAGCGCGTCGCGATCTTCCTCGCCGTCCTCGTTGGTGATGGTCATGCTGCTCTTCTTGCCGAAGGGCGGATTGGCCAACACATAGTCGAACGTCTTCTCAGGTTTGGTCAGAAGACCATCCGCTCGCTCCACCGTCGGCTCGCCATCGAGATCGCCAATGTTGTGCAAGAACAGGTTCATCAAGCAGAGGCGTCGGGTAGCAGCGACGATCTCGTTGCCGAAGAAGGTCTCGTGCTTCAGAAACTTCTGCTGCCTTTTGTCCAGACGCGTGCCCGGGCGGGTCAGCCACTCATAGGCGCCGAGGAAGAAGCCACCCGTGCCGCAGGCCGGGTCGGCGATAGTCTTGGCGGGTTCGGGCTGCACGCATTCGACCATCGTCTGGATCAGGACGCGCGGAGTGAAGTACTGGCCGGCGCCACTCTTCGTGTCCTCAGCGTTCTTCTGCAGCAACCCCTCGTACATGTCACCCTTGACGTCGATTTCGAGACTGAGCCAGCTCTCCGAATCGATCATCTGAACAAGACGGGACAGTTTGGCAGGGTCGTGAATCTTGTTCTGGACCTTGAAGAAGATTGCGCCAAGCATGCCGGGCTTTTCACCCAGCTTCTGCAGGACCTCCAAATAGTGAGACTCCAAAACCGGACCGGTCTTGCTCTTCAAACTGACCCAGCTGTACTTCTTGGGGATTTTCAATTCGCGGTTGTGCGGCGGCTGCGAGTACTCATGCGCCAGCTTGAGAAAAAGCAGCGAAGTGAGCTGCTCAAGGTAATCGCCGTAACCCACGCCGTCGTCGCGTAGGGTATGGCAGAAGTTCCAGATCTTCTGGACTAGGGTTGATGCGTTCAATTCAGGCTTCCAACAACTTTTGAATCCAAGGATGGTCGGCGTGTCTTTGACCCCTGAGAAGGAAAATCATCTCCCCGCTGTAGGGTGCTTTGCGGCCAATCGCACGTTTGATCTTTCTAGCGACGGACGTGAACTCATCGTCCATGCCTGGTTGACCGAACAAACGCTTGGCTTGCTCTACATCAGACGTCAATCGCACGGCCGCTGCGTGTCGCTGCTTGCAGGTTGGCTCGTAGTCCAAATGGTAGATTCCGATCGACTCTTCCGCCCGAAGGCGCTCGGCCTGGTTTGTGCTGGTGGGACACGGCTTTCCGTTCTCCTGCCGACAGCCAAGTAGTTCCCAATCGTGCAGCTCGCAAGGATCGAGCAGCATCGGCGCCTCTTGGCTCAATGGCCCTGGTCCGTATAGACGATTGACCTCCACTACCAAGGGAAATCTGTCCGCTTTGCCTCCGGCCGATCCGTTCGCCAAGTCCTTACGGCGGCTGTTGCAGAAGGTGCACGCGTATCGGAAGTTGCGCTGCCAGAACGCCAGCCATCGATATCCGCTATGCGGGGAGGCGGCATCACTTACGCGGCCCTTTGGGCGGAAATGGTCGACGGCATTGTCGGAACGATCAACCGGCGATTCGCAGTACCAGCACTTCTTTTCGGGTAGCAGCGCAGCCAAGCAATCCTTGAGCTCACGCCAGACCTCGGCGTGATCGTTTGGATCTGCGCCGGCCGCCACAAGATCGGCCGCCTGAGCCGCACGCTCTAGCCAGCCCTCAGGCAATTCCAACTCGTCGTGATCGATGTACCTCATTGGCCAAGCACCTCCACTTGCTCTTGGCCTTCCGCAAGCAGCTCCCCAATAAGCTTTTCGGCGAGATCCTCGCGCTCCTCGCGACCCATATCGACTGCCGCCCTTGCGACCGCGACCGGATGGACCACATTGAAGCGGGCTTTCAATGCTTCGTTGCGGAGCCGGATGTACCTCGAAAACTCATCATCGGGGTGAAAGAACCTGAACCCGAGGCGATCCAGTTCTGCATTGACCATATCTAACTCTCGCTGCTCGTCCTCCGTCAGGACTTCCTTGGCCGAAAAGGCACGCTGCATTTCTAAGAGGAGCTGAGTTGGTCGATCAAGTGTGGAGGCAATTCCAAACATGTCGCTCGTCACAATCGCGGCATAGCCCATACCACGCGGCGACATTTCCGGATAGCACGCAACTATGCGTCGCTGCTCCGCCTTCTGAGACTGAGCCATCCGCAGAATTTGCACCTGCTCTCTGTCCAGCTCTGCAATAGCAAGAGGGTTGTGCGTGGTTAGCAGGACATGACTGGTCTCTTGTGAGCCTCCCTCCGTCGATATGAACTTTTTAAGATAGGAGATGTAGTCCACACTCCATCGAGGATTCAAATGGGTGTCAGGCTCATCCAACAGGAACAGACTCTCGGCTTCGGCGGTGAAACGCAGCAACCCAAGGACCGTTAGCAGCTGTTGCTCGCCCTCACTCAACTCGCGAAAGGTCACGCTGCCGTCATTCTTCTTTAGGCGCACCCGAATGCGCACCTCTTCAATCAGTTCTGACACGTAGGTGCTCTCCAAGTCCCTAAAAAACTGGGCAGGGGCTTGATCTCCCACCAAACGGCGAAGCGCGTCTATGTCCTTGACGTACAGATACTTGAACTGAAGTGCTTGCTTGTTCCATAGCGACGTCGAAACGCGGCGACTGATGTCAACCGGAGCCAAGGCTATATCGTAGAGACGCGACAGGAAGTTGCTTACGACACCGCGCGCATTCCAGAACCTAGAATCACCATCGATCGCCTTTGACTTCCATGGTGGCTGCCGGAGTATGAACAGTACGGATTCGATTCCTTCATCGGGATCTAGGCCAAGATGATCGTCCAGAAATGTCCTAACTACCTCTGATTGGTGAATCAGGAATGCTAATAAAACGAACTGACTATGCACCGGCATGGCATAGAACAGGCGTTTGAGGCCGGGGTCTTCGCCATTTCGCAGCTTCCCATCGAAGTCCTCGAGGTAAGGGCGAAACACCTCGTGCATACGCGTACTTTCGCCCGAGTAGTAGCTAAAGACGTAGCGCGGCAAATGGAGCCCGTCGTCAGCAAAAAAAGGCGTCAGCTTGATGCGCTTACCCTGTAATGCCGATACCTCCGGCTCGCGCTCGATGAGGGAAACCAGCGTACCTTCGCCTCTGGCTTGCGCATCCGCGGAGACATGAATGAGGAGTGGTTCATTGATTCGGTCTGGATCCGCGTCGATGTGGATGTGTCGGAGACTATCTCCAGCCCCCATGCGATAGGCCAACTGAAAAGCAAAGGCCGGAACTCGCTTCCGGGCAATCAGGTCGCGAAAGATGATGGCCAGCGCTTCAAGCACATTGGACTTGCCGGTACCGTTCCACCCAATCACCACTGTCACCCAGTGATCCTGATCGAAGTCGATCGTGACGTTCTTCAGGTTTTTGAATTGGTGTGCAGGGCTGTCCTTGGCACTGCCGATGGTGAATTTGTCCAGACGCACGGTCAGGCAGCCTGCAATTTAAGTCGGTCGTACAGCTTGCGGCCCTCTGAATCGGCTACCGCTTCCACTGCTAGGCGGCCTGCCTTTTCTAGGCTGCGCAGCTCTGCATATAGAGCTTCAACCTGGTCTGTTTGTGCGCCATCGGCCACACCGCAGAGGCGAAACAGCTCCTGCGCTGGCATCCAGTCATCCGCCTCGGCGAGCACGTCTATCAGTTTGCGTGCCACGGCAATCTCCTTCTGCTGTTCTTGTTTGCGTCCCTTCGGTCGCTTCTCATGCGCTTCTCGCTTAGCACGGACACGAGCTAACAGCGCGCCGGCGGGTTCATCACTCGGGTCTTGCGGAACTAGCTGACCGGCAAAGGCAGCCTTTAGAATGTTCTTGCGTTGTGCAGCTGAGAGTGAGAAGCCCATTTCAATTGTTGACCTCTGGACGTCGCAAGACTCCAATGATTCCGCAAGCATGCTGAGCATATGAAGCTGCTCGGACTTCGGCGGCAGTGGAACTGGAATCGACCGGATGTTTCCAAGAGTTATTCTTGGCCGCCCGACGCCCTTTATCAGTCGCTCGACTTGCTTTCGAGTCGGCTCTGAGTTGAGAGCTACTACCAAAAAGTCTGCCGGAACAAGAGCAGCATTGATTCGAACTCTTGCGCAATCTGCCTTTACGATTGCAGGGGCGATGCCTGCCGGTACGGAGCATGCACGGGGCAAGATCTCGCCCAGCATCGCGACAACAACATCGCCATCAACTACCGCGTGCTTCTTCAACTTTTCGTAGTGCTTCACGGAAATGTGTGCGCGTGCATCCTGAAAGCGTCCGTCGCCTATGTTCTGAAGACGGATTACTCGGGGACCCGATTCAGTGTAGTGCTCAGACTTCAGGTTCGAGCCGAATGGTCCGTCCGTGATTCCATCTTCATCAATGGCACATTGGTCGACGGTTGCCCAAGCCCACCCTCCAGGTAGCTGCGGTAGGTGCGTCATATTGGGGGTGACGGGTTCGGGGTACTTGGCTCGCCACCCGTTGGGCGGTGGCTTGCCTTGCTCGGCGAACTTGGCGAGTTGCTTTTTTTCCCAGCGGGCGCGGCGTTCGGCGAGGATGCGTTGCAGGAGTACGGCGCCGGTTTCCTCGGGTTCGCCACGGGCTGCGCGCCAATCGGCCGTCAGGGCGCCTTCCATTGCGGCCTTCAGAAGCGAGTGGCGGTACTGCGTCAGCTTGCGCTGCGCGGCCTTAAGTTCGGCCACGGCGGCGTCAAGGTCTGACAGTAATTCTTCTAGCTTCTCGGCCAGCCGCTGTTGCTCTGGGAGGGGAGGCAGCGGGATTCTATGGGCCATGAATGGCCCGCGATTGATGTGCTTCATGGTGCTTCCATGAAGATGTTCCGAATCTAGCAGCTGATCGATGGCCACTTTGAGCCAATAAAATAGGAATGTCCGGTCAACTAGATTTTCGTCAGGAACGACTTTGAAGATGTGTTGATTCACGAGCGCAGGTTCGCGATTCCAGAGAAACACATCCACAGTTGCCGACCAGCTCACCAGTAATCCTCCGGTCCCGACGCAAAAGTCGTCCGGAACCGCTAGCGACGTCCGATTCAGCGGCTTTTCTGGGTCGGTTAGATTCTGGATTCGTACGATCGGGCGCCCAGTTGGCTCGCGATGTTCGGGTTTGAAGGCGAACCCGTTGATGTACCGGCCAGTATCCCCGACTGTCGCCCAGCACCAGCCATTTGGAAGCTCAGGCTCCGCCTTGTTACTGCTCAAGCCACCAACTCCTCATTCATCTCGGCCAGCAGTTCATCCAGCTGGCCATCAAATACTGTCCACGCCTTCTGTAGTCCGCCCTTGCCGGCCAG
The DNA here is from genome assembly GCF_031456825.1 of Luteimonas sp. 3794. Lineage (NCBI taxonomy): Bacteria > Pseudomonadati > Pseudomonadota > Gammaproteobacteria > Lysobacterales > Lysobacteraceae > Luteimonas > Luteimonas sp. 3794. The sequence continues at coordinate 362,574 of NZ_JAVDVJ010000002.1, read as the reverse complement.
CTGTGCGTAGTCGAAATCGTCGCGCTCGATGCGGCAGCTGCTGGCGATGTGGTCCTTGACCAGCCGCAGCCACTCCATCTGTTCCGGCGTGAAAGCCGTCGCGCGGCGGGCATTGTGCCGGAAGATCCAGTCCTGGAAGCGCTTGTCCACGTGCTCGGCAAAGGGCCGCAGTTCCTCGTCCATCCCCAGGGCGAAGCGCACCAGCGAGACCAGGTCGGTCAGCTGCCGGCGCACACCGCCGCCACGCACCTTGCTCTCCTGTACGCGGGCATAGGCCGACCACAGTTTTTCCGTGGTCAACATCAGGGGCGGGCGCTGCAGGGCGTCGTGCAGCTCCTCGATCATGTCCAGGGTCAGTTCGCGCCGGCGGTAGGGCTGGGCGTAGAAGAAACCCAGTGCCGCGATCTCGCCGCGGTGGGCTTCGAGGAACTCGCGGAAGCGGCCCACGGCGGCCTCGGCATTGGCCTGCGCCTGCGCGGCGAACTCGCTGCGGGTCACCGAATCGAGGTTGAGGTGGTCGATCAGCTGTTCGCGCTCACGCCGGGCGGACTCGATCAGCTCGCGCAGCGCCGGGTTGTCGAAAGGCTGGCAGGCGGCATCCACCCGCTTGCGGCGGGCGGCTTCCAACTCACCAGGCGTCAGGGTGTCCTCGCTGCGGGTGATGCCCGCCGCCCTGGCGGCGTCCAAAGCGTCGGCCGTCACCCGGTCCGGGTCTAGCGCCTGCACCAGGCCACGCGCAAGGTCCGATAGGCCGGTGCCGCCGCTGGTCTGTTTGATCTTCGCTAGGGCCTTGTCGTCCAGCTGCTTAGCCAGGCGGACCAGCCGGTTGCCAAGGCTGAGCACGGTGTCCTCGTCGCGGGCGCCCACGGCCACGCCCTTGAGCAGGCTGTCGAGGCTGAGGCCGGGCTTGCGCTCCAACGGCCGGCTTTCAGTCTTGAGCGATTTCTCCACGCCCACGGCATCGATCAGAACGAAGTGGGTCTTGGCGCCCTCGGCGGAGTTGCTGACCTTCTTCAGCGATTCGGCGTCGAGACTGCGCACGCCACGGCCCTTCATCTGCTCGTAGTAACCCTTGCTGCGCACGTCGCGCATGAACAGCAGCACTTCCAGCGGTTTGACGTCGGTACCGGTGGCGATCATGTCCACGGTGACGGCAATGCGCGGGTAGTAGTCGTTACGGAAGCTGGCGAGCACGCTGTCGGCGTCGTCGCCGGGCACGGGCTTGCCGGTGTCCGGGTCGATGCCGGCACGGTAGGTGACCTTCTTGCAGAACGCATTGCCCTCGCCGTAGATCTCGCGCACGGTGCGGATGATGTCGTCCGCGTGGCTGTCGGTCTTGGCGAAGATCAGGGTCTTAGGCGTTTCCTTGCGGCCGGGAAAAATGGCCGTCTCGACGGCGGTCTTCATCGCCTGGATCACCTGGCGGATCTGGCTGGGGTTGACCACGGAGCGATCAAGCTCGGTGGCGCCGTAGGCGGTGTCTTCCTCGGTCTGGGCCCAGCGCTTGGCCCGGGTTTCGCGGTCGCGGTGGTCCACCCATTCGCGGGCCTTGAGTTCGGCGCCCTTGGCGGTGATCTCGGTCTCGATCTCGTAGACGTCGTAGCCGACGTTGACCCCATCCACCACGGATTGCTCGTAGCTGTATTCGGCCACCACGTTTTCGTTGAAGAAGCCGTAGGTGCGCTTGTCCGGGGTGGCGGTGAGGCCGATCAGGAAGGCGTCGAAGTAGTCCAGCACCTGCTTCCACAGGTTGTAGATGCTGCGGTGACACTCATCGATGACGATGAAGTCGAAGGTCTCGATCGGGACCTGCGGGTTGTACTGCACCAGCCGGGCCTGGGTATCGGCCTGCCCGAGTTCGTTGAGCGAGATGTCCTCGCTGGCATCGGCCAGCTCGGTGCCCGACAGGATCGAGTACATGCGCTGGATGGTGCTGATGCACACCTGCGCGTGCGGGTCGATATGGCTGCTGGACAGGCGCTGGACGTTGTACAGCTCGGTGAACTTGCGGCCGTCGTCCGGTGGCGTGTACGCCATGAACTCCTGATGGGCCTGCTTGCCAAGATTGCGGGTATCGACCAGGAACAGGATGCGCTTGGCGCCGCCGAACTTGAGCAGCCGGTAGACCGAGGTGATGGCGGTGAAGGTCTTGCCGGCGCCCGTGGCCATATGGACCAGTGCGCGCGGCCTGTTTTTCGCCAGCGACTTCTCCAGGCCGGTGACTGCGTTGATCTGGCAGTCGCGCAGGTTGCGCTCGGGCAGCGGCGGCATCTGCGCCAGGCGGCGGCGCAGGGTGTCGGGCCGTGCGGCCCATTCCGCGAGCGTCTGCGGCCGGAAAAACTGGAACAGCTCGCGGGCCCGGGGCGCGGGGTCGGCACCGTCGGTAAAGAAGATGATCTGGCCGGTGCTTTCGTACAGGAAGCGGAGCGGCTGGTTGCCCTTGCGCCACTTCAGGGTGGCATTGGCGTAGCGCTCGGTCTGCGCCTCGTGTTGGTGGAGGCTTCCGCCGTCCTCGTCGCGCTTGGCTTCAATCACGCCTACGGGCGTTCTATCGACGAACAAGATGTAGTCGGCTGGGCCAGTGTCGGTGGGGTACTCGCGGACTGCAACACCCGGGCCTGCGCCTAGGTTGAGCTGCTTCATGTCCTGGACGCTCCAGCCAGCCGCTTGCAACTTGACGTCGATCAGACTTCTGGCTTTGATTTCAGGCGTCATTTGGCATCCCCTGCCAGCGTCGAGCTCGCAGGCAATGATACGAGGGATCGATACCTGGGCGAAGCGTACTCAACTTCGCGAAGAAGTGCCTCAGCGCGCGCGGAGAATTTGAAAAGAGGTGCACAGCTCAGAACTTGGCAGGCGCCTCTAAGCCCAAGGTCTTGCTCGGCTGAAGAAGATCAAGAAGATCACCGGGCTTCAGCATTCTGGCGACCTGACATGCATGCCTACGCCGATGTTTCATCCGAGCACAAAAAAGTCCCTAGGTCGGGGAGAACGCAGATCAGGATGCATCGAGTTCCTTCTCGAACCGCCGCACGAAGCCGGTGAGATCCCGCTTGCAGGCGCTGCAGTATTCACGCAACTGAAGCAGGTCCAGCCGCCGTACGCCGCGCTCGACATCGCTCACGTATGACTGAGGCCGATCCAGTGCGGCTGACAGCTCCGTCTGCGTCAGGTCAGCCTTGACCCGCATTTCGCGGAGCAGCTCAAGCAGGACCTGATACTCAGGCTTGTGGATCGACTTCGGAGACATGCGGCTTCACAGAAAAAAGGCCGCACGAACCGTATATCCGGTTTTTCGTTATCCGAAAAACGGATGCATCGATGCGCTGTAGAACTTGACCTATGGGAGCGGTTGGCTCGCTTCAGCAACGGCTTCTTCGAACCTCCCGACGAAGACCGCGAGGTCCAGGCCACAGTGCATGCAGTGGTCACGCAGCTGCAGCAGGTCGAGTCGACGTTGCCCTCGCTCAACGCTGCTGACGTATGACTGGGGGCGGTCCAGCAGCTCAGCCAGCTCCGATTGATCGAGGTCGGCCTCCTTGCGAATTTCGCGAAGGAGTGTGGTGAGGACTTTGTTCTCCGGCCGGTAGACAGACTTCTTACCCATTTGTGGCGTCCCAAGTTGAAGGCCACACCGAAGCTATATCTGCTTTTCAAATATCCGAAAAACGGATACAGTCCGCCTCGGGGCGTCCTCAGGTGTGTCTACTAGCCGGGCAGAGCAGTCTCTACGGCGCCCTCGAATGCCTGCGCGGACGCACTGACAGCAACGGAGATGCCGCATGCTTTGGGACAGGGTGGGGAGCGAGTGTGGGACTGGCTCCAGGGACATACATGGAGCACAAGCAGGGAACGGTCAGGGCGGCCCGGTATCGGCGGGCCCGGTGAGATGGAGCGCGATCACGGCATCCCGCGGGGCCGGTGAGGAAGGGCGTTGGAAAGCAAAGCGGCAGCAGAACGCACTTGCGCTCGCGATCGTAGCGGCGCTTTCAGTCATGTCGCCCTCCGCGGTAGTGGCCCAGCAGCGCCAAGACGTTGATCATCAAGGGGACAGCAGCGAGACTGAGACCGAGGCTGTCCAACTCGACACGATCCTAGTCACAGGCACCCGAATCCGCGGCGGCACGACGCCATCGCCGGTGGTCACCATCGGCAACGAGCGCATCCAGGAAGAGGGCTTCGCGGATCTGGGCGAGGTGATCCGCAGCGTGTCGCAGAACTTCTCCGGGGGCCAGAACCCCGGCGTGTCCAGCGGCAACCTGGCGGGCGCGGGCAACGCCAACCAGAACATCACGGGCGGATCGTCCCTCAATCTGCGCGGCCTGGGCGCCGATGCCACGCTGACGTTGCTCAACGGACGCCGCATGGCCTATGGCGGCTACACCCAGTCAGTGGACATCAGCGCGATTCCGTTGGATGCGGTGGAGCGGATCGAGATCGTTGCCGATGGCGCTTCGGCCATCTACGGCTCCGATGCGGTGGGCGGTGTAGGCAATGTGGTGCTCAAGCGCGATTACGACGGCGTGGGCGTCGGCACGCGGTTCGGGTCCGCCACGCAGGGCGGTCTGGCCACCCGTGAGTACACGGTGGCCGCCGGCACCACGTGGGCCAGCGGGGGGCTGATTGCCACATACAAGAATGCCTCGGTGGATCCGATCTACACCGATCGGCGCGCCTATACAGAGCAGTTGGTGGACCCGTCGACGCTCTATCCCGGCAGTGATCTGCGCAGCGGCCTGCTGAGCGCGCATCAAGCGCTTGGTGAGACCGCCGAACTGCGCGTGGATGCGCTACGCACCGAGCGCGATCAGCTGCATTTCTACAACTGGGCGGGGCGAAACAGCCGGGTGATGCCGAGTAGTGTTTCAACGCTGGTCGCACCCGGACTCGACGTCTGGCTGCCGGGCGATTGGAGTCTGTCGCTGAGCGGTGCGTTCGGGCGTGGCACGCATGATCAGGTCCGCCGGGAGACGGTGGTGGCGACAGGCGCGGTGAACCTCATTGACCAGTGCTACTGCAATGAGAGCCGCAGCTACGAGCTTGGCGCGGAAGGGCCGTTGTTCGCATTGCCCGCGGGGGATGCGCGCGTCGCGGCCGGTGTGGGGTATCGGCGCAATACGTTCCAGAACCTCAATAACCTCACGGGCGCGGTGATCATCGATGGGCGTGAAAGCGCGCGCTTTGCGTATGCGGAGATTGATCTGCCGCTGGTGGCGGCGGGGCAGGGCGTGCGCGGCGTGGAGCGGCTGTCGTTCACGGCCGCCGCCCGGCGCGAGGACTACAGCAGCTTCGGCGGGGTGACGACGCCGAAGCTTGGCCTCATCTACGCGCCCAGCGCGGAGTTCACCTTGAAGGCGTCCTGGGGCAAATCGTTCAAGGCGCCCACGCTGTTCGAGCGCAGCTACGCGGCCAGTGCCTATGTGGATTTTGCAAGCGGCTTCGGCGGCAGGGGCTCGCCGGCCGATGCCACCGTGCTGGTGCTGAGCGGCGGCAATCCGGATTTGGATCCGGAACGCGCCCGCACCTCGTCCGTGTCGCTGGCGTATCACCCGCAAGCGGTGGACGGGCTGGAAGCGGAACTGACGTGGTTCCAGGTGGACTACCGGGACCGCGTGATCCAGCCGCTCGCCAATCCTTCGCAAGCCTTGAGCAACCCGATCTATGCGCCGTTCGTGCAGCGCAACCCGGATGCAGCGGCGCAGGCCAGCCTGATTGCCGGCGCGAATGCGTTCTACAACTTCATCGGCAGGCCGTACGACGCGGCCGATGTGGCCGCCATCATCCGTACCGAGTACGCCAACGTGGCGCAGCAGGACATCCGCGGCGTGGATCTGTCGGGCTCGTACCGGCTGGCCTTCGCATCGGGAACGCTGACGTTGCGTGGCTCGACGAGCTGGCTGGACAGCACGCAACAGACCATTCCCGGCCAAGCCCCGTTCGCTGTGTCCGGCACGCTGTTCAACCCACCGAAGCTCAGCAGCCGCGTGGGTGGCGTGTGGAGCCGGGGCGGGCTGTCGGCGTCGCTGTTCGGCAACTACCGCGGCGGCGTGACCAATCGCTTGGATGACGTGAGGTCGGCCTCCTTCACCACGTTGGATACCACCGTGCGTTACATCACGGGCGACGGCGCTGGGCTGTGGTCAGACATGGACTTCGCGTTGTCGATCGACAACGCGCTGGACCGCGATCCGCCGCTGTATCAGGTGGCCTCGCCGCTCTACGTGGCGCCGTACGACTCCACGAACTACTCGCCGATCGGCCGGTTCGTGAGCCTGGCGATCTCCAAGCGCTGGTAGCCGGCTGCGATCGGTCAGGGGCCGGTCGCGAAGCAGTCTCGAAGGAGAACTTCTGATGTTGAGTACTGATTGGAGGCGCCGGTGTGCCGGCGTCCTGGTGGGCTTGTGCGTTTTTTCCAGCCCCGCGCTTGCGGTACCGCCGAGAGCGCTGCTGGAAGTTGTCGATTTCTCTGGTGTGAGCGTGTCGCCGGATGGTGCGCACGTTGCGTTCCGGACCGAGCAAGCATCGGTGGAGCGCAACGTCTACGACACGGTCTGGTATGTGCAGGGACTCGCAGAAGCCACGCCCCGGCGAGTGGCCGATGGGGGCGCGCTTTCGCACCAGACGGCGGGGAATCCTGTGGAAGCGCATGCGACCTGGTCCGCCGATGGGCGATGGATCTATTACCTGGCGAGGATCGACGGGCGTACTGATGTCTGGCGCGCCGCTGCAAACGGGGCGAGGGCCACCGCGGTCACTCAGGACGCGGCGGATGTCCGGGCCTTCGAGCTCAGCGAGGACGGCTTGCATCTGAGGTACAGCGTTGGCGTGACCCGCGAGGCGGTGATCGCTGTAGAGCAGGCGGAGTACGACCAAGGCATCCGTATCGAGGCGGATGTGCCTGTCGGCCAAGGCCTGTTCCGCTCAGGGAAGCTGGAAGGTCGTCTGGCGACGCAGCGTTTCGGTGAGGCGTGGTTCGACCGCAGATTCCTGATGGACACCGAGCCTGATCATTGGCATGAGTTGAATCTCGCCACGGGAGAACGACGGGCATTGCCAGGCTTCACGCCGAAAGGCGCGCCGGCCCCGGTTCTGCCGAAAGGTGTTGAGGGGGATCCCTTGACGGCCGTGCGCCAGGCTCACGGCGACAAGGTGGCTGCGTTGACGCGCACTGGAGATCAGACGGGACGAATGGTGCGGCCAGATGTGCTGCTGTCGGTGCTTTCTGGCAATGACCGGGCGGCGACGCACTGCGCATCGCCTCTCTGCACCAAGCAGCCCATTACCAGCGTGCAGTGGCGTCCGGGACACGACGAAGTGGTGTTCACCATCACGGATCCGCAGACGCTGGCGCAGTCACTGAATCTCTGGAACGTGGCTACGGGGAATGTGCTGCCTGTCGCCAAGGCGGGTGGTCTGCTCGGTGGCGGACTGTATCCCTCGATGCCTTGTGGGCTGTCCGCCGATGCGGCGATCTGCATCAGCGCCGAGGCTGACCAGCCGCCTCGGCTCGAGCGGATCGCTTTGGCCGACGGGTCGCGACATGTGTTGTTCGACCCGAATGCTTCGCTTGCTCGCGACATCGCCCAAACCACGCCAGCCCGCCTGCTTCGATGGACCGATGAGAGCGGCTTCGAGTACGCGGGCCACTTCTATGCGGCGAAAGGTAGCGGCCAGCAGCCTGCGCCGCTCTTCGTGACCTACTACAGCTGTCCGGGCTTCGTGCGCGGCGGCGTGGGCAACGAGTGGCCGATGGCCTCGCTCGCGAACGCCGGGATTTCAGCGCTCTGCATCAACCAGCGCCCCGGCTTCGCCGTCGACGCGGTCGCGCGGCATCAGTACGGGCTGGAAGCCACACGCCGTGTGGTCGACCTGCTTTCAGAAGCGGGTGTCGTCGATCGCACCCGCGTTGGCATGGGCGGCTTGAGCTTCGGCAGTGCGGTCACGCTCTGGACGGCTACCGAATCCGACCTCCTTGCCGCCGCGTCGGCCGCGACCCCCGTGGTGTCGCCGCTCTACCACCTGTTTGCCAGCCTAAAGGGGAACGCCTTCTCTGAAGGTCTGCAGACGCTTTGGCAACTGGGCGCACCTGAGGAAACGCCAGATCAATGGCGAGCGCTCTCGCCGGTCTTCAAGCTCGATCGGCTTCAAGCGCCGGTGCTCTTCCAGCACTCGGAGCAGGAGTACTTGTACGGTCTGGACTACATGATCCCGCTGCTGCGGGCGCAACGCGCGGAGCTGTATGTGTTTCCGCATGAGCCACACCAGAAGTTCCAGCCGCGGCACAAGCTGGCGGTGTACGAGCGCAACCTCGACTGGTTTCGCTTCTGGCTCAAGGACGAACAGGATCCCGCGCCGGACAAGGCCGCGCAGTACGCGCGATGGGAGGAAATGCGGGCCAAGCGGGACGCGCGGGATCAGCCCTGATGACGCACCCAGTTCTCGGCTGCGCAGAGCTCAAAGATGCGCATGAAGGTGGTCTCGCGTTGGGCGAGGTCCCGGCCCAGGAAGCGGAGCAGGGCGCCGGTGTCCAGCAGGCCACGGCTCGCGAGCACACCCGACATCAGGTATTCGCGCAGCTGGGCCTTGTTCCGATGGAAAACGGCACCGGAGTAGTTCATGAAAGTGCCCTTGCTGCGTCTGTGCAGGATTGCGGGCGGAAGCACATCGGCGAAGGCGTCGCGCGCCACTGCGCGGTTACGGCCGCCAGCGATCCAGAGCCAGCTGGGAACTCGCAGGCAGTTCTCTACGACGGGCTGCGACAGGAGCGGCATGCGCAGGTGACGCTCTGCACTTCGGGCGAGACCGTCGCGGAAGATCTGCGTGCCGGCCAGGTCGAAGATGCGCTCGCGGTCGCCAGCAAGCGCGCCCGACGGCGCGGCATGCCAGGGATGGGGCACGAAGGCCTCTTGCTCGGCGGCGCTCGCGAGAAATGAGAGATCCGGATCGCGTGGCGGCCTGGGCGGGGTCATCAGTTTTCTGGCGGTCAATCGACCGGCTTTCCAGACAGTGCATTGATGCAGTTCTGCGAGGTCGTGGACGGCGCGGAGACCAGTCGACAATCCTCGGGCGCGGAAAGCATCGGCCGCGGGCGCGGCTGTTCGGGTGTATCCGAAGATGGTGTCGCCGCCACCGCCAGAGAAGTAGCTATGGGCACCGACGCGGGCGCCGATCGACGCCTTCAATGCATTGGATGCGTGCTGCAGAAACCATGTACTTGGCGCCACGGCCTGTGCCGGCGGCGGCTCGTCCAGGTAGGTGTTCTCGAAGCCCAAGGTATCGACGTGCAACTCGGCGCCGATCGCATCCGCCATCGGAATCGCGTACTCGCGCTCGTCCGCACCGGGCACCGGCGTGATCAGATTGCAGCAGGCGATGCTGGCCCGTGAACCACCGATGGCCGCCGCAACGATCGAAGAATCCAGACCGCCCGACAGCTCCAGCAGTACGTGCTCGTCAGTTTCGGCCCACCGTTTGGCGACAGCACCTACCGACTCGCGGACTGCCTTCTGTGCCGCTTCCGCCTGCGTGTACCGCCGCTCGGGGGCGACGAAGATCCAGGGATCCCAGACCTGCTCCAGGGTGCTCTCGACTCGATGTAGATCCAGGCGAAAGCCCGGCAGCAGGTGATGCAGGCCAACGAAACCGGTGCGCCCCGTCTTCAGGTGTGGATACACCAGATTGTTGAGGATGAAGTCCCAGTCGACGGACTTCTCGAATAGCCGTGCGCGTGCCGCTGCTGAAATATCGGATGTGATGAACCCTCGTTCGGGTGCGTAGAGGCAGTCGAGTCCGCCTGAAGGGTCACGCATCGACATGACGACGCCCGGCGTATCACCGGATGCCAGAAGCACGTACTCGCCCCAGCATTCGTCAATCAGATAGCGGATGACGTTGCGCAAGCTGGAAGCGGGCAGTCGGTCGGGCGTGATCTGATCGTTCGTGCTTCGGCAGAACACATGGCCGATCAATACGCTGTTGCCGGCATGGATCTGCACAGGCGTTTGTGAGGATGCGTAAATGGTGAGGCCGGGCAGGGACGCTCGAAGCGGCAAGCCGAGCGTCGACAAGCGCGCCCCGGTATCGGGCGAAACGCCCGCTGCGTCCGTGCGCACCGCGATATAGCGGTACATCAGACCACCCGAATCACGGTGTGCGCGTTGACGTTGCCCACCGAATCGTTGAGGACCAGATCGCCCGATTGCACCCAGCAATGCGCCGAGAAGGGGTTCACGGCGACGCCGAACACGATGTAGGCGGGCAGGCCTCTCCGCCGAAGGAACCGGGTCATTGCAATGGAGTCGACCAAGCAGCGCATCGCGACCGGCGCATAGAGGCGCGCGCGGCGAAACTGAGCAGCGGAGTCGAGCAGACGCTGCGTCTTGAGGCCGGGCAGCTGGTCAGTCCCGGGGCCTCCGATCTGGGGGCCAAGGGCGGCCAGAATGTGGCGGAGTGGCTTCTTCTTGAGATCCCGTCGAGCGCGCAGCGTGGTGAGCAGCACCTCGGCGCTGGTCGCCAGACTGAGGCGCACGGGATGCTCGAGCATCTCCATTGCGCTGCGGGCGGGAGGCTCGGCAATCGTCCATCCAACTTGGTGGCCATGTGAGCCAGGTACCAGGATGTTCCGGCGGCGCAGCTCGTCGATCAGCGTCGATTCGCTCTGCTTGCCATCCATGAAGTTCGCGAACGCGCGCTCCAGATCAGGCGGCAATCGGAAGTAGCGGTCCTGCATGACATCCAGGAACACGACATCCGTGCCAATCCGACAGCACGACAGATCGCCTCGCAAAGTGCACGTTGTCATTTCAGCCACCAGAAAAAAGGGCGCACCGTGCAGGTGCGCCCCAGTTGCTCAGTCTTCGGAAATGCCGGCGGTGGTGATGCCGCCCATGTCTTCCCCGGTATTGCGTACACCGTGGGTATCGACACTTGCGATGCCGAGAACCTCGATACCGCTTTCGGCATTCACAGCACGGACTGCATTGCTTGCGTTGCTGTCCATTGTTGCGATCTCCTGTTCGAACGCGCGATGCGGACTCGGGTCAGTCTTCGGAGATTCCGGGACTGGCGGGCCCACCGATTTCCTCACCGAAGACGGCGGGGCCTGCGGTGTCGAGGCTTGCGATGCCGACCTCGATCACGTCGTTCTGCAGTTCGCGATAGCTGTTGTCGTTGGTGTTCATCACTGTCTCCTTCGTTGTGTCATGGACGTCCCATGACGGAGTCAGTGTTGAAGCGCGAGATTTGTGTTCTCAAATAATTTCTATTGTGTATTTCCGATATTCCCTGGAACTGTGATGCGCGTTGCGCGCATGCGCGTTCAAGTCCGGCGGGGCGCTCAGCGCAAGGCGTCGTGTGCGTCGTTCAACAGCTCCACGATAGCCGGTACCAGCTGGCGGCGGCGCGCGTGGTAGGCACGCAACGCGGACTTCAGACGTGCGATGTCCGCGCGCTCCCAAACGCTGACCAGTTCGGCGAGTTCTGCGTGCGCATCTCGCACGATCGCCTTCTTGGCCATACGGATGGGTGCGAGCCGGTCATTGGCGAGTTGCACGATGTGCTGCAGGTCCCGCAAAGGCGTACGGCGCGCGATGGTGTCGAACAATTGCCAGGTCGCCTTGGCCGTGCCCTCGGGTGGCTCGGGGACGGCGTGCCTGCGGCCGTTGGGCGATGCGCCCTTGTCGCAGGCATTGAGCAACAGCAGTTCCATGCACTCGTAATGGCCGCGCAGTGCGGCCTCGGTCGGCAAGGGCATGTAGAACCCGTCGCGCCCTCTGTCATTGACGAGGCATTCGCCGTGCAGGCGATGCAGCGCGGCCCGCACCGGGGTGAGACTGGCGTCGAACTCATCCGCCAGCGCGGCCGGCTCGAGGCGCTGGCCGGGTGCGAAACGTCCGCACTGCAATGCACGCCTGAGCTGTCCGTACAGGCGCGTGCTTTTCGACTGGCTCGCGATCATCGCGGCCCTCCATGTCTGTGTTTCTCCAGGTCCCGCAGTCGATATTACATTTGTGTGACGGTGCTGCAACGCGCGCCGGCGGAGCCTCGGCCTCGCGCCCGTCTCGCAAGCATGCGGCAGCGAGTCCGGATTTCACTCCAATCGAATGCTTCGGATCGCGCTGGCTGAGGTCTGCTTTCGGCCAATAGCAGACATCGGCTCGGTGGCTGCTTCCGACCCAAAGCGGACGTGTCATAGCACTGCTACGTGTGAGAAAGATGACCTCAGCGATACATGCTTGCTCGGCGCCAGACCGTTCGACGGGTCGATCCTGCAAAGGGAGAGCTGATGCTCGCGGCTCGACCGCCACTGCACGACGTGGACCCGCGGCACGCGCGAGCGGACCCGACCCCCGCGGGGGGATCGTATGCATGTCAACCGAGCGGTCGACGCGCCAGATCCCACGCCATGGCGGCAGTGCAGGCCGCGCCGCCGGCGATGCCGATGACGAGTGCGATGGTTACGGCAGAGGGGTCGGCCGCCAGCGCCGTGGCCGGGATGAGCCAAGGGAAGTAGGGGCCTAGCTCAGAGCCCGTGGCTACGACCGCGACGAATGTGCCGCCGATTCCCAGCGCCAGGGGCGGCACGAAGCTCCTCCAGCGCAGCGCGGCCCATAGCTGGATCGCGACCAGTAACCAGGCGCTTGCGTAGATGCGTAACAGCACCCTGAGCAGTTCGCCCCATCCGAGGGGGCCGGTCAGCCCGCGGTCGGGCGTGATGGCATCACTGACGAACCCCAGCAGCGGCGCCAGCAGTGCCAGTACGATGGTCATGCCCGCGCACAGCAGCATCACCACGCTCGCCTTCGCGAAGAAAACGTGCCTGCGCGGTATCGGCAGCGCGAGCAGGTGATTCCACATCCGCGGCCCATGCTCCATCTGCGCGACCAGCACGGTCAGGGCCGTGACGGTCATAGGCAACATGAAGAATGCCCACGTGGCGGCGTTCCCCATCAGGTACATCCGCCATGGCGTATCGCCGCCGCCATGCCGATTGAAGATCAGTGCCATCAGAACGGCGACGACAACCGGCGCGACGAGGCACAACAGCAGCGCCAGCGAGCCACGCAGCTTGGTGAATTCGGCGCGCAGGCAGCGCGACAAGGTGTGCTCAGGCAGCGGCGGATACATCGTCGCGATCTCCGGTGGCGTCGTGAAAGAGAGCTTCGAGGCGAAGCGTGCCCGGGCCCAGTCCGTGCACCGGGATGCCGTGGCGGACCAGAAGCGCGTTGAGGTCCGCGGCCTCCGGCGCACCTTCGCGACACGGAACGATCAGCCGCATGCCATCGGTGCGCACCACCATTCCAGCCTGACGCAAGATCGCGGCGGCTTTGTCCGGTTGCGCGGTGTCCACCTCGATCGCACTGCGGTTGCGTCGCCGCAACTCCTCGATCGGCGCCTGTAGCACGAGCCTTCCCTCGTGCATCAGCCCGACGTGGGTCGCGATCTGGTCGATCTCAGTCAGTGCGTGACTCGAGACGAACACGGTCGCGCCTTCGCGCTCGGGCAATTCGCGAAGCAGCTGACGCATGTCGCGTACGCCGCGCGGGTCGAGCCCGTTGGTGGGCTCGTCGAGGACCAGTAGCCGCGGTCGGGCGAGCAGGGCGCGGGCGACACCGAGGCGTTGACGCATTCCGAGCGAATAGTCGCCGACACGCCGGCCGGCATCGGCGGTCAGGCCGACGATGTCGAGTGCACGATCGACCGCGTCACGCGCCAGCTCCAGCAGGCCTGCCGTGAGCCCGAGGTTGTCGCGTCCGCTCAGGTGGTCGTAGTGGCCTGGCGTCTCCACCATGGAGCCAATCAGGCAGGCCGCGCGCCGCCGGTCGCGAAGCGCATCGAGTCCGTGGATCTGGATGCGGCCTGCGCTCGGGCGGAGCAGGCCCAGCAGCATGCGGATCGTGGTCGTCTTGCCGGCGCCATTACGGCCCAGGAAGCCATAGACCGCGCCGGCGGGGACGTGCAGGTCGACATCCTGCACGGCGTGCACCCGGCCGAAAGTGCAGGTGAGTTCGCGGGTACGGACAGCCGGTTCCATGTTCAATCCATCCTGGCGGTATTATTTAAGCTATTCCTAAATAAATTTAACTGCAACCTAAATTATGGATGCCACTTCGAGCTCCCCCCTACAGCAGCACAGCCGCTGGCTGGCGCGCATCGCCGACTTCATGCTGGCCGGCACCGTCGCCGCCCTTGTGCTCCCGACGCTCTTCGTTCTCACGAGGCAATCCGCTGCCGATGTCCTTCGTGGCGAACTGGTCGCGCACTGGCTCGTGCCGTTGCCGTACCTGTTCGCGGTGTTCGCGATCCGTCAGGCATTCGCGGCCTACGCGCGCGGCGGCGTGCTCGGGCCACTCATGGTGCGGGCCTGCCGACACGCCGGCGGAGCGCTGGCAGTCGGGGCTGGCATCAGCGCCTTCGGCATGCCCCTGCTGGTGCGATGGTTCGCAACGGGCGCGCATCCGATGTCGCACACGCTGATGGTGTTCGACGTGGCATACGTCGCGATCGGCGTGGTCGGGCTTGCGCTGGTGTTGCTCGGCGGTTTGATCAAGCGCGCGATTGACACACAGGAGCGCGCGGCCGCTCTTGAGCACGAACTCACGGAGTTCGTCTGATGCCGGTGGTGGTCACGCTGGATTCAATGCTCGCCGAACGTCGGCTGACGGCGAAGGAACTCGGGCGCCGGATCGGACTCAGCGAGACACAGTTGTCCTTGCTACGCACCGGCAAGGTGCGCGGCATGCGCTTCTCAACGCTTGCAGCGCTGTGCGCGGTGCTGGAATGCACGCCCGGAGACTTGCTGGGATACGAGCTGGATGCGGCTGACGCAAGTCACACGCATGGGAATGGGCCAGGCTGAGCAATGTTCCGCTGTGACCATCGAAGCCGAACGCTGACGTCCGCTTCTGGCCGGGAGCGGACGCATCGTAACGACATCACGCCCTTGGACAATCAAGCTCATCAGGAGCGTCAATGAAGTTTGGCGTTGTAACAACGCGGCAACCTGAGCAATGCGATTGCTCCGTGCAGCCCCAACACCGCGAGGGCAACGGGTGGGGCCGGCTGGGTCGGCAGTGGCCCGGTAGGGAAGCCGATTCTCAGGTCCGGTTGATCGACACTCCGCCGTCCACTCGCATTGCACTGCCGGTGACGAAGCTTGAGGCATCGGAGGCGAGGAACAGGGCGGCTTCGGCGATCTCGGCCGGGTCGGCGATGCGCTTGAGGGCGTGCATGCCCTCCACGAACGCCCGCGAATCGGGGTCCACGGTGAAATCGCGTGCACCGGGCGTGTCCGTGCCGCCGGGCAACAGCGCATTGACACGTACGCCCCGCAAGCCGCCCTCGGCGGCGAGTACCTGAGTCAGGCCGATCACGCCGGCCTTGGCCGCAGCGTAGGCGGCCATGCCAGGCAGGCCGACAGTGTGGCCGACGAAGCTGGACGTGAAGATGATCGAGCCGCGCCCGGCTTCGAGCATCGCCGCCATCTGCCGACGCGCGCCGAGGAACATCGCGGTCAGGTTGGTGTCGATGGTGTCGCGCCAGTCTGACACCTCCATGTCGACGGCCGGGGCCATCGTGCCGGTGCCCCCTGCGTTGTTGAATGCGATGTCGAGGCGGCCGAAACGTGTCAGCGTGGTGTCGACCAGGGCGTCGTTGTGGGACGACTCGCGCACGTCGCCGGGACAGGCGATCGCCACGCCCCCAGCGCGCTCGATTTCGTCGACCAGCTCCGCAAGCGCATCCGCGCTGCGGGCGCCGATGACCAGTCGTGCGCCTTCGCGCGCGAACAGCAGCGCCGCGCTACGGCCGATGCCCGAACTCGCGCCGGTAATGATCGCCGTCTTGCCGGCGAGCGTCTGTCTTGTCATGCCTGCTTCCCCTGTGCTGTGGATGCAGACATTCTGGGGAAACGTGCAGGCACGATGCTCGCCGGAATCGGCCGTGGCATCCCCGTTCGGGATCCGGTTCTTATCGACTCCGTCCGATCCCCCAGTTGGTGACTCCCGCTGCATCTCCAGGTGCACTTCAAGCCAGGCCGTGGCGACTTTCGCCGATCCGTCCAGCGCGTTTGGGCCCGGCGTGTGGATGGCGTCGTTACGATCCACTGCGTAAGCGGGCACGTTGGATCCGGTGCTAGCTGAGCTCGAAGGCGACTCGCATGCAGACTTCTTGAATCAGCTAGAAGGTTGTATAAGTCGCCTTTAATGACGATTTATTTGAATATCAGGCTTTTAGTCGTCATATTCGGCGACATATGAACACTCCCGACCGACATCACGTCCCGTCGCTCGCACAGCTGGGCAGCCAACTGGCGGCCCTGCGCGTGTCGCGCAACCTCACCCAGGCGGAACTGGCCGAGCAGGCCGGCGTGTCCAAGCGGACGGTCGAACGCCTGGAGGCGGGGGCCACGGCCACGCAACTGTCCACGTTCCTGCGGGTCTGCGGGGTGCTCGGGCTGGAAGGCCGCCTTGCGCAACTGGTGCCCGAACCGGTCGACAGCCCCGTGGCCCAGTTGCGTCAGCAGCGCCGCACACGCCAGCGCGCATCGGGGGCAAGCAAGGACGCGCCGGCGCCGAAGGCGAAGCCGGGCACGGGCTGGAGCTGGGAGGCATGACGATCGCCGAAGTCCAGCTGTGGGGCCGGACCATCGGCGCAGTGTCGGTGCAGGCAGGCGCGACGACGGCCGCGTTCGAATACGTGCCGGAATTTCTCGGCAGCGGCATCGAGCTTTCACCACTGCACATGCCGCTGCAGCCTCGCATCTATGCCTTTCCGGAACTCGCGCAGCCCACGTTCCACGGCTTGCCCGGGCTGCTGGCCGACTCCCTGCCGGATCGCTTCGGCAATGCGCTGATCGATCAATGGCTGGCGATGCAGGGCCGCACGCCGCAGAGCTTCAATGCCGTCGAACGTCTCTGCTACACCGGCGCGCGCGGCATGGGCGCGCTGGAGTTCAAGCCAGTGCAGGGGCCCAAGGCCAGCCGCTCCGACACGCTGGATGTCGCGGCGCTGGTCGGACTGGCCTCCGACATCCTCACCCATCGCGAAGGTCTCGACGCCAGCCTCGAACGCCCGGCGCGGCAGAAGGCCATGCAGGACATCCTGCGCGTGGGTACCTCGGCCGGCGGCGCGCGCGCCAAGGCGCTGATCGCCTGGAATGCAGAGACCCATGAAGTGCGTTCGGGCCAGGTGCAGGCCGATCCGGGCTACAGCCATTGGCTGCTCAAGTTCGACGGCGTGGCGGGCAACAAGGACAAGGAACTGCTCGATCCACAGGGCTACGGCGCCATCGAATACGCCTATGCGCTGATGGCGCGGGCGGCCGGCATCGACATGAGCGAATGCCGCTTGCTGGAAGAGGGCGGACGCCGCCATTTCATGACGCGCCGCTTCGACCGCCTCGACGACGGCAGCAAGCTGCACATGCAGTCGCTCGGCGCACTGGCGCATTTCGACTACAACCTGCCGGGCGCGTATTCCTACGAACAGGCCTTCCTCGTCATCCGCCAACTGGGCCTGCCGATGGCGGCCATCGAGCAGCAGTTCCGCCGCATGCTGTTCAACGTCGTGGCGCGCAACCAGGACGACCACGTCAAGAACATCGCGTTCCTGATGGACAAGCAGGGCCAGTGGTCATTGGCGCCGGCGTTCGACGTCAGCTACAGCTACAACCCGGGTGGCGACTGGACGGCCACGCACCAGATGCGGGTCAACGGCAAGCGTGATGGCTTCACCTTGGAGGACTTCAAGGCGGTCGCAGCGGTTGCGGGCCTCAAGCGCGGGCGGGATCGGAAGATGCTGGATGACGTATTGGCTGCCGTTGCGCAGTGGCCCACGTTCGCCGGAAGGGCGGGGGTCGAAGAGGGGCAGGTCGGGCAGATCAGCGCGGTGCACAGGCTGCGGTTTTGAGGACTTCCCCGGTGCTCTTGATGAGCGCCGTTGAGCCCATCGATTTCGGACTGCGCCTGGGTGCACCTGCCGGACGACGTCCTCTGCCGCGTCTCGAAGCGGATCATCAACGAAGTCCGCGGTGTTTCGCGCGTGGTCTACGACATCAGCGAGCCGCCGGCGGTACCCAGCTGCCCGTGTCATTTGCAGTCACACGCCTGTGTACGGTAGATTGCCGTACACAGGAGAATCCCCATGACCAACGCAGCCGCCCGTCTGGATCTTCGCATCGACGCCCGGGACAAGGACCGGATCACTCGTGCTGCCGCCCTGCGCGGCATGGCGGTGTCGGCGTTTGTCCGCAGTGCTGTGCTGCGGGAAGCGGATACGGCCATCGCAGCCGAAACGACCGTCGCGCTGTCCCCGGCGGAGTCGCGACATTTCCTGGCTTCGCTGGACGCGCCTTTCCAGCCCAATGCGCGTCTGAAGAAGGCGATGAAAAGCGCTGCCCGGCTCACCGAGCGGCGTTGACGGCGCATGGCGCTCGGTTTCGCGCTGCTCGACAGGCGGGTGCACGACAGAACCGCATTTTCATGCGGCGTTCCCGCGCTGGATGACTATCTGCGCCGGCAGGCGAGTCAGCACCAACGCGACGGCATCGCGACCACGCATGTTCTTGTAGACGACGGCGCTCCCGAGCGCGTGCTGGGCTACTGCACATTGTCCGCCGCACAGTTGCAGCTCGAAGAACTCGAGCCCGACGATCGCGCGCGGCTTCCCAGTTATCCCGTTCCCGCGATCCGGATGGCACGTCTGGCTGTCAATACGGATGCGCAAGGGCGGGGATATGGCCAGTTGCTGGTCGGACATGCGGTGAACATCGCCTTGGCAACTCGGCAGACCCTCGGCGTGCGCGTGCTGATCGTAGATGCCAAGGACGAAGCTGCGGCGCGTTTCTATGCCGGCTACGGCTTCCGGTGCACATCGTCACGCGCCCTGACGCTCTATCTCCCGATCTCGGCAGCCTGATCGGCCACGCCAGGTCTCCGCATACGGCCCACCTGCTAATCGGGGGACAGGCGCATTGCGATTGTTGTTGTCTGCGCGCAGCAGCAACACCAGCCAGACCGATTTCATCTTGAGCGTTTGACCTGAGCGAGTCCGCGCAGCGCCGGCCGGCGGACAGGTCGCACGGGCTCGATGCGTCGCAGCGGCTAGGCATTGCGCATAGCATGGCGACAGTCCAATCCTCCAGTCGCGTCCCATGTTCAAAGCCAGCCTTCGCAGCCATCTGACCTTGTGGTTCGGCGGACTGTCGCTGCTCACGCTGCTGATCGTGGGTGCATATGTCGGCCATATCGCCACCGAACAGGTCCGGCAAGCGAGCGGCAACGCGCTGTCCGACGCTGCCGGATCCACCGCGGCGCTGCTGGGCCTGCAACTGCGGGACCGTCAGCAGGACATCCATCTGCTCAGTCGTGAGCCCCATCTTGTTCGGGGCGAGCTGGATGATCCCGACATCCTGCGCTCGATGGAATTGCGTAGCGAGGCGCGCGCCGAGTACGCGTGGATGGGTGTGGTCGATCTCGACGGCCGTGTGCGTCAGGCGGCGCAGGGGCTGCTGCGGAACCAGTCGGTGCAGGCCCGCCCCTGGTTCCAGGCGGGACTGCGCGGCCCCTATACGGCGGATCCGCATGAAGCCGTGTTGCTGGCCAAGATGCTGCCAGCCAATGCCGGCGGCGAACCCTTGCGCTTCATCGATTTCGCCGCGCCTATCGTCGATGGCGACGGTCGGGTCATCGGCGTGCTGGGCGCGCATGCGCACTGGAACTGGGTGACCGGCATTGTGGAATCTGCGGTTGTGCGATCCGGATCGAGCCCTGACATCGAGGTGCTCATCGTCAATGAGGACGGACGGATTCTGTATCCCGAGCGGCTGGCCGGTCAGCAGCAGACCCGCTTGCCCGTGCACGCCGAAAACCGGCCGGGCTGGTCGGCGGATGATGATTATCTGAGTAGCCTCGCACTGGTGCCGCCGCCTCCCGACACGGACCTGTCGTGGTACATCGCGGTGCGCCAGCCATTGGCGAGCGCCCTGCAGCCGGCGCGCGTGCTGCTCTACAAGTTGTTGGCGTTGGGTGCCCTTGGCGCGTGTCTGTTTACCGCCGTGGCGTATTACCTGGCGCGCAATCTCAGCCGGCCGATCGAGCAACTGGCGCGCGCGGCCCAGCAGGTCCAGATCCATCACACCGGCGTGTCGTTCCCGCAGCACCAGCCTGTGCTGGAAATCGCCCAGCTGAGCCAGTCCATGCAGACCATGACCGACTCCCTGCTGGGCAAGGAGCGGGAACTGGAAGATGCGAACGCCTTGCTGGAAGCCACCGTCGCCCAACGCACCGCAGCGCTTACACAGGCCAACGCCGAACTGCTGCAACTCGCCACGCACGACGCGCTCACCGGTGTGCATAACCGCGGCCGTTTGGACGAGAAGCTGGTCGAGTGCACTCTGCTTCTCAAGCGCACGCAACAGGGTTTTGCCTTGTTGTTGATCGACGCAGACCACTTCAAATCCATCAACGACACCCATGGCCATGCCACCGGCGATGAGGTGCTCGTGCGACTGGCACAGCTGCTACGGCGCCTGACCCGCGCCACGGACTTCGTGGCGCGCTACGGCGGTGAGGAGTTCGCGGTCGTGGTCCCGCACAGTGAGGGCGAGCAGGGCCCGCAGGTGCTGGCCCAGAAGATCTGCGACGGCATCGCCGCGACGCATTTCGACGTTGTCGGACGCGTCACCGTCAGCATCGGCGTGGCGCTTGCACATGCGTCCGATCCCGACGCCGCCGCCCTGATCAGGCGCGCCGACGCGCAGCTCTATCTTGCGAAGCAGTCGGGCAGGAATCGGGTCTCGTTCGCCGAATAGCGGCGAGCGGAATCTCCGCAGTGCATGTGCGGGTGATGCGGCAGGCGACAGTGTTCTTCGTGAAGCGTCGGCGCACTGCGAGCCCAAGCCGGGCGGGGCGGCGACCGTATCGCACTTGTTGGCGGTGATATCGATCGCGAACCTAATCAGTTTGCAGAGTTCCATCCGCAGGTTCGCACGAGGCCTCGAACAAGACCGGCCCTTGAGCTGGGAATGCGGCGGAAGCCTCGATCCGGCGGCGGGGTGCGTCAGCGCATGGCATCAAGGAATGCACAACCCGGTCGATAGTGGAAACAAGGGACCCCTTTACATCGAGTGCTGGCGCACACGGAGACGCATGAGACTCAACAACATTGCGAGGTTGTTCGCCGGCAGGGGCACCACCGCCCGAACTGCGCGTGCAGATCTCGCCTTGGCTGAAGCTCGGAGCCTCATTGCCGCCATCGATCGGGCCCAGGCCGTCATCGAGTTCGATCTCGACGGCACCATACGCACCGCCAATGCGAATTTTCTCGCGGCGGTGGGCTACAGCCTCGAACAGATCCAGGGCAAGCATCACCGGATCTTCGTCGAAGGCGGATACGCGAACTCGCGTGAGTACGCGCAGTTCTGGCAGGCGCTCCGCAGCGGCGAACTCCAGACCGGGCGCTTCCGCCGGATTTCCAGTACCGGCGAGCCGGTCTGGATCGAGGCGTCCTACAACCCCGTGCTCGACACCGCCGGGGTGCCCTGCAGGATCGTCAAATTCGCGACCGATATCACCGCCAAGATGCGCGAGGCGGCTGATTTTGCAGGGCAGATCGCCGCCATCTCCAAGGTGCAGGCGGTGATCGAATTCGACCTGCAGGCCCGCGTGCTGTGGGCGAACGAGAACTTCTCGGCCACCACTGGCTACACGCTTGCGGAGATCCAGGGCAAGCACCACTCGATGTTCCTGCATCCCGAAGAGCCTCGCGGGGACGTCTACCGTGCGTTCTGGGCCAACCTGGCGGCAGGCAACTTC
Organism: Luteimonas sp. 3794; assembly: GCF_031456825.1. NCBI lineage: Bacteria > Pseudomonadati > Pseudomonadota > Gammaproteobacteria > Lysobacterales > Lysobacteraceae > Luteimonas > Luteimonas sp. 3794. The sequence continues at coordinate 340,762 of NZ_JAVDVJ010000002.1, read as the reverse complement.
GACGCCGGACGCTACCGGCGCGTGGGCAAGGACGGCAGCGAGATCTGGATCCAGGCGTCCTACAACCCGATCTTCGATGGCGACGGGCGCCTGTGGAAGGTGGTGAAGTACGCGACCAACATCACCGAAGAAGTCATGCGCGAGCGCGATCTTGCAACGGCTGTCGCCGAGGTCGGCGCGGTGGTGGCGGATGCAGGCAACGGCGATCTGCGCCGGCGTGTCTCACTGGTAGGCCGGAGTGGCGCGATCGCCGAGCTGTGCGGCGGCGTCAATGCGCTGGTCGAATCGATGGGGCGCATGGTGCGCCATGTGTCGGCCGCTTCGTCGGAAGTGCATGCCGCGGCTACCGAGATTGCGGCGGGCAACGAGAACCTGTCGCTGCGCACCGAGAGTCAGGCGTCATCGCTGGAGGAGACGGCGTCGTCTATGGAAGAAATCGCGGCGACCGTCCGCGCCACGGCGGAGAACGCCAGGCAGAGCACAGCGTTGGCGCAGAACGCGACCCAGGTGGCGGAAGAGGGCAATCATCTGGTGAGCCAGGTGGTCGGGACGATGCGCGAGATCCAACACAGCGCCGCCCAGATCGCCGAGATCACGTCGGTCATCGAAGGCATCGCCTTCCAGACCAACATCCTGTCGCTCAACGCGGCCGTCGAGGCGGCGCGTGCCGGTGAGGACGGACGCGGCTTCGCAGTCGTGGCGACCGAGATCCGCGCCCTTGCCCAACGCTGCGCAGAGGCGTCGAAGAATATCCGGGGCCTGATCTCCGAGTCGGGCAGAAATGTCGATGCGGGCGCAAAGATCGCGGCCGATGCGGGCGCCACCATTGCGCGCACGGTCGAAAGTATTCGACAGGTCAACCGGTTGATGGCCGACATTGCCGTCGCGGCCGCCGAACAGAGTTCGGGGATCGACCTGGTCAAAGGCGCGATCAACGCGATGGATGAAGCGACGCAGCAGAACGCGGCGCTGGTCGAAGAAGCGACGGCGAGTGCGCGCAGCCTCGAGCACGAAGCCGATGCATTGGTGGATCAGGTTTCGCGCTATCGCGTGCGTGAAACGCCGGACGGTGCAGAGCCCGTGCTCACCTTGGTGGCATGAGGCGTCGCTGATCGACCTCATGCCAACCACTCGTAAAAAACCGCCGATCTCCAGGAATGTGTTCTCGGACCCGGTCCCGAATGCCGAGAAGGCAGAGTTCTTTGAAGTGGTGATGTCTCCCGCCGGCGTCGGCGCGGCGCCCTTGCCGCAATAGGACGGATGGAAACCATGATGCAGCACATGAAGAGGGTGGCGATTGCAGCAGCCCTTCTGTCGGTGGTTGCCTGCGGCCCGCGTGATGACGCGCAGGCCGCGGATCCGTCGGATGCGCTTGCCGTACCGGATCCGGCAGTGCCGATCGCTGCGGCCTCGCCGGAGCCGCCATCCGGTGCTGAGATTCTGCGATCGCTCTATGCGCTGGAGAGCGGAGACGGCACCCGTGCGACCGCCGATGACGGCGCGATGGCGACCTATTGGTTCGGGCACGCATTCGAACTGGATGGGCAGCGTTATTTCACCGGCTTCACGTCGTTGACAGCCGAAGCCGAGGGAACAGAGGAGAGCAGCAGCACGATGGAGCCCAGCCACGTCGCGATCGGCCAGGTGACGATGGTGCTGGGTGGCGACCCCGCCACCTGGACCACGATCTCCAGGGATGGCTACGTCGGTGAATTCGGCCAGCGCAACCAGGCGGAGACGATCGACGCGTCGAGGCAAGCGACATCTCATACGACTCCAGACGGGCGGCTTGTGCTCGCGATTCCAACACGGGGCTTCGATCGGGGCGTGTCGTACGCCGCCTATGCCATGTTCGTCTTCAATCAAAAGGGCGTGGAAGGCCAGCCGTTTCGCATGTGGACCTACGCTGGCACCCTACCGGCCGGGAGCGACAACGATGCCGCATGTGTCGACGGCGCCGTCCTGACGTGTGCGAGAAGCGTGGGCACACTGACCTTCGAGCCAAGTCCAGATGGCGGGCTGCCGCGACTGCGCGTGGAATTGTCGGGCGAAGAGGTTTCAGGCCCAGACGAAGTCAGGGCGCTTGGCTCGGGTGATGCAAGCGTCTTCGCATATGACGATGCGGCAGGGCGATACGTCCAGTAGAGCTGGGGCCGGCGAAACCTTTTCGCTCGTGCTCACAAACACAAGATCTGCAACTGCGATCCGACTGCGAAGTCAGGCGTCAGGGATAGACCTGCGTTTCACCGTCGGTATGCGCGACGATCACGCGTGCGCCGTTGTAGGGAAGGTGCACCTCGGCCTGCCAGCTGTTATCCAGCGCGATGACCGACTTCGCCATCGGCGCGCATGTGGCACCCACCGCACATTTCGTGATGACCACACGAAGCGCATCGCCGACACGCTCAAAGTCGACACCGCTAGAGTAATACAGGCTTTCGGGCTGCACCCGGTAGCGGAGGGCGATCTCGTCTTCGGACAGTCTTTGGACGCTGATCGGCTCGACCATTGATTGGGAATAGACAGGGCTCGATATCGAGCCTGCGCATGCGGACAGACCCGTGAGCAAGAGCAATGCGAGTGCAGTGCATGACACTCGCCATCGAAGGTTCAACTTCAGGCTCACAGCGCACCATTCGCCGCCATCCAGGAGAAGTCGACGATAGCAAGTTTCGGCCACGCTCGAATGGGAGAGGGCGCGCCCACCGCGCTGAGCCAGGAGGCGCGCCGCTGCTCATGCTCGGGACAAGTTGTGCCACGGCGCGTAGTCCGTCTCGCATCCTGGAATCGCGCAGTGCAGGCGAGGTGCGTTGCGCGCCTGGCGCGTGGGTGTCATCCGATTCGAGACGCATCGGCGCGCCTGCATCGGCGATACTGACCGCGGCAATGCAAGGATCTCTGAACACAATGAAGGTGCTCGTCCTCGGCGGTTACGGCAACTTCGGTGCCCGCATCTGCCGGGCGCTCGCGGCAGATGCTGCAATCGATCTGGTCGTCGCAGGGCGCGACGGCGCGCGGGCGCGCCATCTCGCCGACACGCTTGGCGGCTCCGCCAGTGGCCTCGCGATCGATTGCGCGGCGCCCGACTTCGTGCAGGCGCTGGCCGCGCACGGCATCGGACTGGTGATCCACACCGCAGGCCCATTCCAGGCGCAATCGTATGCGGTGGCGGAGGCTGCGGCCCGCGCTGGTGCGCACTACATCGACCTCGCCGATGGACGCCGATTCGTCTGCGACTTTCCGTCCGCGCTGCAGCACGCATTCCAGCAGGCTGGGCGCGTGGGCATCAGCGGGGCTAGCACCGTGCCCGCCTTGTCGTCGGCCGTGGTCGAGCACCTGTCTGCCGGCTGGCAGCGCCTGCATGCGATTGATATCTGCATCGCGCCTGCTCAGACCGCGCCACGCGGCAAGGCGACGCTGGCGGCGGTGCTGAGTTACTGCGGCAAGCCGATCGATGTGTGGCAAGACGGAGGCTGGACCCAGGGACTCGGCTGGGCAGCACCCGAACGCGTGACGTTCCAACGGCTGAAGCCGCGGGTCGGCGCGCTGTGCGACATTCCGGACCTGGAGCTTTTTCCCGCGCGCTATGACGTGCGCGACCGCGTGATGTTCCGCGCCGCGCTCGAAGTGACCGCGACGCAGCACGTCTTCGCTGCGCTTTCTGCTCTGCGTGCCAAGGGTTTGCTGAAGCGACCGGAGCGGCTAGCGGGGCTGCTGGATCGCGTCAGTGTCCTGGCGGATCCACTGGGCACGCGACTCGGCGGCATGGTGGTGCGCATCGAAGGCCTGAATGCCGGCGGGCGCACTGCGCAGTGTGCCTGGCACATCGCCGCCGACCACGATCATGGCCCCGAGATCCCCTGCATGGCGGCGATCCTGCTGGCAAGACAACTCGCGTCGGGCGCGGACATTCCCTCGGGCGCGCATACGGCAGCAGGCCTGCTGCCGCTCGAGGCGTTCGCACCTGAGTTCGCGAGGTGGGGCATGGTCACCGATTTGGTTGACGGCGCGGGGGACGCCGGGGATGTGCATCTGCCCGTGGACACTGGCGCACGCGTGTCATGAGCAAGTCCGACTTGACCCTGTTGCGCCTGAGCGTGGTCTTCGTGTGGTTGGCCACCGCAGCCGCCAGCGTTCTGGAATTCAATGGACAGAGCACCGCGCTGCTGATGGCGGCCGGCATCGATGATCCGCAATTCGTCAGCTTTCTGATCATTGCGGGCGCGGGCGCAGACCTTGTGATCGGCATCGCGATGGCACGCTGGCCATCACGCCGCGTCTTTTCGATCGCGCTGGGCCTGATGCTCGTGATGACCATCGTGGCCAGCGTGCTGGATCCATCGCTGTGGCTGCATCCGCTCGGCCCGCTGACGAAGAACCTGCCAATCGCCGCAGCGTTGTGGATTCTGATCAGGAGATCGACATGACGACCTACCTCGTCATCAAGTGGATCCACGTGCTCTCGAGCGTCGTGCTCGTTGGTACCGGGTTCGGCACCGCGTTCTACATGTTCTTCGCCAACCGCAGCGGCAGCCTGGATGCGCAGGCCGTCGTCTCCCGGCTGGTGGTCCGCGCCGACTGGTGGTTCACCACGCCCGCGGTGTTGATCCAGCCCGCCAGTGGGCTGTACCTGGTGCATTGGGCAGGCTGGCCCCTGACGACGCCGTGGCTGATGCTGTCGATCATTCTGTTCGTCGTGACCGGCGCCTTCTGGTTGCCTGTGGTCTGGCTGCAGCTGCGCATGGCCGCCATGGCCGCGGCATCCAGGCGTGATCGGAGCGAACTTCCTGCCGCGTACTGGCGCTACGCCCGCTGGTGGGAAGCACTTGGCTATCCCGCCTTTGTCGCGATGCTGGTGGTTTTCTATCTGATGGTCGCCAAGCCGGTGCTATGGGCGTAACGCCCGATGTCGGGTTCGCGGGGCCGCGTCGCGCCGCGTAAACGCAGGCAACGGTATGCCCGGTTTCAATCCGCAGGCCAGCGGGCGCGCAATGATGGGTGACGGGCATGGCTCGGCGCCTTGAAGCCGTCTCGCAGCGTGAAGCCGTACCGGAGGTCAAGGCGCTTGCGGAGGATTCCAGCGGGGCGTCGTGAAGCGCGTCAACGACCGGACCGTTCGGTGCCAGCGGGAAGGCTCAGCCCACCGAGCCTGCCGCCCGCAAACACACCTCCCGAATCGACTCCACCAACTGCGCCGGTCCCGCCGTCTTCTCTCTGAGGATCGGCGCCACCGGCCCGACCAGCGCTTCGGTGAACGCGCCGACGATGCAGGCGGCGGTGACGTCGGCGTCTTGCGAGGGAAATTCCTTGCGTTCGATGCCGGCCAGCAGGATGTCGCGGAAGACTTCGCCGAAGCGGCGGCGGCCGCGGATACGTTCGGCGTCCACTTCGGGGTCCACGGGCTCGGCGATGAAGGCGTAGGCCAGGGCAGGGCCGGCGAGGGCGCGGCGCACGAAGGCTTCGATGGCGGCGCCCAGCTGGTCGCGGGCGTCGGTGTGAGCGGCGGCGGCGCCGCGCAGGATCACGATCTCGGCGTCGATGGCGACGGTCAGCACTTCCACGAACAGCTCGGTCTTGGACGGGAAGTAGCGGTAGATCAGCCCGGTCGACACGCCGGCCTCGGCCGCGACGGCGGCCACCTGCGCGCCGCGGAAGCCGCCGACGGACACCAGCGTGCGCGCGGCATGCACGATCCGCTCGCGGTTGCGGGTCATCCGCTCTTCCATCAGGTCTGAACGCCGATAGCTCAAAATCGTGATCCTCGGTTCAATTTGTGAATTCTAGTTCAATTCTTGCCCGGAACCCGCTAGCCTGTGCCGGTCAGGACCACCGCGCAGGCGCGCTGCCATGCGGGTCGTCGTCCCGGGAACCTGGAGTCCAGCATGCGTATTCCGTCCATCGATTTCCAACTCGGCGAAGAGATCGAAATGATCCGCGAGTCCGTGCAGGACTTCGCCGCGCAGGAGATCGCGCCTCTCGCCACGCGCGCCGACGAGGACAACCAGTTTCCGCACGCGCTGTGGACCAAGCTCGGCGCGCAGGGCCTGCTGGGCATCACCGTCGAGGAACAATACGGCGGCACCGGCCTGGGCTACCTGGCCCACGTGGTCGCGATGGAGGAGATCTCGCGCGCCTCGGGCGGCATCGGCCTGTCCTACGGCGCGCACTCCAACCTGTGCCTCAACCAGCTGCGCAAGAACGCCAGTGAGGCGCAGAAGCAGCAATACCTGCCGAAGCTGTGTAGCGGCGAACACGTCGGTGCGCTGGCGATGAGCGAGCCGGGCGCGGGCTCGGACGTGGTGGGCATGAAGCTGCGCGCCGAACTGCGCGGCGATCGCTACGTGCTCAACGGCAACAAGATGTGGATCACCAACGGCCCGACCGCCGACGTGCTGGTGGTCTACGCCAAGACCGATCCCGACGCCGGCCCCAAGGGCATCACCACCTTCATCATCGAGAAGGGCTTCAAGGGGTTCTCGACCGCGCAGAAGCTCGACAAGCTGGGCATGCGCTCGTCGGATACCTGCGAGCTGGTGTTCGAGGACTGCGAAGTGCCGGTCGAGAACGTGCTCGGCGAAGTCGGCGGCGGGGTCAAGGTGCTGATGTCGGGCCTGGACTACGAACGCCTGGTGCTGGCGGGCGGTCCGCTGGGCCTGATGGCCGCAGGCCTGGATACGGTGCTGCCGTACGTGCACGAGCGCCACCAGTTCGGCGAGGCAATCGGCAACTTCCAGCTGATGCAGGGCAAGATCGCCGATATGTATGTCACCTACAACGCCTGCCGCGCCTACGTGTACGCGGTGGCGAAGGCGGCCGACGCCGGCAAGATCACCCGCCAGGATGCGGCCGGTGTGATCCTCTACGCCGCCGAGAAGGCGACGTGGCTGGCCGGTGAGGCGATCCAGGCGCTGGGCGGCAACGGCTACATCAACGAGTACCCGGCCGGCCGGCTGTGGCGCGACGCCAAGCTCTACGAGATCGGCGCGGGCACGTCGGAGATCCGGCGCATGCTGATCGGCCGCGAACTGTTCCGCCAGACCAGCTAAGGGCGCACCGATGGCCATCCTGCAGAGCCGGATCGATCCGGCCGGTGAGAGTTTCCAGACCAACGCGGCCGCGATGCAGACGGCGCTCGACGATCTGCGCGCCACGCATGCGCGCATCGCCCAGGGCGGCAGCGAAGCTGCGCGCGAGAAGCACCGCAAGCGCGGCAAGCTGCTGGTGCGCGATCGCATCGATGCGCTGATCGATCCCGGCGCGCCGTTCCTCGAGGTGGCGCCGATGGCGGCGCACGGCATGTACGGCGGCGAAGTGCCGAGCGCGGGTGTCGTCGCCGGCATCGGCCTGGTCAGCGGCGTCGAATGCATGATCGTCGCCAACGATGCGACGGTGAAGGGCGGCACCTATTACCCGATCACGGTGAAGAAGCATCTGCGTGCGCAGGAGATCGCGCAGCAGAACCGTCTCCCGTGCATCTATCTGGTCGATTCCGGCGGCGCGTTCCTGCCGATGCAGGACGAGGTGTTTCCGGACCGCGACCATTTCGGCCGCATCTTCTACAACCAGGCCAATCTCTCGGCGCAGGGCATTCCGCAGATCGCCTGCGTGATGGGCTCGTGCACCGCCGGCGGCGCCTATGTGCCGGCGATGAGCGACGAGACGGTGATCGTCAAGGAGCAGGGCACGATCTTCCTTGGCGGCCCGCCGCTGGTGAAGGCCGCGACGGGCGAGGAAGTGGACGCCGAATCGCTCGGCGGTGCTGACGTGCACACGCGCATCTCCGGCGTTGCAGATCACTTCGCCGAAGACGATCTGGATGCCTTGGCCCGCGTGCGCGACATCGTGGCGTCCCTCAACTGGCGCAAGCAGGGCGAACTACTGACGCAGCCGTCGGAAGAACCGCTGTATCCGGCAGAAGAACTTTATGGCGTGATTCCGGCCGACACGCGCAAGCCTTACGACGTGCGCGAAGTGATCGCGCGCCTCGTCGACGGCTCGCGCTTCGACGAGTTCAAGGCGCGCTACGGCACCACGCTGGTGACCGGTTTCGCGCATCTGCACGGCTACCCGATCGGCATCGTCGCCAACAACGGCATCCTGTTCTCCGAGAGCGCGCTCAAGGGCGCGCACTTCGTCGAGCTGTGCGCCAGGCGCGGCATTCCGCTGCTGTTCCTGCAGAACATCACCGGCTTCATGGTCGGCAAGAAGTACGAGAACGGCGGCATCGCGCGTGATGGCGCCAAGCTGGTCACCGCGGTCGCCTGCGCGAAGGTGCCGAAGTTCACCGTGGTCATCGGCGGCAGTTTCGGCGCCGGCAATTACGGCATGAACGGCCGTGCGTATTCGCCGCGCTTTTTGTGGATGTGGCCCAACGCCCGCATCGGCGTGATGGGCGGCGAGCAGGCGGCCGGCGTGCTGGCCACCGTGCGTCGCGATGGCATCGAAGCCAAGGGCGGCAGCTGGTCGGCCGAAGACGAGGACGCGTTCAAGGCGCCGATCCGCGAACAGTTCGAGCAGCAGGGCCATCCGTACTACGCCAGCGCACGACTGTGGGACGACGGCATCATCGATCCGGCCAAGACCCGTCGCGCACTGGGGCTGGCCCTGTCGGCGGCATTGAACGCACCGAACGAAGAAACCAGGTTCGGCATCTTCCGGATGTGACCGGGCGCGACGAGGACACCGCAATGACCGACACACCGAACATCGGGATCGAACGCAACGGCGCCGTGGCGACCTTGTGGATGGATCGCCCCGAGCGGCACAACGCGTTCGACGAACACCTGATCGAAGCGATCGACCGTGGCCTGCAGACGCTCGGCGCTGATGACAGCGTGCGCGTCGTCGTGCTGGCCGGTCGCGGCCGCAGTTTTTCCGCCGGCGCCGATCTCGACTGGATGCGTCGCGCCGCCGATTACGACGTGGCCCGCAACCGCGACGAGGCCGAAGCACTCGCACGCATGCTGCGCCGTCTGGCGGAATTGCCGAAGCCGACGATCGCGCGCGTGCATGGCGCGGCGATCGGTGGCGGGCTGGGTCTGGTCGCTGCCTGCGACATCGCGGTTGCCAGCGACAAGGCGGTGTTCGCGACGTCCGAGGTCAAGTTCGGACTGATTCCCGCGACGATCGGGCCGTACGTGCTCCGCGCGATCGGCGCGCGCCAGGCTGCGCGTTACTTCCTCACTGCCGAACTGATCCAGCCGGCGAAGGCCTCTGAGATCGGGCTGGTGCACGAAGTCGTCGCCGACGATGCGCTCGATGCCACGATCGACACGCTGGTGCAGGCGCTGGCGCAGGGTGGTCCGAATGCGCAGGCACAGTCCAAGCGGCTGATCCGCGATCTCGATGGCCAGACCATCGGTGATGCACTGATCGCCGACACCGCCGCGCGCATCGCCGACATCCGCGCCACCGACGAAGCCCGCACGCGACTGGATGCGTTCCTGTCCGCACGCCGCGCAAAGGACGCCCGATGACCACTGGAATTTCCAAAGGTGCGCTGTTCGACACGGTGCTGATCGCCAACCGTGGCGAGATCGCGTGCCGCATCATCGCCACCTGTCGCCGGCTCGGCATCCGTACCGTGGCGGTGTATTCCGACGCCGACCGCAATGCGCGCCATGTGCGTCTGGCCGATGAGGCCGTGCACATCGGTCCCTCGGCGGCCCGCGAGAGTTATCTGCGCGCCGACAAGCTGCTGGATGCCGCACGCCGCACCGGTGCGCAGGCGATCCATCCCGGCTACGGCTTCCTGTCCGAGAACGCGGCATTCGCGCAGGCCTGCGCCGATGCCGGCGTGGTCTTCATCGGCCCGAAGCCATCGTCGATCCAGGCGATGGGCGACAAGCGCGAAGCCAAGGCGCTGATGCAGGCCGCGGGTGTGCCGGTGACGCCCGGCTATCACGGCGACAACCAGGATCCCGCGTTCCTGCAGCTGCAGGCCGACGAGATCCGCTACCCGGTGCTGATCAAGGCCAGCGCCGGCGGTGGCGGCAAGGGCATGCGTCTGGTCGAGAAAAGCGAGGACTTCGCGGCGGCGCTGCTGTCCTGCCAGCGCGAGGCCGAAAGTTCGTTCGGCGATGCGCGCGTGCTCATCGAGCGCTACATCGTGCGGCCGCGCCATGTGGAGATGCAGGTCTTCGGCGACAGCCACGGCAACGTGGTGCATCTGTTCGAGCGTGATTGCTCGGTGCAGCGCCGGCACCAGAAAGTGCTGGAAGAAGCGCCCGCGCCCGAACTGAGCGACGCGCAGCGCGAGGCGATGGCGCAGGCTGCGGTCGCGGCCGCGCGCGCGGTGGATTACATCGGCGCCGGCACGATTGAGTTCATTGTGGGTGAGGGTGGTGACTTCCACTTCATGGAAATGAACACCCGGCTGCAGGTCGAACATCCGGTCACCGAACTGGTCACCGGCATCGATCTCGTCGAGTGGCAGTTGCGCGCAGCCGCCGGTCAGGCGCTGCCGCTGCGTCAGGATCAGATCAAACACCGCGGGCATGCGATCGAAGCGCGTCTCTATGCAGAAGACGCGTTGAAGGGTTTTCTGCCGTCGACCGGCACGCTGCAGGTCATGCAGTTTCCCGAAACGAGCGCGCATGTGCGCATCGATACCGGCGTGGAGCAGGGCGACGCGATCAGCCCGTGGTACGACCCGATGATCGCCAAGCTGATCGTCTGGGACGAGGACCGTCCGCGCGCCCTGCAGCGTCTGCGCCAGACCATCGATGCGGTGCGCGTCGTCGGCGTCACCACCAATGCAGTATTCCTCGGACGCCTCGCGCGTCAGGCGGATTTCTCGGCGGCGCGTCTGGATACCGGACTCGTTGCACGCGAGATCGACACGCTGCTGGCACCGTTGCCCGAAGCCGACGAAGCGGCTTGGATGCTGGCGGCGCTCGGGTTCTGGGCGCATTTGCAGGCGGCAACGGATAGCGCGACTTCGAACCCCTCTCCCTCCGGGAGAGGGGCAGGGGTGAGGGCCGCTTCTCCCTGGTCAATCGCCGACGGCTGGCGCCTCGACACCCACGCCGCACGCTTTATCGAGTTGTCGGCAAACGGACAGACCCGCCGGGTCGCACTGCGCCAGGACCGCGACGCTCTGCGCATTGGCTTCGACGGCGAGGCGGCCAGCCCGATCACTTTCCAGTGGCACGCACCGACGCTGACCGCCGCCCTCGACGGCGTGCGTCGCAACGTCGACGTGCTGGTGCAGGGCAGTCAGGTCGTGCTGTATCGCGGCGAAGACCGCTTCGTGTTCGAGCACGTCGATCCGCTGCATCGACATGCGGGCGCCGAAGCGCATGCCGGCGCGGTGATCGCGCCGATGCCGGGCCGCATCGTCGAACTGCTGGCGCCGGTCGGCACGCCGATTACCAAAGGCACGCCGCTGCTGGTGATGGAAGCCATGAAGATGGAACACACGCTGCAGGCGCCGCACGACGGCGTGGTCAAGGCGTTCCTGGCCAAGCAGGGCGATCTGGTCGCCGATGGCGCGGTGCTGGTCGATTTCGTCGAAGGCGGTGCGGAGGACGCGCCATGAGCGATTTCGTCCGCGTCGTCGAAGTGGGCCCGCGCGACGGCCTGCAGAACGAGAAAACGCTGGTGCCGGCCACGACCAAGATCGCGTTGATCGACCGGCTGTCCGCCTGCGGTTTCCAGGTCGTCGAAGCCACCAGCTTCGTCAGCCCGAAGTGGGTGCCGCAGCTGGCCGATGCCGAGGAGGTGCTCGCCGGCATCCAGCGACGTGACGGCATCGCCTATCCGGTGCTGGTGCCGAACGCGAAGGGCCTGGAGCGGGCGCTGGCCGCCGGTGTGCGCCACATTGCGGTGTTCACCGCGGCCTCGGATGCGTTCAATCTCAAGAACACCAACATCGACGTCGACGGTTCACTCGAGCGGCTGAAGCCGGTCGTCGAACAGGCACGCGCTGCGGGTGTCTCGGTGCGCGGCTACGTGTCGACGGTGCTCGGTTGTCCCTACCAGGGCCATGTGCCGCTCGCCGACGTCGTACGCGTCGCCGGCGCCTTGCACGCGATGGGCTGCGACGAGATCTCGCTCGGCGACACCATCGGCGTCGGCACCCCGGCCAACGCCCGCGAGATGCTGCTGGCCTGCGCGCAGACCGTGCCGATGGCGCAGCTCGCCGTGCACTTCCACGACACCTACGGCCAGGCGCTGGCCAACGTGCTGGCGTGTCTGGAAGCCGGCGTGCGCGTGGTCGACAGCGCGGTCGGCGGACTCGGCGGCTGCCCGTATGCGAAGGGCGCCAGCGGCAACCTCGCGACCGAGGACCTGCTGTACATGCTCCACGGACTGGGACTGCGGACCGGCATCGATCTGCCGGCAGTGACCGACACCGCTGTGTGGATCAGCGGCAAACTGGGGCGCAAGCCGGCCAGCAAGCTCGCGACGGTAGCGTTGGCGAACGCGACGAGCAGATCGGACGCTCTTGATACTGCGTCCTCTACAGTCGGCTGACGCTCGGAGTGCCTCGCGCTGTCGCCGGTTGCTCCATGGCGTTTCGGCCGCAATTTCAGTCTCGTAAAAGATAGAGATTAAGTTAATCTGCGGATTAAATCGATTTTCTAGGAGCCGCCATGTTCATTGGAAGAGCTTTGAATGCAGTAGCTGGGCGCGCAGTCAAAAGTGCAGCGCCTCTGGTACTGACATTGGCGTTAGTACTCACGCAGGGGTCCGCGAACGCCAGCGGAAGCAAGCCTGAAGCACGTAGCCTTCAGGATACCGCTTGGGTGTTGTTTCAAGTCAGAGATGGGGACGGGAATCCCGTCGCGCCTTTCATGGAGAGTCCCGATCGGGCCAGGACAATCGTGCCCCTGTTGTTCCGAGCAGGTTATTTGGAATTTTCGACCGCCTGCAGGCGGCTGGTCGCCCCTTACCGCCAGCAGGGGGAGCAACTGGTGATTGCGCAGGCGTACGCTTCGCTGGGTGATTGCGAAGATGATGGCGCGTTTGCATCTGTGGTCGAACGGCTCAAAGGAGGGTTTAGCGTCTCGTTCGCCCCAATCGCGCAGATGGCCAAACCGGCGCTTCATCTCAAATCTCCTGGGGGCGATGAGTTCTTGCTCTACGACAACGGGGAGCTGCGCTTCACCGACCCGAAGGACGTGCTTCCGCAGCCTGTCGTTCTGTATCTTCAGATAGGCCCGGACACGATGGGGTGCGGGTACAACGGACCACACATCCCAGGGCGCGCGGAGAATACTTGCGTGACAGCGCGTCGGGTGAAACAGCATGCCGATGGTGCATGGCACGCCGAGGCGGCACCTTCTCCGGTAATGCCGTTGATCAGGGGATTCAATGCGCCTGCCGGAAGTCGCAGTATCGTCCGTGTCCTACGCTACGAACTCGCTCACCCGGGCATTCACGCGTCGCGTTATCGCGATGTCCTTGATCTGGTGATTGAACAGCACTTACCCGAAGTTTCTTCTGCGGAATATCAAAATCCCGCCAATCATTGGATCCCATAGCAAGATGAAGCCTCCCGCCGTTGAGGCGACGGGAGGTTTATCGGCGCGTAGTCAAGTATTGGTGACACCAGGCGCGTCAACCACCCATGCCGGTCCGGCGCGCGCCGTGCTGGATGTCGAGCAGTTCCTTGCGGATCGCCATTGTCGTCTCGCCCGGCTACGCATCCGCATCGCCGAAGCTGAAATCGTGGCCCTTGAGCACACCGATCGGCGAGATGCTGGCCGCGGTGCAGCAGGCGAAGACCTCGGCGAAATCGCCCGAGCGCACGCCTTCGATCCACTTGACGATCTCGACGCGCCGCTCGCTCATGGTGTGGCCGCGATCGCGCAGCAGCTGGATCAAGCTGTCGCGAGTGATGCCCTCGACGATGCTGCCGTGACCACGCTGCCGTCACGCATCACCAGAAACACGTTTTTGCCGCCGCACTCGGCCGATCCGGTACCGCCGCGGCCTGCGCTTGCGCGCCGGCCCTAGAGTTTTTTTGCGATCAGATCCTTTATCGCCGCGTTGTCGAGCGCCAGCTCGGCATACATGCGCTTGAGCTTGGCGTTCTCGGACTCGAGCGCCTTGACCCGGCGCAGTTCCGACGCCTCAAGGCCGCCGTACTTGCTCTTCCACTGGTAGTACGTCGCCTTACTGATACCGACCTGGCACAGATGTCTTTGACTGGCACGCCTGTGTCGGCCTGCTTGAGCGTCGCGATGATCTGCGTCTCGGTGAACTTCGATGTGCGCATGGAACCTCCCGGCTGAGGAAACGATGCCAGAAAGATCTACTTATGCGGTGTCTGTAAGGTGGGGGAGCTTACGATTCAGCCCTGCTTGTACACCGAGCGCTGGCCGATTGAACTGCTCTTCTTGGCGGTCGGCCGGGCCAGGCCCGGGATGAGGAAGTCCGCGGCGCTCTGGCCGCGCTTCGTCTTCTCTGCGAGCCAGCGCGGCATCCGGCCACGGCCGGACCAGGTGTTCCGCTTGTTCTGCGGGTCGCGATACTTCACCGCCGCTTTCGCGCGCTTCTGCTTCTTCGCGGGCCTGCGGGCGGCGGGCGCCGGCGATGCGACGCCGATGAGTTCATCGATCGCGTACCCCTGCGACTCGGCAAATGCGATCAGTGCATTACGCACGACGGCGACGGGTCGGCGACTGGCCAGCAAGGTCTTCCGTCGCTCGGCGGCAGCCAGCAGTGCATCGAGTTCGCGAATGGTGAGTGCATCGACATCGATCTTCATGCCGGCGAGCCTCGGGCCGCCCCGTCGCGCTGTCAACACATGATTCGCGTGGAAGCTGCCTCCTGCGGCATTCGCGGCGCTGCAATCGGGTCGGATGTGTGGCGCGAGCGGACATGGCCCCGCGCCTCGAAGCACGCGCCGCGATCGCGCCGGTCGGCGTGGTCGTCTCTGAAACGCGCCCGCATGGAGCAAGAAACGCTCAGGAAAAAGGCCCGCCATGCGGGCCTTTTTCGTCACACCATGGCGCGATGGATCAGACCAGTCGCGTCAGCCAGCCATGCCGGTCCGGCGCGCGGCCGTACTGGATGTCGAGCAGGTCCTTGCGGATCGCCATCGTGATCTCGCCCGGCTGCGCATCCGCATCGCCGACGCTGAAATCGTGGCCCTTGAGCACACCGATCGGCGAGATGCTGGCCGCGGTGCCGCAGGCGAAGACCTCGGCGATCTCGCCCGAGCGCACGCCTTCGATCCACTCGGTGATCTCGACGCGGCGCTCGGTCACGGTGTGGCCGCGATCGCGCAGCAGCTGGATCACGCTGTCGCGAGTAATGCCTTCGAGGATGCTGCCGGTCAGCGACGGGGTGACGACGCTGCCATCCTTGAGCACCAGGAACACGTTCATGCCGCCGAGCTCTTCGACGTACTTATTGGTTTCCGCGTCGAGGAACAGCACCTGCGCGCAGCCGTTCTCGACGGCCTCGCGCTGCGGCAGCAGCGACGACGCGTAGTTGCCGCCGCACTTCGCCGAACCCGTGCCACCTCGGCCTGCGCGTGCGTAGTCGCGCGAGAGCCAGATCGAGACCGGCTTGACGCCGCCCTTGAAATAGGCGCCCGCTGGGCTGGCGATCACGTAGTAC
Organism: Luteimonas sp. 3794; assembly: GCF_031456825.1. Lineage (NCBI taxonomy): Bacteria > Pseudomonadati > Pseudomonadota > Gammaproteobacteria > Lysobacterales > Lysobacteraceae > Luteimonas > Luteimonas sp. 3794. Next base: position 325,189 of record NZ_JAVDVJ010000002.1, on the reverse strand, counting down.
GCCACGCGACGCGCGGGGCGCACGCCAAGGAAATCCTCGTTGGCGATCATGAAGGGCCGGATGTACAGGCTCGACTCGCCGCCGGCCGGCACCCAGGCTTCGTCCGCCTGGACCAGCTGCTTGATCGATTCGACGAACAGGTCCACCGGCAGTTCCGGCAGCGCCATGCGGCGGGCCGAATGCTGCAGGCGACGGCCGTTGGACTCCGGACGGAAGGTCCACACCGAACCGTCGGCATGCCGGAACGCCTTCATGCCTTCGAAGATTTCCTGGCCGTAATGCAGCACCGCGGCGGCGGGCGAGAACGTCAGCGGGCCGTACGGACGCACGTGCGCGTCGTGCCAGCCGTCTTCGACGGTCCAGTCGATGGCGACCATGTGATCGGTGAAATGCACACCGAAACCGGGATCGGCAAGGATCTTCTCGCGGTCGGCCTGCGCGCGCGCCTGCTGCGAAGGGACGTGGCGGAAGGTGGGGAACGTGGCGTCAGTCATGCGCGGGACTCAGATGTGCAGGGCATGGCCGAGTGCACGGAGTGCGGCTTCCTGCACGGCTTCGCCCAGCGTCGGGTGGGGATGAATGGTACCGGCGATGTCTTCGAGCGTCGCGCCCATCTCGATGGACTGCACGAACGCGATCGACAGTTCAGACACCTGCACGCCGACCGCCTGCCAACCGAGGATGCGGTGATCGTTGGCACGCGCGACCACGCGTACGAAGCCGTCCGTCGATTCCAGCGACATCGCGCGGCCGTTGGCCGCGAACGGGAACATCGAGGTCTTGATCTCGATGCCCTGCGCCTTGGCGTCGTCCGGCGACAGGCCGACGACGACGACTTCCGGATCGGTGAAGCACACCGCCGGAATCGCCGCCGGCATGAAGTGGCGCTTCTTGCCGCTGACCACCTCGGCCACGAGTTCGCCCTGCGCCATCGCGCGGTGCGCCAGCATCGGCTCGCCGGCGACATCGCCGATCGCCCAGACATTGCGCATCGAGGTCTTGCACTGGTCGTCGATCTTGATCGCCTTGCCGGCGAGATCGAGACCCAGCGATTCGAGATTGAAGCCATCGGTCTTCGGACGACGACCGACCGCGACGAGGATCTGGTCGGCATCGAGGGTGAGTTCGTTGCCGCCCGGATCGCGTACGCGCAGCGCGCCGTCATCGGTGAGGCCGAGCACGCTGTGGCTGGTCAGCACCTTGACGCCCGATTTCTGCAGGTGGGTGGCGACCGGCTTGGTCAGCTCGGCGTCGTAGGCCGGCAGGATGCGGTCCTGCGCTTCGACCACGGTGACTTCGCAGCCGAGCTTGCGGTAGGCGGTGCCAAGTTCCAGGCCGATGTAGCCGCCACCGACGACGATCAGATGCTTCGGCAGCGAGGTCGGCGACAGCGCCTCGGTCGAGGAGATCACCTTGCCGCCGAACGGCAGGAACGGCAGCTCGACAACGTCCGAGCCCGTCGCCAGCAGCAGATGCTCGCACTTGATGCGCAGCGCGCCGCCGTCTTCACCGGCGCCCGCGACTTCGACGGTCTTGCCGTCGACGATCGTCGCCCAGCCCTTGATCAGCTGCGCGCCGTTCTTCTTCAACAGCGCGCTGACGCCGCCGGTGAGCTTCTTGACGATGCCGGCCTTCCACTCGATGGTCTTGGCCAGATCCAGCGCTGGCGCCTGCACGCTGATGCCGAGCGGGGACGTGCCGGCCGCATAGCTCGCGACCTTGGCGAATTCTTCGGCGGCATGGATCAGCGCCTTGGACGGAATGCAGCCGATGTTGAGACAGGTGCCGCCCGGATTGACGCCTTCGACGACGATGGTCCTGACGCCGAGCTGGCCGGCGCGGATGCCGGCGATGTAACCGCCGGGGCCGCCGCCGACGACCAGCAGCTGGGTTTCGATGGTCTGGGTCTGGCTCATCAATTACTCCACGAACAGCAGTGCAGGGGTTTCCAGGCGCTGACGGATCGCCTGCACGAATTCGGCCGCGTCCATGCCGTCGACGATGCGATGGTCGAACGAGGACGAAAGGTTCATCAGCTTGCGCGCGACGACCTGGCCTTCGCGGAACATCGGGCGTTCGATGATGCGGTTGACGCCGACGATCGCCACTTCCGGGTGATTGATGATCGGCGTCGACACCACACCGCCGACGGGGCCGAGGCTGCTGATGGTGATCGTCGAGCCGGACAGTTCATCGCGGGTCGCCTTGCCTTCGCGCACGGCGGTGGCGAGACGCCCGATCTCGGCCGCGGTCTGCCACAGGTCCAGCGATTCGGCATGCGCGATCACCGGCACCGACAGGCCGACCGCGCTCTGCGTCGCGATGCCGAGCTGCACACCCTCGTAGCGGGTGACGATGTTGGCTTCGTCGTCGAAACGGGCGTTCATCTGCGGGAAATCGCGTGCGGCCAGCACCACCGCACGTGCCAGCAACGGCAGCAGGGTCAGCTTGCCGCGCGTCTTGCCCCAACGGTCGTTGAGCTTGGCGCGCAGCGCCTCGACCTCGGTGACGTCGATTTCTTCCACATACGTGATGTGCGGAATGTTCGACCAGGACTGCTGCATCTTCTGCGCGATCTTGCGGCGCAGGCCCATGATCGGCACCTGCTCTTCGCCGGTGCGACGCGCGTAGCTGCTGCTGCCCGCGCCACCGCCGACCGGCTGCGCCTTGCCACCGGCCTCGGCGTAGGCGTCGAGATCGGCGTGTAGGATGCGGCCGCCCGGACCGGTTGCCGGCACGTAGCGCAGCTCGATGCCCAGATCCCAGGCGCGGCGACGCACCGCAGGCGAGGCCAGCGGCTGTTCGCCGGCAGCGAGCACGCTGTTGGTGACCGCGCCGCGTGCATCGTTCTTGGCGGCCGGTGCAGGCGCTGCGGCCTTCGCAGGTGCGGCAGCAGGCTTGGCGTCCGCTGCCGGTGCCGGCTTTGCTTCAACAGTCGGCTTCGGCGCTTCGGCCTTGGGCTCGGCGGCGGCTTCTGCGGGCTTCGTCGCAGCCGGTGCACCGGCGGACGCGGCATTGCCGGCGCCGTCGACTTCGAGGCGGATCAGCTCGCTGCCGACGGCCATCATCTCGCCGGGCTTGCCGCCCAGCGACACGACGGTACCCGCGACGGGCGAGGGGATCTCGACCATGGCCTTGTCGGTCATGACCTCGGCCACGATCTCGTCTTCGGCAACCTGGCCGCCGACTTCGACCTTCCAGGCGATCACTTCGACTTCGGCGATGCCTTCGCCGATGTCCGGCATCTTGATGACGTGATGTCCCATGGCTCAGTCCTCCAGCACGCGCTGCAGCGCTTCGATGACCCGGGCCGGGCCCGGGAAGTAGTCCCATTCCTGCGCATGCGGGTAAGGGGTGTCCCAGCCGGTGACGCGTTCGACCGGTGCCTGCAGGTGATAGAAGCAGTGCTCCTGCACCAGCGCGACCAGCTCGGCGCCGAAGCCGCAGGTGCGCGTGGCTTCGTGCAGCACGATGCAGCGGCCGGTCTTCTTGACCGATTCGGTGATCGCGTCGAGATCCAGCGGCCACAGGCTGCGCAGGTCGATGACCTCGGCGTCGATGCCGGCGTCCTCGGCCGCGGCCTGTGCCACCCACACCGTGGTGCCGTAGGTCAGGATCGTGACCGCCTTGCCTTCGCGGACGATGGCGGCCTTGTCCAGCGGCACGCTGTAGTAGCCCTCGGGCACGAGGTTGTCGCTGTGCTTGGACCAGGCGACGACCGGGCGGTCGTGGTGGCCGTCGAACGGGCCGTTGTAGAGGCGCTTGGGCTCGAGGAAGATCACCGGATCGTCGTTCTCGATCGAGGCGATCAGCAGGCCCTTGGCGTCGTAGGGGTTGGACGGCATCACCGTGCGCAGGCCGGCCACGTGGGCGAAGATCGCCTCCGGGCTCTGGCTGTGCGTCTGGCCGCCGTAGATGCCGCCGCCGCAGGGCGTGCGGAACACCAGCGGCGAGGTGAACATGCCGTTTGATCGATAGCGCAGGCGCGCGGCCTCGGACACGATCTGGTCGTAGGCCGGATAGATGTAGTCGGCGAACTGGATTTCGGCGACCGGGCGCAGGCCGTAGGCCGCCATGCCGATCGCCGCACCGGCGATGCCGCTTTCGGAGATCGGCGCGTCGAACACGCGCTGCTTGCCGTACTTGGCCTGCAGGCCGTCGGTGCAGCGGAACACGCCGCCGAAGTAGCCCACGTCCTCGCCGAACACGACGACGTTGTCGTCGCGTTCCAGCATCACGTCCATCGCCGAGCGCAGCGCCTGGATCATCGTCATCGGCGAGCCGCCGTTGGTCTGGGTCTCACTCATCTTCAAACTCCCAACTGCTGGCGCTGGCGACGCAGGTGCTCGGGCAGCTCCTTGTAGACGTCGTTGAACATGTCGGCGGCACCGGGACGGTTGTCGCTGCCGAGCAGGCCGTGGGTTTCCGCTTCCTTCAACGCCCGCGAGACTTCCGCATCGAGTTCGGCGCGCACCTGTTCGTGCTGCTCGTCGCTCCACAGGCCGCGCTTGACCAGGTGTGCCTTGAGACGGTCGATCGGATCCCCGAGCGGAAAGTGCTGGGCGTCGTCTGCGGGGCGGTACTTGGACGGATCGTCCGAGGTCGAGTGCGGACCGGCGCGGTAGGTCACCCACTCGATCATGGTCGAGCCGAGGTTGCTGCGCGCGCGTTCGGCGGCCCAGCGCGAGGCGGCATAGACGGCCAGCAGATCGTTGCCGTCCACGCGCAGCGACGGAATGCCGTACGCGGCACCGCGCGCGGCGAAGGTGGTGTTCTCGCCACCGGCGATCGCCTGGAACGTCGAGATCGCCCATTGGTTGTTGACCACGTTGAGGATCACCGGCGCGCGGTAGACGTGCGCAAACACCAGCGCGGCATGGAAGTCGCCTTCGGCCGTCGCGCCGTCGCCAACCCACGCGGTCGCGATCTTGGTGTCGCCCTTGATCGCCGACGCCATCGCCCAGCCCACGGCCTGGATGTACTGCGTGGTCAGGTTGCCGGAGATCGAGAAGAAGCCCGCGTCCTTGTACGAATACATGATCGGCAGCTGGCGGCCCTTCAGCGGGTCGGCGGCGTTCGACAGGATCTGGCACATCATGCTGACCAGCGGTACGTCCTTGACGATCAGGATGCCCTGCTGGCGATAGGTCGGGAACTGCATGTCGCCATCGCGCAGCGCCAACGTCTGGCCGACCGCGATGGCTTCTTCACCCGTGCACTGGATGTAGAACGAGGTCTTCTTCTGGCGCTGCGCGATCAGCATGCGCGCGTCGAATGCGCGGGTCTTGAGCATCGCGTGCATCGCGCGCAGCAGCACGTCGTCGTCGATGTCGGCGGCCCACGGACCGACGGCGTCGCCGTTGTCGTCGAGCACGCGGATCAGCTGCCGGGTCATCGGCATGGTCTGCTGGGCGGTCACGTCCGTCGCGGGCTTGTCGACGCTGCCGGCCGGGCTGAGCTGCAGATAGGAAAAGTCGGTGGCCTGGCCCGGACGGGCACTCGGCTCGGGCACGTGCAACCGCAAGGGTTCGGTCGCGGCCGGATTCTGGGATGTGGACATGTCAGGGGCCTCGCTGGGCATGGGTCATGGAGCTGCAGGCATGCCGGCGGCGGGGGGCGCAGGCGATGGCGATGGCGGAACGGGCAGGGGCCGGAGCCGCGTGCGTCGGGCAGGCACGCGCAGACTGCGCGCGCAGGCGGGGACGGGACGGGGCACGGTACAAAGAACGCTTCTCCCGGTCGTGCGGGCGTCGGCCCGCGGCTTTCGAGGCGGCATGGACGGTGACGCAGTCCGCCAGCAGTGAAGTCTAAGGGCGCGACCCTGCATCGTAAATTTGTTTAATTGACTATGAGGTATTGTTTATTCAGATACCTGTGCCCTCGGGAGGCGCGTTGTGCAGATCCCCGCCAACATGTCGCTGCGCCAGTTGCGCTACTTCGCTGAAGCGGCGGAGCTGGGGCAGTTCTCGCAGGCCGCGCGCAAACTGCACGTCTCGCAGTCGGTGATCACCACCGCGGTCGCCCAGTTGGAGACCCTGCTGGGCCTGCGCCTGTTCGACCGCATGCCGCACGGCGTGGCGCTGACGGCGGAAGGCCATCGCTTCCACCAGCACGTGCGCCACATCCTCGACACCTTGCAGGACGCGCTCAGCGAGCCGATGTTCCTGGCCAACACGCTGGCCGGCACCGTGCGGGTGGGCGCGTCCTACACCGTGCTGGGCTACTTCCTGCCCAGCCTGCTGGCCCGGTTCAAGCGCTCGTATCCGCTGGTGGAGATCGACCTGATCGACATGGACCGGGTCGAGATCGAACGCGGCGTGGCCGAGGGCGCGCTCGACTTCGGGCTCTGCATCATCTCCAACATGGTCGAGCCCTACACCCTGAAGCGGCAGTTGCTGATCCGCTCGCGCCGGCAGTTGTGGCTGGCCGAGTCGCACCCGCTTGCCGCATTGCCGGTGATCGGGCTGGCCGATGTGGCCGCGCATCCCTACATCATGCTGAAGGTGGACGAGGGCGAAGCCTCGGCGTTGCGCTACTGGCAGTCGGTGCAGCGCGAGCCCAACGTGGCCTTCCGCACCTCGTCGCTGGAAGCGCTGCGCGGGCTGGTCGCCTATGGCTTCGGGGTGAGCATCCTGTCGGACATGGTCTACCGGCCGTGGTCGCTGGAAGGGCGGCGGATCGACGTGCGGACCCTGGACGACGCGATTCCGCCGATGGAAGTCGGTCTGGTCTGGCGTCCGGACGATGCCCTGTCCACGCCGGCGGAGGCGTTGCACCAGTTCCTGGTGTTCGCATGCGGCGCCTGAGCGCGCATGGGCCCGCTGTTCGCAGCGGCGGCGCGGCGTTCGAGCGTCCGGCGCCCGGACAATCGCAGGCGCTGCGACGCGACTCCGGATCATCGCGTCGTTGCACGGACAGGGCAGGGTAGCGATGCCAAGCAAGCGCAACGGCGCGTTCGCCGGCAACAAGGCCTATCTGCCCAGCAAACTCTGCGCGGTCTGCGGACGCACGATGACCTGGCGCCGCGCGTGGGCGAAGACCTGGGAGGAGGTGCGCTACTGCTCGGAACGCTGTCGGCGCAACAAGGGCGCGGCGGGTGCGCCGGAAACTTCGCGCGATGGCTGATGCCCCGGTGCGCCATCTCGTCGTCGTGCTCGGCGACCAGCTCGATCCGGCGGCTGCCGCATTCGACGGCTGCGATCCCGCGCTCGACATCGTCTGGATGGCGGAGGTCGCCGAAGAATCCACGCACGTGTGGTCGACGAAGATGCGGACCGCGCTGTTCCTGAGCGCGATGCGGCACTTCGCGCAGGACCGGCGTGCCGACGGCTGGACGGTCGACTACCGCACGCTCGACGATCCGGAGAATCGCGGCGCCCTCGGCGCGGAACTGGCCGCGGTGATCGCCCGCCTGCGACCGCAGACGGTGCGGATGACCGCGCCGGGCGACTGGCGCATGCTGCAGGCGATCCGCGATGCGACGTCGGCCGCGGGCGTCCAACTGGTCATCGAACCGGACCGGCACTTCTATTGCGACGTCCGCGCATTCGCCGCGTGGGCGCGGGTCCAGCCGGAACTCCGGCTCGAAACCTTCTACCGGCACATGCGCCGCACGCATTGTGTGCTGATGGACGGCGACGCGCCCGCGGGCGACCGCTGGAACTTCGATACCGACAACCGCGCGCCGTTCGATGCGCAGGGTCCGGGCGTCGTGCCCGGACCACCGCAGGTGGAACCCGATGCGATCACGCGCGAGGTGCTCGATCTGGTGCGCATGCGCTTCGCCGATCACCCCGGCAGTCTGGATGCCTTCGCCTGGCCGGTCACCCGGGCGCAGGCCTTGCATGCACTCGAGCGCTTCGTCGAGGAGCGCCTGCCGGCCTTCGGCCGCTGGCAGGACGCGCTGTGGCCGGACGCGCCATGGCTGTGGCATTCGCAGATCGCGTCGGCGCTGAATCTCAAGCTGCTGCATCCAAGGGAAGTCGTCGATGCGGTCGAGGCCGCATGGCGGGCGGGCAGGGCGCCGCTGGCGGCGGCGGAGGGCTACATCCGCCAGATCCTCGGCTGGCGCGAGTACGTGCGCGGCGTCTACTGGACGCAGATGCCGCGCTACGCCGACAGCAACGCGCTGCAGGCGACCGGCGATCTGCCAGGCTTCTACTGGACGGGCGATGCGCCCATGCCGTGCCTGGCCGACGCGCTGCGGCAGACGCTCGACCTCGGCTACGCCCATCACATCCAGCGGCTGATGGTGATCGGCCTGTACGCGCAGTTGCTGGGCGTCGAGCCGGCGCAGGTGCACCGCTGGTTTCTCGCCGTCTACGTCGACGCGGTGGAATGGGTGGAGATGCCCAACGTGCTCGGTATGAGCCAGTTCGCCGACGGCGGGCTGATGTCGAGCAAGCCCTACATCGCCAGCGGCCGCTACATCGAACGCATGAGCGCCGGCAGCTACTGTCGCCGGTGTCGGTTCGATCCGGGCCAGCGCACCGGCGCGCAGGCCTGTCCGTACACGCGTCTGTACTGGGATTTCATGTTGCGTCACGAAGCGTTGCTGGCCGGCAATCCGCGCACCTCGCAACAGGTGCGCAGCCTGGAGCGGCTGGACGCGGCGGAGCGGGTGCTGATTCGCACGGAAGCCGCGCAATGGCGCCGGGATTCGTGTTGAGCCGCGCCGTGCAATCACGCCTGCGGTAAAGTCGCCGCCGAACTGCGGCGCCGCGCCGGCAGACGGGGCACAGCGCATGGTCAGGATTCCCGATATCCCCTGCAGCCTGTGCGCCGTCTGCAGCAGCGCCGGCCTGCTGCGCGCCACGCAGATTCGCGAGACACGCTGAGGTTTCGATGTCGCTGCTTCCTTTTCCGAACGCCGAGGACATCGACGCTGTCTGGATGACGCGCGCCCTGGCCCTGGCCGAGCGTGCGATGCAGGAGGACGACGAGATTCCGGTCGGCGCACTGGTCGTGAGCGCCGATGGCACGGTCATCGGCGAAGGTTGGAACCGCAACATCGCCGAGCACGATCCCAGCGCCCATGCCGAGATCGTCGCGATGCGCCGTGCCGGCCGTGCGATCGGCAATCACCGGCTGATCGGCTGCACGCTGTACGTGACCCTCGAGCCCTGCGCGATGTGCGCCATGGCCATGGTCCATGCGCGCGTCGCACGCGTCGTGTTCGGCGCGTTCGACCCCAAGACCGGGGCGGCCGGCAGCGTGTTCGATGTGCTCGGCGATGCGCGCCACAACCACCGCATCGAGGTCAGCGGCGGTGTACTGGCCGATGTCGCGGGACCGATGCTGACGAACTACTTCCGCGCCAAGCGCGGCCTGCCACCGCGCTGATCAACGCGCGTTTTTTCGGATCGCGGCCAATCAACACCGCTCCCTCCGGGAGAGAGCCTGCCCCGGACTCGATCCGGGGTCGAAGCGCGCAGCGCTTGGGGTGAGGGCCGGGGCTCAAGCGGCCAATGCCTGAGAGCACCCTCATCCGCCCTTCGAACACCTTCTACCCCGGAGGGCACCTCGTCCCAGAGGGAGAAGGACCACAAAAGCTCAAATCAACGGACTGCGGCGATTCGCCTTGCGGTGGGCATCGTCCATCTCCTCATTGACCGCATGCACGGCGATCGCCGCTTCGCGCGCCAGCAGCAGGCTGGACGCGAACATCGCCAGCACGCCGAGGCAGGCCAGCACGGTCGGTGCCTGCTCGAACCGGTGATCGAGCAGTGAGTCGCCGGCGACGGTCAGGCTGGTGCCGACGAAGCAGCTGATCGCCACGTACAACAGCTGGCTGCCGCGCAGGATGATGCGGCTGCGGCGACGCTGCAGGGCGATGCGTGCTTCGAGGATGCGACGGTCGTCTGCGTCACCGTTCTGGTCGTCGGCCAACTCTCTCAGCAACGCGCGTGTGCGGTCGATGACACGGGCCAGACGCGCGTTCGCGGAGCCGAGCAGCGACGCAGTGGCGGTCAGGAAGAACGCCGGTGCAAGCATCGCGGTGAGAATGGCGTAGTGCGTCAAGGCTGGATTGGACAGGATCTGGGAAGGAAGCACGCGGGCAGTTCGTCCGGACGGCTGCGATATCATGCGCCGTCACTCCGCGTAAGGCGAATGCTCGCATGAATGCCGACAAGGCCATCGAAGGCCGACTGATCTGGATCGATCTGGAAATGACCGGCCTGGATACCGACCATGACCGCATCCTCGAGATCGCGACCATCGTCACCGACGCCGAACTCAATGTGCTCGCCGAAGGCCCGGAGCTGGCGATCGTGCAGCCGCTCGATGTGCTCGAAGCGATGGACGACTGGAACCGCAGCCAGCATCGTCGCTCGGGCCTGTGGCAGCGCTCGCTGGAGCAGGGCGTGGGCCTGGCCGAAGCGCAGGCGCGTACGCTCGAGTTTCTGCAGCAATGGGCCGCGCCGGGCAAGTCGCCGATGTGCGGCAACTCGATCTGCCAGGACCGTCGCTTCCTGCACCGGCAGATGCCGGCGCTGGAGAAGTTCTTCCACTACCGCAACCTCGACGTCAGCACCATCAAGGAACTCGCGCGCCGCTGGGCGCCGCAGGTGCTGGCGGGCTTCACCAAGCACTCGGCGCACACGGCCCTCAGCGATGTACGCGATTCGATCGACGAGCTGCGCCACTACCGGCGGCACATGGCCGCGCTCGCGTCACCGATGGCCTGACAGGGAGCACCACCCAATCAGCCGAGCGGGGCGTCAGCGAACGACCGGCTCGTCGCGCGGTACAGGCGCGGGGAGCGACGCCCGCTTGCCGTCGCCGTCGTAGAGATACAGGTGGGTGTCGCGTTGCGGGTAAGGAATGCTGATACCCGCCGCATCGTAGGCAGTCTTGATGCGTTCGAGCAGCGTCGTCTTGGTGCCGAACCAGTCCGAAGACTTCACGAAACACCGGATCCCCAGGTTCACAGCGTTGTCGCCGAGTTCGTAGACCACCGCATCCGCGCCCGGTTCCTCGAGCACCCGGGAGTCGGCGCGAACCTGTTCCAACGCCACGCGGCGGGCCTGTTTGATGTCGTCGCCATAGCCGATGCCGATCACCAGTTCGACGCGGCGGATGCCCTGGGTCGTCAGGTTGGTGATCACCGACGAGGTGATCAGATTGTTGGGGATGGTGTGCAGCTGCTTGTCCGGGCCTTCCAGCACGCTCTGGAAGATGCGCACTTCGCGCACGGTGCCGGTCTGTCCGGCGGCGGTCACCACGTCGCCCACATGGAAGGGACGCAGCGTCACCAGCATCACGCCCGAGGCGATATTGGACAGAGAATCCTTGAGCGCGAGGCCGATTGCGAGACCGGCAGTGCCGATCACCGCAAGCAGCGGCGTGGTCTCGACCCCCAACGTGCCGAGCGCGACCACGACCACGATCACCACCGCGGCGATGTAGGCGATGTTGCGCAGGAAATTGCCCAGCATCGGGTCGAAGCCGAAGCGGGTGAGGGCGGTGGGCACCATGCCGGTCAGACGCCGCGCCAGCCAGATGCCGATCACAAGCACGCCAGCTGTCTTCAGCAACGGCGGGCCCCACAACACCAGCAACTGGTTCCAGTGCACGGATTCGAATTGGAACACGCGTTTCCTCCATCGGCGTCGAGCGGGCCTGCACCTTGCAGCCCTTAAACAGACGAGCCCCGCCGGAGCGGGGCTCGTGGACCGCATCAGACTGGCCGATGCGGCATTAAGCGCATGTCGTCTCAGGCAGCGGGCCGCTTCGCCTTCGACTTCGACTTCGCGAGCTTGAGCCAGGTGTCGACCACGGTGTCGGGGTTGAGCGACACCGACTCGATGCCTTCGTCCATCAACCACTGCGCGAGATCCGGATGGTCGCTCGGGCCCTGGCCGCAGATGCCGATGTACTTGCCCTTGGCGCGCGCGGCCTTGATCGCCATCGACAACAGCTTCTTGACCGCCGGATCGCGCTCGTCGAACAGGTGGGCGACGATCGACGAATCGCGATCCAGGCCCAGGGTGAGCTGGGTCAGATCGTTGGAGCCGATCGAGAAGCCGTCGAAGATCTCAAGGAACTCGTCGGCCATCAGTGCGTTCGACGGCAGCTCGCACATCATGATGATCTTCAGGCCGTTCTCGCCGCGCTTGAGACCATTCTTCTCAAGCACTTCGATGACCCGGCGGCCTTCGTCGAGCGTCCGTACGAACGGGATCATGACCCAGAGGTTCTCCAGGCCCATGTCGTTGCGGACCTTGAGCACCGCGCGGCATTCGAGCGCGAAGGCCTCGGTGAACGACGGATCGACATAGCGGCTGGCGCCGCGGAAGCCGATCATCGGGTTCTCTTCTTCCGGTTCGTAGCGCTTGCCGCCGATCAGGTTCGCGTACTCGTTGGACTTGAAGTCCGACAGACGCACGATCACCGGATTCGGCGCGACCGACGCGGTCAGCGTGGCGATGCCTTCAGCCAGACGGTTGACGTAGAAATCGACCGGGCTGCCGTAACCGATGGTCTTGGCGTCGATCTTCTTCTTCGTGTCTGCGTCCTGCTTGTCGTACTCGAGCAGGGCGTTGGGATGCACGCCGATATGCGCGGCGATGATCATCTCCAGACGCGCCAGGCCGATGCCGGCATTGGGCAGCTGACCGAAGTCGAACGCGCGCTCGGGGTTGGCGACGTTCATCATGATCTTTAGCGGCGCCTCGGGCATCGAGGTCAGATCGGTGGTGATGCGCTCGAACGGCAGGATGCCGCTGTAGATGAAGCCGGTATCGCCTTCGGCGCAGCTGATCGTGACTTCCTGGCCGTCTTCGATCGTCTCCAGCGCATTGCCGGTGCCGACGACCGCGGGCACGCCGAGTTCGCGGGCGATGATCGCCGCGTGGCAGGTACGGCCACCGCGGTTGGTGACAATCGCCGAGGCGCGCTTCATCACCGGCTCCCAGTCGGGATCGGTCATGTCGGCAACGAGCACGTCACCGGGCTGCACGCGGCTCATGTCGTCGAGCGAACGCACGACGCGTGCGACGCCGGCGCCGATCTTCTGGCCGATCGCGCGGCCTTCGCAGACCACCTCGCCACGCTGCTCGAGCGAGAAACGCTCGATCTGGGTGTTCTTGGTGCGCGACTTCACCGTCTCCGGGCGCGCCTGCACGATGAACAGCTTGCCGCTGGCACCGTCCTTCGCCCATTCGATGTCCATCGGGCGCTTGTAGTGCTCCTCGATGATCAGCGCCTGGCGCGAGAGTTCCTGCACGTCCTCGTCGGTGATCGAGAAGGTGTCGCGCAGCTCGGCCGGCGTGTCCTCGATGCGCACGCGCTCGCCGGGCACATCGGAATAGACCATGCGCAGCTGCTTGCTGCCGATGCCGCGACGCAGGATCGCCGGCTTGCCGGCGCGCAGCGTGGGCTTGTAGACGTAGAACTCGTCGGGATTCACCGCACCCTGGACGACCATCTCGCCGAGGCCGAAGCTGGACGTCACGAACACCACGTCACGGAAGCCGGACTCGGTATCGAGCGTGAACAGCACGCCCGAGGCGCCGATGTCCGAACGCACCATCAGCTGCACACCCGAGGACAGGAACACATCCTCGTGCTTGAAGCCGTGGTGCACGCGGTAGGCGATCGCGCGGTCGTTGTAGAGCGAAGCGAAGACTTCCTTGACCTTGACCACCACGTCGTCGGCGCCGGTGACGTTGAGAAACGTCTCCTGCTGGCCGGCGAACGAGGCATCGGGCAGATCTTCGGCAGTGGCCGATGAGCGCACTGCCACGGCGATGTCACCGCCGCCGTTTTCCGCTGCCAGCTTGTCGTAGGCGGCGCGGATGTCGGTATCGAGATCGGGCTGCAGCGGCGCGTCGATGACCCAGCCGCGGATTTCCTTGCCGGCCGCGGTCAGCGCAGCGACGTCTTCGACGTCCAGTGGCGCCAGGCGATCGAAGATGCGCTGGTGCAGATCGTTGTGGGCGATGAACGCCTTGAATGCATCCGCCGTGGTGGCGAAACCGCCGGGCACCGAAACGCCGAGCTTGGCGAGGTTGCCGATCATCTCGCCGAGGGACGAGTTCTTGCCGCCGACCTGGGCGAGGTCGGACAGGCGCAGGTCATGCAGCCACAGGATGTTGGCGCTCAAGGTGAGACTCCGTGTCGCGTTGATCGAGAAGGAGGTCGGGCAGGCCCGGCATCGAACGGCTATTTTAGCCCTCCCGGGCGCCGCGGCGCTCGTCACGCGACTTCCGGAGCCCGCATGTCCAGTCCCCGCCCGGTGTTCTACGTGTCCGACGGCACAGGCATCACCGCCGAAACCATCGGCCACAGCCTGCTCACCCAGTTCAGCGGCACGCAGTTCAGTACCAATCGGATTCCGTTTGTCGACTCGCTCGAACGCGCCCGCGAGGTGGCGGCGCTGATTCGCGCGCGTGGCGAAGCGATGGGCGTTCGCCCGATCGTCATCAGTTCCTGCGTCGACCCGGCGCTGGCTTCGGGCCTGGCGGAGAGCGGGGCGCTGGTGCTCGACGTCTTCGCACCGTTCATCGAGCCATTGGAACGCGAACTGCTCGAATCGCGCGAATCACGTGTGGGCCGCGCTCACGGCATGGTTGATTTCGAGACCTACCATCGCCGCATCAACGCGATGAACTTCGCGCTGACCCATGACGACGGCATGGCGACGAACTACGACGAGGCCGACGTGATCCTGGTCGCGGTGTCGCGCGCAGGCAAGACGCCGACCTGCGTATACCTCGCGCTCCATCACGGCGTGCGCGCGGCGAACTATCCGTTGACCGAAGAGGATCTCGAACATGATCGCCTGCCGCCGCGGCTGCGCGCCCATCGCGCCAAGCTGTTCGGACTGACGATCGACCCGGTGCGTCTGGCGCAGATCCGTCAGGAACGCCGGCCGAACTCGCGGTACGCGAAGCTGGAGACTTGCAAGCACGAAGTGAGCGCGGCTGAAGCGTTGTTCCGCGCCGAGCGCATGCCGTCGCTGAGCACCACGCACACGTCGATCGAGGAGATATCGAGCAAGGTGCTGTCGACACTGGGCATCGAGCGCGTGATGTATTGAAGCGGTCGCGCCGGAGATGGGGCCTGCAGGCCCCGAATCCCATCCCAAGCGACTGTGTTCGATCCTGACGGATTCATCGCCGCGGATGTAGCATCGATCCATGGAAAAGGTCCTGACCCGCCGCCGTCCCCGCGTTCCCTCAATGGGCCGGTTCGGCTGGCTGATGGCGCTGTACGCGGAGAACCACGAGCGGCTGGTCCGCCTGTTCGACCCCACGCGCCTCGCACCAGGTCGATACCGCTCCGACGTGCCAGGCGCGCTGCCGGTGTTTCTCGACGTCATCGAGCAGCACCCCTACACCACGCAACTGCGCCTGAGCTACGCGATGCTCGACCCGGTGACCGGCGAACCGGATCCGTCCGCGCATCTGCGTCTGTACCGGGATGCAGGGCAGGTCGAGGCGACGCATTGCTATGTCGGCCGCCGCTGGCAGGACGTGATCGGCATGTTTCCGCCGCCGGAAGAAGTGGTCGATCACCGCCTGCGCATGAACACCTTCCTCGGAAAGTGGCTGCAGTATCTCGACGATCAGGGACATGGGCTTGCAAGCCTGCGTCCAAATCAGGATGATGCGCGGCTCGATCGCAGCGAGGCCGGCGCCACCGGCTGAGACGTTCCCCGGAACGAATCGACGCGAACGAAGGAAGTGCGAAATTCTGTTGACGTTGCCGACACGGAACACTACACTTTCGCGCTCCCAAACGTGGGGCCATAGCTCAGCTGGGAGAGCGCCTGCATGGCATGCAGGAGGTCGGCGGTTCGATCCCGCCTGGCTCCACCACAATTTGTCTGTCGATCAAAGGCCGATCGATAGAATGATGCAGGTTTCTGCGTCCCCATCGTCTAGAGGCCTAGGACACCACCCTTTCACGGTGGACACCGGGGTTCGAATCCCCGTGGGGACGCCACTTTTCAGGCAAACGGGCAGCTCGCAAGGGCTGCCCGTTCTGCTATGTGCGGCCGGCCCATGTACCGCGTGGCGCACCGGCCCGTCGCCGTATACTCGCCGCATGCGTTCTTCCGCGCTCGTGCTGCTGCATCTGTTGCTCGCCGTCCTGCTGGCGTTCGACGGCATGGGCGCTGTATTCGCAGCCGCGGCACCTGTGCAATCGATGTCGCATGCCGCGCATGGGGCTTCCGAAACGCCGCCGCCTTGCCATTCGATCGCTTCGGATCCCGATGCCGCGGCGGCGGATACGGACGAACAGCCCGCATCCGACAGTTGTTGCGACGGCGGCGACTGCCTCTGTCTGCATGGCTGCGGCAGCGTGTTGCCGGTGGTGCCGCGCATCGCCGCTTCCAGTGGCAGTACGGTCGTCGTCGCGCATGTGTCGAAGGGTCGCGCCGCGCCGCATCTCGACGATCCCGTCCGACCTCCGATCCACCGCGCCTGATCGCATCGCTGCCTCGACTGGGGCAGGGCATGGGTCGCCCCGCGACCCGACATCCGATCTGGAGCAGACATGACATTCCGAATTCCCGCGGACGGTGGCGTT
This sequence comes from Luteimonas sp. 3794, assembly GCF_031456825.1. Taxonomy (NCBI): domain Bacteria; kingdom Pseudomonadati; phylum Pseudomonadota; class Gammaproteobacteria; order Lysobacterales; family Lysobacteraceae; genus Luteimonas; species Luteimonas sp. 3794. The sequence continues at coordinate 308,650 of NZ_JAVDVJ010000002.1, read as the reverse complement.
GCGCCGTCGCGCCGACGTTTCGTGCAGGGCCTGGCGCTGGGCGGCATCGCCGCCGCAGGTGCCGGCCTGTGGCCACGCGCCAGCTGGGCGCTGCAGTCGCCGACGAGCCGCGTGCTCGCCGGCACCGATTTCGACCTCGTCGTCGGCGAGACCCTCGTCAACTTCACCGGCCGCACGCGCCCAGCGGCCACGATCAACGGATCGCTGCCGGCACCGATCCTGCGCTGGCGCGAAGGCACCACGGTCGATCTGCGCGTGCGCAACGCATTGCCGGCCGGTTCGATCTACGGCGACATGACCTCGATCCACTGCCACGGCATCCTGCTGCCTTCGAACATGGATGGCGTGCCGGGCCTGAGTTTCGATGGCATCCACCGCGGCGAGACCTTCCAGTACCGCTTCGACGTGCGCCAGGGCGGCACCTACTGGTATCACAGCCATTCCGGCTTCCAGGAACAGGCCGGCATGTACGGCGCGCTGATCATCGACCCGATCGAGCCGGAGCCGTTCGCGTTCGACCGCGACTACGTCGTGCTGTTGACCGACTGGACCGACCTGCCGCCGCAGGTATTGTTCGCGCGGCTCAAGAAAATGGCCGAGCACGACAACTACTACAAGCGCACGCTCGGCGACTTCGTCCGCGACGCGCGCGAAGACGGCCTGCGGGCAACGCTGGCCGAGCGCCGTGGTTGGGGCCAAATGCGCATGACGCCGACCGACATTTCCGACGTCAACGCGCACACCTACACCTATCTGATGAACGGCACGACCTCGCCGGGCAACTGGACGGCGCTATTCCGCAGCGGTGAAAAGATCCGCCTGCGCTTCATCAACGGCTCGGCGATGACGTACTTCGATGTGCGCATTCCGGGCTTGAAGATGACGGTGGTCGCAGCCGACGGCCAGTACGTGCATCCGGTCAGCGTCGACGAGTTCCGAATCGCGGTGGCCGAAACCTTCGACGTGATCGTCGAGCCGTCCGGCCAGGACGCCTACACGATCTTCGCCCAGGACATGGGGCGCACCGGGTTCGTCAGCGGCACGCTCGCCGTGCGCGAAGGTCTGCGTGCGCCGGTGCCGGATGTGGACGCGCGACCGATCCTGACCATGGACGATATGGGCCACGGCGGGATGCATGATGGTGGTCATGCCGGGCACGGCGCGGGGCAGGGGAGTGCGCCCGATCATGCCGCGATGGGGCATGGCATGGACCATTCCGCGATGGATCATGCGTCTATGGACCATGCCGCGATGGGGCTCGGCGAAAATCACGGCGCCAGCGCCATGCAGGCGCATCCCGAAAGCGAGCGGAACAATCCGCTGGTCGACATGCAGACGATGACGCCGACGCACCGGCTCGACGATCCGGGTATCGGCCTGCGCGACAACGGCCGCACCGTGCTGACCTACGGGATGATGCGCAGCCTGTTCGACGATCCGGACGGCCGCGCGCCAGGGCGTGAGATCGAGCTGCACCTGACCGGCCACATGGAAAAGTTCGCGTGGTCGTTCGACGGCATCAAGTTCGCCGACGCCGAGCCCTTGCGGCTCAACTACGGCGAGCGTCTGCGCGTGGTACTGGTCAACGACACGATGATGACGCACCCGATCCATCTGCACGGCATGTGGAGCGATGTCGAAGACGCGCAGGGCAACTTCCAGCTGCGCAAACACACCGTGGACATGCCGCCGGGCTCAAAACGCAGCTACCGCGTGCGCGCCGACGCGCTCGGACGATGGGCCTACCACTGCCATCTGCTGTACCACATGGAAGCGGGCATGTTCCGCGAAGTGCAGGTGGTCGAATGAGCGCCTTGTCGACATTCGCACGCACCGGCGTGCTGGCCGCTGCATTGTGTGCCGCGATCGGCAGCGCGCACGCACAACACAGCGCGCATGGGCATCATGTGCCGACCGCGAAGCCTGCAGAAAAGCCGGCGCAACCGCGCGCGACACCGCCGCGACCTCGCGCTTCGAAGCCTGCGACGGCGCCGGCTGCGGATCCCCATGCGCATCACCGCAGGCCAGCAGAACCGGCGGTGACGCCGCGCCTCGATACAGCCTCGGCGGCCACGCATGAGGCGCATGGCAGCGGGCATGGCGAACCTGCAGGCGCGACGGGCGGGCGTACGGAAGGCTCGCATGCGCAGCATCGCAACCAAGCCGCTGCCGAACCCGACGCCGCGCGGGATCACGCGTCTCATGCAGGGCATCCTGCTTCCGGCAATACGCCTGTGCCGCCCGCAGCCAAGGACGCACACGCACACCATCGAGGTGAACCTTCAAAGCCCGCCGGCGATCTACCAGCCGACCATCCGCCACGAGAACCGCTGCCACCGATCACCGACGCCGATCGCGCCGCTGCGTTCCCCGACCATCTGCACGGCCACGAGATGCACGGCGACGCGATTCGCAGCTTTGTCCGGATCGACCGGCTGGAAGTGTTCGACGGCGACCACGGCAGCGGCCAAGCCTGGGAAGCGGACGCATGGATCGGCGGCGACATCGATCGACTGTGGCTGAAAGCCAGCGGCGAGCGCAGTGCAGGGCGCACCCACGCCGCAGATCTCGATGTGCTCTATGGGCGCAGCATCTCGCCATGGTGGGACGTCGTCGCCGGCGCTCGCCAATCGTTCCGGCCAGGGCCATCGCAGACCTTCGCAGCCATCGGCATCCAGGGCCTCGCGCCGTATATGTTCGAGGTCTCGGCGATGGCGTACGCCGGTGAAGGCGGCCAGGTCATCGGCGAACTCGAACTCGAGTACGAACTGCTGCTGACCAACCGGCTGATCCTGCAGCCCGTGGTCGAACTCGAACTGGCCCGCCGCGACGATCCCACGCGCGGCATCGGCAGTGGTCTCACCAAGGCGGAGGCCGGCTTGCGCCTGCGCTACGAGGTCACCAGCAAGTTCGCCCCGTACATCGGCGTCGTGCACGAACGTGCGTACGGCGACACGCGCGACCTGCGTGACGCGATGGGTGAGGCACCAGACCACACCAAGATCGTGCTCGGGCTGCGGACCTGGTTCTGACTTTGAGGTGGCGCCCGTAGTGGGCGCCACCTAGCGGTCCGGGCCAGTCGGTCCAGTAATTACATAATGTACATTATGCGAAGTTCAATAGATGCCTGTACGGAACCTTGCAACCGTGGGCTTGCCGGCCGATGGTCTGAAAAGAGCTCGTGTCACCCGAGGTCGCCGAGTACCGCCAATGCGGGTATCCGGCACTTCGAAACGTCGGCTCAGCATGAAGCGTATCCGCAGGGCGCTGCCCTGCAGCGTTCAACCGCCCGGTCCGCGCGTGTGATTGCAGTGGGCCGAACGCAGCGAGGCGTCACTCGCCAGAAGTTCGATATTTCGATACCGCCGGCGCGCTGTCGCAGCCTGCGCGACACCACACAGTGCATCGGATTTGGCCGAGCCGTCGACGTTCATCGGCTGGCCGTAGGTCGGAGCAAGACCCCCAGCGGCCGCACTGGCAGTGGGCACAAAATTACGAACTGCTCGACCGTCGACATCGACGTGCGTTGGTGAGTACACGCGATCCTGACGATGGCCCTGCGGGCACCGGTCAGAGTGGTACGAAACCGAGCCCTGCCAGTTGATGCACTTGTAAACGTGCTGAGCGGATGCCGGAATAGGCGCAAGAGCGCATGCGACTATTGCCCAGTATTTCCAATCCATATGCACTAGCTCCATTCCCCGAGGCGGAGCATAGCGGAGAGGACAGCACAGCACGTACGCACACCCTCCCCTAGTAGCCACCGGTCCCGACACCGTAGTCACCCATAGGGCGCAATTTCAGCGTTACGGCGGGTTGAGGCTTCCCGCCCCGGAATTGCGGAAAGATCAATCCCAGTACGGCCCTCGCGGTCTTCGACGTGGACCGCCTAAGCTGCACGCCCCACTACCGCCTCCCGATTCCTGACGCTGCCGACCGGCACGAACGCCCCACAGTTGGGCGACTTTCAGAGCGACTCAGGATCGCCTTCCTCCTCGATGCCGCAACCCGTCCCCAACCCTGATCACGCGTCGGCCGTCGTGCCGGTCGACATCTCCACCCCGCCGCATGGCTTCGCGATCCGCGTCGTCGGCGCCGCGGCGTTCGCGCATCTGCTCAACGATCTGATCCAGGCGATGCTGCCGGCGATCTTCCCGATGCTCAAGGCCGACTTCGACCTGAGCTTCGGACAGATCGGCGTGATCGCGCTGGTCTACCAGATCACCGCATCGCTGCTGCAGCCGTGGATCGGGCTCTATACCGACAAGCGTCCCCTGCCCTGGATGTCGCCGGCCGGCATGGCGGTGACGTTCATCGGCATTGGTGTGCTGGCGATGGCGCACAGCTACGCGATGCTGCTCGTCGCCGCGGCGATTGTCGGCGTGGGGTCGGCGACGTTCCATCCGGAAGCCTCGCGGGTGGCGCGGATGGGTTCGGGTGGGCGTTTCGGCACTGCGCAATCGACGTTCCAGGTCGGCGGCAACACCGGCTCGGCGATCGGGCCGTTGCTGGCCGCAGCGATCGTGATTCCGCACGGCCAGTCGGCCATCGCGTGGTTTCTGCTGGTCGCCGCGCTCGCCGTGTTCGTGCTGCTGCGGCTGACGAAATGGACGGTGCAGCATGGACAGGCGCGCCTGAGCCGGCTGGCGGTCACCCGCGGCACGGGCCTGTCCCGCGGCAAGATCGTGCAGGCGATGACCGTGGTGTCGGTCCTGATGTTCGCGAAGTTCGTCTATATCGCGTCGTTCACCAACTACTTCACCTTCTATCTGATCCAGCGCTTCGGCGTGAGCGTGCAGCAGAGCCAGGTGGTTCTGTTCCTGTTCCTGGGCGCGATCGCGCTCGGCACATTCGCCGGGGGCCCGATCGGCGATCGCATCGGCCGCAAGGCGGTGATCTGGATTTCCTTCCTCGGCGTCGCGCCGTTCGCACTCGCCCTGCCCCACGTCGGTCTGGCGATGACTGCGATCCTCGCGGTGATCATCGGTCTGGTGATGTCGTCGGCATTCGCCGCGCTGGTGGTCTACGCGCAGGAAGCGGTGCCCGGACGCGTGGGCATGGTCTCGGGCGTGATGTTCGGCCTGATGTTCGGTATCGGCGGGATCGGCGCGGCCGGGCTGGGCCAGCTGGCCGACGCGCGCGGCATCGTCTGGGTCTATCAGGTCACGGCATTCCTGCCGCTGCTGGGACTGGCGACCGCCCTGCTTCCGCAAACCACCCGCCGTGCTGCCTGAGTTGCCGGCGGATGGGTCAGCTGTCGCATCGGGCAGCAGGCGTTCCGGCGTCATCAAAAGGTTGCGGATAGCCTCCATCCCCTGCACGCCGGTTGAAACGCGGGCCGAACCAGCTGACGTCAGACAGGCTCTGCCGCGATCACGTAATCGTGACCGGTTCGCAGACCGCCGTCCTCGGCGATGCGCAGATGCGCTTCCATCCGCAGCGTATCGACGTGCGCATGCAGCGCGGCAGCGAGCTGGCGATCCGCCACGCGCTCGAGCACGCGTATGCACATGTCGAGTTGGCCATCGACGAAACGCGTGCCGAACCGGATCGGCATTTGCTCGGCATGCAGGACGCGGAAGCCCGCGCGCTCGATTTGGCGCAGCGTCCAGTCCACTGGAAATTCGCGATACGGTCGATCGCCGGCCAACAGCAGACAGGCGTCGCGCAAGCGGCCGATGCGCGTGACCAGACTGCCGGCTGCATCGAGCGTATCGGGAAGCTGCGGCACATAGGGCGCGAGGCCGACCACGTACAGCCGGCCGTCCGCCGCGACCAGATCGCGCAGGCGCGCGAACAGCTGGTCCTGCCAGTACGGCGCGAAACCTTCGATCGCGCCGAGCAGATAGTCGGCAAGCACGGTGTCGTAGCGCTCGCCCGCGAGCAGCGCGGGATTGAGCCAGTTGCCGACGACCAGACGGTCGGCTTGGCGGCTGCGCGTACCGATTTCGGTGTCCGTCCGGCGCGCCATTGACGCCGAGCCGGTGACCGCGGTCCAGCGTTCGGTGGGCAGTGACAGCAGCCAGCGCATCGAATTGCGGCCGGTCCCGGCGTCGAGCATGGCGCCCCAGGGGCGATCGCCCTGGAGTTCGGCGATCCGGTGATACAGCGACATCGAGATCCTGATAGCTGGCGCGAAAGACGGCCGCGAAAGTTACAACATAACAATCACGGAGCCAATCGCGGATGCGGCCTCAGTGGAAATCCCGCGATGGCAACTGCATGCGACCGAGCATGCCGCTGAGATCCTCGAGATCACCGGCAATCAGGTGCGCGACGCCATCGACGCGTTCCCAGCGCCCGCGCACTGCCAGCAGGCGTGACTCGAGCAACGCACGACGCCGCCGCAACGCGAGGTGCGGCCAGACGATCACGTTGATCATTCCCGTCTCGTCTTCCAGCGTGACGAAGATCGTGCCCTTGGCGGTCGCCGGGCGTTGCCTTTGTGTCACCAGGCCCGCGACATGCACGCCGCTGCCATGCCGGCGCTGTTGCAGATCGCGCAGGCCGATGATCCGGCGCCCGGCCATCTGCGCGCGCAGCAAGGCCATCGGATGCTGGCCGAGCGTGAGACCGGTGCTGCGGTAGTCCGACAGGATCTCCTCGCCTGCCCGCGGCACCGGCAGTTCGACGACATCTTCGTCGGGACTGCCGGGCAACAGCGGCCGTTGCCGCTCGATGCCAGAGACCGCCCAGCGCGCTGCATTACGATGGCCCGCCAGTGATGCCAGCGCACCGGATTCGGCGAGCACGCTGCGCGCCTTTTCGTCGAGGCCGGCGCGCAGGCACAGATCCTGGACGCTGGCGAACGGGCGCCGTGCGCGGGCAGCGACGATGGCCTCCGCCATGTCTTTGGACAATCCCGCAACGAGACGCAGGCCGAGTCGGATGTCGGGCTGCGTGCCGTGATCGATGTCGCTGCGCCACGGACGTCCGCCGACCAGCGTGCAGTCGCGATCGCTGACCATCACATCGACCGGCAACACCTCCACGGGTGCGCGATGCGGACTGCCACGACGGGCGTCCTGCACGATCTGGCTCGGCGAATAGAAGCCCATCGGCTGCGCGTTGAGCAGACCGCAGGCGAACGCCGCCGGTTCATGCCGCTTGAGCCAGCAACTGGCGTAGACCAGCTTCGCGAACGACGCGGCGTGGCTCTGCGGAAATCCGTAGGAACCGAAGCCCTTGATCTGTTCGAAGATCTGCTCGATGAAACCCGGGTCGTAGCCTTTTTTGGTCATCCGCTCGCGCACACGCAGGCGGTGTGGCTCCATGTCGCCGCCGCGTCGCCACGCGGCCATGGAGCGTCGCAGGTTGTCGGCTTCACTGTCGGTGTAGTCGGCGCCCTTGATCAGCAGTTCCATGACCTGTTCCTGGAACAACGGCACGCCGAGTGTGGGTTCCAGGATTTCTGCGACTTCTTCGGAGGGGTACACGATCTCTTCGGGATTCTGACGCCGCCGCAGATAGGGATGCACCATGTTTCCCTGGATCGGCCCTGGTCGCACGATGGCGACTTCGATCACCAGATCGTAGAAGCGCGCAGGTTTCAGCCGCGGCAACATGGCCATCTGCGCGCGCGATTCGATCTGGAAGACGCCGACGGTGTCGGCGATCTGGATCATGTTGTAGGTTTGCGGATCTTCGCTCGGCAACGTCGCAATCTCGAACGTCCGCCCACGTTGTCCGCGTATCAGATCCAGCGTCTTGCGGATGCAGGTCAGCATGCCGAGCGCGAGGCAGTCGACCTTCAGCAGCTGCATCGTCTCCAGATCATCCTTGTCCCACTGGATGATCGTGCGGTTGTCCATCGCCGCGTTTTCGATCGGCACCAGATGCGACAGCGGTTCGTTGGAGATCACGAAACCGCCGACGTGCTGCGACAAATGCCGCGGGTGGTCGCGCAGCATTTCAGTGATGACGAGGATCTTGCCGATCAGCGGATTGTCGAGATCGAACCCGGCCTCGCTGATGCGCTGTTCCATCGGCGTCTCGCCATTGCCCCAGCCGTAGCAGTTGGCCAGCAATGCGATCTGGTCCGGCGGCAGACCGAAGGCCTTGGCGACATCCCGCACCGCGCTCTTGCCACGATAGGCGATGACCGTCGCCGCCAACGCGGCGCGTTCGCGGCCGTATTTGGCGTAGACGTACTGGATGACTTCTTCACGGCGTTCGTGTTCGAAGTCGACGTCGATGTCGGGCGGCTCGTTGCGGTTCTCCGACAGGAAGCGCGCCATCAGCAGACGGGTGTCGTCCGGATTCACCGCAGTGATACCCAGCGCGTAGCAGACCGCGGAATTCGCAGATGATCCTCTGCCTTGGCAAAGAATCTCCTGCCCCCTGGCAAATCCCACGACGTCCGCAACAGTCAGGAAGAAGGCCTCGTACTTCTTCTTCTCGATCAGTGCCAGTTCGAAATCGATCAGCTTGCGGACCTTGTCCGTCGGACCGCCCGGCCAGCGGACGCGGATGCCCTGCTCGGTCAGTTCGCGCAGCCATGTTGTCGGTGTGTGGCCCTCGGGTACCAGTTCGACCGGATAGTCGTAGCGCAGTTCGCGCATACCGAATGTGCAGCGCGCCGCGAGGTCGACAGTGGCCTGCATCAGCGCGGCGCCGTAGATATTGCCGAGCGCGCGCCGCGACCGCAGATGCCGTTCGCCGTTGCGGAACAGGTGTTCGCCGCAGTCGGCGATCGGCGTGGTGTGGCGGATCGCGGTCAGCGTGTCCTGCAGGATGCGCTCGCGCCGCGTCGCCATGTGCACGTCGCCACTGGCCAGGGCCGGAATCCCGAGCGTGCGCGACAGCGCCAGCAGATCGCTGAGACGCTCGGCATCGTCGCGTTCGCGGTGCAGTTCCACGGCCAGGTGCGCGCGCCCGGGAAAGAGGTCGGGCAGCCAGGCGCCCTGCCCCGCTTCGGGCGTCTCACCCGGCAGCCACACGGCGAAAACCCCGGGTGTCTTCCCACGGAATTCGGCTTCGACATCCGCGCGCGACAGCCGGTACTGGCCCTTGGTGCCGGCGCGGCGGCCGCGGGTGATCAGCGCGCACAGTTGCGTGTAACCCGCGCGGGTTTCGACCAGCAGCACGAAACGCGTGTCGTCGAGCAGCCGGAATTCGCTGCCGACGATCAGCTTGAGTCCGGTTTCCTCCGACGCTTCCAGCCCCCGCACGATGCCGGCGAGCGAGCATTCGTCGGTGATCGCGAGCGCGCTGTAGCCGCAGTGCACGGCGCGTGCGAACAGCTGCTCCGCGCTGGACGCGCCGCGCAGAAACGAGAAATCCGACAGGCAATGCAGTTCTGCATACGCCGGCAGATCATCGCTGGTGTCGTGCGCGACATCGTCGTTCGCAGCTGCGCGCAGGCGTCCGGCGACGCGCAGCGCACGTGGCACATGGCTGCCCGGCGTGTCGCGGTCGACGCCATCGATCGCATCGTCCCAGCTCATGCGAACCAGCCGTGCAGCATCCAGCCGTCGAAGCGTCCCGGGGGCACGAAGGCCCAGCCGCGCTGGCCCTCGCGGGTTTCGACCACGTAGTAATCGCGTCGCGCATCGGCGTCGTCCCACCAGCCGCTTTCCAGACGCTCCGGCCCGGACAGGATGCGCAGGCCAGCGTCGTGCAGCGGTACCGGTTGCGGCAGCAGCCAGGCTGGACGCGGCGGACGCATGGGCGCATCCGCAATCGCGTCACCGCCATCGCCGATGCGACGCGCCCATGCGCGCTCCGGACGTGGATCGCCGGCCGGTGTCACGCTATAGACCGCATCGTCGCCAAGCCGCGCGCGCAGGCGTTCGCGCAAATGCGGCCAGTCGAGCGCCTGTTGCGGGCGCGTATCGAACAGATCGCGCGCGGCCGGCACGAACGGCGGCAGTTCGCGTGCGAGCAGGCGCATCGCGACGACCGGCCTGGCGATTTCGGTGCGTTCGAGCCGGTTGCGCGCCAGTTCGAACAGCATCGTTGATGTGCGTTCGGGCGCGAGCAGGCCGACCTCGACGTTGGTACTGCCCGCTTCGTGTTCCAGCCCGATCACGAAACGCTGCACGCCACCGTCGCGCGCAGAGAGATACGTGCACAGGTCGTTGATCAGGCGCCGCAACGGAAACAGCAGCGGCGGATGTGCTTCGACTTCGTAACCCAGCTCGACGCGCATGTCGAAACGGTCCGGCGGCGTGTAGCAGGCGACCGGATCGTCGCTCTCGCCATACAACCTGCGCACGTGCGCCAGCACGTCCGCGCCGAACCGGCGTTGCACGCCCGCGCCCGGCAGTTCACGCAAGGCGCCAAGCGTGCGCACACCCATGCGATACAGGCGCTCACCGGCATCGCCCGGCAATGCGGCGCGGCGCACCGGCGTGCGGTCCAGCAGCGCCGACAGTTCCGCCGCCCCGGTCACCGCGAAGCCATCGCGCAGACCGACCAGCACGCGCGCGGCGGTCGGCGACGGCGCGAGTGCGATGCGATGCGCGAAGCCCAATGCCGAGAGTTCTTCGCGCAGCGTGCGTTCGAACTGCGACCACGGCCCGAACAGGCGGAAGCTCGCCTGCACTTCCAGCACGATCGCGCGTGACCACTGCTGGCTCACCAGCGAGCTGTGGCGATACGCCCAGGCGGCCAGAAAACGATGCGCGGTCGATTCCGCCAGCGGATCGTGCGGTTGCGTGCGCACGTCGGCCAAGAGCGCATGCGCGGCCGACAGACGCATGCCGGCCTTCAGTCCGTGTGCGCCTGCCGCTGCGTTGACGCTGTGCAGCTTGCGCAGCTGCGCGGGCCCTTCGACCAGCGCGAACGGTGCGTCGGGATCGGGCAGACGGCGGAGAACGGCGTCGAGCGCCAGTTGCGGCAGGAGAAGACAGGCCCAGAGCATCGCAGGATCATTCAGCTCGCCAATCGCAGCGGTTGCGACGGCACCTGTCCGCCACGGCATTTGCGCACCTGCCAGGCCTGCACTTCGGGCAGATATTCCAGCCGCAACGCCGCCGGCGATGCATTCGCCGCGTGGCGCCGGTCGCGCAGCGCGAAGGCGTGGCAATCGCCGCTGTCTGCGGCGACCTGGAGACGCCGCATCAACCGCGCATCACCGGTGTCCGGCCAGCCCAGCACCGCGGCGCAGGCACCGCTGCGCAGGCATTGCTCGAACGCCCACAGTGCATCGCCGGGCGATGCCTCGACGACATCCAATGCATCCAGGCGCACGCCCGCCGCCTGCCACGCCGGTGCGTACGGAATGCAGGGCGGCGCAACCAGCACCACGCGGCCACCAGCGGCGGTGATGCGCGACAGCGCCGGAAACAGCAACGAGATTTCGCCGACGCCATCGGCCGGCAGCAGCAGTTCGGTCAATGCGCGCGGCGGCCAGCCGCCGCCCGGCAACGCGGCATCAAGCGCGGCATGCCCGGTCGGCTGGCCGATGTCGGCGCAGCGCGTGCCGCGTCCGGCCGACCACACCGTGCGCGCGGCGAGCAATGCATCCAGCGATTGCAGTGCAGGCGCCATCTCAGCCCTGTCGCACCAGGCCGCAGTACAGGCCTTCGATGGCGAAATCGGCATCGGCGGCGACCATGATCGGCGCATGCGCGGGATTGCGCGGCAACAGGCGCACGCCGCCTTCGCGGTGTTCGAACCGCTTGATGGTGATGGCATCGTCCAGCCGCGCGACGACGGTCTGACCGTCGCGCGCATCGCGGCTGCGGTGCACACCGACGAGATCGCCTTCGAGGATGCCGTCGTCGATCATCGAATCACCCTCGACCCGGAGCAGGTAATCCGGGCGCAGCGAGAACAGGCTGCGGTCCAGCCACAGCACGCGGTCGCTGCCGGTGTCAGGACCGATCGGCACACCCGCGGCCACGCGTCCGAGCACCGGCAATGCGGCCATGCGTTCGCCCTGCCCCGGCAGCCGCAACCCGCGCTTCTGACCGGCCTGCAGTTCCACCAGCCCGGCCGAGACCAGCGCCTGCACATGCTTCTGCGCGGCATTGCGCGACGCGAAGCCAAAGGCCGCAGCAATCTCGGCCAGGCTCGGCGGCGCACCTGCGGCGATGCGTTCGCGCAGGAAGTCGAGGACGGCGGCACGCTGGGGGGACAGATCGCTCATGGTGTACATTTGTACACCTTCGAAACGCGATATGCCATCGGTTCCAGGATCGGCCTTCCACGCCTCACTGCCGCCCTCGCGATGGTGGCGGTGTCGCGCCTGAGCGGTTCATGCAGGCGCCCTTTGCCACGCGATACGCGACCACTAATGGATGCACCGGAAAACGTTTACAGGGTTGTCCCTAGTGGTCCGCCCATCCTCCCGCGCCTAGCATCGAATCCAGTCTGTCCGGACTCTGGAGCGCATCGTGGATCGGCAACGCAACGTGTTCCTGTTCCCCGCCCGCTGGCGGCGTTCGACCTGGCAGGCGACGGCAATCGTGCTGCTGGCCCTGCTGGTCGCGTCCAATGCGGCCTGGCTGCACGCCAGCCGTAGCGACGACGATGCGACGGGGCTCTCGCGTCAGTTCGGCCACCTGCCCTCGCCCGAGCGCGTGATCTACGAATATCCGAAGCCGGCGGTCGTCGCGCCCGCTGCGCAAAAGCTCGTGGCGTATCGGTCGACGCCGCTCCAGGCCGGCGAGCGCTGCGCCGGCGGTCAGGTCATCCGTCGCCTGCCGAACGGTTGGGAAGGCACCAACCGTCCTTGTAATCCCTGATCGCCCGTCGCCTCAGCCGCGTCCGCGGTGATTGCACACCGCCGACACGCGTTCGTTGAGCCGGCGCAGATCGTCATAACGGCGCTGGGTGCCGAGCTTGCGCAGGGCGTTCTCGCGACTGGCGCGTGCGGCCAGACATCGCGCGTGCTGATCGTCGCGTCGAGGCCTTGTCGCACGTACCGGTGTCTGCCGCGTCGATGTGGCCGCACGACGTTGCGTCGGCGGTGTCGCCGGGCGCTGCGTTGCCGTGGTTGCAGGCGCGTCCTGCACCTCGGCCGTCCACGTCCGCAGTGCTTCGCCATCGGTGCAGGGTTGCGATTGATAGCTGTGGCCGCCGCGACCGTCGGCGCATTTGTGCACCGACTGCGCGGCGACCGGCCACGCGACGAACAGCAGCAAAACTGCACAGATCCGCATCGGCATTCCCTCCGTGGAAGAACCGCTTACGACCCTGCGCGCTTGCCCTGGCTTGCACCATCGTGCGAACGCCCACGCGCCTTCGGTCGCGGCCCACAAGGATCGTCAGGAAATCCGCAGATGATCAGTCGCCGCCAACCTCTCGGGCCTTGCGGATCGCCTCGGCGCGCGCGGCGCGCAGCGCGTCGAGCTTGTCCTTGAGCTTGATCTCCATGCCGCGCGCGACCGGCTGGTAGTAGACCCGCTCGCCCATCGCATCCGGGAACGCGGTCTGGTCGAGCGCGATGCCGCCTTCGGCGTCGTGGTCGTACTGGTAGCCGGTGCCGTAGCCGAGTTCCTTCATCAGCTTGGTCGGCGCATTGCGGAAATGCATCGGCACGTCCTGCGTGCCGTACTCGCGTACGTCGCGCTTGGCCTGGTTGAAGGCCATGTAGCCGGCGTTGGATTTCGCGGTGCTGGCCAGATAGATCACCAGCTGCGCGAGCGCGAGTTCGCCCTCGGGACTGCCGAGACGGTCGAAAGTGTCCCAGGCATCGATCGACATCTGCAAGGCGCGCGGATCGGCCAGACCGACGTCTTCCACCGCCATGCGTGTCATGCGCCGGGCGAGGTAACCGGGGTCGCAACCGCCATCGAGCATGCGCGTCAACCAGTACAAGGCGGCATCGGGGTTGGAGCTGCGCACACATTTGTGCAGCGCCGAGATCTGGTCGTAGAACTGCTCGCCGCCCTTGTCGAACCGACGCGTGCGATCCGCCAGCACCTGCTCGATCGTGCTGGCGGTGACTTCGCCGCCCTCGCCCGCCAGCTCGGCGGCGATTTCCAGCAGCGTCAGTGCGCGTCGCACATCGCCATCGGCGGCGACTGCGATCAGCCGCAGCAGATCGTCGGCGATCCGCAGCCCGCGATCGCCGAGACCGCGCTCGACATCGGCCAGCGCACGATGCAGCGATTCGAGGATGTCGTCGGGCGACACCGATTCCATCACGTGCACGCGGCAACGCGACAGCAACGCGGAGTTGAGTTCGAACGACGGGTTTTCTGTGGTCGCGCCGACGAAGACGATCGTGCCGCGCTCGATATGCGGCAGGAACGCGTCCTGCTGGGTCTTGTTGAAGCGGTGCACCTCGTCGACGAACAGCACCGTGCGGCGCCCGCCATCGAAGCGGTGCGCGGCTTCGGCCAGCACCTGGCGCACGTCCGGCAGGCCGGAGAGCACTGCCGAGATCGCCTTGAACTCCGCGTCCGCGTAATGCGCCAGCAGCAGCGCCAGCGTGGTCTTGCCGCAGCCCGGCGGCCCCCACAGCACCATCGAATGGATCTTGCCGGCCTCGACCGCCGTGCGCAGCGCGGTGCCTTCGGTCAGTAACCGGCGTTGCCCGACCATTTCGTCGAGCGTCGCCGGGCGCATGCGTTCGGCCAGCGGACGCATGGCGCTGCGATCGACCTGCAGCAGGTCGCCGCCATCGGCGCGGGTTGGGCGGGAACGGGACACGCGATTAACCTGTCGGCCTGGGCTGCAACGGAGTGCCGGGATGACGATATTGCGACATACGGACGTGATCACAACCGCAAGACACCGACTGACCCGGCTTGCCAGCGGTCTTCTGCTGCTCGCCGCTTCGACCACGGCCGCAGCCGACTGGCGCAGCGATGCGGTAAACACGCTCGTTCGCGAAAGCGGCGCGCATCGACTCGTGGTTTTGGGCGAAATGCACGGCACGCGCGAGATTCCGCTGCTGGCAGGCGATCTGGTGGAGCACTGGAGCGAGGCGGCGCCCGTACTGCTCGCACTGGAAATTCCCACGCGGGAGCATTCGGCGCTGCGCGAAGCGGTCACCGGTGGCGGCACCGACGCGCTGATCGATCGCCTGCGGCAGCGGCCATGGTGGGCGTTGTCGCCCGAACAGAGCGATGGCCGACGCAGCGAAGACGTGCTGTCGCTCGTCCAGCGCATTGGTGCGCTGCGCAGCGCCGGACACGATGTCGCGATCCTGCCGTTCGATCCGCGCAGCAGAGATTGCTATGAACGCGGAAACTGCGAAGCGGTGATGGCCGATATGCTCAGGCGCGCGTACGACGGCTTCCCCGCGGGCCGCATCGTCGTGGTCGTCGGCAATCTCCACGCGATGCGCCAACGCCCGACCGATCCCGCGAGTCCATTCGCGGGCACGACGCCGATGACGGCCCATCTCCACGATCTGGCCCCGGTGTCGATCGACATCACCGCCGAGCGCGGACAGTTCTGGGCCTGCCAGGACATCGACGCATGCGGCACGGTGGACGTCAGCCGGCCACGCCCTGCGGGCCGTCAGCCCGCCGATGCGCCCTACCACTACCGGCTGGTGCTGCCGGCGTTCACGCCGATCCGGCAGGTCGGCGAAATGCATCGCTAGGCGCTCGCACGATCGCATTGCGACGCACGAGGCCTGAAACGCAAACGGCCGCCCGGAGGCGGCCGCTCGATGCGATGCACCGCGAATCCCGCAGCGCGGGACGCGAAAGACTTATTCCTCGCCCACCACATCCACACCCGCCGGCGGCGTGTAGCGGAACGTGTCGGCGGCGAACGTGGGATTGCGCTTCCAGCCGCTGAAACCGATGGTCGTGCGCTGGCCCAGGGTGTCGTGGATCTCCATGCGCGACAGGCTGCCATCACTGCCGAAGCCCAGACGTGCGCGTTCGAACGCCGCGTTCTCGGCGCGCTTGGGGCGCAGCTCGAGCCAGTTCAGACCACCTGCGCTGCCGGCCTCGGCAACACTGAAATCACGATCGAGCTTCGACGGATCGATCAGCGCGGCCAGCGGGCTGTCCTGTTCTTCGCTGCCCTGCGAGCGGCGCGTGACCTGCTCTAGGTCAGGATCAAAAACCCACACCGTGCGGCCATCGGCGACGATCAGCTGCGGATACGGCTTCACGTATTCCCAGCGGAACAGACGCGGCGCCGACAGCGCCAGCGTGCCGCTCGAACTCTCCTTGACCCGGCCGTTGCCATCGGCGACCTGCTGGGTGAACTGGGCCTCGAGGCCCTTGAGGCCCCGCGTGAACTGCTCGAGTTGCGGGCGCGCATCGGCGGCCTGCGCGAGGCCGGCCACCATCAGCACGGCAGCGGCGGCGAACCAGCGGGAATGACGGATCATCGAGCGCATCGAAGCAACCTCAGGGTTCGGTGTGATGTGGAGCGAGTGTGCGAATTCTTCGCTGAATGCGGCGACGACAGTGCCGCATTCCGACGACGCCGTGCATCGACGATTCATCGCACGCCGTTGGCCGAACACTCAGCGCGCAGGCGGCGGCGGTGCCAGCACGCTGCGATCGCCATTGTGCTCGGGCGGCGTCACCACGCCCGCCGCTTCCATCGCCTCGACCAGACGCGCAGCGCGGTTGTAGCCGATTTTCAGCCGGCGCTGCACACCCGAGATCGAGGCGCGACGGGTTTCGGTGACGATCTTCACCGCTTCGTCGTACAGCGGATCACTTTCGTCGCCCCCGCTGCTGCTCGATTCCGGCAGGCCGGTCGCGCCGACGACGGTGCCGTCGCCCATCGTCTGCACCTCGTCGAGCACGCCGGTGATGTAGTCGGCCCGGCCGCTCTGCTTGAGATGTTCGACGACGCGATGCACTTCCTCGTCGGACACGAACGCGCCGTGCACGCGTTCGGGCATCGCCGTACCCGGCGGCAGATACAGCATGTCGCCGTTACCCAGCAGCGTCTCCGCGCCTGACTGGTCGAGGATGGTGCGCGAATCGATCTTGGAACTGACCTGGAACGCGATGCGGGTCGGGATGTTGGCCTTGATCAGACCGGTGATGACATCGACGGAGGGCCGCTGCGTGGCGAGGATCAGGTGGATGCCGGCTGCGCGCGCCTTCTGCGCCAGGCGCGCGATGAGTTCTTCGACCTTCTTGCCGACGATCATCATCATGTCGGCGAATTCGTCGATGAAGATGACGATGTAGGGCAGCGGCTCGAGCAGTTCGGCGACGTCGCTCGATTCGGGATTCGGCCGGAACAGCGGGTCCGACATCGGTTGCCCGGCGTCCTCCGCATCCTTGACCTTCTTGTTGAAGCCGGCGAGGTTGCGCACGCCGACCGCGCTCATCAGCTTGTAGCGGCGCTCCATCTCCGCCACGCACCAGCGCAGGCCGTTCGCGGCCTCCTTCATGTCGGTGACCACAGGCGCCAGCAGATGCGGGATGCCCTCGTAGACGCTGAGTTCCAGCATCTTCGGGTCGATCATCAGCATGCGCAGCTCTTTCGGGCTGGCCTTGAACAGCAGGCTCAACACCATCGAGTTGACCGCAACCGACTTGCCCGAGCCGGTGGTACCCGCGACCAGCAGATGCGGCATGCGCGCGAGATCGGCGACCACGGACTGGCCGCTGATGCCCTTGCCCAGCGCCAGCGTGAGCGGACTCGGCGACTTGTCGTATTCCTTGGAGCGCAGCAGCTCGGAGAGATAGATCATCTCCCGGCGCACATTGGGAATTTCCAGGCCGATCACCGACTTGCCCGGAATGACATCGACCACGCGCACGGCCTTCACCGACAGGCCGCGCGCGATGTCCTTGTCCAGCGAACTGATCTGGCTGACCTTGACGCCCGGCGCGGGTTCCATCTCGAAGCGCGTGATCACCGGCCCTGGCTGGGCTTCCTTGACCACCACGTCGATGCGGAAGTCCTTGAGCTTGAACTCGATCTGCCGCGACAGGGTTTCCAGCGTGTCCTCGTCGTAGCCCTGGGGCTGCGGCTTGGGATCATCCAGCAGCGACAGCGGCGGCAGGTCCGAACCGTTGGCATTGACGCCGTGGAACATCGGGATCTGCTGCTCACGCTTGGCGCGCTCGCTCTTCTCGACCGCCGGCGGCACGACCGGCGCTTCGATCTTCACCGGCGCGCGCTTGGCCCGCAGTTCGGTGTCGACCTTGCGCGCCTCGGTGCGCTCCTCGCGGTGCACGCGGGCTTCCTTCCAGTCGGTGGCCTGCTTGCTGCTGCGGCGGAACAGCACCGGCAACTGCATGACCCAGCCGCCCAGCCGGTCCATCAGCGCAAACCAGGACAGACCCGTCGCCAGCGTCACCGACACCAGGAACAGCGCCACCAGGAACAGACTGCCGCCGACCGGCCCGATCACGCCATAGAGCGAATTGCCGACCAACCGGCCGAGAATGCCGCCCCCGCCGGCCGAGAGGTTCTGCACCGCCGGCACGCGCAGATACAGCAGGCCGGTGGCCGACACAAGAAAGCCGACGATGCCCACCAGACGCAGGGCCGGGCCGAAATCGGCGGTGCCCTCGGGATCGCGTTCGATGCCGAACAGCGCAATCCAGGCGACCGCGCCCAGGATCACCGGCAGCAAATAGGCGACATAGCCGCACAGATGCAGCAGCACGTCGGCAATCCACGCGCCCACCGGGCCGCCGACGTTGTGCAGCGGCGCGGTGACGCTGCCGGCATTGGTCCAGCCCGGATCGGTATGCGAATACGTCACCAGACACGCCAGCAGGTACAGCAGCAGCGGCGCGATCAGGATGAGCGCGATGTCGCGGACCAGCCGCTGGCGACGCGGATTGGGCGCAGCCTTGGCGGACGCCGCGGCTGCGGCATCCTTGGCTGCGCTGCGCGTGCGCTTGGGGCGGTCTGAAAGCGGTCGTGCCACCGTGCGTTTTTACCTGAGAAAGTCGGTACAGGCCTTTGATCTTACGTCAAAGTTTCATGTCCTGCAGCGCAGGATGCACGAGCTTGCCGGCTTCGATGTTGATGCCGCGGACCAGGGGCTGACTGTCGCGCCACTGACCGGACGCCAGCTTGTTGACCCACGGCAGGATGGCCGCGCAGATCGCCTGCGAGGACGTCTGCGGGACGGCGCCGGGCATGTTGGTCACGCAGAAGTGGGTCACGCCCTCCTCCACATAGACCGGCTCTTTCCAGGTCGTCCCACGCGAGGTCTCGAAGCAGCCACCCTGGTCGATCGAGATGTCGACGAGCACGCTACCGTCCTCCATCGACTTGATCATCTCGCGGGTGACGACGTGCGGGGCGACCGCGCCGGTCACCAGCACCGCGCCGATCACCAGGTCTGCCGAGGCGACCTCGCGGGCGACCACGTCGTCGTAGGGATACAGCGCGGTGACGTTGTTGCCCAGACGCATCATCTGTTCCATGCGGTCGGCGCGCTTCTCGAACACCACGACATTGGAACCGCCGGCCGCGGCCAGCGCCGCAGAGGCCCCGCCCGCCACGCCCGCGCCGAACACCACAACCTTGCCGCGCTCGGTCGACGGCAGGCCGCCGAGCAGCTTGCCCTTGCCGCCCAGCGGCTGATGCAGGTAATGCGTGCCGACCTGCACCGCGATCTTGCCGGCGATCACCGACATCGGTGCCAGCAGCGGCAGTTCGCCGTTGTCGAGCTCGACGGTCTCGAACGCGATTCCGGTCAGGCCGATGTCGAGCAGGCGCTTCGTCAGCTCCGGCAGCGGCGCCAGATGCAGGTAACAGAACAGCAGATGGTCCTTGCGCAGCAGCGCCAGGTCGCCTTCGATCGGTTCCTTCACCTTGACGATCAGTTCGCCCTTCTCGTACAGCGCGGCCGCGTCCGGCGCGATCTTCACGCCCAGGCGGGTGTAGGCCTCGTCGCTGAAGCCCGACTTCAGGCCCGCGCCCTGCTGGACCCACACTTCGTGACCACGGTTGACCAGATCGCCTGCCGCTTCCGGCACCAGGGCCACGCGGCCTTCGAGGGTCTTGGTCTCACTGGGAATACCGATACGCATGTCGCCGACTCCTGCACAAAAAACGCCGCTTTCGGCGGCGTGTCGCGGATGGATTGTTCCGGTCGGCTGACGTTGCCGAACCTTGTTTTGCGGGGGGCGCACCGCCAAGCTATGGACCACGTCAGGCCGCAGTGCCGAAGCCCGCGAGTATACATGAGCGCTCCGAATACCAGCCCCCGCCACCTCCGTCTGCTGATCCTCGGATCCGGCCCCGCCGGCTGGACCGCGGCCGTCTACGCCGCCCGCGCCAACCTCAAGCCGGTGGTCATCACCGGCATGCAGATGGGCGGCCAGCTGATGACCACCACCGAGGTCGACAATTGGCCGGGCGATGCACACGGGCTGATGGGTCCGGACCTGATGGCGCGCATGCAGGCGCATGCCGAGCGCTTCGACACCGAGACCATCTTCGACCACATCCACACCGCGGATCTGTCGCAGCGCCCGTTCCGGCTCAAGGGCGACAGCGGCGAGTACACCGCCGACGCGATCATCATCGCCACCGGCGCGACCGCGAAGTACCTCGGCCTGCCGTCGGAAGAGGCGTTCAAGGGCCGGGGCGTGTCGGCCTGCGCCACCTGCGACGGGTTCTTCTACAAGGACCAGGACGTGGCCGTGGTCGGCGGCGGTAATACCGCGGTCGAGGAAGCGCTGTACCTGTCGAACATCGCCAGGACTGTGTATCTGGTCCATCGCCGCGACACGCTGCGCGCCGAGAAGATCATGCAGGACAAGCTCAACGCCAAGATCCAGGCCGGCAAGATCGTGCCGGTGTGGCACCACACCGTCGACGAGGTGCTCGGCAACGACGCCGGCGTGACCGGTCTGCGCCTGAAGTCGGTGCAGGACGACAGCACGCGCGAGATCGCGGTGCACGGTTTCTTCGTCGCAATCGGCCACACGCCCAACACCACGCTGTTCGAAGGCCAGCTGGCGATGAACAACGGCTACCTCGAGATCCGCTCGGGTATCGACGGCAATGCGACCTCGACGAATGTGCCGGGCGTGTTCGCCGCGGGCGACGTGACCGACCAGCATTATCGCCAGGCGATCACCTCGGCCGGCTTCGGCTGCATGGCCGCGCTCGACGCCGAACGCTTCCTCGACCAGCAGGGCTGAGTCCGCCGCGTCGACGGTCGGCGCATGGACAAGATCCTGCTCAAGCGGTGCCTGTTCTACGCAAGTTGGCTCGCGCTGCCTTTCGTCGCGTGGCTGCTCTGGCAGCTGCGTGAGCGGCGTCGACGCTCGCTGGCGCTTCTGCTGCTGGTTCCGAGCCTGACGTTTGCCTGGGCGCGCTTCATCGAGCCGCAGATGATCCGCGTGCAGGAAACGCGCATTGCGGGAACCCGCATCGAGGCGCGCATTGCGCTGATCAGCGACCTCCATCTCGGCGTATACAAGGACCGGGCGTTTCTCGACCGGGTGGTGGACCGGCTGTCCGCCTTGCAGGTCGACGCGGTCGCGATCGCCGGCGACTTTACCTACGAGCCGCAGGCGCATGCGCTTGAAACGTTGTTCGAGCCACTCGCGCGGCTGGAGATGCCGGTCTACGCAGTTCTGGGCAACCACGATCAGCAGGCGCCGGGGCCCGATATCGACGTCGCCCTGCGCGCAGCCTTGCAGGCGCACGGCGTGCGCGTGATCGAAGGCGACATCGTCGAGGCCGATGGCTATCGCTGGGCCGGACTCGGTGACCGCTGGGCCCGCCGGGACGATCCCGGCTTTCTGGAGCAGGCGCCGTCGGATCTGCCGACGCTCATGCTCACGCACAATCCGGACAGCGCGTCGCGGTTGTCGATGTCCGGGGCAACGCTGGTGCTGGCCGGCCACACCCACGGCGGTCAGATCCGGATCCCGGGGCTGTATCGCCACGCCATTCCCAGCGCACTCGGATTCGATCGGGGCGAAGGCTCGACCCCGGGTCGCGATGGCAGACCGGTGCGCGTGTTCACCACGGCAGGCATGGGCGAGGTGGGTCTGCCGCTGCGTCTGTTCAATCCGCCGGCCATCGACATACTGGAGCTGCAACCCTGATGCGTGCCGCGCCCGACATCCGGCTTCTCGAGTCGCTCGCAGCGTTGCCTGCGGCGCAGTGGGATGCCCTGCACGACGGCAATCCCTTCGTCAGCCACGCGTTCCTGGCGGGCCTCGAGCTGCACGGCTGTCTGCGCGCCGAATGGGGTTGGACCCCGCAGCATCTGACGTTGTGGGATGGCGACACACTGATCGCCGCTGCGCCGACCTACCGCAAGACCAACTCGCATGGCGAGTTCGTGTTCGACCATGCCTGGGCGCGCGCCTATGCGCAGTACGGGCACGACTATTTCCCGAAGCTTCTCGTCGCCTCGCCCTACTCGCCGGTGAGCGGCCCGCGCCTGTTGGCACGCGATGCGACCTCGCGGATCGCATTGCGCATCGCCCTCGAAAGCGCGACGCGCGATGCGGGCTGGTCGTCGGCGCACGTCAATTTCCACACCGAAGCCGAAGCGGATGCATTCGACGCCGACTGGCTGCCGCGCATCGACGTGCAGTACCACTGGCGCAATCCCGGCGACTGGTCGACGTTCGATGATTACCTCGGCGCGATGGATCACAAGCACCGCAAGAACATCCGCCAGGAGCGCGCCAAGGTCGCGCGTGCCGGCGTGAGCTTCCGCGTGCTGCACGGCGACGAGGCCAGCGACCACGACCTCGCGACGATGTACCGCTTCTATCTGCAGACCTTCGCCGAATACGGCAACTCGCCCGCGCTGACGCTGGATTTCCTGCGCCATCTCGCCGCGACGATGCCGCGCCAGCTGGTGCTGGTGCTGGCCGACCTGGGAGACGTGCCGGTCGCCGGCGCCCTGTGCCTGCGCGGCGGCGACACGCTCTACGGCCGCTACTGGGGCGCGATCGCCACCCTGCCCGGCCTGCATTTCGAGACCTGCTACTACCAGGGCATCGACTACTGCCTGCGCGAGGGCCTAAGCCACTTCGAGCCAGGCGCGCAGGGCGAGCACAAGCTCGCGCGTGGTTTCCTGCCGACGCTGGTGCACAGCCGTCACTGGATCGCCGATCCCGAGTTCCGGCGTGCGTTGCACGAGTGGTGCACGCAGGAGGCGCAGTCGATCCGCGGTTACGCCGCGACGCTCGCCGCCAGCAGCCCGTTCCGGAACGCAGCGCCGTGAGCCTGCACCTGCCGCGCCTCGGCGTGGCGCCGGATGCGCCGTTTCCGCCAGTCGACAGCGCACTGCGCCGTCCCGACGGTCTGCTCGCATTCGGTGGCGATCTATCGGTGACGCGCCTGCGCAATGCCTATCGCCATGGCGTGTTTCCGTGGTTTTCCGACGGGCAGCCGATCCTGTGGTGGTCGCCGGATCCGCGCACGGTGTTCGAGACCGCAGACCTGCGCCCCAACCGGCGCTTCGCCCGCACCTTGCGTGGCAGTGGCTGGATCCTGCGCGCCGACACCGCGTTCGCCGACGTCGTGACCGCCTGCGCACAGGCGCCGCGACCCGGTCAGGACGGCACCTGGATCACGGAGGCCATGCGCGATGCCTACCTCGCGCTGCACGCTGCGGGATTCGCCCACAGCGTGGAAGTGTTCGACGACACGGAGCTGGTCGGTGGCATCTACGGCGTCTCGATCGGCCGGATGTTCTTCGGCGAAAGCATGTTCAGCGCCCGCAGCGGCGCATCGAAGGCGGCACTGTTCGGTCTCGCGCGGCAGATGCGCAGCTGGGACATGCCGCTGATCGATGCCCAGGTCGGCAATCCGCATCTGGCGTCGCTGGGCGCTGCTAGATGGCCGCGTGAACGGTTCATCGAATCGGTCGATACGCTGGCCGAGGCGACGGTCCCGGTGGCCGGCCCGTGGACCTCCGCGTTCGGTGAGATCCCCGCCACCGCGCTCGACGCCCGGGACTGAATTCCACTGCGGGTGGTTTTGCATCGCATGCAGTCGCGTGCGACAATACCCCGCTTTGTTGGCGCGAGCTCGAAATCATTCGGGCCGCGCGCCGCATCCCTAACGACGGATATTCCAGACGAATGGCGAAAGACGACGTCATCGAGTTCGAAGGCGCGGTCTCCGAGACCCTCCCGAACACCATGTTCCGGGTAAAGCTCGAGAACGGCCACGAAATCATTGCGCACATCTCCGGACGGATGCGCAAGAACTACATCCGCATCCTGACCGGTGACCGGGTCAAGGTCGAAATGACGCCCTACGATCTGACCAAGGGCCGCATCACCTACCGCATGAAGTAATCGACGCAGACATTGCGACGATTGCAATTGGAAGGCAGCGCAGGCTGCCTTCTTGCGTTTGGGCGCTTCCATACGGGAGAGGCACAACCCGCGCCGCCGGGTCGCTGCGCTGCCCGTGGATTTTCGGTGCCCGTCGGGGTCTCTCACGATTCCGCCTCTGCCGTAGGCGAATCGATCGCGTAGGCTCGGTCCCCACGATCGACCGGATGCTTCCGATGCCCAGACTGCCCGCCATCACCGCGCTCGCACTTGCGCTCGCGTTCGCCCTGCCCGCTCACGCGCAGTCGGCGCCTGCCGTCCCTGCGCCCACGGCGATGACCCAGGCGCCGCCGGCCGCCGAGACCGTGCGCCTCAATGCCTGGCTCGACCAGCAGTACGAGACCTCGCTGCGCTTCAGCCCGATCGGGCTGACCTTCCTCGGCCGCAAGGACCTCTACGACCAGCTCGACGATGTCTCCGACGCTGCGATGGAACGGCAGCTGGCCTGGCAGCGCGCGAGCGTCGCCGAAATGGAGCGCAGCTTCGATGCCGACGCGCTCGATCTCGAGGGCAAGCTGTCCTATGAACTCTGGGCGCAGCAGGCGCGCGAGGCCGCCGAGCAGTTCGAATACCGTCGCAACGGCTACGCTTTCACCCAGATGATGGGGCCGCAGGCGATGCTGCCGACGCTGCTGATCAACTTCCACAAGGTCGACAGCGAGGCCGATTATCTCGCCTACGTCGCCCGTCTGCGTGCGTTGCCAACGATGTTCGACACCCTGCTCGCACACACGCAGGCCAGCGCCGACGCCGGCATCCGCGCACCGAAGTTCGCCTACACCGGCGTCATCACCCAGTCGCGCAACGTGATCACCGGTGCACCGTTCGCCGAGCGTGACGACACCGCGCTGTGGGCCGACCTGGTCAAGAAGGCCGACGCTTTGCGCGAGGCCGGCACGATCGATGCGGCGAAAGCCGACACGCTCAAGGCGCAGGCACGCGCGGCGCTGCTCGAATTCGTCGGCCCGGCCTACCAGAGGGTGATCGCTTGGCACGAAGGCGACCTCGCCAATGCGCTGGAGAATCCCGCAGGCGTCGGCACTACGCAGTCCAACGGCGAGGCGTATTACGCCTCGCAGCTGCGCCGCAATACCAGCACCGAGCTGACGCCTGAGCAGGTGCACGACATCGGTCTGCAGGATGTCGCACGCATCCACAGGGATCTGGAAGCGATCAAGGACGAGGTCGACTTCGACGGCGATCTCCAGGCCTTTTTCCGCTTCATCGCCACTGATCCGCAGTTCAAGTTCCCGAACACGGATGCGGGCCGCCAGGCCTACCTCGACGAATCCACGCGCCTGCTCGACAACATCAAGCAGCAGCTGCCGCAGTTCTACGGGCTGCTGCCGAAAGCCGATCTGGTCGTGCGCCGCGTCGAATCGTTCCGCGAAGAACCCGGCGCCGCGCAGCACTATTTTCCGAGCAGCCCCGACGGCAGCCGGCCCGGCATCTACTACGCGCACCTGTCCGACATGGACGCGATGCCGAAGCCGGAACTGGAAGTCATCGCGTATCACGAAGGCCTGCCCGGCCATCACATGCAGATCGCGATTGCACAGGAACTCACCGGTCTGCCGCAGTTCCGCACCCAGTATCAGACCACCGCATATTCGGAGGGCTGGGGCCTGTATTCGGAATGGCAGGCCAAGGAAATTCCGGGCACCTACGCCGACCCCTACTCGCGCTACGGCCAGCTGAGTTCCGAACTGTGGCGGGCGATCCGGCTGGTCGTCGACACCGGCATGCATGCCAAGGGCTGGACCGAGCAGCAGGCTGTGGACTACTTCAACGACAACAGCGGGTTTCCGGAAGCGACGATCCGCTCCGAAGTGCAGCGCTATCTGTCATGGCCGGGCCAGGCGACGGCCTACAAGATCGGCATGATCCGCATCCAGCAACTGCGCAGCAAAGCCGAAGCACGTCTCGGCGAGCGCTTCGATGTCCGCGGCTTCCACGATGCGGTGCTCGGCGGTGGTGCGCTGCCGCTGGATCTGCTCGAACGCCGTGTCGATGCGTGGGTGGAGGCGTCGACGCGCTGATTGCGTTCCAGGCCGGTGAACGAAGAAGGCGCCCTAGGGCGCCTTCTTCGTGCTGTAGGAGCGCGCTCCTACACGGTGCTCAGTCGACCGTGGCAGTGAGCAGTCGTTCCGGCTCCGCCCAGGTCTCGACGGTGAGTTCACCGTCCTGCACGTCGATCGACACCCGTCCGCCATTGGCCAGCTTGCCGAACAGCAGTTCGTCCGCCAGGCGACGCTTGACCTTGTCCTGGATGACGCGCGACATCGGACGCGCGCCCATCTGCGGATCGAAGCCGTGCTGGGCCAGCCAGTCGCGCGCAGCCGGCGTCGCCGACAACGACACGTTCTTCTCGTGCAGCAGGGCCTCCAGTTCGATCATGAACTTGTCGACCACCCGCAGGATGTGCTCGAAGCCCAGCGACTGGAACTGCACCACCGCATCCAGACGATTGCGGAATTCAGGCGTGAAGCTCTTGCGGATCACTTCCATCGCGTCACTGCTGTGGTCCTGGCGCATGAAGCCGATCGAACGGCGCGCGGCCTGGGTGGCACCGGCATTCGTCGTCATCACCAGGATCACGTTGCGGAAGTTCGCTTCGCGACCGTTGGTGTCGGTCAGCACGCCACGGTCCATCACCTGCAACAGGATGTTGAAGATGTCGGGGTGCGCCTTTTCCACTTCGTCGAGCAGCAGCACGCAGTGCGGCGTCTTGACGATCTTCTCGGTCAGCAGACCGCCCTGATCAAAACCGACATAGCCCGGCGGCGCGCCGATCAGGCGGCTCACCGAATGCGACTCCATGTACTCGGACATGTCGAAGCGCACGAGTTCGATGCCGAGCTGCAGCGCCAGCTGGCGCGTGACCTCGGTCTTGCCGACACCGGTCGGACCAGCGAACAGGAAATTGCCGATCGGCTTGTCTGGACTGCCGAGCCCTGAACGCGCGAGCTTGATCGCCGAGGTCAGCATCTCGATCGCCGGGTCCTGGCCGAAGATCACCATCTTGAGGTTGCGTTCCAGATGCTCGAGCACGTCCTTGTCGGTCGCGCTGACCTGCTTGGCCGGAATGCGCGCCATCTTGGCGACGATGGTCTCGACTTCCTCGACGTCGATCAGCGCCTTGCGCACGCCCTCTGGCAGCAGACGCTGGCGGGCGCCGGCCTCGTCGATGACGTCGATGGCCTTGTCAGGCAGCAGGCGGTCGGCGATGTGTTTGACCGACAGATCCACCGCAGCCTGCAGCGCGTCGTCGGCGTAGGTCACGTCGTGGTGCGCTTCGTAGCGGGGCTTGAGTCCCTGCAGGATCTGGTAGGTCTCGCTGACCGTCGGCTCGACGATGTCGATCTTCTGGAAACGACGCGCCAACGCGCGGTCCTTTTCGAAGATGCCACGGTATTCCTGGAACGTGGTCGAACCGATGCAGCGCAGTTCGCCCGACGACAGCGCCGGCTTGATCAGGTTCGAGGCATCCATCGTGCCACCCGATGCCGAACCGGCGCCGATGATGGTGTGGATCTCGTCGATGAACAGGATCGCGCCAGGATGCTTTTTGATCGCTGCCAGCACCGCTTTGAGGCGCTTTTCAAAATCGCCGCGATACTTGGTGCCGGCAACCAGCGCGCCCAGATCGAGCGAAAAGATCGTCGCATCGGCCAGTACCTCGGGCACTTCGCCGTCGACGATGCGCTTGGCCAGACCCTCGGCAATGGCGGTCTTGCCCACACCGGCTTCGCCAACGTAGAGCGGATTGTTCTTGCGGCGGCGGCACAGGACCTGGATCGTGCGCTCGACTTCCTCGGCGCGTCCAACCAACGGGTCGATCCGGCCTTCCTGCGCGGCGGCATTGAGATCGCTGGCGAATTCGGCCAGCGCGTCGCCCTTACCCTCGCCTTCCGCGCCTTCGGGGCGACCCAGGGCGGGATCTTCCTGCACGCCTTCGCCCTCTTCGCCACCACTCTTGGCGATGCCGTGCGAGAGGTAGTTGACGACGTCCAGCCGACTCACGTCCTGCTGGTTGAGGTAGTAGACCGCATGCGAATCCTTCTCGCCGAAGATCGCGACCAACACGTTGGCGCCGGTGACTTCCTTCTTGCCCGAGGACTGCACGTGGTACACCGCGCGTTGCAGCACGCGCTGGAACCCGAGCGTGGGCTGGGTATCGCGGGTGTCGTCTTCCGCCAGTTTGGTGACCGACGTCAGGATGGCCTGTTCGAGATCGCCGCGCAGACGCTCGAATTCCGCGCCGGTGGCCTTGAGTACGGCCTCGGCAGACGGGTTTTCGAGCAGCGACAACAGCAGGTGTTCGACCGTCATGTACTCGTCGCGGGCCTCGCGGGCGCGCTTGTAGCACTGGCCGATCGTGAACTCGAGATCTTTGCTGAACATGGGGCGGACGCCTCCGGCTTCACTGACACCCTAGATGGGGCCCGATTCCGGCAAACAAACCCTGCCCCCGTTGGCCTCTACTTAGGCCTTTTCCATCGTGCAGAGCAAGGGGTGCAGATTGAGCCGTGCGTATTCGTTCACCTGTGCGACCTTCGACTCCGCCACTTCCCGACTGTAGACACCGCACACGCCCCTGCCCCGGGTATGCACATGCAGCATGACCTGGGTGGCGCGTTCGAGGTCCAGCGCGAAGAACCGCACCAGGATCTCGACCACGAAGTCCATCGGTGTGTAGTCGTCGTTGAGCAACAGCACCGAATACAGCGGCGGCGGCGCCACTTCGGGCTTGCTGGCTTCGGCCACGGTGCCGTGGTGGTGTTCGTGCTGGTGTTTTCGACTCATGCGGCAATTATAGAGTCCGGCGCGAATGGACGGGTCCCGGCACCCCCTTCAGAATGCGCCATCCCATCCAGGTGTCGCGCCATGTTGAACCGCCCTCCCCGCTCCGTGTCCGTGCCGCTGGCTGCCCTTGCGCTGGCGATGGCGGCATCGGTGTCTGCGCAGACGCCTGCGCCGTCGTCCCGCGACGGTGTCGTGCCCGCGCAGTCGACAGCTTCGCCTGAAGGTGATGCCTCGGTGCGCACGCGGCTCGAGGCCGAGTCGCTGGGCTACGAAGTCGACGTGGATGGCGACTTCCGGATCCTGGTCGGCTGGCAGCAGGAAAACCGCTCGCAGCTCACCTTCGTGTCCGGCCGGACCCATTCGCTCGGGACCGGCGCCGTCCGCGAAGTGTTCTCCGCGGCCGCGCGGGTGCCGGCGGGCGGCTTCAGCGCCGAGCAGGCAAACCTGCTGCTGCGCGACAGCCAGACCAATGTGCTGGGCGCCTGGGAGATCGACGGGGACGTGCTGTTCTATGTGATCAAGGTCTACGACGACGCCGACAGTGCGCGCCTGCGAGAGGCGGTGGACATGGCCGCACAGACTGCCGACGACATGGAAATCCAACTCTCGGGCGGCCGGGACGAACTGTGATGGCGTATCGGCAGGGGCGGTTCTGGCAACCCGACGTCACCGTGGCGACCGTCGTGCTCGACGCGGGCCGTGTGCTGTGCGTGGAGGAGCGTGTCGACGGCCGCCTGGTGCTGAACCAGCCCGCCGGCCATCTGGAGCCGGACGAGTCGCTGGTCGAAGCTGCGCTGCGCGAGACTGTGGAAGAAACCGGCTGGACGGTCGCCCTGACCGGTTTCGTCGGTGCCTACCAGTGGAAGTCGCCGCCGCGCGCGGGCGAGACGGACGGCCGCCATTTCCTGCGTTTCGCCTTCGTCGCGACGCCGGTGTCGCACGACCCGGACCGCAGGCTCGACGACGGCATCGCGCAAGCGCTGTGGATGACGCCCGAAGCACTGCGCCAGGCACAGGCGCGCCATCGCAGCCCACTGGTCTGGCAGGCGGTGGCGGACTGTCTGTCCGGCCAGCGTCATTCGCTGTCACTGCTCCAGCACATCGCATGAGCACGCCGGAGGTCATCGTCGGCATGTCCGGGGGTGTGGATTCCTCGGTTGCCGCGCTGCTGCTCCGCGACGCGGGCACGCCGCTGGCCGGGCTGTTCATGCAGAACTGGGCCGAGGACGGCAGCGGTGACTGCCGGGCCGAGGATGATCGCCGCGATGCGGTCGCCGTCTCGGGCAGGTTGGGGCTGCCGATCCATTTTCGTGACTTCTCCGGCGAGTACTGGGCCGGTGTGTTCGAACATTTCATCGCCGAATACGCCGCGGGGCGAACGCCCAATCCCGACGTGCTGTGCAACCGCGAGATCAAGTTCAAGCACTTTCTCGATGCGGCCCGCGATCTGGGCGCTTTGAGGATCGCGACCGGGCATTACGCGCGCGTCGACTTCGAAGCCGGCCGCTGGCGCCTGCTGCGCGCGTGTGATCGCAACAAGGACCAGAGCTACTTCCTGCACCAGCTCGGCCAGGCGCAACTCGCCGCCACCCTGTTTCCGCTCGGCGAACTTCCCAAGACCGATGTGCGCGCCCTCGCCCGCGCCGCCGGCCTGCCGACCGCGGAGAAGAAGGACTCGACCGGCATCTGCTTCATCGGCGAACGCGATTTCCGCACGTTCCTGGGCCAGTACCTGCCCGCGCGCGCGGGTGAGATGCGCACGCCCGACGGACACCGCGTGGGCACGCATCCCGGCGTCTTCTATTTCACCCTCGGTCAGCGCGAAGGCCTGCAGATCGGTGGTGTGCGCGGTTTCGACGCGGCGCCCTGGTATGTGGTGGGCAAGGATGTGGGCGACAATGTGCTCTTCGTCGCCCAGGGTGCCGACACGCCGTACCTGCTGTCGTCGCATCTGACGAGCGAACCCGCACACTGGATCGCCGGCGACCCGCCGGCGCAGCGCTTCCGCTGCACCGCCCAGACCCGTTATCGGCAACACGAGGAATTCTGCGAAGTGACCATCGACGCGAACACCGGCCAGCTCGACGTGCGGTTCGACCGCCCCCAGCGTGCGGTCACGCCCGGACAGTCCGTGGTGCTCTACGACGGCGATGTCTGCCTCGGCGGCGCAGTCATTGCGCGTACCGACGCGCCGCTGGAACTGCGCGCACGGGGGGTGGCGGCATGATGGAAGAACGGGTCCTCGCCCTCGCCGGCATGGCGCAGGCGCTCAAGCAGGTCCGCCGCATCGCCGAAACCGGCCAGGCCGACGCCGCGGTGCTGTCGACCGCGCTCGACAGCGTGTTCCGCATCGATGCCACGTCACCTGCCGATGTCTACGGCGGCCGCGAGGCGGTGGTGCCCGGCCTGATGCTGCTACGCGACTACTTCGGCAACCAGGGCAGCGATCCGCTGCTGCCCAAGCTCGGTTTGGCTGTCGTGCAGCTCGAGCGCCGCTTCATCCACGACAGCGCCGTCAGCGGCGAGGTCCACCACGGCATTCTTGAGATCAAGCCCAAGGCCGAAGCACTGGGCCACACCCATCCCGAGGTGCTCTCCGCGCTCGGCGCCCTGTATGCGGACACGGTCAGCCATCTGCGCCCGAAGGTGATGGTTCAGGGCAATCCGCACTATCTCGGACAGGCCCACGTGGTCGCCGAAATCCGCGCGGTGTTGCTCGCATCGCTGCGGTCGGCGGTGCTGTGGCGGCAGATGGGCGGCAGCCTGTGGGATTTCCTGCTGCGTCGACAGCAGATGCTCAAGCAGATCTGACGCCTTTCAGCCAGCTGCCTACGAAGCGGCGCCGCGGCGGCTGCGGCCTCCTCGGGCCGAGCGATGGGTGCCCCAGCGGGATGCGCCGCCCGCGCTGCCTGTGTCACACACGTCTGTCCGGACGCGCAACTACCGTCTTCATTCAGCGTTGCGCGCTATGCGGCGCGAGGCGTGGATCCACGCCTCGCACCGGGCGCGCGGGCAGCGGCGCAGGAGGCCGATGATCACGTACGGCGCGCTAAAGCCGCGCGGCCCTGTGCCGATACCGGAAACGTGAGTAATCCCCTGAGAGCGCCCATGTACGCACGCATCCTGATCCGCCTCGCCGCGCCGCTCGCGCTGACCCTGCTGCTGCCGGTGGCGACCGTCCTCGACTGGCCCGCTCCGGCGCGCTGGGCGATCCTGATCACCCTGACCGCCAGCTGGCTGGTAACCGCGTTTCTGCTGGTGCGGCGCGAGGGCCGTCCCGGTCCCGAGCACGCCCGTGCAATGAAGGAACAGGACGAGTTGCTGAGCGACCTGCGCCAGTTCGTCGGCACCGAGATCGAAGGCTCGCGTGTCGAAGTCGAGCGGGCCCGTGAGCTGATCCGCCAGGCGGTCAGTGGTCTGGGCAGCAGCTTCGACGCCATGAACCGCAAGTCCCGGCAGCAGGCCCAGGCGATGAGCCGTCTGCTCGATCGCACCGGCGACCAGGACGGGATGGGCGGCGCCGACGTGGCCCGCTTCGCCCAGCACGCCAGCCAGCGGATGGAGCAGCTGGTAGAAGCGCTGGAACAGGTCAGCGGCCAGAGTGGCGTCACCGTCACCCATATCGATGAAATGGCCGGACACCTGGACGGGATCTTCGCCCTGCTCGAAGACGTCAAGTCGATCGCCGACCAGACCAATCTGCTGGCCCTCAACGCCGCGATCGAAGCCGCCCGGGCGGGTGAAGCCGGACGCGGGTTCGCGGTGGTGGCCGACGAGGTGCGCAACCTGTCGGAGCGCTCGACCGCGTTCAACGAACAGATCCGCAAGCTCGCACATTCGTCGAAGGAGTCGATCGCCAAGGTGCGTGACACGGTGTCGGGCATGGCGTCCCGCGACCTGGACCGTTCCCGCGAGGCACGCTCCGAAGCAGCCGGCATGCTGGAACAGGTGGCCTCGATCAATCGTTCGCTCGGCGACGGCATGCGCGAGATCTCCGAGTGCGGCAAGGCAATCGATGCCAGCGTCACCGACGCGGTGCGCGCCCTGCAGTTCGAGGACATCGCGACCCAGGCCCTGGGCGGCGTGCATACGCACCTCGAGCGCCTGAACGCGATCAACCGCGAGGCGATCGACCTGCAGGACCTGCTGCGTCGCAATGGCGGCGTCTTCAACGAGGAACTGATGCATGCCCTGCAGCGCATCGGCCAGCGTCTGCGCGAGCTGCGCAACACTTGGGAGCGTCCCCCGCACAAGGCCGTGACCCAGGATTCGATGGGCGCCGGCACCGTCGAACTCTTCTGACCGGCCGAACTTCTTGGACCGAGCCCCCACTCGCGACACCCCGCACGCCCCGGCCCCGTCCGGGGCCTCTGCGTTGCTGACGCTTGAACCCTCTTCGGTTACCCGGATCGGTGGCGATCTGCTCGACCGGCTCGAGGCCGCAGCGCGGCAGGAACTGAACGCGCTGCTGGCGGCTGCCGCTTCGCCCGCTGCGGCCGGGCACGTCGACCCGCTCGATCCGGTGGAATCCGTCATTGCCTGGGATCTGGCGGCCGGGTTCTGATCCATCCCCTGCGATTCGCTGGGCCGCCGTTGCGCGGCACGCCCGACACAGATGCCTGCGGCAATCCCACAGGGCGCGATACGCCCGTCGGCCCGGGGACGCGAGCGCGAGGTCGACGACCACGCGGCGGGGGCGTGCTGCACGCGTCACCCAACACTGCGCACGACACATCAGGACCCCGGCGCTGGGCACCGCCGATCTGCTCGACCTGAGACCATCAGTCGAACGCTGACTTGACGCGTCGATACCGCCTTGCCGGGTCCCGGCACCTGGGCCCTCGAGCGACGCACGTGGGCGGAGCAACGAGCGCTCGCCTCGCAGCGCACTGCCCGGTCGTTGGGCGCACCTTGCGCACAGGCGCAGGCAGGCGGCTGCCACGTGCACATGTCGCCGCACGCCGTGCCGACATCCATTCGATTCACGCTCCAGGCTGCAGCCTGTTCGCGGCGGCGGCGCCGTGCTCGCAGCGCGGCGTGCAGGCGGTGTGCTGCACGCGGCAGCGTCCGCACTGCGTCGCGCGAATGCCGGGATCTTCAGGGCAGGCCCGCGTCGCCGATTCGATACAAGGCCTGACGGCAGCCGTGTGCTTACAACGGCAAAAAGACGTCCATCGCCGAATTCCTTGCACGGTGTCCAGGGTCTCGCAGACTGCGAGCCGCATATCGAACATGCGCTTTTGTTGCCCGCGCCAATGCGTCACCGGGCGCCGCAGGCGTCGCAATGCGTGCCGGGCCGATATGTCGATGCGGCATAGGGGGTGGCATCGCT
Organism: Luteimonas sp. 3794; assembly: GCF_031456825.1. Taxonomy (NCBI): domain Bacteria; kingdom Pseudomonadati; phylum Pseudomonadota; class Gammaproteobacteria; order Lysobacterales; family Lysobacteraceae; genus Luteimonas; species Luteimonas sp. 3794. The sequence goes on along the minus strand of NZ_JAVDVJ010000002.1, from coordinate 274,339 downwards.
GCAGTCGAGATGCACGATGTGGCGCGGCCATGCGCCGGGCGGCGCGTCACCGCGAATGCGGAGAGACGCCGCGGCAGGTCGATCCGCGTCCACGCCCGGGGGCGTGGACGGTGTACTTCAGGCCAGCGCCAGCCGATGCTCGGCCATGCCCTGGGCCTGGTCCTGCAGCCAGCGCACCATCTCGCGCGGCGGCAACGGGCGGGAGTAGAGATATCCCTGCACCTCGTCGCAGCCGTACTCGCGCAGGAGTTCTTCGTCCGCGCTCGATTCCACGCCTTCGGCCAGCACCTGCATGCGCAGTGCCTTGCCGAGCTGGATGATCGCGCGGGTGACGGCGACTGCGCGCCCGGTGCCGTCCGCGCTGGCCAGATCGGCGATGAAGCTGCGATCGATCTTCAGCCGGCCCACGGGGAACCGGCTGAGGTAGCTCAGGCTGGAGAAGCCGGTGCCGAAATCGTCGATCGACAGGCCCACGCCGGCGCTCTGCAGCACATCGAAGCAGGCCCAGAGCGCATCGGTGTCGAGCAGCAGGGCCGATTCGGTGATCTCCAGCTCCAGCCACATCGCCGGCCAGCCGGTGTCCGCACAGGCCTGCAGCACGCGCTGGGCGAAGCCCGGATCACGCAGCTGTACCGCCGAGACGTTCACCGACATGCGGCCGAACTCGAGCCCGGCCGCCTTCCACGCCGCCGCCTGGCGACAGGCCTCGCGCACGACCCATTCGCCGATGGCGACGATGTCACCGGTGGCCTCGGCGATCTCGATGAACTCGTCGGGCGCACAGCTGCCCAGTTCGGGGTGATGCCAGCGCAGCAGCGCTTCGATGCCGCAGACCGAATGGCGCGACAGATCGATCAGGGGCTGGTAAGCCAGCGAGAATTCTTCGTGTTCGAGCGCACCGCGCAGCGCGTGCTCGATGTCCAGCCGCCGACGTGCACGCCGCCAGGCATCCGGGCTGTAGAACTCCAAGTGGTTGCGACCCTGCTGGCGTGCCCCGTGCAGGGCCACACCTGCGGCGCGCAGCAGTTCGTCGAAGCCGACGCCCGGCGGGCGCACGGCGATGCCGGCGCTCACGCCGAAGCGCAGGATTTCCCCCGCCGCGGGCACCGGATCCGACAGGCCGGCGACGATCCGCTGCGCGGTGGCGGCGACATCGTCGCGTCCCGTGCCCTGCTGCAGCAGCACTACGAACTCGTCCGCACCGACGCGACCGAACAGGTCGCCGGCATCGACCAGCATGTGCAGCCGCGCGGCGACCGCCTTGAGCACGATGTCGCCTGCTGCATGGCCGTGCGCTTCATTGATGCCGCCGAAACCGGAGATGTCGAGCAGCAGCAGCGCTTGGTACAGGGTGCCGCCAGCGGCGAGCGCGGTATCCACGTCCTGGCGCAGGCGGGCGCGGTTGGGCAGTCCGGTCAGGGCGTCGAAATGCGCCAGGCGCTCGATCCGCTCACTGGCAGCGCGTTCGCCGGAGATATCCCGGAACAGTACGAGATAGCGCGGCGGCAGCCCGCCCTCACGGGTGAAGTCGACCACCGCCTGGGTCCAGATCTGCTCGCCGTCCGGACGGTAGAAACACAGTTCAAGCGTCTCGGGCGGCGCGCCGGCGGCCACGCGGCTCATCCCGGCTTCCAGCGCTTCGCGCGACTCGGTGGTGTAGTGGCGCAGCAGATCCTGCAGCGGCAGCGATTCGCCCTCGCGCCCGTGCAGGCCGGCGCATTCGCCGGTCCAGTGCAACGTGCGGGTCTCGGCATCGATCTCGCAGCCACCGATGCGTCCGAGTTCGGCGACGCGGCGCAGGAGCGCGCTGCGTCGATGGATTTCCGCATCCAGGCGCCGTTGCCGGGTGACGTCCTGCACCTGGGCGACGATACGCGCCGGGCCACCGTCGGCAGACTCCTGCAGCGACGCCCACACCTGCAGATGGACGGGACCATCGACGCCGTCGGCGAGCAGTTCGAAATGGCGTTGCGAGCCGCGGTCGCGCAGATCGCGCCAGGCGCGGCGTACGATCGGATGGTTGTCGGCGCGGCCGCAGCGACGCAGCCAGGCGCGGATGCCGGCGCCGTCGGCTAGGCCCAGGCGCTCGCGCAGGGCGGCGGCGCACCAGACCCGTCCGGTGCCCAGATCCCAGCACCAGCTGGCCATGCCGGCCAGCCGCTGGGTGTCTTCGACCAGACCGCGCTGTTCGCGCAGGGTCTGTTCAAGGCGTTTCTGATTGTCGATGCAGGTCAGGGTGCCGGCGACCTTCGACGGTCGTCCCTGCGCATCGCGCGCGGTGACCCGACCGCTGTCGCGCACCCAGCGCCACGCGCCATCAGCGCGCGCGCAGCGGTATTCGCACAGGTACTGGCTGCCCTCGCCCTCGAGATAGCGGTGGAGCGCGGCGCGCATCGCGACGCGGTCATCGGGATGGATGCGCGACTCGATCGCCTCGAACGGGAGCGGCGCATCGCGGCCGGGCGTTCCCACCCAGTCAATCCACGCGCCGGAGCCCCGCATCTGGTCGTGGCGCAGGTCCCAGACCCAGAGGGCATGACCACCGGATTCGGCGGCTTCGAGCCAATCATCCAGGTCCTCGGAGAGCCGGATGCTCAGCGAGAAGGCGATCGGCGCACCGCCATCGATCTTCACCGTCCGCAGCAGGCCGCGCAGCGGCATGCCGGTGTCCGGCAGTTCGCAGGGCAGTTCCGGTTCGCCGTCGAGCAGCCGCGCGTAGAGACCGGCGAGCGAGGCAGCGTGGCGTTCGACCAGGCGATCGAGGCCGCGCCGGCGTGCGGCGGGGTTGGCCACCAGACAGCGGCCGCCCCGATCGAGCAGCAGCACGCCATCCGATACCGGATGATCGATGAGGCTGGAGATGAGGCCGGATTCCATCGCGCTGTTTATGCTCCGTGATCTGCATGCCCCGCCGTCGGAACCGACGCAGGGCATCCCATGTGTTAGCGGCGCCTCCGGCCTGAAGTTGAGCCGCGCCCGACGATGCGGAGTAGACTGCCCCGACTCGCATGGAAGGAGTCGCCGGTATGTCGACCCGACAGCCCAACGTCGAGATCTCGCGTCGCGTTGGGGCCACCTCCGGGCGCCGGCCCTCCGGGTTGCGTTGGCAGGTGCCACTCGCCCATCTGATCCTCGTGCTGGCGTCGCTGGCGATCGCGGCAGCGGCCTGGCCAGGCGCCGCGCCGTCCGACACGCCTCGGGCGTGGGGGTCGGCGCTCGGTTTGGCGCTGGTGGGCACGGGCGCACTCTTTGTCTGGCTGCACATCGCGGTGCCGCGTTTGACGGCCCGCTCGCTGCACCCCGATCGATGCGACGCTCCGTCTGCCCGGGCCCGCGAACTGCGGGAGCTCATGCGGCTGCTGCCCGATGGCGTGCTGCTGGTGGTGGACGATCGCATCGCCTATGCCAATCCCGCCTGCGAGCTTCTGTTCGGTCACCCGCCGGGCGCGCTGGCGGGCATGGTGGCGACGGATCTGGTCAGCGAGGACGCGCGCGCGGCCTTCCATGCGTGGTTGCAGTCACCAGGCGCGGGCGCCGACGCGCCGCCGACCACGCCGCGCATGTGCCGCCGCGACGGATCCGGCTTTCATGGCGCACTGACTGCGGCGCGGACACGACACGAGGACCGGCCCTGCACCCTGCTGGTGGTGCGCGATCTGACCGAAGCCGAACGCATGCGTGACGCGCTCGCCGCAGGCAACCGGGAGCTGCAGGCGCTCGCTGCGCGCGTGTTCACGCTGCAGGAAGACGAGCGCCGCGCGATCTCGCGCGAACTGCACGACGACATCGGGCAGTCCGTCACAGCGATGAAGATGGCCGCAAGTTCGGCCCTCGACGAGTCAGATGCCCAGCGCCGCCGCGACGATCTGGAAGATATCCTCGTCCTCGCCGATGCGACGCTCGAACGGTTGCGCGACATCTCGATCCTGCTCCGGCCGCCCCAGCTCGACGCCCTGGGACTGGAGGCGGCCTTGCGCTGGCATGCCGAGCGCCTGCTGCGCAATGCAGGCATCACCGCGGACCTCGGTATCGATGCGCTGCCCATGCGTCCGGATGCGACGGTCGAGCAGGCCTGCTTCCGCATCGCCCAGGAGGCGCTCACCAACGTGGTCCGGCATGCAGGCGCGCAGCGGGTGTCGCTGCGCCTGCACGACGACGGCGCAGGCCTGCATCTGTGCGTCCATGACGACGGCGCAGGTTTCGCCCCCGAGGGCGCGCGTGGCCTGGGCCTGGTGATCATGCGCGAGCGCGCGCAAGGGGTCGGCGGCCGCCTCGATCTGACATCGACGCCGGGCAGCGGCACGCGCATCGAGGCGTGGTTCCCGTATGCACCGCAGCCCAGCCACGGCCACGCCGGGTGAAGCCGCTAAACTCGGTCGATGCACATGTCCGTTCCTGATCCACCTTCCGCCCTGCCCCGTCTGGGCGCCGCCCATCCCGATCTGGTGGACATGGTCAGGGAGGCTGCGGGCAGTGGCGTGCCGCTGGTGCTGCTGCATATCGATATCGACCATTTCGCGTCGGTCAACCAGAACATGGGCATGGAGGTGGGCGACGCCGCGCTGGTCGCGGTCGGGCTGCGCCTCAACGAACGGCTGCAGGGCGAGGGCCGCGTCTGGCGCCATGGCAGCGACGAATTCGTGGCCGCCGTACCGCTGCACGCGGGCGGTGATGCCCAAGCCGCGCAGACGGTGGCCGAAGCGCTGATCGCCGAGATCGAGCGGCCGCTCGAGGTACTGCCCTACACGCTGTTCCTGGAGGCCAAGATCGGCGTGAGCCTGTGTCCGCAACACAGCGATGACCCCAACGAACTGCTGCATCTGGCGGAGACTGCGGTGCGCCGCGCTTCACATGCGGCCGACGAACCGGTGCAGTTGCATGCCACCGACATGCAGGACCGCGCCCACAGCGAAAGCGCGATCGCGCGGCAGATCGTCGACGCGCTGCTCAACGGCGAGTTCCGGCTGCGTTACCAGCCCAAGATCAGCGCCCGCGATGGCCGCGTGATCGGCATGGAAGCCCTGGTGCGCTGGCAGTCGCCGGTGCTGGGGCTGCTGCTGCCCGAGCGGTTCTTGCCCACGGCCGAGCGTATCGGCGTGATTCTGCAGATCGGCGACTGGATGCTCGATCGCGTCGTCGCCCAGGTCCGCACCTGGCGCGAACAGGGATTCGACGATTTCTTCGTCGGCATCAACGTGACCACGCAGCAACTGCTGCAGGCGGACTTCGTCGACCGGCTGCTCGGCCGGATGCAGCAGGCCGGCCTGCCGATGTCGTCTATCGTGCTGGAGCTCAACGAGCGCGTGCTGACCCACAACAGCACCGATGTGGTCTACCGCACGGTGTCAGCGCTGCGCCATGAGGGCATCTGCGTCACGCTCGACAACTTCGGCACCGGCGATGCCAGCCTGAGCGCGCTGGTGCGCTACCCGGCCGACATCCTCAAGATCGATCGCAGTTTCATCAGCGCCGCGCCGGCCGGCAGTCGCGAGACCGCGATTGTCCGTGCCCTGATCGCGATGGGCCACCAGCTGGGCATGAAGGTGATCGCCAACGGTGTGGAGACCGAAGCCCAGCTGGGCTTCCTGCGCCGCGCCGACTGCGATTATTTCCAGGGCTATCTGTTCGGCGAACCCACCAGCGCCGAGGTCGCCGGCCAGGCCCTGCGTCGACGCTACCTGCGCCCGGAACTGTTCACCGCCACCCAGTCCGACCGCACCCTGCTGCTGGTCGACGACGAGCAGAACGTGCTGCGCTCGCTGGTGCGCCTGTTCCGTCGCGATGGCTATCGCATCCTCGCCGCCGGCAACGTGCGCGACGCCTTCGGCCTGCTGGCCACCAACGATGTGCAGGTGATCCTGTCGGATCAGCGGATGTCGGAAATGGACGGCACCGAGTTTCTCGGCCGGGTGAAGATGCTGTATCCGGATACGATCCGCCTGGTGTTGTCGGGCTATACGGACCTGGCCACCGTCACCGATGCGATCAACCGCGGCGCCATCTACCGGTTTCTGACCAAGCCGTGGGACGACAACAAGCTGCGCGAGCACATCCGCCAGGCGTTTCGCACCTACGACAGCCAGCGGGGGCGCGAAAACTCGCCCTGATCAGGGCGCCACGTCCACGTGCGGCTGGCGCACCGGCAGGATCACCCGGAACCGGCTACCGGACTGCGGCGTGCTCTCCACTTCGATCCGCCCATGGTGCTTGGCGACGATGCCATAGGAAATCGACAGTCCCAGGCCGGTGCCCTTGCCGACCGGCTTGGTGGTGAAGAAGGGATCGAAGATCCGCTGCAGCATCTCGGGTGCGATGCCGCTGCCGGTGTCGCCAATCTCCACCCACACCTGGCCGGCCTCATGCCCGGTACGCACGCTGATCACGCCTTCGCCGTCGATCGCCTGGCCGGCATTCATCAGCAGATTCATGAAGACCTGGTTCAACTCCGACTGCAGGCATTCGACCATCGGCAGCGTGCCGTAGTCCTTCTGCAGCGTGGCCTTGTAACGCAATTCGTTCCAGACGATGTTGATCGTCGAATCCAGCCCCGCATGAAGGTCGGCCAGCCGCCAGGCATGCTCGCGGTCGGAGCGCGAGAAGTCGCGCAGATCGCGCACGATGGCGGTCACACGCTCGATGCCCTGGCGCGATTCGGTCAGCAGCTGCGGCAGATCGCGGCTGATGAAGTCCACGTCGAGACGCTCGCGCGTGTCGTCGATCTCAGAGCGCATCGCGTGCGGGTCGTGGGCGCGCATCGCGCGCTCGTAGACATCGATCAGTGCGAACAGGTTGCCGACGTATTCCTGCAGGCTGCCGAGATTGGAGTGGACATAGCCGATCGGGTTGTTGATCTCGTGCGCGACGCCGGCAGCGAGCTGGCCGATCGACGCGAGTTTCTCCGATTGCAGCAGTTGCTCCTGGGCGGCGTTGAAGCGGACATTGAGCTCTTCGTGGCGCAACTGCAGCGCCTGCTCGTCGTCGCTGCGCACGCGCACGCCATCCTTGAGCAGCAGCAGGAATCGGCCGGCATCGGGGCCCAGCCAGTACAGGCGCGCGTCCAGCATTCGGCCGGGCAGGAACGGGACGACGCCGTGCCAATCGGGGTGCGCGCGCGCGTCCGCGATCGCCTGCACCGGAATCATCTGATCGAGCTGCCCGCGCATTTCCGTCCAGACCGGATGCAGGCGAATCAGGGCATCGGCGGCGGGATTGGCGTAAATCAGCCGGCCGTCGGCCTCGTGCAGGAGCACGCCTTCTTCGAGGCGGGTCAGAACCTTGTCGGCCAATGGTGCGGGCAGCGGTGAGGGCGGTTGCACGGCGGGCAGGATCCGGAGACATGGAACCTGGAGTCTAAGCCCGGCACCGCCGGGCGTGTCCGCCGAGTCGCTCAGGCGACAGCCAGCTCGCGTGGCCGGCGGGTGGATTCGCTGCGACCACTTGAGTCGTAGGCCGGTGCGCTTTCCACACGACCGAGATGACGCAGGGCCCAGTTGACCTCGCGCCGACGCCGGGCCAGCAGCGCGCCGTTGGCGCGGTTGAGTTCGGCCAGCTCGGCCAGCGGACCGGACAGTTCACCGCTGGGGAAGGCCTCGAGCTCACGCAGTGCGACGATCTTGGCGCGCGTCGAGCGCATCAGCGCTTCGACGTCGTGGCCGATCAGGGCCTCACGTTCTTCGGTGAGCGCGCTCGCGAGGCGCTCCAGACTGGCCTGCGGGTCGGACATCAGCCGGCCAGCCGGGCGTCCAGATCGAGCATGCGCGAGGCGATGGCCTCGGCGTCGACCTTGTAGCTGCCTGACGCGATCGACTCGCGAAGGGCCTGGACGCGCGCTTCGTCGAACGCGGGCTTGGTAGCGAGGTCACGCTGCAGCGCCTGCAGGCCGGTGGCCTCGCCGGTCAGCCGCAGGCTGTCGGCCGGCGACGCAGCCTCGACCGGCTTGTCACGCGATTCGCCAGCCCGGCTGACCTGGCCGGTACCCACCGCACCGACAGCGCGGTTGCTGACGGGGGCGGCAGTTCCTTCGATCCTGTTGCTCATATCGGAGCTCCTGACACGCGGGTCTTGTTGGGGGACATGACCGGTATCGGCCAGTTTGCGGGAAGCTTGAGGGGCGTTTTCATCGAGCGGTTCACAGGCCGACCCGCACGTCGCCGGCCTCGTTCACCGTGCCCTGCACCACCCGGCGCGAGCTCAGGTTCTCGACGCTGACACGTTCCCGTACGCCTGCGTCAGCCAGCGCACGCCCCGCCATGCGGACCTCGATCCCGCCCTGTTGCGACACCAGGGCGATGGTATCGCCTCTGCGGACCAGACGCGGCGTCACCAGGTCGTTGGCGGTCAATACATTGCCGGCCACCAGGGTGCGCCGTGCGTTGCGGCCGATGGCCTCGGAAGGGTCGGCGATCGCAGCGCCCGCAATGCGGCTGGCATCGCGCTGCTGTGCGATGAAGGTATCGGCCGTGATCGGCTCGCCTGCAGCCACGCTGCGCGACAGCACCAGGACGGTCTGGTGGCGACGCACGCGCAGGGGCACGAACAGGCGCCAGCCCTCGGGGCATGCAACTTCAACCGTGGCTGCGCCGGACCGTCGCGCCTGCAGGTCCTGCGCGCAGCGCGGCATGCGCAGCGCGGGATCCAGGGTGACCTCGGCGTCTTCGCCGGCCTCCGCCGTGGAGAGGGCTGCGGCGCGGATGGCGTCGACAGGGTGGAAGCCGCTGGCGGCCGCACTGGCGGCGGCCATCCCGAGCAACGCGCCCATGACGGTGCGTCTGACAACGAGGTGCCAGTGCGGAAGCGAACGCGGGGACGGGAGCATGGAGACGGTCCGGGAACGGGTTGCCGTCTGCGATGCAAGTCCCGTGCCGGGTCCGCCTGGCGCCGGGCCTGCGACCTGCGGGTTCGCAGGTCGGCAATCCAACGGGCCCACTCAAGTGATCGAGACCGGTGCCGATACCGGGACCATGTCGCACGATCTGCTCGACCGCATCGATCAACGTACCCGCCTCGCCGGTCACAACCGGCTGGCGCTCCTACTGTTCCGTCTGGGTGGGCGCCAGGTTTTTGGCGTCAACGTGTTCAAGGTGCAGGAAGTCCTGCGCCGGCCCAAGCTGTTCCAGGTGCCGGGACTGCCGGCGCAATTCGCCGGGGTCGCCGACGTGCGCGGACGCAGCGTGCCGGTACTCGACCTGGGCTTGGCCATCGGCCATCCCGAACGCGGCATCGACGACCTGCCCGGCTACCTGGTGGTCACCGAGTTCAACCGGTCGGTCCAGGGCTTTCTGGTCAGCGAGGTCGAGCGGATCGTCAATATCGCGGTGGAGGACATCCTGCCGCCGCCCGATCTCGGCGCCGACGGCGGTTATCTGACGGCCGTGACGCGCTACCAGGGCGAGCTGATCCAGGTCATCGACGTCGAAAGCGTGCTGGCAGACATCTCCCAGGCCCGCATGGACGCCGATCTGTCGTCCGAATACGCCCTGCCCGAAGGCGCACCACCGATGCAGGTGCTGGTGGTCGACGACTCGCGCGTGGCCCGTCAGCAGATCCGCAGCGTGCTCGACCAGTTGGGCGTCGGCGTGACCCTGCTCTCGGATGGCCGTCAGGCGCTGGACCATCTGCTGCAACTGCACGCAGCCGGCGAGACACCGTCGCAGCGCTACGCCATGGTGGTGTCGGACATCGAGATGCCCGCAATGGATGGCTATACCCTGACGACGGAAATCCGTCGGCATCCGGGGCTGGCGGACCTGTACGTGCTGTTGCATACCTCCCTGTCGGGCGTGTTCAACACCTCCATGGTGAAGAGCGTCGGCGCCGATGCGTTCGTCGCCAAGTACAGCCCCCATGATCTGGCCGACGAGGTGCTCAAGCGCCTGAACGAGGTGGCAGAAGCCGCCGGCGGGCGTCTGGTGGCCAACGCCTGATCCAGCCCGGTCCCGTCAAGGGACCGGCAGGTGGCGCACCCGCTGCGCGGCCGCACTCGACCGCAGCTCGCCAGGCCAATCCGGCGCGCTGGCCCACCGCCCGCAGGCAATCCGCCGAGCGTTCCATAGAACGCCAATAATCCGGAACCGGCGCTCGGGGCCGGGCGCCCGCGCCGCCCGTCTATCGCCTTCACGGCGCCGCAAGCCACGCCAGTCTCCAGCACCGCGTATGCCCGGCATGCGGATTGCACACCGGCTCCCGCACCGCCGTAGACGCGGCCGCCCGCGTCACCACGGCTTCTGGCACGCCGCTTGCAGCAGTCCCGGCACAGGTTTGCCGGAGGCGCCGATGTCCAATCCGATCTCGTCCTATCTCGGGCTGCAGGCCGACGCATTGCCGTTGCGCGAGCAGCGCATGAAGCTGATCGCCAGCAATCTGGCGAATGCCGACACGCCCGGATACCAGGCCCGTGACCTCGACTTCAATGCCGCCCTGGCCAACGCCGCGCGGGTTCGCGAGGCCGGTGCAGCGCCGCCGCGCGAGCAGGGCAAACAGATTCCGCTGACAGGCTTCGACTCGCTGCAGCCCTTCGAAATCTCCCGCGTCGCCACCCAGGCCAGCCTGGACGGCAACACCGTCGATCCGGACGCCGAGCGGGCCGCCTACGGCCGCGCTGCGCTCGAGTACCGCGCGTCCCTGAGCTTCCTCGAGTCGCGGGTCCGCACTCTTCTGACCGCCATCACGGGACAGTAAGCCATGAGCAATCTGCCGATCTTCGACGTCGCCGGCTCCGCGCTGCAGGCCCAGTCCATACGATTGAGCACGCTGGCCAGCAACCTGGCCAATGCGGATTCGGTCGCCGGCTCGCCGGACCAGGTGTACCGGCCGCTGGAGCCCGTGTTCCGGGCCACGGCCCATGCCAGCGATCCGGCACTGACCAGTGTGCAGGTGGCCGGCATCGTCGAGCGCGACACACCGCCCCTCCAGCGCTACGAGCCCGGCCATCCGCTGGCCGACGAGCAGGGTTACGTCTACGCGCCCGATATCGACCCGGTCTCGCAGATGGTCAACATGATTTCCGCCTCGCGCAATTACCAGGCCGGCGTGGAGATGCTCAACACCGCCAAGGAACTGGCGATGGCCACCCTGAGCATGGGCCGTTGAGCCCGCCGCCCCGCCACCCGAGCACCCACCGATGAGCACGATCGCCAACGACATCACCAGCAGCCTCGGGCTGACCGGTGCGCCCAGAGCCGCCGACAAGAAGGCCGAATCGCTCGGCCAGGCGGATTTCCTGCGCCTGATGACCGAACAGCTCAAGCACCAAGACCCGCTCAAGCCGATGGAGAACAGCGCGTTCCTGGGCCAGCTGGCCCAGTTCTCCACCGTGCAGGGCATCCAGGGCCTCAACGCCACCGTCAACGGCTTCGCCGGGTCGATGGCGACCGACCAGTTGCTGCGCGGCGCGACGATGGTCGGGCGCGATGTCCTGCTGCCGTCGTCGCGGGTGGCCCTGCCGGCCGAGGGCGATACCACCGGCATCGTCGCCGCGCCCTCCTCCGGCATGGTCACCTTCGAGATCACCGACGCCAACGGGCTGCCGGTGCGCCAGTTCACGGTACCCGCGAAGGCAGCCGGTGAGGTGGCGTTCGCCTGGGACGGCAAGAACGCAGCCGGCGAGCGTTTGCCCGCCGGCCCCTACGGCATCACCGCCAAGCACGTCACCGAGACCGGCACGAGCAGCAACCTCGGCACCTACGTGCGCGGCAAGGTGGAAAGCGTCTCGGTGGGGTCCGATGGCCTGTACCTCGATCTGGAAGGCCTCGGTACCGCCCCGCTCAGCCACGTCCTGCGGGTCGGCTGACCCCCCTCTTCTCTCCATTCCCTGCGCACGACCTCACGGAGTCCGCCATGAGCTTCAACACCTCGCTGTCCGGCATCAACGCGGCCAACGCCAATCTCAACGTCACCGCCAACAACATCGCCAACGTCAACACGACCGGCTTCAAGGAGTCGCGCGCGGAGTTTGCCGACCTGTTCTCCAACAGCTCCTACGGCCTGGCGCGCAATGCGATCGGCTCGGGCGTGAAGCTCAGCAACGTGGCCCAGCAGTTCTCGCAGGGCAACATCGACCCCACCGGGCGCAGCCTGGACATGGCCGTCGACGGCGAAGGCTTCTTCACGCTCAACAAGAACGGCGCGCGCGTGTTCAGCCGCGCCGGCAATTTCCAGACCGATGCACAGGGCTTCGTCGGCACGCCCGACGGCGCACGCCTGCAGGTCTACCAGCCGCGCCCCAATGGCGACGGTTTCGATGTGGGCCGCGTCGGTGACCTGCAACTGCTGACCACCGACAGCCCGCCGCGGCCCAGCAGCCGGGTCAACCTGATGTTCACCCTGCCCGGCAATGCGCAGCCGCCGACCATGGCGACCTTCGATCCGAGCGAGCCCAACAGTTACAGCCATTCGACCGGCGGCATCACCGTGTTCGATTCGCTCGGCGTGGGCCACGTGCAGACCTCCTACCTGGTCAAGACCGCCAATCCCAACGAATGGCAGGTGCACAACTACGTCGACGGCGCCAGCGTCGGCGCGCCCACCACCCTGCAGTTCTCCGACAGCGGCGCCCTGCTCACGCCGGCGAACGGCCGCATCACGCTCGACCCGTTCACCCCCGCCAATGGCGCCGGCGTGCTGAACCTGGACCTCGATCTGGGCGGCTCCACCCAGTACGGCGAACGCTTCCAGCTGCGTGATACCCGTCAGGACGGCTACGCCGCCGGCAAGCTCAACGAGATCAGCATTTCGGCCGAGGGCGTGGTGTTCGCGCGCTACTCCAACGGCGCCGATGCCGCGCTGGGCCAGATCGCGCTGACCACCTTCGTCAACCCGCAGGGCCTGCAGCCGCAGGGCAACAATGTCTGGGCCGAGACCTACAGCTCGGGCGCCGGCCGCACCGGCGCGCCCGACAGCTCGGACTTCGGCCAGATCCAGTCCGGCGCGCTGGAATCGTCGACGGTCGACCTGACCGAGCAACTGGTCAACATGATCGTCGCGCAGCGTAACTTCCAGGCCAACGCGCAGATGATCTCGACCCAGGACCAGGTCACGCAGACGGTCATCAACATCCGTTGATGACTGCGGTATTCGGGATTGGGGCGTCGGGATTCGGACTCGCATCTCGCCTCCCCGCGCCTGATCCCGTTCTTTCCAATCCCGAATCCCCAATCCCGAATCCCCGCCCATGGACAAAGCCCTCTACGTCGCGATGACCGGCGCCCGCGCCACGCTGCAGGCGCAGGGCACGGTGTCGCACAACCTCGCCAACGCCGACACCGCCGGCTTCAAGGCGGCGCTGGCCAATACCGAGGCCTATCGCATTCCGGGCGGCACCCATGCTTCGCGCATCGACGCGGTGCACATCGACCAGGGCTTCAACAGCCGCGTCGGCGCACAACGGGTGACCGGCAATCCGCTCGATGTCTCGATGCGACCGGACCGCTGGCTGGCCGTGCAGTCGCCCGATGGCGGCGAGGCCTACACCCGCGCCGGAAACCTGTCGCTGACGCCCAACGGCCAGCTCGTGACCGGCGGCGGCCATCCACTGGTCGACGAGAACGGCCAACCCTTCGCCCTGCCCCCGCACCAGGCGCTCGACATCGGCCACGACGGCACGGTGTCGATCATCCCGCAGGGGGAAGGCCCCCAGACGATGGCGGTCATCGGCCGCCTGCGGACCGTCGAGGCCGCGCCCGATCGGCTCACGCGCGGGCTCGATGGCCTGATGCGCAATACCGATCCGCAGCAGCCCTTCGCCCAGGCACCCGGCGAAGTCATGACCACCGGCACGCTGGAAGCCAGCAATGTCGACGCGGCCGGTGCCCTGGTGCAGATGATTCAGCTGCAGCGCCAGTTCGAGATGCAGGTCAAGCTGATCAGCCGCGGCGACGAGAACGCCCAGTCGGCAAACAGCCTGCTGCGTCTGGGCGGCTGATTGGCGCGCTTCGCGCGCGTGGGAGTTGGGATTCTGGCTTGGCAAAGGCGGCACTTTGCTGGCGCCGGTGATCCGGCCGGGTGTTCGTGCCCCGGAGTTGCGAATTGCCAACGCCCTCGCCTCGAGTCGGGAACACACCTAACTCTTGCGTCCTGATACGCGAACGGCGGGCGCTGCGCCCTGCCGGATGACACTCGCGGCCGCGCCGCTTGTCCGAATCACGAACCCTCAATCACCAATCCCGGCGCCACTGGCACAGCGATTGCATCTCCCATCACGACGGCGCCACGTGCGCCCGCACTGAGGAATGACCGATGAACCAGGCGCTGTGGGTAGCGAAGACCGGACTGGATGCGCAGCAGACGCGCATGTCGGTCGTGTCCAACAATCTCGCCAACACCAATACCACCGGCTTCAAGCGCGACCGCGCGAACTTCGAGGACCTGCTCTATCAGCAGGTGCGCCAACCGGGTGGCGCGAGTTCCGCGCAGACCCAGCTGCCGACCGGCCTGCAACTGGGCACCGGCGTGCGCGTGGTGTCCACGTCCAAGGATTTCCAGCAGGGCAATCCGCAGCAGACCGGCCGGGCGCTCGACGTCATGGTCAACGGCCGCGGCTTCTTCGAAGTGCTGATGCCCGACGGCACCTCGGCCTATACCCGCGACGGCAGCTTCCAGATCAATGCCCAGGGCGAGCTGGTGACGAGCAGCGGCTTCCCGGTGCAGCCCGGCATCCAGATCCCCGAGGGCGCGCAGGCCGTGACCATCGGCAAGGACGGCACGGTCAGCGTGCAGGTCGCCGGCGAAGCGCAGGGGCTGGAGGTCGGCGCGCTCACGGTCACCGACTTCATCAACCCGGCGGGCCTGCAGGCCCGCGGCGAGAACCTCTACCTCGAGACCACCGCCTCCGGCCCGGCCCAGAACGGCACGCCCGGCCTCAACGGCCTCGGCATGCTCGAGCAGGGCGCGCTGGAAGGCAGCAACGTCAACGTGGTCGAGGAACTGGTGAGCATGATCGAAACCCAGCGCGCCTACGAAATGAACGCCAAGGCGATCTCGACGACCGACTCGATGCTCGGCTACCTCAATAACAACGTCTGAGCACCGCGATGAACCGTGCCGTCCACACCCTCCGTCTCGTCGCCCTTGCGGCCGTGCCCGCCCTCCTGGGCGGTTGCGTCGCCGCCGGTGATGTCCGTCCCTACCCTGCAATGGCGCCGATCCAGCCGGTCGTCGCCTTGCCCGCGCAGGCCTCGCCGGGCGCCATCTACCAGGGCGGTGGCAGCAGCGGCATGTCGCTG
The DNA here is from genome assembly GCF_031456825.1 of Luteimonas sp. 3794. Classification (NCBI taxonomy): domain Bacteria; kingdom Pseudomonadati; phylum Pseudomonadota; class Gammaproteobacteria; order Lysobacterales; family Lysobacteraceae; genus Luteimonas; species Luteimonas sp. 3794. The sequence goes on along the minus strand of NZ_JAVDVJ010000002.1, from coordinate 259,121 downwards.
TTCGCCGATCGGCGCGCGCGCGATGTCGGCGATCTGCTGACCATCCAGTTGGTCGAGAACACCACCGCACAGACCAATGCCAGCACCCAGATGGGCAAGGAAAGCAGCATCGACATCGGCGCGCCGCGCGTGTTCGGCGCGCCGGTCACGATCGGCGGCCGCGATGTGCTCAGTGCATCGGCTGCCGGCAGCCGCGACTTCGACGCCAGCGGCCGCAGCGCCCAGAGCAACCGCCTGCAGGGCAACGTGACCGTGACCGTGGTCCAGCGGCTGCCCAACGGCAACCTGGTGGTCGAGGGCAGCAAGCAGATCCGCCTCAACCAGGGCAACGAGCTGGTCCAGGTGCAGGGCATCGTGCGCCCGGCCGACATCGGCCCCGACAACACCGTGATGTCGAGCCGTGTGGGCGACGCCCGCATCGTCTACGGCGGCCGCGGCGCGATTGCGCAAACCAACGCGATGGGCTGGCTCGGCCGGTTCTTCCATTCGCGCCTGAACCCCTATTGAGTCTCCACCGGACCGTGACCATGCGCCGTATCTCCCTGTTCCGCCTGCTGCCGACCGCTGTGCTGGCCGTCGCCGTCCTGGCCCTGCCCGTGCATGCGCAGGAGCGCATCAAGGACCTCGCGTCCGTCGGCGGCGTGCGCGGCAACGCGCTGGTCGGCTATGGATTGGTTGTGGGTCTCGACGGCAGCGGTGACCGCACCAGCCAGGCGCCCTTCACGGTGCAGAGCCTGCGCAACATGCTCAACGAACTGGGCGTGACCGTGCCGGCCAACGTCAATCCGCAGGTCAAGAACGTGGCGGCCGTGGCGATCCATGCCGAACTGCCGCCGTTCGCAAAGCCCGGCCAGACCATCGACATCACCGTTTCGTCGATCGCCAATGCGGTCTCGCTGCGCGGTGGCACCTTGCTGATGGCACCGCTCAAGGGCGCCGACGGCCAGGTCTATGCGGTGGCCCAGGGCAGCCTGGTGGTCGGCGGTTTCGGCGCCCAGGGCCGTGACGGCTCGCGGGTTTCGGTCAACGTGCCCAGCGTCGGCCGGATTCCCAACGGGGCGATGGTCGAGCGCGAGGTCCCCGGCGGTTTCGGCGACAGCGGTGAGCTGACCCTCAATCTCAACCGCGCCGATTTCAGCACGATTTCCAGCATGGTCAGCGCGCTGGACGCCCGCTTCGGCCCGGGCACGGCGCGCGCCGTCGACGGTGTCACGGTGTCCGTGCGCGCGCCCTTTGATCCGGGTGCACGCATCGGTTTCCTGGCCCAGGTGGAGAACGTCCAGATCTCGCCCGGCACTGCGCCGGCCAAGGTCATCGTCAATTCGCGGACCGGCACCGTGGTCATGGGCGCGCAGGTCCGGGTGATGCCTGCGGCGATCGCCCACGGCTCGCTCAGCGTGACCATCACCGAAAACCTCGATGTGAGCCAGCCCGATGCCTTCGGCCGCGGCAGCAGCGTGGTGACACCGCGTTCGGAGATCTCGGTCGACGAGGGCGGCAGCCGGATGTTCAAGTTCGCCGGCGGCTCGTCGCTGGACGAGATCGTACGCGCGGTCAACGCCGTGGGCGCGGCGCCGGGCGACCTGATCGCGATCCTCGAAGCGCTCAAGCAGGCCGGTGCGCTGCGCGCGGAGCTCGAGGTCATCTGACATGCGCATCGCCGCCGCCCCCATCGAGCTCAATCCCGTCCAGCGACCCGATGCCGCGCGCATCGACAAGGCCGCGCGCGAGTTCGAAGGCGTGTTCGCGCAGATGTTGATCAAGAGCATGCGCGACGCCAGCTTCGGCGATGCCCTGTTTCCAGGCGAGAACCAGCTCTACCGCGAGATGTACGACCAGCGCCTGGCGAAGTCGATGACCGATGGCGAAGGCCTCGGCCTGGCCAAGGTGATCGCACGCCAGTTGGGCGGCGACACCTCCGGGCCTGCGCTCGATCCGCGCCTGACGCCGCCGACAGCGCCGACGTCGGGCCTCGACCTGGGCGGTGGGGGCATGAGCGCCCTGCCCGAGGCGCTCGGCGCGCAGACGCTGGATCTGATCGCCGGCCGGCCGATGACCGAAGCCGCGTCCGCGTCCTCCGACGCGCGTTCGCCGATGGATGGCTTCATCGAAGGCCTGATGGCGCGCGCACGGCCGCTGGCCGATGCCGCAACCGGTGTCGCCCGCACCGCGGTGGCAGCCGCCACGCAGGCGCCCGCAGCGCTGGAGCAGGCCGCGCGCGCGGCCGCGGACACGTTCGCGCCGCGTTCGCCCGAACGCTTCGTCGCGTCGATCTGGTCGCATGCCCAGGCCGCGGCGCGCGAGCTCGGTGTCGATGCCAAGGCGCTGGTGGCCCAGGCCGCGCTCGAGACCGGCTGGGGACGCCGCACCATCGCCCGCAGCGACGGCAGCACCGCCAACAACCTGTTCGGCATCAAGGCCACCGGCTGGAAAGGCGACCGTGCCACCGTCAACACTCACGAATACACCAACGGGGTGCGCCACACCGAGCGTGCCGACTTCCGCGCCTACGCTTCGCCCGCCGAGAGCTTCGCCGACTATGTGCGCCTGCTGAAGCAGAACCCACGCTACCGCCAGGCGCTGGAATCGGGCGGCGACGTCCGCCGCTTCGCCAGCGCGCTGCAGCAGGCCGGTTATGCCACCGACCCACGCTATGCCGACAAGCTCAGCGCGATCGCCAACGGCCCGACGATGGACCGGGCGCTGTCCACGATCTCCCAGTTCGCACGCGCCGGCAGCCGCGCAACGCCGCCCACCGCGGCGCCGACTGCCGTCAACACCATCGCCGAGGCCGCCGAGCGCGCGGCCCAGGCCCTTCTGCGTCGCTGAGTCCCGTCCATGGCCAACATCCTCTCCACCGGCACCAGCGCCCTGCTCGCCTTCCAGCGGGCGCTGTCGACGGTCAGCCACAACGTCGCCAACATCAACACGCCCGGCTACAGCCGGCAGCAGGTCGATTTCGAGGCACGCTCGCCGCAGTTCATCGGCGCGGGCTATGTGGGGCGCGGCACCCAGATCACCGATGTCCGGCGCGTCGCTGACGAGCTCGCCAACGCCCGGGTCATCGACAGCGGCGGCGAACTGGCGCGCCTGCAACAGCTCTCGTCGATGTCCGGCCGCATCGACAGCCTGATGTCCGAGTCGACCACCGGCGTCGCCGGCCTGTGGTCGAACTTCTTCGATTCCGTCAGCGCACTCTCTTCCAACGCTTCGGCGCCCGCCGAGCGCCAGAACATGCTGGGCCAGGCCAACGCGCTGACTACACGGTTCCAGCAGCTCCAGGGCCAGTTCGACCAGCTGTCGAAGGAGGTCGACAGCGGCCTGGCCGCCAGCGCCGGCGAGGTCAACCGCCTCGCCAGCGAAATCGCCGCACTCAACGGCCGCATCGGCAGCGCGCAGACCGCAGCACCGGACATGCTCGACCGCCGCGACCAAATGATCCGCGATCTCGTCGCGCTGACCGGCGGTACCGCCGTGCAGCAGGACGGCGGCGCGATGAATGTGTTCTCGGCCGGTGGCCAGGCGCTGGTGGTCGGTGTGCAGGCTTCTCAGCTGACCGTGATACCGGATTCCTACCGCCCGGAACGCCAGCAGCTGGCGCTGCAGACCCAGGGCCAGACGATCCGCCTCGACGAGCGCGTGATGGGCGGGCGGATCGGCGGCCTGCTCGAATTCCGCAGCCAGGTGCTGGACCAGACCCAGGCTGAACTGGGCCGGATCGCGCTCGCCCTCGGCACCACCTTCAATGCCGGGCACTCCGCAGGTGTGGACCAGTACGGCGACATGGGTGGGGCGTTCTTCAATATCCCGGCGCCTGTGGCCACTGGCCACGCAGCCAACGGTGGCACGGCCCGATTCTCGGCCAGCGTCGCCGATATCGCCGCAGTCGACGGCCGCAATCTCGTGCTGCAGTTCCAGGGCGGCACATGGTCGGCGACCGATGCGCTGACGGGTGCGGCGAAAACGGTGACCGGATCCGGCGCGCCGGGCGATCCGCTGCGTGTGGGCGGCATTGCGCTGTCCATCGACGGCACTGCCCAGGACGGCGACCGCTTCCTGCTGCAGCCCACTGCGCAGGCCGCGCGCGGGCTGGCAGTGGCGATCACCGATCCGGGCCGCATCGCCGCGGCCGCGCCGGTCCAGGTGCAGGCCACGCTGGGCAATCTGGGCAGCGCAAAACCCAGTGCCGTGCGCATCGTCGACGCCGCGAATCCCGCACTGCGCACACCCTCGACAATCGAGTTCCTGGACGCCAACCAGTATCTGATCGATGGCGACGGCCCCTACCCCTATACGCCCGGCGACACGGTCAGCGCCAACGGCTGGTCGTTCGTGCTCGACGGCATTCCGTCGGCCGGCGACACCTTCACCATGGCAGCCACTGCGCCGGGCTCGAGCAACAACGGCAATGCGGCCCTGCTGGCGGGTGTCGACGACCGGGCAGCGCTCAACGGCGGTTCGCTCAGCCTCAACGGGGCGATCTCCGGCCTGACCACCGCGGTGGGCTCGGCGGCGCGTCACGCCAGCTATGCCGCCCAGGCCCAGGCCACGCTGCACGAGCAGGCGACCACGGCGCGCGAGAGCATCTCGGGCGTCAATCTCGACGAAGAGGCGGCCAACATGCTCCGACTGCAGCAGGCCTACCAGGCCGCGGCGCAGATCATCTCGACTGCCGACACCCTGTTCCAGTCCCTGCTCGGAGCCGTCCGCCGATGACCCGTATCTCAACCGGCATGCTGTACACGCAGTCGATCTCGACGCTGCAGTCCAAGCAGGCGTCGCTGGCGCGTATCCAGAACGAGCTGACCACCAGCAAGAAGGTGCTGACGGCCAAGGACGACCCGGTCGGCGCTGGCGCTGCCGTCGGGCTGGACCGATCGAAGGCCGAGCTGAAGCGCTTCGGCGAGAACGCGAACGCAGTCGGCCACCGGCTGGGCATGCAGGAAGCGGCGCTCACCCAGGCCGGCGGCATCATGGGCCGCATCACCGAACTGACGGTCCGCGCCAACAGCGCCTCGCTGTCCGACGGCGACCGCGAGGCGATCGCCACCGAGGTCACCAGCCTGCGCGCCAGCCTGCTGGATGTCGCCAACAGTCCCGACGGCGCCGGACGCTATCTGTTCGGCGGCACCCAGGACGGGTCGCCGCCGTTCGCGAAGGTCGCCGGCGGTGTCGCCTATGCAGGCGACCAGACCCGTCGCCAGGTCGAGATTGCGCCGCAGATGTTCGTGGCCGACACCATGCCCGGCAGCGAGGTCTTCCTGCGCGTACGCACCGGCGATGGCCGGATCGATGTCGCAGCCGGCGCGACCAATACCGGCACGGGCCAGGTGGGCAGCTTCGGACTGACCGACTCGGGCCAGTGGAACGGCGGCACCTACAGCATCAGCTTCGGCGCCGACGGTGCGTACGAGGTGAGCGATGCGGGCGGCAACGTCCTGGCCAGTGGCGTGCATGCCACGGGCGAGGCGATCACCGTCGCCGGCGCGCGCGTGGTCATCGGCGGCGTGCCTGCGGACGGCGATACGTTCTCGCTCGGACCATCGGCCACGCGCGACGTGTTCGCGACGATCGACAACCTGCTCGGCGCACTGAAGATGGCACCGACCACCGATGCACAACGTGCCGCGCAGCAGAATGCACTGCAGGGCGCGATGCGCGACATCGCCACCGCGCAGGAACACATGATCGACGTGCGTGCCAATGGCGGCGCGCAACTCGCCGCGCTCGACAACGCGGCCGCGCTGCGCGACGCGCATACGCTCACCCTCGATACCACGCTGTCGGGCATCCGCGATCTCGACTACGCCGAAGCGATCAGTCGCTTCAATCTCGAAAAGGTCGCGCTCGAAGCGGCCCAGCTGAGCTTCGTGCAGATGCAGCGCCTGTCGCTGTTCGACCTGCTGCGCTGATCGACCGTCATCGAAAGACGGTCCGCCGCAGCACACCTGCGACTGTAGGAACGCGCTCGCGCGCGAGGACGCTTCACCGGCCAGGCCACATCGCGCGCGAGCGCGCCTACAGGGCGTGGCCCATATTCCGTTGAGTTTCGCGCTGATCCTGCGCTTTCGCTGCCTGATCTGCCGCGCTAATCGACCGTCATCAAAAGACGGTCCGCTCCCGCCGCACATGCGCCTGTAGGAGCGCGCTTGCGCGCGAAGACGCTTTACCGGCAAGGCCACATCGCGCGCGAGCGCGCTCCTACAGGGCATGGTCCACGTTCCGCAGAGTTTCGCGCTGATGCAGCGTGCGTCGCTGCTGATCTTCCCGGCTGATCGACCGTCATCCAGAGTCCGTCCGCCCTGACGCACATGCGCCTGTAGGAGCGCGCTCGCGCGCGAAGACGCTTTACCGGCAAGGCCACATCGCGCGCGAGCGCGCTCCTACGGGACGCCGCCGCCCTTGCGGCCCATTGCGCGACGCCGCCAGCACGCCGTTGCTAAACCCGCGCGATGTCCTGCCGTTAATGCAAGCAGTCCGGAAACGGGCTGCGGATCGCCGGCACTACAGCACTAAAGCTTGACGACGAGACGCCGTTATTGGTTACAGCAGAGGACAGGGCCGAACACCGGCAACTCCCTGCGGAGCCACCGGCCAGGCCCTGTTCCCGCGCCGGATTCCCCATACCAGGAGACCTGCATCATGTCCGTCATCAACACCAACACCATCTCGCTCAACGCCCAGCGCAACCTGGCCACCAACTCGGCCAGTCTGTCGACCACGATCCAGCGCCTGTCGTCGGGCCAGCGCATCAACAGCGCCAAGGACGACGCCGCCGGCCTCGCCATCTCCGAGCGCTTCACCACCCAGATCCGCGGCATGAACCAGGCCGCTCGCAACGCCAACGACGGCATCTCGCTGGCACAGACCGCCGAAGGCGCACTGGGCGAGATCGGCAACAACCTGCAGCGTATCCGCGAGCTGGCCGTCCAGTCGCGCAACGCCACCAACTCCGGCACCGACCGCGCCGCGCTGCAGGCAGAAGTCGTGCAGCTGAAGGAAGAGATCGGCCGCGTTGCCCGTGATACCGACTTCAACGGCACCAAGCTGCTCGACGGCTCCTTCACCGACCAGGCCTTCCAGGTCGGCGCGAACCAGGGACAGACGATCTCGATCAGCGGCATCGCCAACGCCAGCCTGGGTTCGCTGGGCGAGTGGACGAGCCTGGCGACGCCGGGCTCCGTCACCGGTACTGCACCGACGGGCACGGTCACTGGCGGTACGCCGAGTCCGGGTACCGCGACCCTCACACTGAGCAACCCCGAAGACGCAGTCTCGTTCTCGATCAACGGTGGCGCCAACATCGACATCGCGGCGGCCCCGGGCCGTTCGGCGGCAGATTTCGCCGCAGCGGTTCAGACCGCGATCACTGGTGCCAACATCGCTGACCTCACCGCGACCGTCGATGGCGACAATGTCGCGCTGAGCAATGCCGGCGCCGCCCCAGTCGCGATCACCGGCGGTCTGACCGCCACCGTCGCTGCGCAGACCAGCACCGGCGGTACCACAACCTTCGGTGCGCTCGGCACGGGTGCCCTCACCATCAATGGCACTGAGATCACTGTCGGTGCGGCCACGAGCGCATCGCAGCGCACCTCGGACCTGATGGCGGCGATCAACAGCGCAGGCATCACCGGCGTAACCGCCTCTCTGGAGAACGGCGCACTGGTGGTGAGTTCGACCGGTGGCAACGTGACGGTGGGTGGCACGGCAACAGCGGCTGACACCGGCCTGGCCGCGGGCGCGAGCACCAACTATGCGGCTGGCCAGGCCTCGACCGGCTTCGCCAATCTGGACATCTCGACCATTGACGGCGCCGACAACGCGATCCTGGCAATGGACGGCGCGCTGAGCGCGGTCAACTCGGCTCGCGCGGACCTGGGTGCGATCCAGAACCGCTTCAGCTCGGTCGTGGCGAACCTGCAGACCTCGTCAGAGAACCTGACCGCATCGCGCAGCCGCATCATGGACACCGACTTCGCCAAGGAAACCGCCGAGCTGTCGCGCTCGCAGGTCCTGCAGCAGGCCGGTACCGCAATGCTGGCCCAGGCCAACCAGCTGCCGCAGAGCGTGCTCAGCCTGCTGCGCTGAGTCCTGGCGACACTGGCGGCGAGACCGGTTCCGGCCTCGCCCGCTTCAAAAACCTCCGGCATTCGCCGGAGGTTTTTTTTTGGGTCCTCGCCGATTGCGTCTGCTTCGAGCCCCTGGCTTGGATCAACGGCCATTGGCGTCCGAGCGCGCTCGCGCGCGATGTGGGTTACCAGGACAGCGTTATCGCGCGCGAGCGCGCTCCTACGGAAGCTGTGTTTGCGTGCATTGCCGAGTCCGACATGGCATGCAGGCACACATCTTGCAGCCCTCAAGAAGATCGGCATTGTGCCGTTACACCATGTGGCCGCCGCGCGCGGCCCGTCCGGGCGGTTCCCGGCGAGGAGATGGACCATGGCGGACTATTCATTCGGTTACGGCGGCATCGGCTCCGGTCTCGACATCAGCGGGATCGTGAACCAACTGGTCGCGGCCGACCGTGCGCCGCAGAACGCTCGACTCAACACCCTGGAATCGACCACCAAGTTCAAGCTTTCGGGGCTGGGCACTGTCACTTCGGCCTTCAACACCTTGAAGACCTCGCTCGACAGCCTGCAGAAGGTGGATGCCCTGGGCGCGCGGAGCGTGAGCTCGACGATGCTCTCGCTTGCTTCGGGCGCCACCTCCACGGGGACGGCCGACCCGGTCCTCACACCGTCAGCCGGCCGCAACACCCCGGTAGGGAGTTACGAGGTCGAGGTCCAGGCGCTGGCCACCGCGCACAAGATGCTCGGCAGCGGTACCGAGATCGGCAGCAAATTCGAAGCAGGCATGTTGCGCGTCGCCATCGGCAGCGAGTCGGTGGACGTCGAGGTCAAGGCCGGTGCGTCGCTTGCAGATATCCGCAGCGCCATCAACGAGGCCGCAGGCAAGCACGGTGTACAGGCCGCACTGCTGACCTCCGACGCAGGCCATCACCTTTCGATCGGTAGTGCGAAGACAGGCGCTGCGAACGCGATCCGTATCGAAATCGTTGAAGGCGGCAGTGATCTTCGCGCACTCGTCGACGGGCTGACCGAACAGTCCCCTGGGGCCGACGCGCGGGTATCCATCGACGGACTGGTCACCACATCGGCCAGCAATACCATCACTGAAGCAGTGCCGGGCATGACTTTGGCGCTCAAGCAGACCGGCACCAGCCGGGTCGAGGTCAAGTCCGATCCATCGGGCAGCCGGGCTGCGGTCGATGGATTCGTGCGTGCTTACAACGCTGCGCTCAAGGCCATCGGCAGCGCGACCTCTTACAACGCCGAGACCAAGACCCCGTCTTCGCTAACCGGCGACGCGCAGATGCGTGGCGCCGCCTCGCAGCTGCGCAGCGTGATGAACGATCTGCTGGGTGGACTTGCCGCCCAGGGCCTGGATGCGAAGACGCTCGGGCTGCAGACGCAGGGGTTTCCGAATCCCGACGGCACCCTGGTCTTGGACTCGGCCAAGTTCAACGAAGCAATGGCAGCCAACCCGGCAAGCGTCGTGGCCGCCTTCACTGGCGAGTCCGGCTTGGCCGCCAAGCTCAATGAGGTCGTCAAGACGTATGTGGGCACCGATGGCGCGATCACCCTGCGCACCAAGGGTCTGAACGATCAGCTAAAGGACGTCGGTCGCCGACGCGAGGCGCTCGACGCGCGTATGGAGGCGGCCGCCAAACGCTACCGCACCCAATTCGTCGCCCTCGACTCGCTGATGTCGCAGATGACCACCACCAGCAGCGCATTGGCGCAGCAACTGACCAACCTGTCAGCCCAGAACCAACAGAGATAAGCGCGGAGACCCGACATGATGCAGCGCCACTATGCCCAGCAGTACCGCCAGAGCCAGCTCGAGGGCGCGGTGATGGATGCCGATCCGCACAAGCTCGTGGCGCTGCTGCTCTCGGGCGCCTGCGAGCGGATCCGCCTGGCCGAGATCTGCCTCGAACGCGGCGAGCCCGCGCGCAAGGGCAAGGCGATCGGCGAGGCGTGCTCGATCGTCGGTCACCTCAATGGCTCGCTCGACCACGAGGCCGGCGGTGAGATCGCGGCCAATCTGTCGTCGCTCTACGACTACGTGCTGCGGCGCCTGACGGAAGCCAACCTGCACAACGATCCGGCGGCGCTGCGCGAGTGCCTGGAGCTGCTGGGCGAGATCGATTCGGCGTGGACCGCGATCCGGCCTGCCGGCGAGCCGGCGCTCACGGTCGGAGCGAGCGCGTGACAGAGGCCAGCCAGGCCGCGCTGGAATCCGAACTTGCCGCGATCGGCGCCGCGGTCGAGTCAGGAGACGTCGAGGATGCGGCCGAGCGCATGGCCCGCTACGACACGGCCTTGCGTGGCTATATCGAGACCACCACGCCCCATGCGCCTGTCGAGGTCCTGCGCGAGCTGCTGCGGATGCAGAACGCCGTGCTGCTGCAGATGCGCGAGCGGCAGGCCTCGATCGGTGAGATCCTGCGCCAGAGCCAACGCCAGGCAACGGCAGCCAACGCCTATTCCGCCGCGGAGAGCGCCCTGTGACCAGCGACCTGCATCCGATCGAGGATCCCGCCGACGCCCTGCTCTTCGGCGACACGCTGGACTGCTCGCTGACGTTGCCGGTGCAGGTGGTCGCGTCAACTGCGAGCGGACGGCAGGCGCAGGCCGTGACCCTGCTTCACGGACTCGCCCAGATCGAGGATCTGCGCAAGGACGAAGGCGTGAACGAGGAACACGGCGACCTGCCGCTGCTCGCGCAGCGCATGGACGCCAAGCTGGATCTCATCCTGGCCCTGGTGGGCCGCCTGGCGGCGCGCGCGGACGGCCTGCCGGAGTGCGCCCTGCGGTGGTCGGCGGCCGGCGTGCGCGTGGACCTGGACGATGCCCCGGCGCTCACGCCGGGCGCGCCCGCCCTGGTGCGTCTGCAGCCTGCGGAATGGCTGCCCGATCACCTCGAACTGCCGGCGCGGGTGATCGCGCGCAAGCAGCTCGACAGCCGCGTGCGGCTCTGGTTGGGCTTCGTCGACCTGCGCGGCGACCTGGTCGAAGCCCTCGACCGCCACCTCTTCCGCCTGCACCGCCGCGCCGTCGCCGAGCAGCGTCGACGCTGAGGATCGGCGTCTGTCGTATCCTTGCGCCACCGGGCACGCCCGGCTGCAGGGAGAGCTGCTGTTGCGAGTGCTGATTGTCGACGACCACACCCTTGTGCGGGCAGGCCTGACCCGGCTGCTGCAGGGGTTTGGTGGTGTCGATGTCTGCGCCGAGGCCAGCCGGGCCGACGAGGCCCTGGACCTCGCCCTGATCCACCGCCCCGATGTGGTCCTCATGGACCTGTCGTTGCCCGGCCGTAGCGGCATCGAGGCGATGGCGGCGATCCACGCCGAACTGCCGACGGTCCGGGTGCTCATCATGTCGATGCACGACGATGCCCAGCACGTGCGCAGCGCACTCGAACGCGGCGCAGCAGGGTTCGTGGTCAAGGATGCCGCCCCGCTGGAGCTCGAACTCGCCTTGCGCACCGCGCTTGCCGGCGAAGTGTTTCTCAGTCCGCGGCTGTCGTCGCGGATCATGGCGCCGCTGTTCGGGCGGCCCATGACATCGGGCGTGGATGCACTGTCGAACCGGCAACGACAGATTCTCGATCTGATCGGGCGCGGCCTGAGCAGCAAGGAGATCGGCGTCAAACTCGAGATCAGCGTCAAGACGGTGGAAACCCATCGCGCGCGCATGATGGAAGTGCTCGGCTGCCGCCGCGCCAATGAACTGGTCCTGCTGGCCGCGCGCCAGAACCGCAGCGACACCTGAGCGACTGCCGACGGAAAATCGCCACCGGCGCGCCCGCCCTGCTGTCAGGGAAACCCCTACAGTTGTGGGGCACACCCCGGCAGGCATGGGAAACGCCCTGATAGCGGATCCGTCACCGTGGCTTCACGATTCTTTCACTGGCGCAGCACGCGCCACGACGGAATCGGGACTACGCCATGAAAGCCAGCGCCACCACCTCGATGCAGCTTGGCCAGGGCCTGCAGATGACGCCGCAGCTGCTGCAGTCGATCCGTCTGCTCCAGCTCGACGGCCTGCAGTTGGAGCTGGAAATCCGTCGCGTGCTGGAGCAGAACCCGCTGCTCGAACTCGACGAGGAGACGTCTGCAAATTCGGTGCCGGACGTCAGCGATGGTGCCTCCGACGTGGCCGCGTTCGACGAGTTGCCCGAATCCTCGATGTGGGACGTGCGCGGCAGCAGCTGGAGCGGCGATGACGAAGACGGCCTGCATCGCATTGCCGCGACGGAGTCGAGCGATCCGCATCTGCGCATCCTGCAGCGTCTGGCCACCACGCTCGACGCCGACGATCTGCCGATTGCCGCGTTCTGGCTCGAGCATTGCGACGATGCCGGCTACCTGACCCGGCCGCATGCGGCGCTGCTCGGCGAGGCGGTCGCCACCTTCGGTCGCGCTGCGCACGCGGTCGAAGGTGTGCGCCAGGCCTTGCTGTCGGGCGATCCGGCCGGCGTTGCGGCGCGCGATCTGCGCGAGTGCCTGATCGCCCAGCTCGATGCCCTGCCCGGTCGCGTCGCCGGCCGCGGTCTGGCACGCCGCGTGATCGACGAAGCGCTCGACATGCTCGGCGCGCACGACATCGCCGCGGTGGCTCGCCAGCTGCAGCGCGACGAGGCCGACATCCACGAGGCGGTGCGCCTGATCCTGGCGCTCGACCCGCGTCCCGCGCAGGCGGGTGCGCCCAGCGAGAACACCGCGGTCGTCCCGGACGTGGTCGTCTGGCATGCCGACGCCGGCTGGCGCGTGGCGCTCAATCCTGCCGCGGCGCCGCGGGTGTCCATCAACGCCGGCTACGAGCGTGCACTCGCCGATGGCGAGAGCAGCGGCCCGATGCGCGAGATGCTGCAGGAGGCCCGCTGGTTCACCCGCGGCCTGTCGATGCGCTACGACACACTGCTGCGCACGGCGCGGGTGATCGTCGAGCGTCAGGCCGCGTTCTTGGAGCGCGGCGAGGAAGAAATCGCGCCGCTCACGCTCAAGGACGTGGCCGATGCGATCGGCATGCACGAATCCACGGTGTCGCGCATCACCAGCGGCAAGTTTCTGCAGACGCCGCGCGGCACCATCGAGATGAAGCGCTTCTTCGCCGTGCGTCTCGAGGGCGCGACGGTCTCCGGCGCCGCGGTCCGGGCCATGGTCCGGCGTCTGATCGAGGCCGAGCCGGCCCTGCGCCCGCTGGCCGACGACGCGATCGCCGCGCTGCTCGCCCGCCAGGGCGTGCACATCGCGCGCCGCACCGTGGCCAAGTACCGCGAACAGCTCGACATCGCCCCGGCGCGCGCGCGCCGTCGCGGCGCCCGCCCCACCTTGCTCGCCCGTGCGGGCTGAGGACATCGCAATGCAGACCATCCACGTGCTTCTCGTCGACGACCACGAAGGCTTCATCAACGCCGCGCAACGCCATTTCCGCAAGGTCGACTGGCTCAAGGTAATCGGCACCGCCAGCAACGGTCTGGAGGCGATCGCCCAGTCCGAGGCCCTGCGTCCCGAGGTGGTGCTGATGGACCTGGCCATGCCGGAGATGGGGGGGCTGCAGGCCACGCGCCTGATCAAGGCCCAGGACGCACCGCCCTATATCGTCATCGCCAGCCATTTCGACGACGCCGAGCACCGCGAGCACGCCACCCGCGCCGGCGCCGACAACTTCGTCAGCAAGCTGTCCTACATCCAGGACGTCATGCAGATCCTCGAGTCGCTGCACGCGGATACCGCGCGTGATGGAGCCGTGTCGTGAGTGAACCCCGCATCCTCGTCATCGACAGCAACGGCGACCGCGCCGAGCGTCTGTGCACGTTGCTCGAATTCATGGACCTGCGTCCGCGCTGGGTCTCGGAGCCCGGCGAAGTGTCGGCCGCGCGCAACCGGCCCAGCGACTGGATGGCCGTGCTGGTGGGCAACATCGAGGATGCGTCGGCCGCGCAGACCTTCTTCGCCTGGCTCGGCCAGGACGCCGTGCCGCCGCCGGTGCTGCTGCTCGATGACGAACCCGCGCGCTTTGCCGCCGCGCACGGCCTGCACGAGGCCGGCGTCTGGGCGCTGGAATCGCCGCTGCGCCACATGCAGCTGGAGAATCTGCTGCGCATGGCCAGCCTCAAGCGGCTCGACGCCGAACAGGTCAAGACCGACGACGCCGGCGGCCCCACCGGGACCAGCGCCTCGGTGCAGGCCCTGCGGCGGATGATCGACCAGGTGGCGCCGTTCGATACGACGGTGCTGGTGCTGGGCGAATCGGGCTCGGGCAAGGAAGTCGCCGCGCGTGCGATCCACCAGCGCTCGAACCGGCGCAACGGCCCGTTCGTGGCGATCAACTGCGGCGCGATCCCGGCCGAGCTGCTGGAAAGCGAGCTCTTCGGTCACGAAAAAGGCGCCTTCACCGGTGCCCTGTCGGCGCGCAAGGGCCGCTTCGAAATGGCCGAAGGCGGCACCCTGCTGCTCGACGAAATCGGCGACATGAGCCTGCCGATGCAGGTCAAGCTGCTGCGCGTGCTGCAGGAGCGCTGCTTCGAGCGGGTCGGCGGCAACCAGAGCATCAAGTGCGACGTGCGCGTGATCGCGGCCACCCACCGCAATCTCGAAGCCCGCATCGGCGACGGCCAGTTCCGCGAGGACCTGTTCTATCGCTTGAACGTGTTTCCGATCGAAATGCCGTCGCTGCGCGAGCGCCGTGACGACCTGCCCGAGCTGGTGCGCACCGTCGCCGCGCAGCTGGCCCGCAACGGCCGCGGCGAGATCCGCTTCGCGGCCGACACCCTCGACGTGCTGGCCGGCTACGCCTGGCCGGGCAATGTGCGTGAACTGTGCAACCTGGTCGAGCGCCTGGCGGTGCTCAATCCGGGTGGCCTGGTGCGCGTGCACGATCTGCCGCAGCGCTATCGCGACCATCTGGCCATGGATCTGCTGCCCGAGATCGAAGCCGCGCCTGTACCGCCGGTGCCGCCCGCTGCCGTCGCGTCACAGGTATCTGCAGCAGCCGAGACCGCCGCGGGCAGCGACGACGGCGCGCACCTGCCCGAGGACGGCATGGACTTGCGCGACCACATGGCGCGCATCGAACTGGGCCTGATCCGCGAAGCACTGGAGCGCAGTGATGGCGTGGTTGCCCATGCGGCCCAGCTGCTGGGCCTGCGTCGCACCACCCTGGCCGAGAAGTTGCGCAAGTACGGCATCGAGCGCGATATAGCGGCCTGATCCGTCCGCGCATGGACGGCCCGCTGGCAGGGGCCAGACAGCCGGCCCTCAAGCTGGCCGGCCGGGGGCCGGACCCGCAGGCGCGGGGATCGCGATTCGACGCCGCATGGCGTGCCGGGATTCCGGCACGCCGATCCACAGATTCCGGCACACGTCTTGCATCACTGCTGACAGGTTTCCGTCCCCGGCCATCCCATGAGCCACTCCGTCAATTCGATCCTGTCGCAGATCCGCAGCTACCAGGGCCAGGTGACCCAGTCGCGGCCGATGGCCGGCGATGTCCCGCGCAGCGATGCGATCGCGGTCCAGGGCGGCGTGGGCGGGATGCAGGGCGTCGGCGCGACGACCGGGACCACGGCACCGAGTTTCGGCGCCACCTTGCGCAACGCGCTGGAAGGCGTGAACGGGGCGCAGCAGAAGTCGGGGCAGCTGGTGCGGGCATTCGAACTGGGTGAGCCCGGCGCGGATCTGGCCAAGGTGATGGTCGCCTCGCAGCAATCGCAGGTGGCGTTCCGCGCCACCGTGGAAGTGCGCAATCGACTGGTACAGGCGTACCAGGACGTCATGAACATGCCGCTGTGATGCGGCCCGGACAGGAATAAGCGAAACCCATGGCGATCACGCTGTCCAAGGAAGCCCTCAACACCGATGCGGCCAGCCGCAAGGCGGTCGACGTGCTCGATCGTCTCGAGAAAATGCAGCTGGCCGGCCGTCTGGCGAAGATGATGTTGCTGGCCGCAGCCATCGCGGTCGGGCTGATGGTGTTCTTCTGGGCGCAGAAGCCCGGCTATGTGCCGCTCTACGCCGGGCTCGACGCCAAGGCCACCGCGGAAGCCACCGACCTGCTGCGGGCGGCGCAGATCCCGTTCAAGATGGACCAGGCGTCGGGCGCGATTTCCGTGCCGGAGGCCAATCTCTACGACGCGCGACTGAAGCTCGCCGGCTCAGGGCTGGGTGAGTCGGGTCGGGTCGGCTTCGAACTGATGGAGCGTGATCCGGGCTTCGGCGTCAGCCAGTTCGTCGAGACCGCGCGCTACCAGCATGCGCTGGAGACCGAACTGGTGCGCACCATCGCCGCGCTGCGCCCGGTGCGCGATGCCCGCGTGCATCTGGCGATCCCCAAGCCCTCGGCGTTCACCCGTCAGCGCGAAGCGGCCAGCGCCTCGGTGGTGCTGGAACTGCGTGGCGGCTCCACGCTCGAGCGTGGTCAGGTCGATGCGATCGTGCACCTCGTCGCGTCGAGCATTCCCGATCTTTCGCCCGACCGGGTCACGGTCGTCGACCAGAACGGACGCATGCTCAGCAACGATGCGCAGGACCCCGCGGCCGCGCTCAGCGCGATCCAGTTCGAGCAGGTGCGTCGTCAGGAAACCTCGTTCAACCAGCGCATCCGCGAGCTGCTCGAGCCGATGGCCGGCGCCGGACGTGTCAATGCCGAAGTCACGGTAGACATGGACTTTTCGGTCAGCGAGGAAGCGCGCGAGCTCTACAACGCCGATCCGCCGAAGCTGCGCAGCGAGCAGCTGAGCGAGTCCTCCAGCCGCGAGGCGGCGGCCCAGGGCGTACCCGGCGCCACCCCGAACCTGCCCGACAATGCGATCAACCCGGCGCCGCTCGACGCCCAGGTCGCAGCCGCCACCGGCGGCGACGCCGCCGGCGATTCCTCGCGCAGTTCCACGCGCAATTACGAACTCGACCGCACGCTCAGCCATACCCGCCAGCCGCCCGGTCGCATCCGCCGGGTCAGCGCCGCGGTGCTGGTCGACCACGTGCCGCGCACGGGTGCCGATGGCACGTCCACCGCGCAGCCGCTGACGGCCGCGGAACTGCAGCGCATCGAGGCGCTGGTGCGTCAGGCCGTCGGGTTCGACGAAGCGCGCGGCGACACGGTGTCGGTGATGAACGCGCCCTTCGTGCGCGAGGCGTCCGAAGGATTCGAAGGGCCGCCGTGGTGGCAGCAGCCGATGCTGCGCGACATCGCGCGGCTGGCGCTGGGTGCACTCGTGGTCCTGGCCCTGCTGTTCGGCGTGGTCCGCCCCGCCGTCCGCCAGATCACCGGCCCGTCCAAGCTGCCCGCACCGAAGACGCCGGCGACGGCCGAAGTCACCCTGCTCGACGGCGATCAACCGCTGCCGGCTCTGGCCGAGGACACCGCCAGCATCGACACACTGTCAGGTGGGCGTGCGCCGATCGCGTTGCCATCGGATGCCTACGAGGACCGTCTGCGCGTTGCGCGCGAGGCGGTGAAGACGGATTCCAAGCGCGTGGCGCAAGTAGTCAAGGGATGGTTGGACGATGAAGCGGCCGCATGACCTCAACGCCCTGACCGGCGTCCAGCGCGCAGCCGTGCTGCTGCTCTCGCTCGGCGAAGTGGACGCGGCCGAGGTGCTCAAGCACATGGACGCCAAGGAAGTGCAGAAGCTCGGCCTGGCGATGGCGACCATGGGCTCGGTCAGTCGCGAGCAGGTCGGGCACGTGATGGAGGACTTCTCGGGCGCGCTCGACCGGCAGACTTCGCTCGGCGTCGGCGCCGACGACTACATCCGCGCGGTGCTGGTGCAGGCGCTGGGCGCCGACAAGGCCGGCGGTGTGATCGATCGCATCCTGCTCGGCCGCAACACCACCGGCCTCGATACGCTCAAGTGGATGGACCCGCGCGCAATCGCCGATCTGGTGCGTCACGAGCACCCGCAGATCATCGCGATCGTGCTCTCGCATCTCGACGCCGACCAAGCGGCCGATGCGCTGAAGCTGCTGCCCGAGCGCACCCGCGCCGATGTGCTGCTGCGCATCGCCACCCTCGACGGCATTCCGCCCAACGCGCTCAACGAACTCAACGAGATCATGGAGCGCCAGTTCTCCGGCAACCAGAACCTCAAATCGTCCGCGGTGGGCGGCATCAAGGTGGCGGCGAACATTCTCAATTTCATGGATACCGGTCCCGATCAGGGCCTGCTGGCTG
Source organism: Luteimonas sp. 3794 (assembly GCF_031456825.1). Classification (NCBI taxonomy): domain Bacteria; kingdom Pseudomonadati; phylum Pseudomonadota; class Gammaproteobacteria; order Lysobacterales; family Lysobacteraceae; genus Luteimonas; species Luteimonas sp. 3794. Next base: position 240,873 of record NZ_JAVDVJ010000002.1, on the reverse strand, counting down.
CGATCCGCAAGGTGGATGAAGTGCTCGGCCAGCGCATCCAGGACCTGATGTTCGTGTTCGACGATCTCAACGAGCTCGACGATCGCGAACTGCAGTCCGTGCTGCGTGAAGTCTCCGGCGAGCGCCTGGGCATCGCCCTGCGCGGCGCCGATCCCAAGGTCCGCGACAAGATCACCCGCAACATGTCGCAGCGCGCGGCGGAGATCCTGCTCGAGGACATGGAAGCCCGCGGCCCGGTGCGTCTGTCGGATGTGGAAAGCGCGCAGAAGGAGATCCTCACCCTGGTCCGGCGCATGGCCGATGAGGGCACCATCTCGCTCGGCGGCGGCAGCGCCGAGGCGCTCGTATGAACAGCGCCGTGCGGTGGTATGCGCCGTCGCTGGAAGACGCGGCGCCGCCGGTTGTCGACGATGAACCGGTGGAGATGCCGCACCCGCCGTCGCTGGAGGAGATCCAGCAGATCCGCGACGACGCCCAGCACGAAGGCTTCAATGAAGGCATGGCCCAGGGCCACGCCGAAGGACTGGCCCAGGCCCAGGGCGAGATGCGCCGCCTGACCGCGCAGATCGAAGGCATCCTCGACAATTTCTCGCGGCCGCTGGTCAGGCTGGAGAACGAAGTGGTCGCGGCGCTCGGCGATCTCGCCGTGCGCATCGCCGGTGGGCTGGTGGGCGGCGCCTACGAGGCCGATCCCGAATTGCTGGCTGGCCTGGTCACCGAGGCGGTGGACGCGGCCGGCGGCATGGCGCGTGAGGTCGAGGTGCGCCTGCACCCCGACGACATCGCCGCGCTGGCACCGATCCTGACGCTCGCGCCGGCCACGCGCCTGGTGGCCGATCCGGCGCTGGCGCGCGGCGACCTGCGCGTGCACGCGGAAACCGTCCGCATCGACGGCAGTCTCGACGCCCGTCTGCGCGGCGTGCTGGACACCGTGATGCGCCGCGCGGGGACACGCACATGAGTCCCGTCGCCCTGCCCTTCGCCGATCCGGCCGACTGGCTGACCGCGCGCAACCTGCGCCTGGCCACGCGCCTGGATGCGACCGGCCCGGATCCCGCGGCCGGACGCGGCCTCGTGCGTGAAGGCATCCTGCGCCGCGCCGTGGGCCTGACGCTGGAAGCCGTCGGCTGCGAAGCGCCGATGGGCGCCACCTGCAAGGTGGAAGTCGATGGCGGCTGGGTCGAGGCCGAGGTCGTCGGGTTTGCCGGCGATCGCACCTCGCTGATGCCGAGCGCCGAAACCCACGGTCTGCTGCCCAACGCACGCGTGGTGCCGGTGCTGCGCCGCGGCGGCGTCGAGGTCGGCGAAGGCCTGCTGGGCCGGGTGATCGATTCCGACGGCGTGCCGCTCGACGGCAAGGGCCCGATCCGCGCCGAAGGCAGCGTCGGCATGGCCGGCGTCTCAATCAATCCACTGGCCCGCGAGCCCATCATCCAGCCGCTGGATGTGGGCGTGCGCGCGATCAATGCGCTGCTGCCGATCGGTCGCGGCCAGCGCGTGGGCCTGTTCGCCGGCTCGGGCGTCGGCAAGTCGACGCTGCTCGGCATGATGACCCGCTTCACCGCGGCCGACGTCATCGTCGTCGGCCTGATTGGCGAACGAGGCCGCGAAGTGCGCGATTTCGTCGAGAGCACGCTCGGCGAAGAGGGCCTGCGCCGCGCGGTCGTCGTCGCCGCGCCGGCAGACCGTCCACCGCTGGCACGCCTGCACGGCGCCTATCGCGCCACGGCCATTGCCGAATGGTTCCGCGACCAGGGACTCAACGTGCTGCTGCTGATGGATTCGCTGACCCGCTTCGCCCAGGCGCAGCGCGAGATCGGCCTGTCGGTCGGCGAGCCGCCGACCACCCGCGGCTATCCGCCGAGCGTGTTCGCCAAGCTGCCGGCACTGGTGGAACGTGCCGGCAACGGCGCCGCCGGGCGCGGCTCGATCACCGCGTTCTACACCGTACTGACCGAGGGCGACGATCCGCAGGATCCGATCGCCGACGCCGCGCGCGCCATTCTCGACGGCCACATTCTGTTGTCGCGCCGGATCGCCGACGCCGGCCTGTATCCAGCGATCGATGTGGAATCGTCAGTCAGCCGCGTGGTCACCGAGATCGCCGACGAGACCTGGCGCCAGCGCATCCGTTCACTGAAGCGGCTGATCTCGGCCTACACCGCCAACCGCGACCTGATCGCCATCGGCGCCTATCAACGTGGCGCCGATCCGGCGGTCGACGAGGCCCTGGCGCGTTGGCCCGAGATCGTCGAATTCCTGGGCCAGGACATCGCCCACGCCGCCGACCTGACCCACAGCCGTGAAGCGCTCGAGCGCCTGCTGCATCCCGAGGAACCCGCCGCATGAAACAGTCCCGCCGCATCGATCCGCTGCTCAACCGCGCCCAGGAAACCCAGGACGCGGCGGCGCGCGTGCTGGCCGACCGGCAGAGCACGCTGGCCCAGCACGAGGCCCAGCTCGACGAGCTGCGCCGCTATGCGGACGAATACGGCAGCAGCCAGCTGTCGGCGACCAATCCCGCCCAGTTGGCCAACCGCCGTGCCTTCCTCGACCGCCTGCAGTCGGCCGTCGAGCAACAGTCGCGCGCGGTCGACAACAGTCGCCAGACCGTCGAGCTCGAACGCGGCCGCCTGCTGCTCGCCAGCCGCGACAAACAGGTTCTGGAACAGCTCGCGGCGAGTTACCGCGCGCAGGAACGCCAGGTCGACGAACGTCGCTCGCAACGGGAACTCGACGATCTGGGCGCACGCCGGGTGCGCATCGCCCAGCTCGCCGCGGCCGACGGAGCGGATGCATGACGCCGCTGACCGCGGCCCCGTCGCCGTCGCCTGCGCCTGTCGCGGCCAAGCCCGGGGCGCGCGCCGACGCAGCCGCCAGCAGCGGCGGCGAATCCAATGCGTTCGCCAAGGCGCTGCAGCGTCGTCAGGCCGCGGACGGCAGCGCCGGTGCGCAGCGTGCGGGCGGGCCGCCCCAGAACGATCCGACGACGTCAACCGGCGCCGCGCCGGCAAAGACGACCTCTCCGCCAGGCGCCGCCGTCGACGAGACTGCACCGGATGCGCCGGCCGCGATTGACGCACAGCCTCCCGCCGCGGTCTGGCCGCCGGTCGGACTGGCTGGTCTGCTGGGATTCGCGGATGACAAGGCCACTTTGGAGGATGGCGCCGCCGTCGACGACACTGCACCGGATGCGCCGGCCGCGATCGACGCACAGCCTCCCACCGCGGTCTGGCCGCCCGTTGGACTGGCCGGTCTGCTCGGCTTCGCGGTTGATGACGCATCGCCGATGCCGACGCCCCTCGCGCCGTCCGATGCCGGGGCGGACGCCGAATTGCCGGCCGCAGGCCTGCTGACGGGCGCAGCGCCGGCGCCGGCGCGCGACCTGCCCTCTGCGCCGGGCGTGCCCGTCACGACACCGATGCCGGTTGCGACACTGCCGGTCGCAGATGAAGCGCCGCTTCCGATTCCTGCCGTGGCCGCGGAGGCGGCTGCGCCCATCGAAGGCGGCGAGCCTGCGCCGGTCGCGTTCGTGCTGCCCACGCCTGCGCCCTTGCGCGAACCGCCGCCGCTGCTGGCGACGCCACTGCCCACGCCCCAGGTGGGCGCGGAGGATTTCGAGGCGCGATTCGGCGCCCAGATCGAATGGATGGCGGACCGCAAGATCAGCGAGGCCCGCATCCGTGTCACGCCGAACGATCTCGGACCGGTCGAGGTGCGTCTGCATCTGGACGGGGACCGGATCCGCGCCGATTTCGTCAGCGCCAACACCGAGACCCGCCAGGCCCTCGAGCACGGGATGCCGCGGCTGCGCGATCTGCTGGGCGAGCACGGCTTCCAGCTGGCCCACGCCAACGTGGGCAGCGGTCAGCCCGGCGCTGGCCAGTCCGGCGGCGCTGGAACGCCGGACGGCAACAGCAGCGGCGCCGAAGACGAGGGCGTTGGCCCACGCGCGCCGACGGCGCACATGCGCACGCTCGGCCTGCTCGACGCCTACGCCTGATCCCAGCGCCCGACGCGCCGCCTGCGCCTCGCGTTTGCTCGCCCGTGGGCCGGGTCACGGACCGATACACCTCTGATCCACGTCCTACCCGCACCTGCGGACGGCAAGCGAGGTATCTGGGGCGCCTGCCGCCCGCTTGCGGGCGCATCGGACGGGATGGCCATCACGACAGAATTCCGTCTCGCGTCACCTCCACGGGTGCAATCCAAGGCGGCGTGAAGCCTGCGTGAGGCCTGCGATGCCGCGCCGCGACGGGGCCGACGGAAAACCGGCGCCGGTCCGGCACAGGGTTTGCATCCCTCCCGGTGGATTCCCAACCGGTACAGCCCCGTGACCGCCGTCAGCCCCGCCTCGCCCGCGCCCTCCAAGAAACGCCGCCTGCTCATGATCACCATCGGCCTGCTCGTGCTCGCCGGCGCCGGCGCCGGCGGCTGGTACATGTTCATGCACAAGGCGGCCGCCCCGGCGGAAGAGGCCAAGACCGCACTGCCTGCGCCGGCCCAGTACCTGCCGATGACGCCTGCCTTCGTGGTGAACCTGGACGAGACCCCGTCGGGCCCCCGCTATCTGCAGGTGGAAGTGCAGCTGGTCACCCGCGATCCACTGGCGGGCGCGGCGCTGCAGGCGCACGAACCGGCGCTGCGCGCCCGGCTGCTGATGCTGTTCGCGCAGCAGACCTATGACGGCGTGTCCACGCGCGCCGGCAAGGAGGCGCTGCAGGCGCAGGCCCTGAAGGAAGTGCAGGCGCTGATGACGGAAGAGACCGGCAAGCCGGTCGCCGAAGCGCTGCTGTTCACCAGTTTCGTGACCCAGTGAGCCCGCCACGATGAGCGATCTGCTCTCCCAGGACGAGATCGACGCGCTGCTGCACGGCGTCGACGCCGGCGTGGTGGACACCGAGCCGGCGCCGGATCCGGGCGTCGCCCGCACCTACGATTTCGCCAGCCAGGACCGCATCATCCGCGGCCGCATGCCGACGCTGGAGATGGTCAACGAGCGCTTCGTGCGCCTGTGGCGCATCGGCCTGTTCAACCTGATCCGACGCTCGGCCGACGTCTCGGTGCGCGGCATCGACCTGGTGAAGTTCGGTGACTACCTGCACCAGCTCTACGTGCCCACCAACCTCAACCTGATCAAGTTCAAGCCGCTGCGCGGCACCGGGCTGGTGGTGTTCGAACCCAAGCTGGTGTTCGCGGTGGTCGACAACTTCTTCGGCGGTGACGGGCGTTACCCGACGCGCATCGAAGGCCGCGAGTTCACGGCCACCGAGATGCGGGTGATCCAGCTGATGCTCAAGCAGACCTTCGCCGACATGACCGAGGCTTGGGCGCCGGTCCTGGATATCGACTGCGAATACATCAACTCCGAGATCAACCCGCACTTCGCCAATATCGTCACTCCGCGCGAGTACGTGGTGGTGAGCCGCTTCCATGTGGAACTGGAGGGTGGCGGCGGCGAGATCCACATCACCCTGCCGTACTCGATGCTCGAGCCGATCCGCGAGCTGCTCGACGCCGGCATCCAGAGTGATCGCGTCGACCGCGACGAGAGCTGGAACATCTCGATGCGGCAGCAGCTGATGAATTCCGAGGTCACCGTGTCGAGCGTGCTGGCCAAACGCAACATCGAGCTGCGCCAGCTGACCTGCCTGAAAGTCGGCGACATCCTGCCGATCGACCTGCCTGCCGAAGTGCCGATCTGCATCGAGGGCATTCCCGTGTTCACCGGCCGCTTCGGCACCGCCGGTGGCTACAACGTCGTGAAGATCACCGAGACCCATCCGCCGGGCGCCACGCCCGCGCGCCGTACCGAACCCCAGGATCTGCCCGCATGAGTGACCAGGACAACGTGTTTCCACAGAACGCCGCCGCGCCCGCCAAGTTCGACGACCTGCGCGCCGACGGCCCGATCGACGGCGCCGATCTCAACCTCGACGTGATCCTCGACGTGCCGGTGGCGCTGTCGCTGGAAGTCGGCCGCACGCGCATGCCGATCCGCAGCCTGCTGCAGCTCAACCGCGGCTCGGTCATCGAGCTCGAGCGCGGCGCAGGCGAGCCGTTGGATGTCTACGTCAACGGCACCCTGATCGCGCATGGCGAGGTCGTGGTCATCAATGACCGCTTCGGCGTGCGTCTGACGGACGTGGTGAGCCCCAGCGAGCGGATCCGGAGACTGCGGTGACCCAGGCGCGTGAAAACGCCACGGCGCCGGACCCGGCTCCGCCGTCGATCTCCGCCGAGATCGGTCTAGAGCCGCAGATCGAGGCCTCATCGTCCGCCCGCGACGACGACGAGGCGGCCGCTCTGGAGACGGGCGGCGACGGTGCGGCGAATGCCGCGGCAGACGGCGCCGTCGACTTCTCGACCGTGGTGGCATCGACCACAGCGCCTGCACGGGCGGTCGAGACGACGGCCAGCGTCGCCCCGCCGGCCAAGCCGATCGTCATCGGCGCACATGCGCCGCAGGGCCCTGGGCTCGGTGGCGCGTTCCTTGCACTGGTGCTGGTGCTGGGCCTGATCGTCGGTCTGGGCTGGCTGCTCAAGCGCCTGCCCGGCGGCGGCTTCCGCCAGGCGGACGGCCTGCGCATCGTCGCGAGCATTCCGCTGGGCGGCAAGGAGCGCGCGGCGGTGGTGCAGGTCGGCGGCGAGCAACTGCTGCTGGGGATCGGCGCCGGCGGGGTGCGCACCCTGCACGTACTGCCGCAGCCGCTGCCCGAGACATCGCCCGCGCAGATGCCGACGCTCAAGAACCTTCCCGATTTCAAGCAATTGCTCGCGCAGCGCCTGCGCAAGGACACCTGACATGCCCCGCAGCACCCGTCCGCGCCTGATCGCGCTGGTTGCCCTGGTCCTCAGCCTGCTGCTGCCACTGTGGGCGGCAGCTGCCACCGGCGCGCCGCAGCTGCCGGCGCTGCCCGACGTGACGGTCGGCCAGATCGGCAATGCGCCGGTCAGCCTGCCGCTGCAGACGTTGCTGCTGATGACGGCGATCACGCTGATCCCGTCGATGCTGCTGGTGTTGACCGCCTTCACCCGGATCATCGTCGTGTTCGCCCTGCTGCGGCAGGCGCTGGGCACGGGACAGACGCCGTCGAACCAGGTGCTGGTCGGCCTGGCGCTGTTTTTGACCGCGCTGGTGATGACGCCGGTGTGGGAGGCGGCCTGGAACAGCGGCTTCGGGCCCTACCTCAACGGGCAGATCGACTTCCGCACCGCCTGGGACCTCGGCACCGCGCCGCTGCGCGGCTTCATGCTGGCCCAGGTCCGCGAGACCGACCTGATGACCTTCGCCGGTCTGGCCGGGCACAGCACCTACGCCGGCCCGGACGACGTGCCGTTCCAGGTCCTGGTGGCCTCGTTCGTCACCAGCGAACTCAAGACCGCGTTCGAGATCGGGTTCCTGATCTTCATCCCCTTCATCATCATCGACCTGGTCGTGGCCAGTGTGCTGATGTCGATGGGCATGATGATGCTGTCGCCGATGCTGGTGTCCGCGCCGTTCAAGATCCTGCTGTTCGTGCTGGTGGACGGCTGGGTGCTGACGGTCGGCACCCTCGCCGCCAGCTTCAACTGAGGCGCCGGCATGTCTCCCGAACTCGCACTCACTGAGTTGCGGCGTGGGCTCGAGGTCGCGCTGTGGGTCGGCGGACCGCTGCTTGCCGTGGTGCTGGCGGTCGGCGTGATCGTCGGCGTGGTGCAGGCCGCGACCCAGATCAACGAGCCCACCATCGCCTTCGTCGCCAAGGCCGCCGCGTTGACGGCGGCCCTGTTCGCACTCGGCGCGTTGCTCCTCGGTTACCTGGTCGACTACACGATCACGCTGTTTCGCAGCATTCCCCATCTGATCGGCTGACACCGCCGATGCACGTGCGCCCACGCTGATGGATTCCGCGACCCAGATTGCGATCGATGGCCAGCAGGCCTTCGGCATGATCGGCACCTTGCTGTGGACCGCCCTGCGGGTGGGTGCGCTGCTGATGGCGATGCCGGTGATCGGCACCCGCGCCCTGCCCGCGCGCATCCGGGTCATGGCTGCGCTGGTGCTGAGCCTGGCGCTGGCGCCGCTGATGCCGGCACCGCCGCCCTGGACCGGATTCGACGCCGCCACGGTGTTGTCGGTCGCGCGCGAACTGGCGGTCGGCGCGGCAATGGGCTTCATGCTGCGGCTGGTGTTCGAGGCCGGCGCACTGGCCGGCGAACTGATCTCGCAGGGCTCGGGCCTGTCGTTCGCGACGATGAGCGATCCGATGCGCGGCGTGCAGTCGGGCGTGGTCAGCCAATGGTTCTATCTGGCCTTCGGCCTGCTGTTCTTCGCCGCCAATGGCCATCTGGCGGTGGTGGCGATGCTGGTGCACAGCTACGAGGCGCTGCCCATCGGCACCGCCCTGCCTGACGTCCGGGCGACGTTGCGTATCGCGCCGGAGTTCTTCGCCCTGGTGCTGCGCGGCGGGGTGACCCTGGCGCTGCCGGTCATGGTGGCGCTGCTGGCCGTGAACCTGGCTTTCGGCGTGCTCGCACGCGCAGCGCCCGCGCTCAATCCCATCCAGCTCGGCCTGCCGATCTCGGTCCTGGTCGGCCTGTTCCTGATTGCGATGCTGGCCGGCGAACTCGGCCCGCCGGTGCAGCGTCTCTTCGACAGCGCGTTCGATGCGGCAGGGCGCGTGCCCCTGGGCGGTCCCTGAGCCAAACGGCGACGCCGGCAAGCGGGCGCCCGTCGGGCCAGCGCATCTGTGAAGCCCAGCGCCGCGAGCCGGCACGGCGCTTGCAGATGAAAGACCGACTCCCCGCGCATGCAGGCCCATGGCCGAGAACGAAAACGGTCAGGAAAAGACCGAACTCCCCAGCGAAAAACGGCTGCGGGAGGCCCGCGAAAAGGGCAACGTGCCGCGGTCGAAGGAACTGGGCACGGTCGCCGTCTTCGGCGCCGGCGTGGCCTCGCTGCTGGCAATGGGCGGCGGGGTGACCGCACGGGCCAAGGACTGGATGCGTGGCGCGATGACGCCCGATCTCGCCCTGCTCGAAAGCCCGCAGAACCTCTTCGGCCATTTCGGCGAGCTGCTGCTGAGCCTGCTATTGGTCCTGGCCCCGCTGATCATCGCCACCCTGGTGGCCTGCTTCGTGGCGCCTGCGGCCATGGGTGGCTTCAATTTCGCCACCAAGGGCCTGGTGCCCGATCTGAAGAAGCTCGATCCGATGGCCGGGCTCAAGCGCATTTACGGCCCGGAAGGGCTGGCCGAATTGCTGAAGTCGATACTCCGCGTGCTGCTGGTCGGCGGCGCCGCCGCGCTGTTCCTGTGGCCGGCGATGCCGCGGCTGCGCGCGATGCTGCACCAGCCCCTGGAGCAGGCCGCGGCCGGCGGGCTGAAGTTCGCCCTGTGGCTGCTGATGGCCACCGCCGCGGCGCTGCTGCTCCTGGCCCTGGCCGACGCGCCCTACCAGAAGTGGAACTGGCGCCGGAAGCTGATGATGACGCGCCAGGAACTGCGCGAGGAAATGAAGGAGAGCGAAGGCCGCCCGGAGGTCAAGGGGCGCATCCGCCAGTTGCAACACGAGATGTCGCAGCGGCGGATGATGGAAGACATCCCCACCGCCGACGTCATCGTCGTCAACCCCACCCACTACGCGGTGGCGCTGAAGTACGACGGCGGTGCGATGGGCGCCCCCCGTGTCGTGGCGAAAGGCATCGACGAAATGGCGCTGCGCATCCGCGAAGTCGGCAAGAAACATCGGATCGCGCTGGTCGAGGCGCCGCCACTGGCACGCGTCTTGTATCGGGAAGCGGAGATCGGTCAGGAAATCCCCGTGAAACTCTACGCTGCCGTTGCCCAGGTGCTCTCCTACGTCTATCAGCTCCGCGACTGGCGGGCGGGCACGCCGCAACCGCAGCTGGCCGATCTGGGCGTCGTCGACGCTGATACCCGCGGCGCAGGCGCATGAGCGCGGTAATGGCGTCCGGCCCCCGCCGCGCATTCGACATGCTGCGCAACGGCCTGGGTGCGCCACTGCTGGTGATTGCGTTGCTGGCGATGATGGTGGTGCCGCTGCCGCCTTTGATTCTGGACATGCTGTTCAGCTTCAACATCGCGATGTCGCTGGTGGTGCTGCTGGCGGTGATCTACGTGCAGCGTCCGCTCGACTTCAGCATCTTCCCGATCGTGCTGCTGATCACCACGATGCTGCGCCTGGCGCTGAACGTGGCGTCCACCCGGGTCATCCTGCTCAACGGCCAGGACGGTCCGGGCGCGGCCGGCAAGGTCATCGAATCCTTCGGCGAGTTCGTCGTCGGCGGCAACTTCGCGGTCGGCATCGTCGCGTTCGCCATCCTGACGATCATCAACTTCGTGGTGATCACCAAGGGCGCGGGGCGCGTCTCGGAAGTCACCGCGCGCTTCATCCTCGATGCCATGCCCGGCAAGCAGATGGCGATCGACGCCGATCTCAACGCCGGCCTGCTCAATCGCGACGAAGCCAAGGCGCGTCGCGAGGAAGTCCGCCAGGAAGCCGACTTCTACGGTGCGATGGACGGCGCCAACAAGTTCATCCGCGGCGATGCGATCGCCGGCATCCTGATCATGTTCGTCACCATCATCGGTGGGCTGGCGATCGGCGTGATGCAGCACGGCCTGCCGGTGGGACAGGCCGCCGCCATCTACACCCTGCTGTCGATCGGTGACGGCCTGGTGTCGCAGATCCCCGCGCTGCTGGTGTCGTCGTCGGTCGCGTTGCTGGTCACCCGCGCCTCGCGCAAGCAGGACATGGGCGGCGCGATGAGCGGCCAGGTGTTCGGCCAGTACAAGGCGCTGACGATCGCGGCGATCATCCTGCTGGTGGTCGGCCTGGTGCCGGGCATGCCCAACCTCGCCTTCCTCAGCCTGGCGGCGGTGGTCGGCTACGGCGCCTGGGTGATGCGCAAACGCGCCCTCGACGCCGAACGCGCGGAAGCCGATCCCGATCTCGCCGCGCTTCCCTCGCCGGAACAGGTGGCCAATGCCGACCTGGGCTGGGACGACCTGCGGCCGGTGGATCCGCTCGGCCTGGAAGTCGGCTACCGGCTGATCCCGCTGGTCGACAAGGCCCAGGGCGGCGAACTGATGGCGCGGATCAAGGCCGTGCGCCGCAAGCTCACCCAGGACGTGGGCTTTCTGATCCCGCCGGTGCACATTCGCGACAACCTGGAACTTGCGCCCACCGCGTATCGGCTACTGGTCCACGGCGTGCCGGTGGCCACCGCCGAAGTCCATCCGGACCGGCTGATGGCACTCGATTCGGGCGGCGCCCTGCATCCGATCGACGGCCTGCCCGGCAAGGACCCGGCCTTCGGCCTGGACGCGCTGTGGATCCTGCCGGTGCAGCGTGCCAATGCCGAAGCCGCGGGCTATACGGTGGTCGATCCGGCCACCGTGGTCGCGACCCATCTGTCCCACCTGGTGCGCGAGCAGGCGCCGGAACTGCTCGGCCACGAGGAAGTGCAGCAGTTGCTGGCCACCCTCGCGCGCAGCGCGCCCAAGCTGGCCGATGACCTCACGCCCAAGGCGCTGCCGCTGGCGGTGGTCGTACGGGTGCTGCAGAACCTGCTGATCGAACGCATCCCGGTGCGCCAGCTGCGCCGCATCGCCGAGGCGCTGGTCGAGCACGCCGCGCATACCCAGGACCCGGCGCAGCTGACCGCCGTGGTGCGCACCGCACTGGGCCGCTTCATCGTCCAGGAAATCGCCGGGCCGGCCGAGGAACTGCCGGTCTACACGCTGGCGCCGAATCTGGAACGCGTCTTGCAGGATTCTGCACAGGGCGGTGGCGCTGCACTGGAGCCGGGCCTGGCGGAACGCCTGCAACAAAGCCTGGCCACGTGCGCGGGCGAGCAGGAAGCCAGGAACGAGCCGGCGGTGGTGCTGGTACCCGGACAGGTCCGCGCCGCGCTGGCGCGCCTGGTCCGGCACAGCGTCCCCAACCTCTCGGTGCTGTCCTACAACGAAGTGCCGGAAGACAAGCGCTTGAAGCTCCTGGGAACGATCAATTGAACAGGTACTGGTCAGACGTGATGGACGACACAACGCAGCCGCGGGACCCCATGCAGGGTAGAACCGGCGCCACGCCGGGCTGCCCGCAGACCGGGCGCTGGCCACCACGTCGAGGACCGGTGCCCGCGACGGCGGATCCGGCCGCGCGGCGCATGCATCTCCCGCTGCCGCGTGTCACCCCCTGCAAGGGTCCGCCCCCCGACCCGTTGCCGTCCCTGCTCCGCCGCGTCTCGAACCACTTCTCACGCACTCCGAATTCCGGGCTCCCGACATGAAAATCCGCCGTTTCGTCGCCGCCGACATGCGTAGCGCCCTGCAAATGGTGCGCGAGGCGCATGGCCCGGACGCTGTGATCCTGTCCAACCGCCGGACCGACGAAGGCGTGGAGATCGTCGCGGCCAGCAATTACGACGAGGGCTACGTGCAGCGGGCCATCGAGGATGCGCAGCGCGACGCGCCCGCGGCCGCCCCGCCGCTGGCGACGATGCTGCGCGGCAGCCGCGCCATGCGCGACGACGAGGCCGCGCTGGCGCCGTCCGAACGCTGGCTGCGCGACCTCGCAGCCCCACCGGCGGCCCCGGCTGCGCCGACGCCGCAGCGGGCCGAGGCATCCGCTCGCACTGGCGCAACGCTGGCGGCGGCGCCCGTTGCCGTCGCCGCCGCGCAGGCTTCCGCGCCGGTACCGGCTGCGTTCGCCCCGCCGGCCGAACTGGCCCGCTTCGATCTCGATGGCCCCACCTTCGCCGAACTGCTGGCCGCCGGCCACCGCGACGACACGCCGGCCGCGCCGCGCACCGCAGCGCCTGTGGCCGCGGCACCGCGCTCCGCTCCGGAACCGGCGCGCGCGGCAGCACCCGCGCCCGTTTCCGCCGCGCTCACCCAGGACGACGGTTTTCCGTCGCCGAGCGCGCCCGAGCCGGCGGTCCTGTCGGCCGTGCCCAGCCTGCCCGTCCCCTCAAGTGACAGGGAACTGGCGCAGATGCGCGACGAGCTCGCGCAGATGCGCATGATGATCGAGCGTGAGATGGCCCGCCTCACCGACGAGCGCCTGCGCGGTTCGCCGGCGCGCGCCCAGGCCATGGAACTGATGGAGGATTACGGCTTCGACGCCGGCATCACCCGCGACACCGTGCTGCAGATTCCCGCCGACACCCCCGATTCCCGCGTGCGCGGCCTGATGCTCGCCCTGCTGTCCAAGCGCCTGCCGGTCTGTCCGATCGACCCGCTGAGCGAAGCGGGCGTGATCGCCCTCGTCGGTCCCACCGGTGCCGGCAAGACCACGACCATCGCCAAGTTGGCGGCGCTGTATGCGTCCCAGCACCAGGCGCGCGATATCGCCCTGGTGACGACGGACACTTCGCGCATCGGTGGACGCGAACAGCTGCACAGCTACGGCCGCCAGCTCGGCATCGCCGTGCATGAGGCCGACAGCGAAACCGGCCTGGTGCAGTTGCTGCAGAAGCTGGAGGACTACAAGCTGGTGCTGGTCGACACCGCCGGCCTGAGCCAGCGTGACCGTGCGCTGGCCGGCCAGCTGAACTGGCTGCGCGCCGCCCGCAACGTGCGCACCTTGCTGGTCCTGCCAGCCAATACCCATTTCGCCGATCTCGACGAGGTGGTCCGCCGCTTCGACAGCGTGCGCCCGCAGGGCGTGGTGCTGACCAAGCTGGACGAAACCGGCCGCCTGGGCAGCGCCCTGTCGGTCGCCGTCGACCACCAGTTGCCGCTGACCTGGGTCACCGATGGCCAGCGCGTGCCCGAAGACCTGCACCGGGCGAATGCCGCCCATCTGGTGCTTCGCCTTGAAGATCTGCGCCGCGATGCCGATAAGCCGATTGTCCCGGAACATACCCATGCCGTCGCCTGAGCTGCTCCCGATGTCCTCCGCGCCCTTCCAGCCCGTCCGCACCCTCGCCGTCACCGGCGGCAAGGGCGGCGTCGGCAAGACCAACGTATCGGCCAATCTGGCCGTCGCGCTGTCGGGCATGGGCCAGCGCACACTGCTGCTCGATGCCGACCTGGGCCTGGCCAACGTCGACGTGCTGCTGGGCCTGTCGCCCAAGCACACGCTGGCCGATCTGGTGGCCGGACGCTGCGAACTCGACGACATCATTCTCGAAGGCCCCGCGGGCGTGCTCGTGGTCCCCGCCGCTTCCGGGCGTCGCCACATGGCCGAGCTGCGTCCCGCCGAACATGCGGGGCTGGTGAACGTGTTCAACGACCTGCAGCGTGACCTCGACCTGCTGGTCGTCGACACCGCCGCCGGCATCACCGATTCGGTGCTGACCTTCTGCCAGGCCGCGCAGGACGCGATTGTCGTGGTCTGCGACGAACCGGCCTCGATCACAGACGCCTACGCCCTGATCAAGGTGCTGGCGCGCGAGCGTGGGGTGAACCGGGTGCAGGTGGTGGCCAACATGGTCCGCAGCCCGCAGGAAGGCCGCAACCTGCACGAGAAACTCTCGCGCGTGTGCGAGCGCTTCATCGGTGATGTGTCCTTGAACTATCTGGGCGCGGTGCCGCAGTGCGACTGGCTGCGCATGGCCGTACAGCGCCAGCAGGCCGTGGTCACCGCGTATCCGGGCAGTCCGTCGGCACGTGCGCTGATCGAGATCGCCCAGCGCGTCTCGCGCTGGCAGGCACCGACCGCGCCGCGCGGCCACGTGGAATTCTTCGTCGAGCGCATGTTGCGCCAGGGAGCAGTCGCATGAGCCTCGCCGCACGTCAGCAGTACCAGTCGGTGCAACGCGCCGTCGCCCCCGATGTCGATCCGCTCGTGCAGCACGCCGAACTGGTGCGCCGGATCGCCCATCACCTTGCTGCGCGGCTGCCGGCCAGCGTCGAGATCGACGACCTGATCCAGGCCGGCATGATCGGGCTGCTCGAGGCCTCGCGCAGCTACGACGCCGACCAGGGGGCCTCGTTCGAAACCTATGCCTCGATCCGCATCCGCGGCTCGATGATCGACGAGATCCGCCGCGGCGACTGGGTGCCGCGCTCGGTGCACCGGCGCGCCCGCGACGCGGCCTCGGCGATCCGTTCGATCGAGCAGAGCACCGGCCGCGCCGCGAGCGCCCACGAGGTCGCCGCGAAGCTGGAGATGCCGCTGGAGGATTACCAGCGCCTGCTCGAGGACGCCGCTCGCGGTCAGGTGCTGAGCCTTGATTCGCACATCGAAGACCACGGTGAGGTGGAACCGGTCAACCGCGGCGGCGGCCCCACGCCGCAGGAAAACCTGGTGCGTGGCGAATTCGGCCGCGAGCTGATGTCCGCGATCGGCCACCTGCCCGAGCGCGAGCAGCTGGTGCTGTCGCTGTACTACGAACAGGAACTCAATCTGAAGGAAATCGGCGCCGTGCTCGGCGTCAGCGAGTCACGCGTCTGCCAGATCCACGGCCAGGCCGTGGTGCGCCTGCGCGGCCGTCTCACCGCCTTCGAACTCGCCGATACCGGTTACGGTGCCGACGACTGATGTCACGCTCACTCTGGAGTCCGTTTTGAACAAGAACATCCGCATCCTGGTCGTCGACGATTTCTCGACGATGCGCCGGATCGTCAAGAACCTGCTGTCCGATCTGGGCTTCAACAACACGGTCGAGGCGGAAGACGGCAACAGCGCACTCGCCGTGCTGCGTCAGGACGCAGTGGAACTGGTCGTCACCGACTGGAACATGCCGGGCATGACCGGCATCGAACTGCTGCGCGAAATCCGCGCCGACCCCAAGTTCCGCGCCCTGCCGGTGCTGATGGTCACCGCGGAAGCCAAGCGCGAGCAGATCATCGAAGCCGCGCAGAACGGCGTGAACGGCTACATCATCAAGCCGTTCACCGCGCAGACCCTCGAAGAAAAGCTCGGCAAGATCTTCGAACGCCTGGGGACCGCGGCATGACCGCCACCGCCACCGAACGCAGCCAGCTCGCCACGCTGCTCCATGACGCCCTCGAAGCGCTCGAGCGCGGCGACGAGGACGGCTGGCGCCGGCAGATCGATGCGCTGGCCGCCGCGCGCGCGCGCAGCCTCGTCAGCGGTCTGGGACGCCTGGCCCGCGATCTTTCGCAGGCCCTCGACACGCTGCCGCCCACGCCGGCCGAGGGCAACGGACTCGACGACGCGTGTGCGCGCCTGGACCACGTGGTCGAGATGACCGAACAGGCCACCCATCGCACGCTCGACCTGATCGACGACAGCCGCGCGCTCGTGGCCCGGCTCAAGGAAGGTCCGCTCGACGACACCCAGACCGGTACCGTGGAATCGCTGCGCGAGAACCTGCGCGAGATGGCGCTGGCGCAGAGTCACCAGGACCTGGGCGGGCAGATCATCCGCCGCGTCGCAGGCATCGTGCGCGGCGTGCACGAAGGCTTCGGCGCGCTCGGCCTGCCGCCGAAGGAAGACAACGCGCGCGGCAACGGGCCGGCGGTGTCGGGGCTGGACCGCCACACCGTCGGCCAGAGCGACGCCGACGACCTGCTGTCGAACCTGGGGCTCTGAGCCATGCAGTCGCCCGACATCGTCGCCGACTTCGTGCTTGAAGCACGCGAACTGCTGGACGACCTCGGCGGGCAACTCGTTGGCCTGGAACAGACGCCCGATGATCGCGAGCGCCTCAATGCGGTGTTCCGCGCCTTCCATACGCTCAAGGGCGGTGCCGGCTTTCTTGGCGCGGTACCACTGGTGCAGTTGTGCCACGCCGCCGAGGAAACCCTCGGCATGGTGCGCGCCGGCCAGGCGGCGCTGCTGCCGCGTCACTTCGACGCCGCGCAGCAGTCGCTGGACTGGCTGCAGGCGATGGTCGATGCGATCGAATACCAGGACACCGTTCCGAGCGCGCCGGATGCGTTGATCGCCGGCTTCGCGCCGTTCGACGTTCCCGCGGCCGCGCCGGTGCGCGCTGCCGCGCCGCCCCAGGCCGCGCCCGCAGCCGGCGGCGACGGCATGATCACCGACGACGAGTTCGAGTCGTTGCTCGACCAGTTGCACGGCGAACGCGCACCGGGTCTGCAGACCGGTCCCGCCCCCGACCCGGGGATGATCGGCGACGACGAGTTCGAAGCCCTGCTCGACCAGCTTCACGGTGCCGGCGTGCCGGGCGCGTCTGTTGGCGTGGCGCCGACCGCCGCCGTCCCGCCTGCCGACGACATGATCGGCGACGACGAATTCGAGGCCCTGCTCGACCAGCTGCATGGCGGCGCCGCGCCGGGCACGGTCGCGGCGCCGGCTGCAGCTGCACCCGCGGCCCCGGCCGCCATCGCCCCGCCACCGCGTCGCCCGCCGCCGCCAGCCGCCAAGACGGATGCAGCGGCGCCGACGAGTGAGCGCGAACAGACCGTCCGCGTCGACACCAAGCGGCTCGATGTCATCGTGGATCTGGTCGGCGAACTCGTACTCGCACGCAACCGGCTCAAGACCCTGCGCACGCGCCTGCGCGACGAGGATCTCGACCGCGCGGTGACCACGCTCGACAACGCCACCGCGCGCCTGCAGAGCGCGGTCATGCGCACGCGTATGCAGCCGGTGGGCAAGGTGTTCTCGCGCTTCCCCAAGCTCGCCCGCGACGTGGCCCGCGCCCTCGACAAGGAAGTGGACCTGGACCTGGTGGGCGCGGAGACCGAGCTCGACCGCAACCTGGTCGAGGCGCTGGCCGATCCGCTGATCCATCTGGTGCGCAATGCCATCGACCACGGCATCGAGATGCCCGAATTGCGCGAAGCCACCGGCAAGCCGCGCGCCGGTCGCGTGCGTCTGAGCGCGCAGCAGCAGGGCGACTACGTCGGCATCGAGATCCAGGACGACGGCGCCGGCATCGATCCCGAACGCCTGCGTTCGAAGGCGCGCGACAAGGGCCTGATCGACGCCGAGTCGGCGGCCCGCCTGAGCGCCGAGGAATGCCTCAACCTGATCTTCATGGCCGGGTTTTCCACCCGCGACGAGGTCAGCGACATCTCCGGGCGCGGCGTCGGCATGGACGTGGTGCAGTCGCGCATCCGCGAGCTCGGCGGCCAGATCCAGGTGACCTCGGAACTCGGTCGCGGCAGCCGCTTCTCGCTGCGCGTGCCGCTCACGCTCGCCATCCTGCCGACCCTGCTCGTGCATGCCTCGGGCGATGCGTATGCGCTGCCGCTGGCACGTGTGCAGGAAGTGCTGCACGCGCCGTCGCGCACGGTGAACTGGTTCGACGGCCGCGCGGCACTCGACCGCCGCTCGCACACGTTGTCGCTGCTCGACCTGCGTCACTGGCTGGGCACCCCGGCGCCGGACACGACCCTGCTGACGATCGTCGTCCTGCAGCGCGGCGACAGCCGCTTCGGCCTGGTCGTGGACGAAGTGCGTGGCCGCGAAGAGGTGGTGATCAAGCCGCTGCCCAAGGCCCTGCGCGGCCTGCCCGGCTATGCCGGTGCGACGCTGATCGGCGATGGGCGTCTCGCGCTGATCCTCGACGTCGACGCGCTCCGCCTGCGCTGATCGCGGGCCGCGGCAGGTCCGCGCCCCATTTAAGTCCTTCCCGTTTCCGCCGATACCTAGCTCATGGACCTTTTCAGCGTCGCCGGACTCGTGCTTGCCCTGATCGCCATCCTGGGCGGCAGCGTGCTCAAGGGTGCGGGGCTGAGCGCGCTCTGGTCGCCCGCCGCCTTCCTGATCGTCATGGTCGGCACGGTCGCGGCGATAATGCTGCACACACCGGGCAGCACGCTGAAACACGCGTTCAAGATCGCCGGCTGGGTGGTCAAGCCGCCGGTGTCCGATCGCGCGGCGCTGATCGCGCAACTCATCGAATGGAGCAATGTCTCGCGCAAGCAGGGACTGCTGGGGCTGGAAAGCCACGTCGCGGCGCAGACCGATCCGTTCCTCAAGAAGGGCCTGCAGATGCTGGTCGACGGCGTCGAGCCCGAGGCCATCCGTCACATGCTGGAGATCGAACTGCAGGGCGAGGAACACCATGACCTCGCCGCGGCCAAGGTGTTCGAAGGCATGGGCATCTACGCGCCCACGCTGGGCATCGTCGGCGCGGTGCTGGGCCTGATCGCGGTGATGAAGAACCTCGCCGATCCGAGCAAGCTCGGCCACGGCATCGCCGCCGCGTTCACCGCCACGATCTACGGCATCGCCTCGGCCAACATGTTCTTCCTGCCGATGGCCGCCAAGCTCAAGAGTGTGATCGGCCGCCGCACCGGAGAGCGCGAGCTGGCCATCGAAGGGCTGATCGCGATCGCGCAGGGCGAAAACCCCCGCAACATCGAGGCTCGGCTCGCCGGCTTCCTGCACTGATCCGCAGACATGGCACGCAAGAAGGCCCACGAGGACCACATCAACCACGAAGCCTGGGCCATCCCCTATGGCGATCTGGTCACGCTGCTGCTCGCGTTCTTCGTGGTGATGTACGCGATCTCCTCCGTCAACGAAGGCAAGTACCGCGCCGTCGCCGCGTCGCTGGCCAGCGCGTTCAATGCGCCGCCGAGCACGCTCGACCCGATCCAGATCGGCGACAACCAGAAGGCGGAAGCCTCGATCGGCAAGCCCACGCCGGTGCCGCGTGGCGCCCGTGAAGGCCCGACCTCGCGCCCGATGCTCGACTCGCCGCTGCGGCCGATCCTGGAATCGAAACTGCGCGCGGACCGGATCGGCGACGGCGGCGCGGATGCCGCATCGATCGCGGCGGCGCGCGAGCAGCTTTCGGGCCTGGCCCTGCAGCTCGAAGACACGCTGTCGGAGATGGTCAAGGCGCGCCTGATCACCGTGCGTCGGTCCGACCTGTGGCTGGAGGTCGAGATCAACAGCGACCTGCTGTTCGCGAGCGGCTCGGCGACGCTGGAATTCCGGGCGCGCGAGCTGCTGGGGCGACTGGCTGTGGTGCTGCGCGATCTGCCCAATCCGATCCGCATCGAGGGCTATACCGACGACCGGCCGATCGCGACCGCCCAGTTCCCGTCGAACTGGGAGCTGTCGGCCGCGCGTGCGGCCAGCGTCGTGCATCTGTTCGTCAGCGAGCGGTTCGCGCCGGAGCGGCTGGTGATGGTCGGCTACGGCGAGTACCGACCCAAGGCCGACAACACCTCCGACGCTGGTCGCAATGCGAACCGTCGGGTGGTGCTGATGGTGCTCGCCACGCAGAACACCGCAGCCGCGCCCCGCACATCCCCGGTGCCCGAGCCCGCCGCCGCGCCGCCAGCACCTGCCTACCCGGCCGCGCCGGTGCCGCAGCCCGCCGTTGCCGCCTCTCCCGCCGCACCCTCCCCCCTTTCCTCCCCCCCACCGCAAGGAGACAGCTGATGCGTGTCTGGGCGATTGCCAACCAGAAGGGAGGCGTGGGCAAGACCACGACCTCGCTCGCCCTCGGACGCGCCATGGTGGCGCGCGGGCTGCGTGTGCTGCTGGTCGATCTCGACCCGCACGCATCGCTGACGCGCGCCTTCGGCGTTCCGAGCGAACCACCGCCGCCGGGCGTCGTCGACCTGTTCGGCGCGCCGCCGCCGGCGCTGGAGTCGCTGTTGCGACATTCGCCGACCGAGGGCCTGGACTTCGTCTGCGCGCAAACCGCTCTGGCGACGCTGGAACGGCGCAGTGCGACGCAGCCCGGCCTGGGCCTGGCGCTGTCGCAGGCGATCACCCGCCACGCCGGCGGCCATGACGCGATTCTGCTCGACTGCCCGCCGACGCTGGGCCTGCTGATGGTCAATGCCTTGGCCGCGGCTGATCGCCTGATCGTGCCCACGCAGTGCGAACCACTCGCGCTCTACGGGCTGGCAGGCATGGTGCGCACCGGCGAGATGGTCGAAAAATCCCGTCAGCGGCCGCTGCCGGCCTCGATCATTCCGACGATGTACGACCGCCGCACACGCATCGGCCGCGACACGCTGGCGCAGCTGCAGGACGAATACCGCGGCCGCATCTGGACCGAGGCGGTGCCGGTCGACACACAACTCAGCAATGCCGACGTGCTCGCCTGTCAGGTGTTCAGCGGCGACATGCCGGGCCGCGCGATGTCGGCCTATACGCGCGCCCTGGATTGGCTGCTCGCCGAAGAGCAGGCCGTCGAGGAGGCCGCATGAGCGCCGCCGGCATCGTCGACGACTATCTGGGCATGCTGCTGTCGGCACCGGTCGCGCCGGTGCCACCGGCGCCGGCGGTTGTAGCGGTCGCCGAGCCCGCAGCCGCGGTGCAGGCGCCCGCGCGCCGCGCGCCCCTGCCTGCACCGCAGGCGCCCGCGCCCGCGCCTGCTGCAGCCGCGGTGGCACCCGCCCCGCCGGCACGTCCGCCTGCGCCACCACAGCCACCTGCATCGCCGCCCCCACCGCGCGCCGCACCTCCCAGCGCGAAGGTCGCGATCGCGCCCCTGCCACGTGCAGCCGGCGACGTGCTCGACACCACCCTGCCGCAGCAGCGCCGGAGCGTCGACCGCATGGCGCGTTGGTTGCGTCTGCGCTGCGGCACGCAGGCCTATGCGATCGAACTGCTGAAGATCCGCGAAGTGGTGTTGCCGGCTTCGCTGCTGCAGCTGCGGGGCGCCGCGCCATGCGTGGTCGGGGTGATGAACCTGCGTGGGCAAGTGGTCCCGGTTGTGGACATGGGCCTGCAGCTGGGCGCGGCGCCGGTCGAGGAGACGGCGCTCACGCGCATCATCGTGCTCGACGACGGCGGCGATGTGCTCGGGCTGCGCGTGTCGGCGGTGGAGGACGTGGTGCTGATCGGCGATGCACAGATCGAAGGCACGCATACCTCGCGACTTGCACCCGTCGGCGACCACCGCATCCGCGGCATCGCCCGCCTGGGCGGCATGGTCACCCTGCTGCTGGATTCGGCCAAGCTCATGGCGATTCCGCTGTTTCCGCCCAACTGATCGATCGCGGCAGCCGGCGCGGCTAAAGATCGTCGCCGGCACGCCGCTATTCGTGACCACCCCCTTTGAATTTGTCGGAGATGTCATGGACACCGTGCACCTGGGCGATGACCTCGGTATCGAGGCCAGCACCGGCCTGAAGGAGCGGCTCGCGCCGTACCTGGACCGGGCGGACGCCGTCGTTCTCGACGCGGCCGACGTGCGGCGGGTACATACCGCCGGCATGCAGGTGCTGTGCGCCTTCTTCGCAAGCCGCGCCGGCACCGGGCATGCCACCCAGCTTCGGGGCAGCAGCGAGCCGATGCTCGATGCGGCCCGCCTGCTCGGCCTCGGGCCGGCACTCGGGCTCGGCGACGACAGCCCGGATCCTTCCAACGCAACACACGCAAGCACAGTGGAGAACGCCGCATGAGCGCACACATTCTGGTAGTGGACGATTCGGCCTCGATGCGCCAGATGGTGGCCTTCGCCCTGACCTCGGCCGGTTTCACAGTCGACGAGGCCGAGGATGGCCAGGTCGCCCTCGGGCGTGCCCAGGGCAAGCGCTTCAATGCGGTGGTCACCGACGTCAACATGCCGAACATGGACGGGATCTCGCTGATCCGCGCCCTGCGCGGTATTCCCGACTACAAGTTCACCCCGATGCTGATGCTGACCACCGAATCGGGCCTCGACAAGAAGGCCGAAGGCAAGGCCGCGGGCGCGACCGGCTGGCTGGTCAAGCCGTTCAATCCCGAGCAGCTCATCGCCACCGTCCAGAAGGTCCTGGGCTAAGGCCCGGCGCACCTCCCCTACACCGACCGCAGGCCGAGTTCCCATGAGCATGGACATGCAGCGCTTTCACGCCACCTTCTTCGAGGAAAGCCGGGAGGGGCTCGAAGCCATGGAGGCCGGCCTGCTGGACCTCGAGCAGGGCAACCGCGACCCGGACCTGATCAACTCGATCTTCCGTGCCGCCCACTCGATCAAGGGCGGCTCGGCCACGTTCGGCTTCGACGCCGTGGCCGCACTGACCCACGTGCTGGAGACGCTGCTCGACGAACTGCGCGCCGGCAAGCGCCAGATCACGGGCAACGCGATTGATGCGATGCTGGCTTCGGTCGACGTGCTGCGCGCCCTGCTCGGTGAAGCCGAAACCGGCCACCCTGCCGATCCGCAGGCCTCGCAGGCCGTGCAGGCCCGGCTCAACGCCGTGCTCGCCGGCACCGAAGCCCCGGTGCTCGCCGCGGTGAAGGCCGAAGTGCCGGTGGCCGAACCGGCCGGCTGGCGCATCGGTTTCACCCCGGCGCCTTCGCTGTTCATGAGTGGCAACGACCCGCTGCGCATCATTCGCGAGCTCGATCGCCTGGGCAATCTCGAAGTCGCCTGCCGCGTCGAACGCCTGCCCGGCTTCGAGCAGATGGACCCGCTGGAGGCGTATCTGGCCTGGGATCTGGGCCTGATCGGCGCGGTGCCGCGCAGCGCGGTGGACGAGGCGTTCTCCTGGGTCGAGGACGATTGCGAACTCGACGTGCAGGCGATCCTGCCCGACGCGCCCGAAGATAGCGCCGACATCAGCCTGCCACCGGCGCTCGAGCCGGCCGCCGGCCCCGTCGCCGCGGCCACGGAAGCCAAGAGTGGTGGCCACGACGCGGCGGAAAGCTCGATCCGCGTCAGCACCGACAAGATCGACGGGCTGATCAACCTCGTCGGCGAACTGGTCATTACCCAGGCCATGCTCAAGCAGGTGAGCGCCAACCTGGATCCAGCCCTCGCCGAGCGCCTGTTCGAAGGCCTCGACCTGCTGGAGCGCAACACGCGCGATCTGCAGGAAGCCGTGATCGGCGTGCGCATGTTGCCGGTGGAGGCCGTGTTCCGCCGCTTCCCGCGCCTGGTGCGCGACCTGTCCGCCCGCCTGGGCAAGCAGGTCCGCCTGAAGACCTTGGGCGAAGGCACCGAGCTCGACAAGGGCCTGATCGAGAAGATCGCCGACCCGCTCGTGCATCTGGTCCGCAACTCGATTGATCACGGCCTGGAACTGCCCGACGCCCGCATGGCGGCCGGCAAGGACCAGACCGGCACCATCACCCTCGCCGCGTCGCATCAGGGCGGCCACATCGTCATCGAAGTCACCGACGATGGCCGCGGTCTGGACCGCGAGCGCATCCTGGCCAAGGCCGCCGAGCGCGGCCTGGTGGTGCCCGAGAAGCCCACCGACAACCAGGTCTGGGATCTGATCTTCCAGCCCGGCTTCTCCACCGCCGATGCGGTGACCGACCTGTCGGGCCGCGGCGTGGGCATGGACGTGGTCCGCCGCAACATCCAGGCGCTGGGCGGTGAAGTGCAGCTCGAAAGTGCACTGGGCCGTGGCACCCGCGTGGTCATCCGTCTGCCGCTGACGCTGGCGATCCTCGACGGCATGACGGTCGCCGTCGGCAGTGAAACCCTGATCCTGCCGCTGTCGCACGTCATCGAGGCCCTGCAGCCCGAGCCGGGCGACATGCGCAGCGTCGCCGGCGAAGGCCGGGTGCTGCGGGTGCGCGGCGAGTACCTGCCGCTGGTCTCGCTCAACGAGTACTACCGCTACGGACAGGCCCGCCGCGACGACGCCATCGTGGTCGTGGTCGAAGGCGACGGCCAGAAGCTGGCCCTGCAGGTCGACGACCTGATCGGACAGCAGCAGGTCGTGGTCAAGAACCTCGAGAACAACTACCGCCGCGTCGACGGCATCTCGGGCGCCACGATCCTCGGCGATGGCCGGGTCGCCCTGATCGTCGATATCGGTGGCCTGGTGCGTACGTTGCGGGTGCCGCAGGCCGCCTGACGCGAGAGGTCACGGCCGGGCATGCCCCGGCCATGACCGATGTCGATAGCGGCATACGAAAATCCTGAATGCGCGTATCAGGCAATCCTGACAGACGTCAGTACAGACCCTGAGATCGATACCGACGCGCCAGATGTAACGGCGCAGCGGACTTGCGCTATCCCCCAGGGCCTTCTCGCTTGCTTGGACGACCGCGGTGGCGCGGCGAACCATCGCGTGTGGGGTCTCGCCGGCTACATCGGCGTGTACGTCCGGGCCAGGCGCGTCGCCACTCTGCGGTGCAAGCGCTGCACTCCTGCGTGCCGCGCCGCGTCGAGTTCCTGCTGCCTGTCCGGTGCCCGCATCGCGCCGTCACGGCGGTGAACTGCCCCCCTCCCGCCTTGCCGAATGTGTCATTTCGAAGTCAAGTCGGCGCCGCCGGGGCCGATATCCCTCACAGCAGCACCCTGCGCCTCACGGACATTCGTGCCAGGCGCGTCCTTCTCGGAGACTCCGCATGAACTGGCTCAACAACATGTCGATCGCGCGCAAGCTCGGGATCGCCTTCACCCTGATTTCCGTGTTCGCGATCGGCGTCGGCGGCTTCGGCCTGGCGCGCTTGTCGAGCATCAACGACGAACTGCAGAAGGTCAGCACCGACGACATGCCCGCTGTGCAGTATCTGGGGGAGATCCGCGCCCAGCTGGGCGAGTACCGCACGTTCGAGATCGCACAGCTCACCCGGCTCGACGAACCCGACGCGGTGCAGGACTACAACGAGCGGCTGGCGAAGATCGAGGTCAGCATCGCCGAGTACCAGGCACTCTACGAGGCGCTTCCGTTCGCAGCCGAGGAGCGTCGCCTCTACAGCGTCGTCGACGAACGCCTGAAGGCCTATCTGGGCGCACACCGCGAGATCGAACGTGCCCTGGAGGCCGGCGATCCGGTCGCCGCGCAAGCCGTCTCCGACGAACAGTCGCGTCCGCTGCGTCGCAGCCTGTTCGAGGCGATGGCGGTCTTGAATACCTTCAACGTCGATCGACTCAACGCGGATATCGCCCATTCCAACGCCACCTACCGCAGCAGCGTGGTGGCGATGATGGTCGGTATCGCGCTGCTGATCGCGGTGGCCGTCGCCATGGGCGTCTTTATCGCACGCACGCTGGCCGTCTCGATCGGATCGGCGGTGAAGCTGGCCGAGAACGTCTCGGCCGGTCGTCTCGACGGCCACATCGCGCTGGGTCGCCGCGACGAGGTGGGACAGTTGCTGACAGCGATGGGTCGCATGCAGGACCAGCTGCGCTCGGTGATCGGCGCACAGCGCGACATGTCGCGCGAGCACGAGGCCGGCGCCATCAGCTACCGCATGGATTCGACGGCGTTCCCCGGCGATTACGGCGTGATGGTAGCGGGCACCAATGAACTCGTCGCCGCCCATATCGCGGTCAAGATGCGCCTGGTCGAACTGATCAAGCGCTATGCGATCGGCGATCTGTCGCAGGACATGGAAAAGCTGCCCGGCGAGAAAGCGGTGATCACCGAGTCGATGGATGCGGTCAAGGCCAGCCTGACTGGCGTCAACGGCGAGATCCGCCGCCTGGTCGACGCCGCATCCGCGGGTGACTTCACCGTGCGCGGCGACGCGGACCGGTTCCAGTACGAATTCCGCGACATGGTGGACGGGCTCAATCGCCTGATGCACACCGCGGACGAGAACCTGGCCGACGTGTCGACCGTGCTGCAGGCAATCGCCAAGGGCGATCTGACCGCGCGCATGGAGGGTGATTTCCAGGGCGTGTTCGCCCGCATGCGCGACGATGCCAACGCCACCGTGGCCCAGCTGACCGCCATCGTCTCGCGGATTCAGCAGGCCTCCGGCGCCATCGGCACCGCGTCTTCGGAAATCGCGTCGGGCAACAACGACCTGGCGCAGCGTACCGAGCAGCAGGCGGCGAATCTCGAGGAGACCGCCGCCTCGATGGAAGAACTCACCTCCACCGTCCGCCAGAACGCAGACCACGCCCGTCAGGCCAATCAGCTGGCGATCGGCGCGGCGTCCGTCGCCTCGCAGGGCGGCGATGTCGTCAGCCAAGTGGTGACGACCATGGCCGACATCGAGGTCTCCTCGCGCAGGATCGGCGACATCATCTCGGTCATCGACGGCATCGCCTTCCAGACCAACATCCTCGCGCTCAATGCGGCGGTGGAAGCGGCGCGCGCCGGCGAACAGGGCCGCGGCTTCGCAGTCGTCGCCTCCGAGGTGCGCACGCTGGCACAGCGCAGCGCCGCGGCCGCCAAGGAGATCAAGGGCCTGATCGAGGATTCCACCGGCAAGGTCGCGAGCGGCGCGGCGCTGGCCGATCAGGCCGGCAGGACCATGAGCGAGATCGTGTCGTCGGTGCAGCGCGTCACCGACATCATGTCGGAGATTGCGGCAGCCTCGCAGGAACAGGCCGCCGGCATCGAGCAGGTCAACCAGACCATCACCCAGATGGACGAGACCACGCAGCAGAACGCAGCACTGGTCGAGGAAGCCTCGGCCGCCGCCCGTGCGATGGAAGAACAGGCCAGCGACCTGACCGACACCGTCGCCGTGTTCCGCATCGACGCCACCACAGCACTATTGCAGAGCACGATGGACCGGGCCTCGACATCGTATCGGGCATCCGAAGCGGCCTGAGCCGAGCGCCCTGCACAGGCCACGGCCGCGCGCCTCAACTCCCGGGGCGCGCGGCCGCTATCGTATGCAACCACTGGATGTCTCCGCCCCGACGATGCCTGTCGCTGAAGAAAACGCGTCCCTCCTCGACGACGACGAAGACTCGCCCTTCGCGCTGCGGCATCCGCTCGAAATCGGCGGCGTGCTGCGCACCCTGGTCGAGGCACGGTCGATCATCACCGCGCAGTTGGTGCCCGGCGGGCTGGCCTGTCCCACCGCGTTGCTGGCCGTCCACGACGACGGCACGCTGGTGCTCGACGGCAACCGTCAGGACGCGATGAACCGGCGCATGGCGGCCGCCACCCGTCTGGTCTGCAGGACCCAGCTCGATCTCGTGCCGATCCGCTTCCGGCTGCCCACACCGACACCCATCGACTACGAAGGCTATGCCGCCTTCAGCGCGCCCTGGCCGGACCTGCTGCTGCGTCTGCAGCGCCGCGAGATGTATCGCCTGCAGGTCTCGACGGCGGCGCCCGTCACCCTGTACGTCGACGACAGCGGCGCCGGACCGGACGCCAACGCATCCGGTTTGCGCGTGCTGGACATCAGCGGCGGAGGCCTTGCGCTGGCCGCGCCCGAACACCAGGAATCACGCTTCTCCGCCCATGCCCGCATCGCGCCCTGCCTGCTGCGCCTGGGCGATGCCGCGCCGATCCAGGTCGCACTCGAAGTCACCCACGGCGAACGCCTCGACATCCGCGGCGTGCCGTTCTGGCGCGCGGGATGCCGCTTCGTGAACCTGCCCGCGGCCCATGAGCAGCGGGTGCTGCAGTACATCTTCCAGATCGAGCGCCAGCGCAATGCGCGCCAGCGCCACGGCGGCTGACGCGGCCCTAAAGTTGCCGCCGCGCCGGCCGATCTCCTGCATGTCCCCACTCGCCGCACTTCCGCGGCCCACGCAGCAGGAGCGCACCGCATGTCCAGTTCCACCCCGAGCGCCGCTGGCGAATACCTGACCTTCACGCTTGGCGCCGAGCACTACGGCGTCGACATCCTCAAGGTCCAGGAGATCCGCGGCTATGACGCGGTGACCCGCCTCCCCGACGCACCCGACTACATCAAGGGCGTCATCAATTTGCGCGGCACCATCGTGCCGGTCATCGACCTGCGCCTGAAGCTGCGCCTGGCCGAAGCCCGCTACGACAGCTTCACCGTGATGATCGTGCTCAACGTCGAGGACCGCGTGGTCGGCATCGTCGTCGACGGCGTCTCCGACGTGGTGCCGCTGGCCGAGGACCAGGTGCGGGCGACGCCCGAATTCGGCGCCACGGTCGACACCAAGTTCATTGCCGGCATCGGCACGCTCGACGAACGCATGCTGATCCTGCTCGACATCGAGACTCTGCTCGACAGCGCCGATTTCGTCGACACCGCCGCGCTCGCCGTCGCGGCGTGAAATTCTTCTGAAATCGCTCTCAAGTTCCCCGCCCCCTTGCCGCTAGAGGGGGCAACGGGCTGCAACACCTTGGCCCGATGACCCCGACTGGAGTAGATCGCAATGCCCCCCAAGACCCCGACCCGCCTGCTGGCCACCCTGCTGTTGACCGGCCTCGCGTCCGCCGCCGTCGCCCAGGACGCCATCCGTCCCGAACAGGCCGTCCGTTTCGCCGGCCAGAGCGGCATGGTCTGCGGCAAGGTCGAGAAGACCCGTTACGCCGAGAACTCGGAAGGTCAGCCCACCTTCCTGCACATGGGTGGCGCGTTCCCGCGTCATACCTTCTCCGCGCGCATCCCCCAGGATCAGCGCGGCAACTTCCGCCCGACTCCCGAAGAGCTTGAAGGCAAGGACGTCTGCGTCCTGGGCACCATCCAGCGCGATGCCGGGCGTGCCGAGATCGCCGTCCGCTCTCCGAGCGACGTCAAGCTCGCCACGATCAAGTGATGCCGCGGCCCGGCCCCAACCCTGGGGCCGGGCCGTTCTTCATTCCGTCGCAAGGAAGTAGACACATGCAGTGGTTCTCGAATCTCAAACTCGCGCCGAAGCTGATGCTGGCGTTCGGCCTCGTTCTGCTCATCATGGTCGTCCAGGGCATCGGCGCCTACAGCGGCCTGCGCTCCATGGACCGGGTCACCACAAACCTCGTTGAAGGTGTGCTGCCCAGCGTCACCCTCGTCGGCGATACGCGCGCCCTGCTCGGCGAATATCGCACCACCTCGTATCGTGGCCTGGTCCGGGCCAGTGAAGCGGTCAAGCAGCAAGCGCGCGAACGCGCAACGGCTATCGACGGCCAACTGGCCGCCAACTTCGAGGCCTACCAGCGTTACGCCTCGACGCCCGAAGAGCAGCGCCTTCTGCAGGAGCTCGTCACCGCATGGGCGGCCGCAAGAACCTCCTACGATTCGGTCAACGAGATGCTCGACCTCGAGCTCCCCGACGACGCCACCGACACCTTCATCGGCGAAACTAGTCGCCTGCACGATGTCGCGAGCGATGCACTCGCGGCGCTGGCCGTCGAAGCCAACCGTGTCGCTGCCGAATCGCAGGCGCAGGCCGACAGTGCCTACTCCGCCTCCAGCATGATGCTGGTGGTGCTGTTGCTGGCCGGCATCGCCAGCGGCGTGGTGATCGCGTGGCTGATGGCCCGCAGTCTGACCTCGGCGGTCCGCGAAGCGGCATCCGTGACCCAGGACATCGCCAACGGCAAGCTCGACAGCCACATCGATACCCGCCGCGCCGACGAGATCGGTGACCTGCTCAAGTCGATGCAGCGCATGCAGCGCGACCTGCGCGAGCGGATCGAACGCGACCAGGCCATCGCCAGCGAGAACCTGCGCATCCGCACCGCGCTCGACAGCTCGGGCACCAGCGTGATGATTGCCGATCCGGCGCGCACCATCATCTACGCCAACGCCGCCGTCACCGATCTGCTGCGCCAGTACGATGCCGAGGTCCAGGTCGCCCTGCCCGACTTCGATATCGACACGCTGCTCGGCAGTTCGATCGACGCCTATCAGCGCAATCCCGAGCGCACCGCGAATGTCCTGGCCCAGCTCGACGGCGTGGACCACGACGAACTCACGATGGGCGGCGCGCATTTCGGCCAGACCATGGCCCGCGTCGACGACGACAGCGGCAACCTGCTCGGCTACGTCGTCGAATGGCGCGACCGCACGCCGCAGGTCCACGTGGAAGTGGAACTGGCGCGGGTGATCGACGCGGCCGCCGCTGGCGATCTGACCCACCGCATCGGCCTGGACGGCAAGACGGGCTTCTATCTCCAGCTCGCCAGCCAGCTCAACAGCCTGCTCGACGCCAATGCGGCCAGCCTCGACCAGGTCTCGACCGTGCTGACCGCCCTGGCCAGCGGCGATCTGACAGTGCGCATGGACGGCGACTTCCAAGGTGTGTTCGCCCGGATGCGCGATGACGCCAATGCCACCGTGGCGCAGCTGACCGGCATCGTGTCGCGGATCCAGCAGGCCTCCGGCGCCATCGGGACCGCGTCTTCGGAAATCGCGTCCGGCAACAACGACCTGTCGCAGCGCACCGAGCAGCAGGCCGCCAACCTTGAGGAAACCGCCGCCTCGATGGAGGAACTCACCTCCACCGTCCGCCAGAACGCCGACCACGCCCGCCAGGCCAACCAGCTGGCGATCGGCGCCGCCTCGGTCGCCTCACAGGGCGGCGAGGTGGTCAGCAAGGTGGTCACCACGATGGCCGACATCGAGAAGTCCTCGCGCAAGATCGGCGACATCATCTCGGTCATTGACGGCATCGCGTTCCAGACCAACATCCTGGCCTTGAACGCGGCGGTGGAAGCGGCACGCGCCGGCGAACAGGGCCGCGGCTTCGCCGTCGTGGCATCGGAAGTGCGGACCCTCGCCCAGCGCAGCGCCGCGGCGGCGAAGGAGATCAAGGGCCTGATCGACGATTCGACCAGCCGGGTCTCCGATGGCGCGGCATTGGCCGGCCAGGCCGGCAAGACCATGGGCGAGATCGTCTCCTCGGTGCAGCGGGTCACCGACATCATGTCGGAGATCGCCGCCGCCTCGCAGGAGCAGGCCTCGGGCATCGAGCAGGTCAACCAGACCATCACCCAGATGGACGAGACCACACAGCAGAACGCGGCGCTGGTGGAAGAAGCTTCGGCGGCCGCGCGCTCGATGGAAGAACAGGCCGCGGGTCTGGCGCAGACGATCTCGATCTTCCGTCTCGACCCGACCCAGGTCGCCGTGCAGGCCGCCATGTCGGTGCAGTCGGTGCAGTCGGTGCAGAAGGCGACTCCCGTCGCTGCGCTATCCGCACGCCGCAAGCCCACAGCGGCGGCGCGCCCGGCCCCGGTGAAGCAGGCGCCCAGCAGCGTCAGCGAAACGAACTGGGCCGAGTTCTGACGGTCTCCACCCCGCCTGCATGTGTTGCACCCGACGCCCCGGTCATCGACCGGGGCGTCGCTACATCTGGACACCGTTCGTCGGGCGCGATTCAAGGCCGGACTTCACCCGCCGATAACGAACGTGAACACAGTTACTGAACGGATGCCCCTATGCTTCGCGCCCTGCAACACGCCACCATCGGCACCCGACTCTCGCTCGCCGCCGCGCTCGCCGCCGGACTGTGCCTATTACTGCTGGCCACCATCGTCTATCGCGATGCCGCCGCGGTGTACGAGGCGCAGGCCCAGGTATCACTCGCCGACACCGCGGACACCATCGGCGAAAGTGTCGCGCTGTACGAACGCACGCTGGTCGACAACACCGAGCGTCTTGGCAGCGCATTCGCAGCCATGCTGCCCGCCGGCACACCGACCCTCGACGCCAGTTCCACCATCACGGTGGGCGAGCGCGAAACACCACTTCTGACGTTCGGCAGCCACGTCGCCAATCTCGATTTCGACAGCGTCGACCGCTTCACCGCGAACACGGGCGCGGTGGCCACTATCTTCGCGCGCGACGACGACGCACTGGTCCGCGTGACCACGTCGCTCACCAACGACGCCGGCAACCGCGTGATCGGCACCGCGCTCGATCCCGCACACCCTGCCTATGCACGCCTGTTCGCGGGCGAGTCGTACACCGGCCGGGCGCGACTGTTCGGCCGCGACTACATGACCCACTACCGCCCGCTGCGTGACGCGGACGGGGCACTGCTGGGCAGCCTCTTCATCGGCCTGGACTACACCGAGGGCCTCGCGGCCCTCGCGACGCGCCTGCGCGATACCCATATTGGCGGCGACGGCTACATCGTCGTGGTCGATCGCAGTGGCGAGGCGCCCGTGCTGGTGTCCCATCCCGCAGGGCTCGCAGGCGATCCGCTGGTGCTGGCCGAAGCCGATCAGCAAGCAGCGTTCGCTGCGCTGCTGGCCGATCCTGCTGCCAGCGGTGATGCGCGGATGGCCTTGTCGCCGGACGCATCCGCTCCCCCGGCCAGCGCCGATCTGCATGCGGTCGCGTTCGCGCCGTGGAACTGGGTGCTGCTGGCAGTCAAGCCGCGCCAGCAGACCGAGGCCGTGTTGGCCACGATGCGCTGGAAGATCGCCGGCGTGTCCCTGTTCGCCCTGGTCGTATTGATCACCGCCATCGTCGTGGTCAGCCGCCGACTGGTGTCGCGCCCGCTGGGCCGCGCGATCACGATCGCTGATCGTGTCGCCGCCGGCGATCTGGACACCACGATCACCACCGTCGGGCACGACGAGACCGCGAAGCTGCTGCAGGCCTTGGCACGCATGCAGGCCGGCCTGCGCCAGCGCGCCGAGGCCGACCTGGTCGTCGCCCGCGAGAATCTGCGTATCCGCACCGCGCTCGACAGTGTGACCACCCACGTGATGATCGCCGACACCGCGCGCGACATCGTCTACGTCAACCGTCCGCTGCAGCAGATGCTCGCCGAGGCCCAGGCGGATCTGCGCCGTGATCTGCCCGCGTTCGATGCCGCCACGCTGGTCGGCAGCAACATCGACGGTTTCCACCGCGCGCCCGAGCATCAGGCCGCGATGCTGGCGAAGTTGCGCGACACCCACCGCGCGCAGATCCGCGTCGGCGGCCGCACGATGCAGCTGATCATCAATCCGGTGCTCGCTGCCGACGGTCGTCAGGAAGGCTTCGTCGTCGAATGGGCGGACCGCACCGCCGAAGTCCGGGTCGAAGCCGAGGTTTCGCGGATCGTCGCCGCAGCGGCGGCCGGCGACATGTCGGGCCGCGTCCGCACCGACGACAAGCAGGGTTTCCTGCTGCAGCTTGCGCAGCAGCTCAACGGCCTGCTCGACGCCAATGCCACCAGTCTCGACCAGGTGTCGAGCGTACTGACGGCCTTGGCACAGGGTGATCTCACCGCGCGCATGGACGGCGATTTCCAGGGTGTGTTCGCGCAGATGCGCGACGACGCCAATGCCACGGTCGCACAGCTGGCCGGTATCGTGTCGCGCATCCAGGAGGCGTCCGGTGCCATCGGCACCGCGTCCTCGGAAATCGCCTCGGGCAACAACGACCTGTCGCAGCGCACCGAACAGCAGGCCGCCAATCTCGAAGAGACCGCGGCCTCGATGGAGGAACTCACCTCCACCGTGCGCCAGAATGCCGATCACGCCCGTCAGGCCAATCAGCTCGCCATCGGCGCGGCCTCGGTCGCGTCGCAGGGTGGCGACGTGGTCAGCCAGGTCGTGACCACGATGGCCGATATCGAACAGTCCTCGCGCAAAATCGGCGACATCATCTCGGTCATCGACGGCATCGCATTCCAGACCAACATCCTCGCGCTCAACGCCGCCGTGGAAGCGGCGCGTGCCGGTGAGCAAGGCCGCGGCTTCGCGGTCGTCGCCACTGAAGTGCGCACGCTGGCGCAGCGCAGCGCGGCGGCTGCCAAGGAGATCAAGGGTCTGATCGACGACTCGAGCAGCAAGGTCTCCAGCGGCGCGGCGCTGGCCGGCCAGGCCGGCCAGACCATGGGCGAGATCGTGTCCTCGGTGCAGCGTGTCACCGACATCATGTCGGAGATCGCCGCCGCCTCGCAGGAGCAGGCCTCGGGTATCGAGCAGGTCAATCAGACCATCACCCAGATGGATGAGACCACGCAGCAGAACGCGGCGCTGGTGGAAGAAGCCTCGGCTGCTGCCCGTTCGATGGAGGAGCAGGCTGCGGCGTTGTCGCAGACTGTCTCTGTCTTCCGGCTGCAGTCCGACAGCGGAACGCTGCCGCCTGCGCGCGGACGTGCGATCGCGCAGGACCTCGCGATCGCCTGACGGCATCCGGATCGCCATCGACGCGGAAGCATCGCGTCGATGGCGTTGGTGTGAAGCACGGACCACAGCGTGCCCAGGTGCACGCTAGGGACATACCAGCGGCACCGACGCGTCCGTTCCTGAACATCTGACAAGAGGAGAGCGCGCGGACCGCGCTTCATACGTATCCCGATCACGTTTGGATCCCAAAATCCGATCACATGATTCGTTGCATTTTTGAGTACTCAGAGTTTGGTTTCGGCGCCGTTATAGCAGTCGACCGGAGCACCCGACGGTCCTGGATAGCGCCGCACAACCGGATCCAACGACGAGACCATCATGCATATCGGCAATTTTCGAATTGGGCAGCGACTCGCTGCCGGCTTTTCCATACTCATCCTGTTGACGCTCGTGCTGAGCGTGGTGAGCATCCAGCGCGTCCACCGCATCAGCGACAGCCTGCACGTCATCAATGACGTCAACAGCGTCAAACAGCGTCATGCCATCAACTTCCGCGGCAGCGTGCACGATCGCGCAATCGCCCTGCGCGACGTCGTGCTGGCCGATGGCCCCGAAGCCGTCGGTGCGGCCGAAACGCAGATCGACACATTGGCGGCGTTCTACGCCGAATCGGCCGCGCCGCTGGACGCCCTGGTCGCGCAATCCACGGATCCGCGCGAAGCCGAAATGCTGGCCAGCATCCAGGCGATCGAGGCCGAAGCGCTGCCGCTGACCGCACAGGTCCGCGCCCTGCGCGATGCCGGCGACGCCGCTGGCGCCCAGCAGCTGTTGATGACGCAGGCCGCCCCGGCATTCGTCACGTGGCTGGCGCGCATCAACGCCTTCATCGATCTGCAGGAAGGCAAGAACCAGCAGGAGGCCGCCACCGCGATGGACGCGACGGACGGCTTCGCCATGTTCATGCTCATCCTGACCCTGCTCGCGGTGATCGCCGCCGGTGTGATCGCCTTTGTATTGACGCGCAGCATCACCGGACCGCTGCGACTCATGCTGGACGCGGCGCAACGTGTCAGTCGCGGCGAACTCGATGACGCCATCGCCCCAGGCAAGCGGGACGAGGTGGGCCAGGTGCTCACGGCCATGGGTCAGATGCAGGCGCAGTTGCGCGCGGTGATCGCCGCGCAGCGTGACATGGCCCGCGAACACGATGCCGGCGCGATCAGTTACCGCATGGACGCCGCCGCCCTGCCCGGCGACTACGGCGCGATGGTCGCAGGGACCAATGCACTCGTCGCCGCCCACATCGCGGTGAAGATGCGGGTCATCGATCTGGCCGGCCGCTATGCGGTGGGTGACCTGTCGCAGGACATGGACCGCCTGCCCGGCGAAAAGGCCGCGATCACCGAGACCATGGATGCGGTCAAGGCCAATCTCGTCGCGATCAACGGCGAGATCCGCCGCCTGGTCGAGGCCGCCGCGCGCGGCGACTTCAGCGAGCGCGGCGATGCAGCGCGGTTCCAGCACGATTTCCGCGACATGGTCGACGGGCTCAACCGCCTGATGCAGACAGCCGATGGCAACCTCGCCGATGTGTCCACCGTGCTGCAGGCCATCGCGCGCGGCGACCTCACGGTGCGGATGGACGGCGAGTTCCAGGGCGTGTTCGCGCAGATGCGCGACGATGCCAATGCCACGGTCGCCCAATTGACCGATATCGTCTCGCGTATCCAGCACGCGTCCGGCGCCATCGGTACCGCGTCTTCGGAAATCGCCTCCGGCAACAACGACCTGTCCCAACGCACCGAACAGCAGGCAGCGAATCTCGAAGAAACCGCTGCATCGATGGAGGAACTCACCTCCACCGTGCGGCAGAACGCCGACCACGCCCGTCAGGCCAACCAGCTCGCCATCGGTGCGGCCTCGGTCGCCTCGCAGGGTGGCGAGGTGGTGAGCCAGGTCGTAACGACGATGGCCGACATCGAACAGTCCTCGCGCAGGATTGGCGACATCATCTCGGTCATCGACGGCATCGCGTTCCAGACCAATATCCTCGCGCTCAATGCGGCAGTCGAGGCGGCACGTGCCGGCGAACAGGGTCGCGGCTTCGCGGTCGTTGCCTCCGAAGTCCGCACGCTGGCACAGCGCAGTGCGGCGGCTGCAAAGGAGATCAAGGGTCTGATCGACGATTCGACCAGCAAAGTGTCTGATGGTGCCGCGCTGGCCGGCCAAGCCGGCCAGACCATGGGCGAGATCGTCTCGTCGGTGCAGCGCGTCACCGACATCATGTCCGAGATCGCCGCTGCTTCACAGGAACAGGCGTCGGGCATCGAGCAGGTCAACCAGACCATCACCCAGATGGACGAAACCACGCAGCAGAACGCGGCGCTGGTCGAAGAAGCTTCGGCTGCGGCGCGCTCGATGGAAGAACAGGCAGCGGCGCTTTCGCAAACGGTCTCGGTGTTCCGTGTCGACACCGCCCCCCTGCCCCCGGCCTCCCGCGGGACGCGGCCTTCGACGCCCGTACGCCAGAGCAACCGCCCCGCGACGGCAACACCCGCACGCAGCGCCCGCGCATCGACGCCCCGGCCTGCGCCTGCGACGGTCGAAGCGGACTGGGCGGAGTTCTAAAAGCCCAGTACCCGGAACATCCGGGCTGTCCGTGAGTTGGTCCGGCCGCCACCGCCACAGAAATGCCGGTGGCGGCCGATACCGGAGTGGAGCCACCTCGACACACTCCGGAACCCATCTATGAATTTCAGGCGCGCCGTCTACGCACGACTGTCCAATCTGTCGATGCGGCAGAAATTCCTGCTGCAGACCATCTTCGTTGCGATCGGCATCGTCGCGCTGGCCGTCGTGGCCGCGCGCATGCAGTATCTGGACCTCAATGCCACCCGTCAGGCCGCGCTGCGCGCGCAGACGGAGATGGCCTTCGGCGTGATCAAGCAGTACGCCGCACGCGCCGAGGCCGGCGAGATGGACGTGGCGACCGCCCAGGCCGGGGCGCTCGATACGCTGCGGGTGATGCAGGCATCCGAGGGCGTGGACTACTTCTTCATTACCGACGACTCGCCGCGCATGCTGATGCATCCGCTGCGCGACGATCTGACCGGCAAACCCGTCGGCGATGTGCGCAGCCCGGATGGGAAAGCGATCTTTCCCGAGTTCGTACGCGTCGCAAAGGCCGGCGGTGGGTTTGTTGACTACACCTGGGCAAAGGCCGGCGTGCCCGACCCGGTGCAGAAGACTTCGTACGCCGCGCAGTACGCGCCCTGGGGCTGGGTGGTGGGCACGGGCGTCTATCTCGACGACACCCAGGCACAGGCCATGAGCTTCACCGGCATCATGACCGCGGCCGGCGGTGTTCTGGTGCTGATCAATCTGCTGATCGGCTGGGCGATTGGCGCTTCGGTGCTCGATTCCATCGGCCGTGCGCTGGGCGCCATCCGCGGCGTGTCACGCGGCGATCTGAAAGTGCGCACCGGCGTCCATGGTCGCGACGAGATCGGGCAGATGCTCAAGGCGACCGACGAGATGGTGCATACGCTGGAGCGTTTCTCCGGCGAAGTGCGCGAGATGACCCGCAAGCACGAGGCCGAGGACATCAGCCACCGCATGCCGGAAGATTTTCAGGGTGTCTACGGCGAGCTGGCGACCGGCATCAACACGATGATGTTCGAACATCTGGACGCGATCCTGGACGCGGTCGACGTGCTCCAGGATTACGCCAATGGCGATCTCACACGCGACGCCCGCCGGCTCCCCGGCAGTCGCGCCGTGCTGCACGAATCGATGGATGCCGCCAAGGCCA
Source organism: Luteimonas sp. 3794 (assembly GCF_031456825.1). Classification (NCBI taxonomy): domain Bacteria; kingdom Pseudomonadati; phylum Pseudomonadota; class Gammaproteobacteria; order Lysobacterales; family Lysobacteraceae; genus Luteimonas; species Luteimonas sp. 3794. Next base: position 202,593 of record NZ_JAVDVJ010000002.1, on the reverse strand, counting down.
GTCTGCGCGCGATCAATGGCGAGATCCGTCGCCTGGCCGATGCCGCCGCCGCGGGCGACTTCAGCGTGCGCGGCGACGAGGCCGCCTACCAGGCGGATTTCCGCGCCATGGTGCGTGACCTCAACGCGATGATGGCAACCAGCGACCACAATTTGGGCGAACTGTCACGCCTGTTCCAGGCCATGGCCAAGGGCGATCTGACCGTGCGCATGGATGGTGAGTTCCAGGGCGTGTTCGCCCGCATGCGCGACGACGCCAATGCCACAGTCGCGCAGCTGACCGGCATCGTGTCGCGCATCCAGGAGGCGTCGGGTGCCATCGGCACCGCGTCCTCCGAAATCGCGTCCGGCAACAACGACCTGTCGCAGCGCACCGAACAGCAGGCTGCGAATCTCGAAGAAACCGCTGCGTCGATGGAGGAGCTCACCTCCACCGTCCGCCAGAACGCCGACCACGCCCGCCAGGCCAACCAACTGGCGATCGGTGCGGCATCGGTCGCCTCGCAGGGCGGCGATGTCGTCAGCCAGGTGGTCACGACCATGGCCGATATCGAAACATCCTCGCGCAGGATCGGCGACATCATCTCGGTCATCGACGGCATCGCCTTCCAGACCAACATCCTCGCGCTCAATGCGGCGGTCGAAGCGGCGCGCGCAGGCGAACAGGGCCGTGGCTTTGCGGTGGTGGCGTCCGAAGTGCGCACCCTTGCCCAGCGCAGCGCCGCCGCGGCCAAGGAGATCAAGGGCCTGATCGACGACTCGACCAGCAAGGTCTCCAGCGGCGCGGCGCTTGCCGGCCAGGCCGGCAAGACCATGGGCGAGATCGTGTCCTCGGTGCAGCGGGTCACCGACATCATGTCGGAGATCGCCGCAGCCTCGCAGGAGCAGGCGTCGGGTATCGAACAGGTCAACCAGACCATCACCCAGATGGACGAGACCACGCAGCAGAACGCGGCGCTGGTCGAGGAAGCCTCGGCGGCCGCACGCTCGATGGAAGAACAGGCGGCGGCGCTGACCCAGACCGTGTCGATCTTCGTGCTGCAGGCGGGCGATGGCCACATCCACAGCTCCGCCCCGGCCGCGCCGCGGGCTGCAGTCGCCCCCGCAGCTCGCAAGCCCGCCCCCAGGCCAGCGCCGCAGAAGGCCAAGGCCAGCGGTCGCGCCGACCTGGCCCTGGTGGATGCCGGATGGCAGGAATTCTGAGCTGCCCTGCCCGCCGGGCGACTCCCCATAGCGGGTGATGTTCAGTGCTGGGGCAATCGGGGGATGGCCCATCTTCGAGCCGGCCGTGTGCAGACACGGCCGGCATTCGCCCGTGCGCTGACCGGGAACAACCTGCCGCTCAGGGCAAATGCGCTGGCCAGTCGACACCAGTGCGCGCGTTCCCGGGTGCGCGTCCGCCTGCGCCTGACCAGCGGCAACACCGTGCGCAAGCCCACAAGCACCACGACACGCGTGGACCCGCGCCTACTGCGGGCGCACGCCGCGCACCGTTTGTCGGAGATCTGTCAAGAAACCCCGGGCCGGACCGCTAGCGTCCTTAAGACACCTGGATTGGCAACGTCACGAAAGCGCAGCCACGGTTTGGAAACGCAGCCTGTGCGCATCGCGGGACCGAACAGCCAGGCACCCGTGTTCCAAGCTCGCGATCCAGGGAGATCACAATGAGGCCAATCGTTCTTGCCAGCTGCCTGACCTTGTTCGGCATCGCCAGCCCTGCGCACTCCGACGAAGGGACGATCGCCACCGATCGGCCGGACTTCGTCGAATCCAGCCTCACGGTCGGCCATCACCGCCTGCAAGTGGAAACCAGCGTCACCTGGGAGCGCGATGGCGATGTGGAGGGCTATGCCACGCCCACGCTGTTCCGCTACGGGCTTGGCCCGAACTGGGAACTGCGCCTGGAAAGCGACGGCTGGCAGCGCATCAACGCAGACGGCGAACCCAGGGTCTCGGGTCTCGCCGACGTCTCCCTCGGGGTCAAGCATCACCTGGCCGGCTCCGGCGACGGCGGTGCATCGCTGGCCTGGCTGCTGCACGTGGACCTGCCCAGCGGCGCACGCGCCCTGCGCGGCCATGGCGCCCGGCCATCGTTGCGCTTCGTGGCCGAATGGGATCTCAGCGAGAGCGTCTCTGCAGGATTGATGCCCGGCGTGATCTGGGACGACGACGGCAACGGCAATCGCTACGCAGCCGGCATCTTCGGTGCGGTGGTCGGCAAGGCGTGGACCGATCGCAGCCGCTCGTTCGTGGAGTTGGCATTGCCGCAGATCGCCAGCAGCGACGACGGCGGTACCAGCGCTTTGATCAATATCGGTTCGGCCTGGCTCTTGAGCAAGGACGTGCAATTGGATGCGGTCTACAGCCACAGCCTCAATGATCGTGCGCCAGAACATGCGCTCGGCGCCGGTGTATCCATCCGCTTCTGAATCAGGTGATCCACATGAAGATCGTGCACATGCTCGCAATTCTGGTGCTGGTCGCGGTGCTCGCACTGCTCGCGCTGGGTGGCGTCGGATACGGTGCGCAGCAGGGGTTGCTCAGCGCGGTCGCCGCGCAGGTCACGTCATCCGATGCGCTGCGCAACCACATGCAGGCGGACATGATGCATGACGCCTTGCGCGGTGACGTGACCACTGCGCTGCTGTCGGCTTCGCGCCAGGACACTGCAGGCGTCGAGGCCGCGCGTAGCGCGCTGGCCGAGCATGCCGCCGAGTTCAGCCAAGCGCTGGACGACAACCGCAAGCTGCCGCTGGACCCCGCACTGCGCAGCGAACTTGATGCCGTCGCGCCTGCGCTTCAGGCATATATCGCGGCCGCGGAGCAGGTCGTCTCGCTGGTTGAATCGCAGGCGGACAGCGGCGCCGCCTATACCGATTTTTCCGTCAAGTTCGAGCAGCTTGAGACCAGCATGAGCTCGATCAGCGATCGGATCGCGGCACTGAACGCAGCCAACCGCAGCGAAGCCGAACGGTACAGCCATCGCGTCACCCGGCAGCAGGCCGGTGCCGTGGGGCTGGCCATCCTGTGTCTGGGACTGGCCGCCGCCTGGATCCTGCGCTCGCTCTCGCGCCTGCTGGGCGGCGAACCGCGCGTGGCGATGGCCGCTGCCCAGCACATCGCCGAAGGTCGTCTGGATCAACCCATCCCGGTCGCCGCCAAGCACGCGCACAGCCTGATGGCGGCGCTGGCGCGCATGCAGCGCGAGCTTCGGGAACGGATCGAGCGCGAGCGCGGCATCGCCGCCGAGAACCTGCGTATCCGCACCGCGCTGGAGCAGGTCACCGCCAACGTGATGATCGCCGATTCCAATCGCACCATCATTTACGCGAATGCCCCGCTGGTGAAGATGCTGGGTGATGTCGAAAGCGAAATCCGCCAGGATCTGCCTGCTTTCGACGTGGCCACTCTGATTGGCAGCAACATCGACGGTTTCCACCGCGCGCCCGAGCACCAGGCCGCGATGCTGGCGAAGCTGCGCGATACACACCGCGCGCAGATCCACGTCGGTGGCCGCACGATGCAGCTGATCATCAACCCGGTGCTCGCCGCAGACGGCAGTCAGGAAGGCTTCGTTGTCGAATGGGCGGACCGCACCGCCGAAGTCCGGGTCGAAGCCGAGGTCTCGCGGATCGTTGCCGCGGCGGCGGCCGGCGACATGTCGGGCCGTGTCCGCACCGACGACAAGCAGGGTTTTCTGTTGCAACTGGCGCAGCAACTCAATGGGTTGCTCGATGCGAATGCGGTCAGCCTCGATCAGGTGTCGAGCGTGCTGACGGCACTGGCCCGGGGTGATCTCACCGCGCGCATGGACGGCGATTTCCAAGGCGTATTTGCCCAGATGCGCGATGCTGCCAATGCCACGGTGGCACAGCTGGCCGGCATCGTCTCGCGGATCCAAGAAGCGTCCGGCGCCATCGGCACGGCCTCGTCTGAGATCGCCTCGGGCAACAACGACCTGTCGCAGCGCACCGAGCAGCAGGCTGCCAATCTCGAAGAAACCGCAGCCTCGATGGAAGAACTCACCTCCACCGTGCGCCAGAATGCCGACCACGCCCGGCAGGCCAACCAGCTGGCGATCGGCGCGGCCTCGGTCGCTTCGCAGGGCGGCGATGTCGTCAGTCAGGTGGTCACCACCATGGCAGACATCGAGACATCCTCGCGCAGGATCGGCGACATCATCTCGGTCATCGACGGCATCGCGTTCCAGACCAACATCCTCGCGCTCAATGCCGCGGTGGAAGCGGCGCGCGCCGGCGAACAGGGCCGCGGCTTCGCGGTCGTGGCCTCAGAGGTGCGCACACTGGCGCAGCGCAGCGCCGCCGCGGCCAAGGAGATCAAGGGCCTGATCGACGACTCGAGCAGCAAGGTCTCCAGCGGCGCGGCCCTGGCTGACCAGGCCGGCCGGACCATGGGCGAAATCGTGTCGTCCGTGCAGCGCGTCACCGACATCATGTCGGAGATCGCCGCGGCCTCGCAGGAGCAGGCGTCGGGTATCGAACAGGTCAATCAGACCATCACCCAGATGGACGAGACCACCCAGCAGAACGCGGCGCTGGTGGAAGAAGCCTCGGCGGCCGCGCGCTCGATGGAAGAACAGGCCGCGGCTTTGACCCAGACCGTCTCGATCTTCCGGCTGGCAGGCGCGCCGCTCGCGCTGGCCGCGGTTCCGCCACGCGCGACTTCGGTCGCGAGTCCAGCTGTGCGTCCGGCGCCGAAGGTGCGGAAGGCGCAAGCGCCCTCTGCCCCAGCCAAGCCCGCGCTCGCGGAAGCGGACTGGGCCGAGTTCTGAGTGTCCGGACCGGCGCCCGCCTCGCAAGGCGGGCGCAGTCCCCCTCGCGTCGTCTGCCGGAGTTTTGGGCGCTCGCGGCGCCACGAACGGTATACCCCAGTCGAAGCGAAGATTCGAGGTCAGCAGCGTATCCACGGTTCGCGGGCGAACGGTCCACTCCCCGCCTCTGCCGCAGACCACTCACGTGCGCCTGCTCACGCACACAAGCGCGGCGCTCGTCTTCGATCTGCAGATTCAGCCCTGCGGTGCGCATGACCGCGACCATCTCATCGCAGTGAGGTCGGTTGGCGACCCGTCAATACTGGACGTTCCAGCCACGCGACCGGCTCGGGTGCCCCCATTCGCAGGGCGGGATCGCGCCGGCGCCTCCGCGTCGCCAGCGGAATCCGGTTTATCGACCTCGCCAGATTCCTGAATTTCACATCGTCCGTTCCAGTTTCAATACCGCTTGTCGCCTGGACGCCGTTACCCCCTCAACTCCGATATGAAAGCGCCGTTATCTGCTGTGCACCACTGATCGAGCATGACGCGCTCGTCTGGGCACTCCATACCGCTCACTCCATTCGGACTCTGCCATGAATGCATTTCTGCAGCGCTACAACGTAGGTCGCCGTCTGGGAGCGGCGTTCGGAATTCTGATCCTGTTGTCCGCCGCCCTGGTCGCTGCGGGCCTCAGCACGATGTCCAGCGCCCGCGCCGAGCTGGACGAGATCGTCCAGGTCAATGTCGCGAAAACGCAGCTGGGCAGTGCCATGCACAGCGCGAACTCGGAGATCTTCATCGCGCTTGGCGCCCTGGTCATGGTGACCAGCGAAGAAATGAACGCACAGGCGCTGGCGGGGATCCAGGACGGGCGCCAGCGCTACCAGGCCGCGCGCGAGGCGCTCGAAAAGTTTCCCGCCGACGAGGCTGCACGCCGGAACCGCGAGACGATCGATGGCCATCGCGAAACGTCACGAACCTTGAACGACCAGGTGATGGCACTCGCCAAGGAGAATCGGAACGAGGAAGCGCAGGCGCTGCTCACGGAGCGCGCGCGCCCGGCAATGGAAGCCTGGCAACACGCGATCGAAGAAAACGTCGCGCTGCAGACGCAGCAGACCGCGGCCTCGTACGCCGTGGCCACCGAGGTGATGAACCGCGGGCGGACGCTGCTCTTGGTCGTCGGTGTCCTGGTCGTCATCATCGGCGTACTGTTGGCCTTCGCCATCACCCGTAGCCTCACCCTGCCGCTCGCCCGGGCCACGCGCGCCGCCGAAGCGATTGCCGGCGGGCGTCTGGACAACGACGTAGAGAGCAAGGCCAAGGACGAGAGTGGACGCCTGCTGAGCGCGATGCGCGGCATGCAGACCCAGTTGCGCAATCTGCTCGCTGCACAGGCCGAGATGGCCCGTCGCCACGACGAGGGTCAGATCAGCTATCGCATGGACGAGGCTGCCTTCCCGGGTGACTACGCGCGCATGGTCAGCGGCACAAATGCCGTGGTCGCGTCGCATATCGAAACGAAGTTGCGCATTGTCGACATGGTTTCTCGCTACGCGATCGGCGATCTTTCGCAGGACATGGAGAAACTGCCTGGCGAAAAAGCCGTCATCACCCAGTCGATGGACGCGGTCAAACGCAACCTGTCCGCGATCAACGCCGAGATCAAGCGTCTGGCTGGCGCCGCAGGGCGCGGCGACTTCTCGCAGCGCGGCGACGCGGGCCAGTACCAGCACGATTTCCGCGACATGGTCGAAGGCCTGAACCATCTGATGGCGACTACCGACAGCAATCTCGAGCAGGTGTCCGACGTGCTGCAGGCGATCGCCAAGGGCGATCTCACCACGCGCATGGATGGCGAATTCCAGGGCGTGTTCGCCAAGATGCGCGACGACGCCAATGCAACCGTCGCCCAGCTCCGCGAGATCGTCGCGCAGATCCAGGGCGCGGCGGGTGCGATCGGTACCGCGTCCTCCGAAATCGCCTCGGGCAACAACGATCTGGCGCAGCGTACCGAGCAGCAGGCTGCCAATCTCGAAGAAACCGCAGCCTCGATGGAGGAACTCACCTCCACCGTCCGCCAGAACGCAGATCACGCCCGCCAGGCCAACCAGCTGGCGATCGGCGCCGCCTCGGTCGCATCGCAGGGCGGCGACGTGGTGGGCCAGGTGGTCACCACGATGGCCGACATCGAGCAGTCCTCGCGCAAGATCGGCGACATCATCTCGGTCATCGACGGCATCGCCTTCCAGACCAACATCCTGGCGCTCAACGCCGCCGTGGAAGCGGCGCGTGCCGGCGAGCAGGGCCGCGGCTTTGCGGTCGTCGCCTCCGAGGTGCGTACGCTTGCACAGCGCAGCGCCGCGGCAGCGAAGGAGATCAAGGGCCTGATCGACGACTCGACCAGCAAGGTGTCCGATGGCGCGGCGCTGGCCGGCCAGGCCGGCAAGACCATGGGCGAGATCGTGTCCTCCGTGCAGCGCGTCACCGACATCATGTCGGAGATTGCCGCCGCCTCGCAGGAGCAGGCTTCGGGCATCGAGCAGGTCAACCAGACCGTCACCCAGATGGACGAGACCACGCAGCAGAACGCGGCGCTGGTGGAGGAAGCCTCGGCCGCCGCGCGCTCGATGGAAGAACAGGCCGCGGCGCTAACCCAGACCGTCTCGGTGTTCCGCATCGACGCCAGCCGGGAACCGGTCCGCGCGGCCGCGCCACGCCGTCCTGCGCCGGTCGCGTCCACCCCGGCATTCGCCGCGCCCGCCCAGGCGCGTCGCGCACCGGCACGCCCCGTCGCTGCAAAGCCGGCGCTGGCCGTCGCCGAAGCAGACTGGGCCGAGTTCTGAGTCCGATCGCGTCATCGCACACCCGGACGGTCAATTTCCGGCCGTCCGGGTCGATAACGCTGTAGATCCCTTGTCCGAGACCCAGGTGCCATGGCCGCCAATCTTCTGCCCCACTCGCCTGTCGGCAACCGCGACTTCGTGTTCTCCGAGCGCGATTTCCGCCGGGTCTGCCAGCTGATCCACGACCGCGCCGGCATCGCCCTGGTCGACAGCAAGCGCGACATGGTCTACGGCCGTCTGTCACGGCGCCTGCGCGCACTCGGGCTGACCGAGTTCGGCACCTATCTCGACCAGCTCGAGCGCAACGTCGACGGCGAGGAGTGGCAGGCGTTCACCAACGCGCTGACCACCAACCTCACGGCGTTCTTCCGCGAGCCGCACCATTTCGAGCATCTCCACGAACAACTGGCCGCGTCCGGCGCCTCGCCGCGCACGCCGCTGGCGCTGTGGTCCTGCGCCGCCTCCACCGGCGAAGAGCCCTACTCCATCGCCATCACCGCCTGCGAAGCCTTCGGCACGCTGACGCCGCCGGTACGCATCCTCGCCACCGACATCGATACCCAGGTGCTGGCGACCGCGCAGCGCGGCGTGTATCCGGTCGAACGCGTGGCCGGGCTGGACGCCGAACGTCGCCGCCGGTTCTTTCAGCGCGGCACCGGTCCCAACGAGGGCCACTGCCGGGTGCATCCGGCCCTGCAGGCACTCATCGATTACCGCCCGCTCAACCTGCTGGCGCCGCGTTACGACATCAGCGGGCCGTTCGCCGCGGTGTTCTGCCGCAACGTGATGATCTATTTCGACAAACCCACCCAGCGCGGCATCCTGTCGCGACTGGTGACCCACATGGATGCCGACAGCCTGCTCTACACCGGGCATTCGGAGAACTACCTGCACGCGGCGGACCTGATCCGGCCTTGCGGCCGCACCCTGTACCGGCGGAACTTCGGGACGGACGCCGCATGAGTCGCGCCGCCCTGCAAGAGGACGATGTCCTGCGTTACCGCGACCCGCACTTCAAGGTGCCGGCCGCCAAGCTGTTGCCCACGCAGTACCTGGTGGTCGATGACGGCACCGCGCTGGTGACCGTGCTCGGCTCCTGCATCGCCGCCTGCGTCCGTGACCCCCTGCTGCAGCTGGGGGGCATGAACCACTTCATGCTGCCCGACGGCAACGTCGGCGACGGCGCCCCGGCACGCTATGGAAGCTATGCAATGGAATTGCTGATCAACGAACTGCTCAAGCGCGGCGCCAGTCGCCGTCGCCTGGAGGCCAAGGTGTTCGGCGGCGCGAACGTGCTCAAGGGGTTCACCTCCAATCCGGTCGGCACGCGCAACGCGGAGTTCGTGCTCGCGTATCTGCAGGCCGAGCAGATCCCGGTGGTGGCCGAGGACCTGCGCGGCATCCATCCGCGCAAGGTCTGGTTCTTCCCCGAGACCGGCAAGGTGATGGTCAACAAGCTGCCGCACGCCCACGAAGCCGAGGTGGTCGCCGCCGAAACCGCCGTGCGCGCGCGCCTGTCGAAGACGCCGGTCAGTGGCGGCGTGGAGCTGTTCGAATGAGCCGCTGCCGGGTCCTTGTGGTCGACGATTCCGCCGTCGTCCGCCAGCTGCTCACCGAGATCCTGGACCAGGATCCGGACATCGAGGTCGTCGGCAGCGCCGCCGACCCCTTGCTCGCACGCGAGAAGATCAAGCGGCTCAACCCCGACGTGCTGACGCTGGACGTCGAGATGCCGCGCATGGACGGGCTGGCGTTCCTCGAACACCTGATGCGGCTGCGGCCGATGCCGGTGGTCATGGTGTCGTCGCTGACCGAGCGTGGCGCCGACATCACCCTGCAGGCACTGGCACTGGGCGCGGTGGATTTCGTCACCAAGCCCAAGCTCGACCTCGCCAACGGGCTGACCGAGTACGCCGAAGAGATCACCACCAAGGTCAAGGCTGCGGCGCGCGCACGCGTGCGCGCCGCGACCGGGCCCGTGGCGACACCGATTGCGCGCGCCGAGGCGCCGAGGATCGTCGCGCCGGTCGCCACGCGCTACCGCACCACCGACCGCCTGATCGCGATCGGTGCATCCGCCGGCGGCACCGAGGCGATCCGCGTGGTGCTCGAGCAGATGCCGCCCGACGCACCCGCGATCGTGCTGACCCAGCATATTCCGGCGAGTTTCAGCCGGCCCTTCACCGAGCGGCTCAACAAGCATTCGGCGATGCTGGTCCGCGAGGCGCGCGACGACGAGATGATCCTGCCCGGCCATGCCTATCTGCCGCCCGGCGATCATCACCTGCGCGTGGTCCGCGACGGTGCCCGTTGGCGCTGCAAGCTGGATCCGGGTCCGCCGGTGAACCGCCATCGGCCTGCAGTCGACGTGCTGTTCCGTTCGGTCGCGCAGAACGCCGGCAGCAATGCGGTTGCCGCCATCCTCACCGGCATGGGCGACGACGGCGCGCGCGGCCTGCTGGAACTGCGTCAGGCCGGCGCTGCGACGCTGGTGCAGGACGAGGCCACCAGTGTGGTGTGGGGCATGCCGGGGGCCGCGGCCAAGCTGGGCGCTGCGCAGGAGATCCTGCCGCTCGACGCCATCGCCGCACGCCTGCTGGCGCTCGCCCGCGAGTAGCGCATCGGCGGCGGGTCGGCGCACCAGACAGCGCGCGTCCTGCAGGCACGCATCACCAAAGCGCAGACACGAAAAACCCGGCACCAGGCCGGGTTTTTCGCGTCCGCAAACCGCTGCCGTCAGGCGGCGGTCTTCTCGCCCGCGTCCACGTACTCCGAAATCTGGTCGAAGTTCATGTAGCGGTAGATCTCGGTCGCCGACGCATCCAGCACGCCCACGTCGGCCATGTACTCGGCCTTGGTCGGAATGCGCCCCAGACGCGAGCAGATCGCAGCGAGTTCCGCCGAGCCCAGATACACGTTCGAGTTGCGGCCCAGGCGGTTCGGGAAGTTGCGGGTGGACGTGGAGAACACCGTCGCGCCTTCGCGCACCTGCGCCTGGTTGCCCATGCACAGCGAACAGCCCGGCATTTCCATGCGCGCACCGGCGGCGCCGAAGGTGCCGTAGTGGCCTTCCTTGGTCAGTTCGGCGGCGTCCATCTTGGTCGGCGGCGCGACCCAGAGCTTGGTCGGGATGTCGCGCTTGCCTTCGAGCAGCTTGGACGCTGCGCGGAAGTGACCGATGTTGGTCATGCACGAGCCGATGAAGACTTCGTCGATGACCGCGCCGGAGACTTCGGAGAGCGTCTTGACGTCATCCGGATCGTTCGGGCACGCGACGATCGGCTCGTGCACGTCGGCCAGGTCGATCTCGATGACCGCGGCGTACTCGGCATCGGCGTCGCCCTTGAGCAGCTGCGGATCGGCGAGCCAGGCTTCCATCTTCTCGATGCGGCGCTGGATCGACCGGGCGTCGGCGTAGCCTTCGCTGATCATCCACTTCAGCATCACGATGTTCGACGTGATGTATTCGATGATCGGCGCCTTGTCGAGATGCACCGTGCAGCCGGCCGCGGAACGCTCCGCCGAGGCGTCGGACAGTTCGAATGCCTGCTCGACCTTCAGATCCGGCAGGCCTTCGATCTCGAGGATGCGGCCGGAGAAGATGTTCTTCTTGCCCTGCTTGGCGACGGTCAGCAGACCGGCCTTGATCGCGTACAGCGGAATCGCGTTGACCAGATCGCGCAGGGTCACGCCGGGCTGCATCTTGCCCTTGAAGCGGACCAGCACCGACTCCGGCATGTCGAGCGGCATCACGCCGGTCGCGGCCGCGAACGCGACCAGGCCAGAGCCCGCCGGGAACGAGATGCCGATCGGGAAGCGCGTGTGCGAGTCGCCACCGGTGCCGACGGTGTCGGGCAGCAGCATGCGGTTGAGCCAGCTGTGGATGATGCCGTCACCCGGACGCAGCGAGATGCCGCCACGCGTGGAGATGAATTCCGGCAGCGTGTGATGCGTCTTGACGTCGACCGGCTCGGGATACGCCGCGGTGTGGCAGAACGACTGCATCACCAGATCCGCGCTGAAGCCGAGGCACGCGAGGTCCTTGAGTTCGTCGCGGGTCATCGGACCGGTCGTGTCCTGCGACCCCACCGAGGTCATGCGCGGCTCGCAATAGGTGCCCGGACGCACGCCCTGGCCTTCCGGTAGACCGATCGCACGGCCGACCATCTTCTGCGCCAGCGAGAAGCCCTTGCCGGTATTGACCGGCTGCTGCGGCAGGCGGAACAGCTCCAGCGTCGGCAGGCCCAGCGACTCGCGCGCCTTGGCGGTCAGGCCACGGCCGACGATCAGCGGAATGCGGCCACCGGCGCGCACTTCATCGAACAGCACCTCGGACTTGACCTGGAACTCTGCGATGACGGTGCCGTCCTTGAGCGCCTTGCCGTCATACGGGCGCAGTTCGATGACATCGCCCTGCTCCATCTGCGACACATCGAGTTCGATCGGCAACGCGCCGGCATCTTCCATCGTGTTGTAGAAGATCGGCGCGATCTTCGAACCCAGGCACACGCCGCCGAAGCGCTTGTTCGGAATGAACGGGATGTCCTCGCCGGTCCACCACAGCACGCTGTTGGTGGCCGACTTGCGGCTCGAACCGGTACCGACCACGTCACCGACGTAGGCGACGAGATGGCCCTTGTCCTTGAGATCGCGAATGGCCTGGATCGGACCGCGCTTGCCGTCTTCTTCAGGTTCGAACGCTGCACCGTCACGCTTGTTCTTCAGCATCGCCAGCGCGTGCATCGGGATGTCCGGGCGCGTGGTCGCGTCGGGCGCCGGCGACAGGTCGTCGGTGTTGGTCTCGCCCGGCACCTTGAACACCGTCAGCGTCATCGACTGCGGCACTTCCGGCTTGCTGGTGAACCACTCGGCGTCGGCCCAGCTCTGAATCACGGCCTTGGCGTTGGCGTTGCCGGCCTTGGACTTCTCTTCGACGTCGTGGAACGCATCGAACACAAGCAGGGTGTGCTTGAGCGCTTCGGCAGCGATCGCGCCCACGTCCGCATCGTCGAGCAGATCGACCAGCGGCTGCACGTTGTAGCCGCCGAGCATCGTGCCCAGCAGTTCGGTGGCACGCGCGCGGGTGATCAGCGCACTGCGCTCGGTGCCGAACGCGATCGCGGCGAGATACGAGGCCTTGACCTTGGCGGCGTCGTCGACGCCCGCGGGCACGCGGTGGGTCAGCAGGTCGAGCAGGAAGGCCTCTTCACCGGCCGGCGGATGCTTCAGCAGTTCGATGACGTCGGCGGTCTGCTGGGCGTCGAGCGGCAGCGGCGGGATGCCCAGCGCTTCGCGCTCGGCAACGTGGTGGCGGTAGGCTTCCAACATGCAGGCAACTCCAGAGTCTTGTTCGTGTGGTACCGGGATAACCGGTCTCAGGCCGACGGTACGATCAGCTTGAGACCCTTGAAATAGGTGCGGAAAAACGCGTCGTCGCGGGTGATCAGCCCATTGCATTGCAACAGCGCATGCGCCCCGACCAGGAAATCGCGCGAGGGGCGGCCGGCGATGTCGCCGCGTTGCCAGGAGCGCCGCTGCATCTCGCCGGCGCGTAGTGCCGATTTGGCTTCGATCGCCGAAAAGCGTACGCCCATGTCCTCGAGCACCGCCATCGTCTCTGCGCCGTCGTGCAGCGCGCCACAGATCTCGGCCAATGCGACGTCGCAGACGACGACCGGCCCTGCGCTCAAGTGCTGACGCAGGCAGGCCTCGGCGGCGTCGGCTTGCGGGCCGTCGGCCAGTAGATCCACCAGCACGGGCGCGTCGACGGCGATCACCGGTCGGCGTCTCCATCGTGCGCGATTCCGGCCTCGGGCTCGCCGGCCGGCTGGCCGCGCACTGCGCGCATCGCCGCGTCGGTGTCGTCGAAGCCTTCCAGTTTGAAACGGCCGCGGGCGCGTGAGACGGCGTCGTCAACGCTCTTGCGCAGCACGATGCGGCTGCCTTCCAGTTCGACCTTCAGGATCGTGCCCTTGCTCAGGCCCAGCGCATCGCGCACGGCCTTGGGCAGGGTGATCTGGCCACGCTCGGCGACGGTGGCTTCCATGACGGGCTCCGATGCGGTATGCGCAGATTATACATACCTGACTGCGCATACCCAAACCGAGTACTGGGGCCGGCACTCGCGCCGATGCGGTGGTGAAGCCGCGCGTGACGCCTGCCGCGTCGGCTCCTGCCGCACTCCCAGAACACGATGCGTCCCGGCGCGAGCACAAATCCGCCACGTGGATCGGCCTACACTCTGCTGATCGATCCGCAGGCCTCCGACTCGTTCCGCCTATCGGTAGCCGTCGCATCGAACCCGTCCCCGCACGCTGTGACCGCCACGCGCCGTCATCGCCAGCACCCCGCGACAGGAGCCCCGAATGACCGATTCCTTTTCCACCCACGCCGAACTCGAAGTCGGCGGGCGCCGGCTGAAGTACGCCAGCCTGCCGGCGCTGGGCAAGCAGTTCGACATCGCCCGCCTGCCCTACTCGATGAAGATCCTGCTCGAGAACCTGCTGCGCCACGAGGACGGCGAGACCGTTGCCGCGCACCACATCGAGGCGGTGGCGAAGTGGGACCCGAAGGCCGAGCCGGACACCGAGATCGCCTTCATGCCCGCGCGTGTGGTGCTGCAGGATTTCACCGGCGTTCCCTGCGTCGTCGACCTCGCGGCGATGCGCGACGCGGTGGTACGTCTGGGTGGTCGCCCGGAGCAGATCAATCCGCTGATCCCGTCGGAGCTGGTGATCGACCATTCGGTGCAGGTCGACGTGTTCGGCCGCCCCGATGCACTGGATCTCAACGGCAAGATCGAGTTCCAGCGCAACAAGGAGCGCTACGGCTTCCTGCGCTGGGGCCAGAAGGCGTTCGACAACTTCAAGGTGGTGCCGCCCAATACCGGCATCGTCCACCAGGTGAATCTTGAGCATCTCGCCCGCGTGGTGATGACCGCCGAGCGCGAGGATGGCTCGACCTGGGCATACCCGGACACGGTGTTCGGCACCGACTCGCACACCACGATGATCAACGGCATCGGCGTGCTCGGCTGGGGCGTCGGCGGTATCGAAGCCGAGGCCGCGATGCTCGGCCAGCCCTCGTCGATGCTGATTCCACAGGTCGTCGGCTTCAAGCTAAAGGGCCGCATGCCGGAAGGCGCGACCGCGACCGATCTTGTGCTGACGGTCACCGAGACGCTGCGCAAGCACGGCGTGGTCGGCAAGTTCGTCGAGTTCTTCGGCGAAGGCCTGCAGCATCTGCCGCTGGCCGACCGCGCGACGATCGGCAACATGGCGCCCGAATACGGCGCGACCTGCGGCATCTTCCCGATTGATCAGGAATCGTTGAACTACCTGCGCCTGTCGGGCCGTAGCGAAGAGCAGATCGCGCTGGTCGAGGCGTACGCGAAGGCGCAGCAGCTGTGGCACGAACCCGGCGCGCCCGAAGCCGAGTACAGCAGCGTGCTGGAGCTCGACATGGGCGACGTGCGTCCGTCGCTGGCCGGCCCGAAGCGTCCGCAGGATCGCGTGCTGCTGGAAAACGTGCAGCAGAATTTCCGCGACAACGTCGGCCCGCTGATCGCCAAGCGCAGCAAGGCCAGCAGCGAGGATCCGCAGGTCGACCGATTTGAGAAGGAAGGCGGCGGCCAGCCGCAGGCCGAACGTCTCGCCGCGCGGCCGGTGTCGACGATCACGCTCGATGATGGCGAACACGAATTGACCGACGGCTCGGTCGTCATCGCCGCGATCACGTCGTGTACCAACACCTCCAACCCGGCGGTGATGCTCGGCGCCGGCCTGCTCGCGCGCAACGCGGCGGCCAAGGGCCTGAAGGCCGCGCCATGGGTCAAGACCTCGCTCGGGCCGGGCTCGCTGGTGGTCACCGATTACCTCGAGAAAGCCGGCGTGCTCGACGATCTGGAGAAGCTCGGCTTCTACGTCGTCGGCTATGGCTGCACGACCTGCATCGGCAACTCCGGCCCCCTGCCGGACGCGGTGTCGAAGGGCATCGCCGAGAACGATCTGGCGGTCTCGGCAGTGCTTTCGGGCAATCGCAACTTCGAAGGCCGGATCCACGGCGAAGTGAAGATGAACTATCTCGCTTCGCCGCCGCTGGTCGTCGCCTATGCGATCGCCGGTACGGTCGATATCGACCTGACCCACGATCCGCTGGGCAAGGATGCGGACGGCAATCCGGTCTATCTGCGCGACATCTGGCCGACCAACCAGGAGATCGGCGATTTCATCGCCAAGACGATCGGGCCGGAGATGTTCGCCAAGAACTACGCCGACGTGTTCAAGGGCGACACGCGCTGGAACACGATCGAATCGCCCGACGGCGATCTCTACGCATGGGACGAGGCCTCGACCTACATCAAGAACCCGCCCTACTTCGACGGCATGACGATGGACGTCGGCAGCATCGACGACATCCACGGCGCGCGCATCATGGGCCTGTTCGGCGATTCGATCACCACCGACCACATCTCCCCGGCCGGCAACATCAAGGGCGATTCACCGGCGGGCCGCTTCCTGCAGGACCGCGGCGTGCAGCCGGCCGACTTCAACAGCTACGGCTCACGCCGCGGCAACGACGACGTCATGGTGCGCGGCACCTTCGCCAACATCCGCATCAAGAACCTGTTCTTCGGCGGCGAGGAAGGCGGCAACACGCTGTACTTCGGCGACGGAGAACCGGAGAAGTTGTCGATCTATGACGCCGCGCAAAAGTACAAGGCCGCCGGCGTGCCGCTGGTGGTGTTCGCCGGCAAGGAATACGGCACCGGCTCGTCGCGCGACTGGGCGGCAAAGGGCACCAACCTGCTGGGCGTGAAGGCCGTGATCGCCGAGAGCTTCGAGCGCATCCATCGCTCCAACCTCGTCGGCATGGGCGTGCTGCCGTGCAGCTTCCGCAATGGCGACAACGCGCAGAGCCTCGGTCTGGACGGCTCGGAGACGGTCGAACTTACCGGTCTTGAGAACGGCAAGTCGAAGACCGCGCAGATCGTGGCCACACGCGCGGATGGCACCGAAATCCGCTTCGAGGTCGACGTGCTGCTGCTGACGCCGAAGGAAGTCGAGTACTTCCGTCATGGGGGTCTGCTGCACTACGTGCTGCGTCAATTGGCGGCAAAGAAAGCCGCCTGACTCCGGATCGGGCGAGCGAGCGCGCCCGGCTCACCCACCGTGGCGGTCTGCCACATGACGTGTTGAGGCAGTTGGCGGCGAAAATATCAGCCTGATGGGAACAAGAAAGGCCCGCAAATGCGGGCCTTTCTTTGTAGGAGCGCGCTTGCGCGCGAGAAACGTCGCCGGAAAGCCCTTCGCGCGCGAGCGCGCTCCTACAATGACGTGTAAGCCTCAAAGCCCCGGGACACCGCGGCAAGCCATCGCCCACGCTGCATTCCACACAGCACGGCGCGGTCTGCGGACGCGGCGTCGACTGACCCGGCTGCAGCGCGCCCGACTCACCCACCATGGCGGTCTGCTGCATGACGTGCTGAGGCAGTTGGCGGCGAAAAGATCAGCCTGATCGGAACAAGAAAGGCCCGCAAATGCGGGCCTTTCTTTGTAGGAGCGCGCTTGCGCGCGAGAAACGTCGCCGGAAAGCCCCTTCGCGCGCGAGCGCGCTCCTACAGGGCTTCATCTGGAAGCGCAGGCCTCACACCCCCGGGCACCGCGGCAAGCCATCGCCCACGCTGCACTCCACACAGCACGGTGCGGTCTGCGGACGCGGCGTCGACTGACCCGGCTGCAGCACGTCCGGCCCGACCGGCATCGGCGCCGGCGCGACATACAGGCCCGGCGAAGGCTGCAAGCCGGCGAGTTCGTTGGCCGGCCGCAACTGCAACAGCACCGCCCAGTCCTGCCGGTTCGCATCGCAGGCCTGCGGGGCGTCGGGGCTGCACGGTGGGTCGTCGAGACTGCGCTGTGCCAGCGCGGCGAACTGCCCACCCGCGGTCAGTGGCATCAGCCGCATCGTCACGCCGTCGAGCACATTGCCGCCGACGAGCTGCGCCTGCCCGCCCTCGACGCCGACCACGATGTCGCAATGCATACCCAGCCCGCCCTCTTCGCTGCTGAGCAACGTGGCGAGCCCGGAGAAACCGAACACGCGATTGGCGGCGCGCACGTAACACAGCATATCGCCACGGGCGGGACGCGCCGTGACCGGATTGGCGACGCGATACGCGTTCGTCTCCGGGCTGCGGTACGCGTTGCGCACGTAGTCGACATGGCTTGGCGATCCGCTGAAGCCCGGCAGCGTCGCGCGCCGCGCGATCCAGGACACGAACGCGGCCGACCACGGCACGTCGACGAGAAAACTGCGGCAGGCCGGCGACGGCTGGCTGCTCGTCGGGGCGAACATGCAGTCGTAGGCGCCCGGACGATGCTGGAGTTGCGACAGCTGATCCGCGCCGCGCCAGTAACCGGCGACGCGTCGCCAGGCCTGTTCGCCATTGGTCAACAACGCGGTCTCGGCCTCGCGCACCGTCGAGCCGGCATAGCGGCCTTCGACATCGATGAAAGGCCGGTGCCACAGCAGATGCTCTTCGCACGCGGCAGCGGCGAGCCGGGTCGCAGGATCGGGCGATGCGACTTGCGCACGCAACAAAGGACAGGGGTCGGCCGCCAACGCGGTCAGCGGCGCGGACAGCAGCAGGCAGACGAGCAGCAACAGGTGGCGCATCGATCGCATCGGGGGCGTCCATTCCGCGCGGGACACGCGGCTGCCGCCATCGTGCCCCAGTCGCACGTGAAGGGCGGGTCCGCTCGCGCACTCAGCCCGCGCAGAACGCGGCGTAGTCGATATAGCCGGGGAACGCGCGGCCCGGTGCGCAGACCGGACAGTCAGGATCGGGCGACAGTCGCGTCTCGCGAAACTGCATGCGCAGCGCTTCGAACTGCAATAGACGACCAGCCAACGGCACGCCGATACCCAGCAACAGTTTCAGCGCTTCGGTCGCCTGCAGCAGGCCGATCACACCCGGCAATACGCCGAGTACGCCGACTTCCGAGCAGTTCGGCGCAGCTTCGGCCGGCGGCGGTTCGGGAAACAGGCAGCGATAACAAGGGCATTCGCCGCGTCGGCGGCCGGCGTCGAAGACGCTGACCTGTCCGTCGAAGCGATGCACCGCGCCGTAGACCAGCGGCACACCGTGCAGCACACAGGCATCGTTGAGCAGATAGCGCACCGGAAAGTTGTCGGCGCCGTCGAGCACCAGATCGACGCCATCGAGCAGCCGGTCGACGTTGTCACTGGTCACGCGCTCGGCAACAGCTTCGATGCGCGTGCGCGGGTTGAGCGCGCCGAGGGTTGTCGCCGCCGACTGCACTTTCGGTTGGCCGATGCGGTCTTCGGCATGCAGGATCTGCCGCTGCAGATTGCTGCGGTCGACCACATCGTCGTCCGCGATCCGCAGCGTGCCGACGCCCGCCGCAGCGAGGTAGTACGCAGCCGGCGACCCGAGGCCACCCGCGCCGATCACCAGCACCGTTGCCTCGGCGAGCCGCTGCTGGCCGGCGAGACCGATTTCCGGCAGTTTGAGGTGGCGCGAGTAGCGCTCGTGGAAGTCGAGATCGACATCGCCGTCCGGCAGCAC
The DNA here is from genome assembly GCF_031456825.1 of Luteimonas sp. 3794. NCBI lineage: Bacteria > Pseudomonadati > Pseudomonadota > Gammaproteobacteria > Lysobacterales > Lysobacteraceae > Luteimonas > Luteimonas sp. 3794. Next base: position 183,387 of record NZ_JAVDVJ010000002.1, on the reverse strand, counting down.
CGTCGGCAGTCCGTCCGCCTGCCAGGCGCTGGTGCCGCCCGCGATCGACGCGAGGTCGGTGTAGCCGAGCGCGGCCAGCGTCTCGGCCGCCTGCATGGAGCGGCGCCCGCTCTGGCAGATCAGCAGCAGCGGTGCCTGCAGGTCCGGCGCATGGGCCAGCGGCGCGGCTTCGAGCACGGCGCGATCGATACCGTCCGCGCCCTCGGCCATGCCGGTGAGCCGCTCGTGCGCGTCGCGCACATCGATCAGGCGCACGCCCTGCTGCTGGCGTTGCCGGGCCTGCGCCGGCGTGAGTTCCTGGATGGCCATAGCGCGATTATCGCGCGGAACGCAGAGGCCGCGCCTCGCTAAGCGCACGCTCGAGACGGAACGCGCGGCTGCCGCCCGATCAACCGAAGACCCTGTAGGAGCGCGCTTGCGCGCGAGGGCATTGTCGGGACAGCCTCATCGCGCGCAAGCGCGCGCCGACAGAGCGGCGTCAGTACGGCAGCACGTCGACAGGTGTGCCCGTCGCGTAGGCGCGCGGTCCCGCATCAAGCACGATCAGCGCATCCGAGTCGGCCGCGGCCTGCATGCGGTGCGAGCCATCTGCCGGATTCGGTTCGACCCACGAGATGCCATTGGCGTCGATCCACCAGCGGCCGCGCAGCAGTTCGAGACGTTCGTGTCGCTTGGTCCAGTCCGAGGCCAGACGCGCACGTCGCAGCGCCCGCGGCGCCCTGCCCTGCAAACCGTCGACGAGGCGACGCCCGAGCGCAAGCCAGGTCGCAAGGACCGATACCGGATTGCCCGGCAGGCACAGGAACAGCGCGGGACCGAGCGTGTCGCCTTCGGCCAGCAGCAGCGGCATGCCGGGTTTCATCATGACCTTCCACATCCGCACACGGCCGCGACGCTGCAGCAGTTCGGGCAGCAGATCCTTCTCACCGGCGGACACCCCGCCGCAGGTCAGCACCAGATCGAAGGCTTCGCCGGCGTGGCGCAGCGCTGAAGTGACCTGCGCGGCGTCGTCGGGCAGGGTCGGAAACGCAACTGGCTCGAGGCCTTCGGCGCGCAGCAGCGCCATCAGCTGGTCGCGGTTGGAGTTGTAGATCTGACCCGGGCCGAGCGACATGCCGGGCTCGACGAGCTCGTCTCCGGTGGCGAACACCGCGACCGTCGGCCGCCGGACGACATCCAGCTGTGCCAGACCCTGCGAAGCCGCGAGGCCGATGCGTGCCGGCGTCAGCGTGTCACCCGCCTGCAGCAGCAGATCGCCGACATTCGAATCCTCACCGGCGCGGCGCACGTGCTGGCCCAGTCTCGGTGCGACCTGCACGATGACATCGTCGCCATCGAGCGCGGTGTTCTCCTTCATCACCACCGTGTCGGCGCCAGCCGGCAACGGCGCGCCGGTGGTGATGCGCACGCAACTGCCCGCTTCGACCGTCAGCGCGGTGTCGGGACCGGCGAACTGCTCACCGGTCAGGCGCAGGCGCGTCGGCGCACCGTCTGTCGCGAGATCCGCGTGGCGCAGTGCGAAGCCGTCCATCGCCGAGTTGTCGAACGGCGGCTGCGGCAGGGTGGCGACGACATCGCGCGCCAGCACGTGGCCATGTGCGCGCGACAGCGAGACGGTCTGCGGCTGCAGGCGACGCTCGGCGGCGACGGCATCGACAATCGCGCAGGCCTCGGTGAAAGGCACGCGAAACGGGAACGTAGGCTCAGTCATGGGTGACTCCGGCCCGGACCAGATCGTCGGGCGTGTTGAGGTTGCCGAAGCGGACCTGCGAGAAACGCAACGTCCGCATGCCGAGTGCGCGCTGCAGACCGCGCACCGAGAAGTCGTCACCGGTCAGCGCGGCGGCGGCGGCCACGCGTAATGGGGGCACCGGCCACAGCGCGACCAACGGTTGCAGACCATCGTCGTCCTCCGCGCTCGCGCCGGTGTCGCCGGCTCCATCGATCAATCGCGCCAGCACCGATGCATCGACATGCAGCGCGTCCACCGGCAGCGTGAACAGCCACGGCGTCGTGGTCGCAGCCGCGAGCGCGTCCAGACCCGACAGGGGACCGGTATCCGGATGGCGATCAGGGATGGCGTCGATGCCCATCTCGGCGTAACGCGACAGCTCGCGATTCGCGCTGACAATCACGCGCGACGCATGCCCGGAGAAACGTTCGCGGAGCCGTTCGACCTGCGGCACGCCATCGCGCAGCAGCCAGGCCTTGTCGAGGCCGCCCAGCCGCGTCGCGCGACCGCCGGCCAGCAGGCCGACGGTCAGCGTGTCGCGGGACGGCGGTGGGATCACTTGCGCTTGACGTGCCGGATCAGTCGCTTCTTCTTCGCCAGCTGACGATCGTTGAGTACGTTCTTCTTGTCCTTGTAGGGGTTGTCGCCCTCTCGGAACAGGAAGCGTACCGGCGTGCCGACGAGCTTGAAGCGCTTGCGGAAGAAGTTCTCCAGATAGCGTTTGTAGCTGTCGGGCAGCGTCCGCAGGCGGTTGCCGTGGACGATGATCGTCGGCGGATTCTCGCCACCCGGATGCGCGTAACGCAGCTTCGGCGCGTGACCGCGCACGACCGGCGGTGGATTGGTCTCGTAGGCGATCTCGAGCGCCTTGGTGACCTCCGAGGTGCCGAACTTGTAGTTGGCCGACGCATGCGCGCGGTGGATGGCCTGGAACAATTCGCGCAGGCCCGAGCCGTGCTTGGCGCTGATGCGCACCGCTTCCGCCCACGGCACGAATGCCAGCTTGCGCGACAGCAGCGCTTCAGTCTGCTCGCGCTGGTAGTCGGTGAGGCCGTCCCATTTGTTGACCGCGACGACAAGCGCGCGACCCGAGTCGAGCACCGCGCCGAGCACGCTGGCGTCCTGGTCGGTCACGCCTTCGCTGGCGTCGATCATCACCACCGACACCTGCGAATGCTCGATCGCCTGCAGGGTCTTGATGATGGAGAACGTCTCGACCGCCTCGTCCACCTTCGACTTGCGGCGGATGCCGGCGGTGTCGACCAGGCGATACTTGCGGCCATCGCGTTCGAGATCGACTTCGATCGAATCGCGCGTGGTGCCGGCGACTTCGGACGCGATCATCCGCTCCTCGCCGAGGATGCGGTTGACCAGCGTTGATTTGCCCACGTTCGGGCGGCCGACGAAGGTCACGCGGACGCGGTCGGGGTCGCTATCGAGCTGCTCGGACTGGCCCACTTCCGGCAGCTTTTCGAGAATCTCGTCGACCAGCTCGTCGATGCCGTGGCGATGCGCCGACGAGATCGCATGCGTGTCGGAGAAGCCGTAGCGCGAGAAATCGGCCTCGGCTGCGCGCGCGTCGAGTCCGTCGGTCTTGTTGATGACCAGGAACGTGGGTTTGTCGATCTTGCGCAGCCAGCGCAGGATCTCATCGTCGAGCGCCGATGCGCCTTCGCGGCCGTCGACGACGAACAGCACGAGATCCGCTTCGGCCGCGGCGGCGCGCGACTGCTTCGCGGTCGGACCAGCCAGGCCTTCACTCTCGAGATGCGTGTTCTCGCCGGCGATGCCGCCGGTGTCGACCAGCGCGAACGGCACATCGGGATTGAGCCGGCACACACCGTAATGGCGGTCGCGGGTGACGCCCGGCTCGTCATGGACGAGTGCGTCGCGGGTGCGGGTCAGCGCGTTGAACAGCGTCGATTTGCCGACATTGGGGCGGCCCACGAGGGCGACGAGGGGAAGCATGGGGCGGATTCCGTTCGAATGGGTCTTGCGTGTTGCGCCGGCAGGCCCGGAAACACACGGCCCCGGGCAGGAGGTCCGCCCGGGGCCGTCATTGTCGCACCTGGGGCGGAATTACTGCGCCAGGCGCCAGGCGGTCACGTTGCCGTCCACGTTCTGAACCACGAGCACGCCGTCGGCGACGACCAGCGCGCCACGGATCGGATCACGGCCGGCGCGCTTGCGGGCGACGAACTCGCCGTCGTCGAGACGCATCCAGTGCAGGTAGCCATCGAGGTCGCCGACCACGGCGTAATCGCCCTGGATGGCCACGCCGGTCAGGTTGCGACGCGCCAGCGCCGGCTGCTGCCATGCGGCCGTGCCGCTGTACTTGTCGAGCGCCCAGACCGTGCCGTTGGCATCGGTCACGACCACGCGCTGCGGCGACAGGCCGGGACGATTCGCACCGCCGTGCTCGCTGACCCACAGCGGACGGCCGCTCGGGCCTTCCAACGCCATCGTGCGGTGGCGGTAGCTGCTGGCGAAGAGCACGGCGTCGTCGAGCACCGGGGTGCCGTCGACATCGGACATGCGCTCGAGCTCGGTGCGACCGTCGGGCTGGGCGACGGCCTGCTCCCACAGCGTGCGGCCGTCGGCAAGCGACAGCGCGGCGATGGTGCCGTCATCGTTGCCGACGAACACGAAACCCGGGCCGAGCACCGGCGCATCATTGCCACGCACCGTCAGCGACGGCAGTTCGCGGACCCAGAACCAGCGACGCTCGCCACTCGCAACATCGAACGCGGTCACGCGGCCGTCGTTGGAGCGCACCAGCACCACGCCCTGCCCGATCGCGGGCGCGGCGATGACTTCGTTGGAGACCTTGGCGGTCCAGCGCTCCGCGCCGGTCGCCGCGTCCAGCGCCACGACTTCACCGTCCAGACTGCCGGCCACGACCAGGCCTTCGCCCACGCCGGGGCCGCCGCTCAGCCGCAGGTCCGAGTCGTAGCGCCACACCGAGGCGCCCGTCTGCAGATCGAACGCCCGCACGCCGCCCTTGATCGCTGCGACATAGACCCGGCCATCGGCCACGGCGGGCGACTGGCGCACGCCCAGACGGCCTTCGCCTTTGCCGGCATTCGCCGACCACAGGCGCGAAACGCTGAGCGTCTCGTCGATGTCGGTCAGTCGCGCGGGCTCGGACAGCGCCTTGGCGTTGGCCTTCTCGCTGTTGCCGAACCAGCCCCGCACAGTGCTGCAGCCGGTCACGGTCATCACGCAGAGCGCGATCGCCGCGATGCGCACGAGGCGTTGCGGCGCATGGGAAGACGCGCCACGCGCGGTCTGGTGGGTCATCAGGATTCAACCTCGGGTTCGTCCGGCGTACCGCCGACTTCGGAAAGCTTGAGTTCGAGCAGACCGCGCTGCTGCGCGGCGCTGTCGAGCTGGCGCAGGGCCTGCGCGTAATCGGCGCGGGCCTGTTCGTTCTGCTTGAGTGCGAAATGCGCGTCACCGCGGGCTTCCAGCGACACCGCATCCTCGGCATCGGCCAGCACCTTGACCGCATCTTCGCCGCGACCGGCATCGGTCAGCAGCCGCGCAAGGCGCTGCTGCACGACCGCGGCCACGCCGGGCTCGGCGCCCTCGACCGCTTCGAGTGTCGCGATCGCAGCCTCGTGATCGCCTTTGTCGACCTGCGCCTTGGCCAGCTGCAACGCGGCCAGTTCGCCGTACGCGGTATCCGGCAAAGCCGACACGGTCTGCGACGCCTTTTCGAACTCGCCGGCGCGGATGTCGAGCAGCGCCGACTGATAGGCCGCGTGCTGCTCGACCGCCTGCGTATACGTGCGGTTCTTCCAGTACTGCCAGCCGCCGATCAGGGCGGCGCCGAGCACCAGGCCACCCACCAGCCCCAGACCGTTGTCGCGAAGCCAGGCTTTGACCCGCTCCCCCTGTTCGCGCTCGTCCAGCAACTCGTCAATCGCCATATGGTCTCTACGCCCGCTGTCGAAGGCGGGTCAAACGGATGAAAGAAAGATTGCGGCCACCGCATCGATGCGGTGGCCCAGAACCCGGCGCAGTCGCCGGAAACTACTCGGAAGCCGGCGCCAGCGTGCCGTCGGAGGATACCGTAAAGCGTGCCACGTTGGCCCGCTGGAACCGGGACAGATCCTGAACGTCGCCGTCGCTGGACACCTCGACCGCGTTGGCATTGCCAAGCTTGACGCGGGCGACAGTGCCCGCGTCGAAGCGGCGCTCCTGACCTGCCCGCACCAGTGCCTGCTCCACCTGACCGCCATCGGGACCGATCACTTCGATCCAGCTGTCGCCACTGAAGCGCATCAGCAAGCTCGCCTGCACCTGGGCGTCGGATGCAGCGGATTCGGTCGCGGGCTGCGCGAGCGGCGCACGCTTGGGCAGCGCGCCCAGCGAGGCGGTCACCGGAGTCGGCCGCGCGGGGCGCGGCTCGTCCCCGGCATTCTGCAGATCGCCATCCAGTCCCAGCGAAGCCGTCTCGGCCGGACGGCTGTCATCGACATGCGAGCGTGTCGCCACCCAGACGGGCACTGCGATCAGCGCGGTGATCACCACATACACCGCGCGGCCCATGGCCTTGTCGAGCATGCGCTGCATGGGCGGGGTATAGGTGCGCGGGGTCAGGTCGGGCGGCCGCCCGTCGCCATCGGCCACGCCATCTGCAAGCGATTCGGGCAGTTTCAACAGGCGCAGGTAACTGCGCAGCTGGCCGCGGATGAAGACCGGCGCGCCGAGTTTCGCCCAGTTCTCCGCTTCGAGTGCTTCAACGACCCGCAACTGCATACGTAGCCGGCTGGCGACATCGGCGACGGTGAGTCCGGCCTCCATGCGCGTCGCGCGCAGATGTTCTCCGACCCCAGGCGAAGACGCTGGCATGGTCTGGTTCGAAGAACTCATGGTGGACTGGTTTCCCTTGGCTGAAGGTTCGATGCGGACGGAAACTCCGTGCGCAAGCGTCGCTGATATCGTTCGGCGGCCCCTGTGTCGCCGAGCGCGGTCTCGATCTGCACCGCAAGTTGCAATGCTGCCGCAGTTACGGGGGCCGCGGCAAGCCGTCTCTGCGAAAAAGCCCGGGCATCGAAGTAACGGTGCTCGCTGACCATGTAGCGCGACATCGCATCGAGCGCGACCAGGTTCTCCGGATCGAGCTCCAGCGACGCCCGCAGATCGCGCTCGACGCGCGCCGTATCGCCTGCGGTCATCGCACAGGTGCCGGCGTTGGCCAGTGCGCCGGAAGGATCGCCGTAGGCGGGATCGCGCACTGCAGCGTCGAAATAAGCCAGCGCATCGGTCGCGCGACCATTGCGGCACAACCAGGTGCCGTAGTTGTTGAGATAGGCGCCCTGGTCCGGTGCGCGTTCGGCGGCGGCCTTGTAGTAGCCGCCGGCCTGCGCGCTGCGGCCACGTCGGTCTTCGATGACCGCGAGCAATGTATTGGCGTCGGCTGCCGTGCCCTCGCCTTTCAGCGCATCGCGCGCGGCGCTGGCCGCCGCGTCGAAATTGCCGGCCGCGAACTCGCGGGATGCGATCGCCAATTGCTGGCGCGTCGCGTCATTACGCCGCGACTCGGCATTGCCCCGGATGTTGTACGACGGCGGTTCCGGGCGGTAGTCGCCCTTCGCGCTTGGCTTGATGAATGTAAGACGTGAACAGCCGGCCACTGCCAGCAGGAGAACAATGCAGACGGCAGCCTCAGGCAGCCGCATCGACACCTGGCCCGCCCTGCGCTTCGAGACGCTTGAGATGGTCGGCCTGGCGACGCGTGCGATCAGCGACCTGGCCCTTGAGCTGGCCGCAGGCTGCGTCGATGTCGTCGCCGCGGGTCCGGCGCACCGGTGCGATGCGGCCGGATTCGTTGAGCAGCTTCTGGAACCGGCGGATGGTCGCATCGTCAGGGCGCGCGTAACGCGTGCCCGGGAAGGGATTGAACGGAATCAGGTTGACCTTCGCTGCATCCTTCATCTGCAGGCGATTGTCGAACTCGCGCATCAGCCGGGCCAGCTCGCGCGCATGCTGCGGCTGGTCGTTGACATCCTTCATCAGGGTGTATTCGAAGGTGATCGACTCGCCGCGCTTGCGCTGCGCATAGCGCGCACAGGCTTCCATCAGTTCGGCGATCGGGTACTTCTTGTTCAGCGGCACCAGTTCAGTGCGCAGCGCGTCGTTGGCGGCGTGCAGCGAAACCGCCAGTGACACGTCGCTGACTTCAGCCAGCTTGTCGATCATCGGCACCATGCCGGCGGTCGAGAGCGTCACACGCTTGTTAGCCAGGCCGTAGCCCAGGTCGTCGCGCATGATGCTCATCGCGCGGACCACGTTGTCGAAATTCATCAGCGGCTCGCCCATGCCCATCATCACGACATTGGTCAGGCGGCGCTGCTTGTGCGGCACATTGCCCAGATGCCGCGCCGCCACCCAGACCTGGCCGATGATCTCGGCGGTCGACAGGTTGCGGTTGAAGCCCTGGGTCGCGGTGGAACAGAACTGGCAGTTGAGCGCACAGCCCACCTGCGACGACACGCACAGCGTGCCGCGCCCCTTGTCGGGGATGTAGACGGTCTCGATGGCGTTCTTGCCGTCCATCGCGATCAGCCACTTGTGGGTGCCATCGGTGGAGGGCTTCTCGAACTGGATCTGCGGCACACGGACTTCGGCATGCGCCTCGAGCTTGGCGCGCAGCGCCTTGCCGAGGTCAGTCATGTCGTTGAAGTCGGTCACGTAGCGATGGTGGATCCACTTCATGATCTGGTGGGCACGGAAGCGCTTTTCGCCGAGAGTCTCGGCGAAAAAGCGCTCCATACCCTCGCGGTCGAGGTCGAGCAGGTTCTGCTTGGCGACGGTGGCGTCGATGGCGACCTCGGTCACGATGGCATCCCTCAGCGGGAAACGACTTCGTCGTTCTTGAAGAAGTACGCGATCTCGGTCTGCGCGTTCTCGACCGAATCCGAGCCGTGGGCGGCATTGGCGTCGATGGAGTCGGCGAAGTCGGCGCGGATCGTGCCCGGCGCGGCGTCCTTCGGATTGGTGGCGCCCAGCAGGTCGCGGTGCGCGGCCACGGCGTTCTCGCCTTCAAGGGCCTGGATCATCACCGGGCCGGAGGTCATGAACTCGACCAGCGCGCCGAAGAACGGACGCTCCTTGTGCACGGCGTAGAAGCCCTCGGCTTCCTCACGGGTGAGCTGCTTGTACTTGGCCGCCACGATCTTGAGGCCCGCCTTTTCGAAGCGGGAATAGATCTCGCCGATGACGTTCTTGGCAACGGCATCGGGCTTGACGATGGAAAGAGTGCGCTCGAGCGCCATCTGGAGTTCTCCGGTCTGGAATGGGGCCGTCCACTCCGGAACGGCCGAGTCTACATGGAAAAACCCGCGCCGAAACGCGGGTTTAGCCAACATGGCTGCGGAGATTCTAACGTATCCGCTGCAACTGCGTCGGTCCGAGCCCTGTCGCCGGTCATTGACGCGTCAGGCGCCTGGCCCCCAGAATCCAAACAAGCGTTTGATCGAGGCACACGTTTGCATGGCCAGTACCGTCCAGTTCTCGACCAAGGACAAGATCCTCGGCGCCGCCGAGGAACTGTTTGCCACACATGGGTTTGCGGGCACATCGTTGCGCCAGGTGACCAGCCGGGCGGACGTCAACATCGCAGCGGTCAACTACCACTTCGGCAGCAAAGAGAACCTCGTCAACGAGGTGTTCCGCCGCCGGATGGACCAGATGAGCGCGCAGCGCCTCGCCCAGCTCAAGCGCGCACTGGCCGAGCAGCCCGGTGAGATCGAACCGATCATCGCCGCCTTCGTCGAGCCTGCACTCGACATGGCCAGCGGACGCGCCGGCAGCGGCGCCTTCGTCCGGGTCATCGCCCGGGCATACGTGGAGAAGAACGACGCCCTGCGCAAGTTCCTCTCCGAGCAGTACGGCCATGTGCCGCGCGAATTCGCCGGTGCCCTCGCCGTCTGTCTGCCCGGCCTTGGCAAGGCGGAGCTCTACGGACGTCTCGATTTCCTCGCCGGTGCGCTGACCTATGCCATGGCCGATTTCGGCCTGATCAAGCGCCCGCCGAATACCACTGAACATGCGCACCGCACCCGGATCGCCGGCGAGCTGATCCGCTTCGCCGCGGCCGGGTTCCGCGCCTGACCACCTGCCCGGCCAAGGCCGGGTTTCTTTCGAAACAAAGGGATGGAGCAAATGTCTGAGAAACTGCTTGTACGTCGCGCCGCGGTTCTGGGTGCGGGTGTCATGGGCGCGCAGATCGCCGCGCATCTGACCAACGCCGGGATCGACACGGTCCTGTTCGACCTGCCGGCCAAGGAGGGCGACAAGGACGGTGTGGTACGCAAAGCACTCGCGAACCTGGCCAAGCTGAGCCCCGCCCCGCTGAGCAGCAAGTCGCTGGCCGAATCCATCGTCCCGGCGAACTACGAAACCGGCCTGGCCGAGCTCGAAAGCTGCGACCTGATCATCGAGGCGATCGCCGAGAAGATGGACTGGAAGCAGGACCTCTACCGCAAGATCGCGCCGCACGTGCCGTCGCACGCGGTGCTGGCCAGCAACACCTCGGGCTTGGGAATCAATGCCTTGGCCGATGTTCTTCCCGAAGAACTGCGTCACCGTTTCTGCGGCGTGCATTTCTTCAACCCGCCGCGCTACATGCATCTGGCCGAGCTGATCCCGGCGAAGACCACCGACAAGTCGGTGCTCGAAGGTCTCGAAGCGTTCCTGACCACCCAGCTCGGCAAGGGCGTGGTCTACGCCAAGGACACGCCGAACTTCATCGGCAACCGGATCGGTGTGTTCTCGATCCTGTCGACGATCCATCACACCCAGGAATCGAAGCTTGGCTTCGACGAGGTCGACGCGCTGACCGGGCCCCTGCTCGGCCGTCCGAAGTCGGCGACCTACCGCACCTCGGACGTGGTGGGCCTGGACACGATGTCGCACGTCATCAAGACGATGGCCGACACCCTGCCCGAGGATCCCTGGCACGAGTACTTCGCATCACCCAAATGGCTGACCGCGCTGATCGACAAGGGCGCGCTGGGCCAGAAGACCGGCGCCGGCATCTTCCGCAAGGCCGGCAAGGACATCCTCGTTCTCGATCTGGAGAAGCAGGACTACCGCGCTTCGGACCGCAAGGCCGCCGACGAGGTCGTCGCGATCCTCAAGACCAAGGACCCGGCCGAGCGCATGGCGCAGCTGCGCGCCAGCGAACATCCGCAGGCGCAGTTCGTCTGGGCGATCCTGCGCGACCTGTTCCACTACAGCGCCGTGCACCTGGAAGACATCGCCGAGACCGCGCGCGACGTGGACCTGGCGATCCGCTGGGGTTACGGCTGGCAGCAGGGTCCGTTCGAACTATGGCAGGCCGCGGGCTGGAAGCAGGTCGCCGACTGGATCGCCGAGGACATCGTCGCCGGCAAGACCATGAGCAGCGCGCCGCTGCCCGACTGGGTATTCGACGGCCGCGAGGGTGTGCACGCCGCCGAAGGCAGCTACAGCCCGGCGAAGAATGCCAAGCTGCCGCGCTCGGCGCTGCCGGTGTATCGCCGCCAGCGCTTCCCGGATCCGCTGCTGGGTGAGCGTTTCGAGACGGGCGAGACCGTCTACGAGAACGATGGCATCCGTCTGTGGACCGACGGCGACGACATCGGCGTGATCAGTTTCAAGACCAAGATGCACACGGTCTCCGACCACGTGCTCGACGGTATCCAGGAAGCGATCGGCATCAGTGAACAGAAGTTCAAGGGCGTGGTGATCTGGCAGCCGAAGGAGCCGTTCTCGGCCGGTGCCGATCTCGCCGGCGCGCTCGGCTTGCTGCAGGCCGGCAAGGTCGATGCGTTCGAGGCCATGGTCGAGAACTTCCAGAAGACCAGCCAGCGCATCAAGTCCTCGCTGGTCCCCGTGGTCGCAGCCGTCCGCGGTCTGGCGCTGGGCGGTGGCTGCGAGTTCCAGATGCACAGCGCGCGCACCGTGGCGCATCTCGAAAGTTATATCGGCCTGGTCGAGGCCGGCGTCGGCCTGTTGCCGGCCGGTGGCGGCCTGAAGGAGTTGGCAGTGCGGGCGTCCGAAGCCGCGGGTCCGAATGGCGATGTGTTCGCCGAGTTGAAGAAGACCTTCGAGACCATCGCGATGGCCAAGGTGTCGAACTCGGCGGTCAATGCCAAGGAACTCGGCCTGCTGCGCGCCGACGACATCGTGACCTTCAACGCATTCGAACTGCTGCACGTCGCGCGTCAGCAGGCATCCGCGCTGGCGGAAGCCGGCTATCGCCCGCCGCTGCCCGCGCGCGCGATTCGCGTTGCGGGTGACGTCGGCATCGCCACGTTCAAGATGCTGCTGGTCAACATGCTCGAAGGCCGTTTCGTCAGCGAATACGACTACGAGATCGCCGAGCGCATCGCCACCGTGCTGTGCGGCGGCGACGTGGACCGCAACGCGGTCGTCGACGAGGACTGGCTGATCCGTCTGGAGCGCAAGCACTTCGTCGAGCTCGCCCAGCAGGAGAAGACCCAGGCGCGCATCGGCCACATGCTCAAGACCGGCAAGCCGCTTCGGAACTAGTGAGGACGTCAGGCGCGCAGTGCGCGCGAAGTGTCAGTCGAGGCAACCCGGCTGACGCCCTCACCCCCTCACTCAATTACGAGAACATTCCATGAGCAAGCAGATCCAGGACGCCTACATCGTCGCCGCCACCCGCACCCCGGTGGGCAAGGCGCCGAAGGGCGTGTTCCGCAACACCCGTCCCGATGACATGCTGGCGCACGTGCTCAAGGCCGTCGTCGCGCAGGCGCCGGGTATCGACGTCAACCGCATCGACGATGCCGTGATCGGCTGCGCGATGCCCGAGGGCGAGCAAGGCATGAACGTGGCACGCATCGGCGTGCTGCTGGCCGGCCTGCCCGACACCGTCGCCGCGCAGACGGTCAACCGCTTCTGTTCGTCCGGCCTGCAGGCGCTGGCGCTGGCCGCCAACGAGATCCGCCTCGGCAATGCCGACCTGATGCTCGCCGGTGGCACCGAGTCGATGTCGATGGTGCCGATGATGGGCAACAAGGTCGCGCTCTCACCGAGCGTGTTCAAGGACGACCACGTCGCGATCGCTTACGGCATGGGCATCACCGCCGAGAAGGTCGCCGAAGAATGGAAGGTCTCGCGCGAGGACCAGGACGCGTTCGCCCTCGCCTCGCACCAGAAGGCGATCGCCGCGATCGAGGCCGGCGAGTTCAAGGACGAGATCAGCCCTTACGAGATCGTCTCGCACCAGCCCGACCTCGCCGGCAATGCGGTGCGTCTGCGCAAGCTGCTGGTCGACACAGATGAAGGTCCGCGTCAGGACTCGTCCATCGAAGGTCTGACCAAGCTGCGTCCGGTGTTCCGCAACGGCCAGTTCGGCGGCTCGGTGACGGCCGGCAACAGCTCGCAGATGAGCGACGGCGCCGCCGGCATCCTGCTGGCCTCGGGCCGCGCGGTGCAGGACTACGGTCTGAAGCCGCTGGCGCGTTTTGTCAGCTTCGCCGTTGCCGGCGTGCGTCCGGACGTGATGGGCATCGGTCCGATCGCGGCGATTCCGAAGGCGCTGGCGCAGGCCGGGTTGACGCTCGACGACATCGACTGGATCGAACTCAATGAGGCCTTCGCCGCGCAGGCGCTGGCGGTGATCCGCGACAGCGGCCTCGACCCGTCCAAGGTCAATCCGCTGGGCGGCGCGATCGCGCTGGGCCATCCGCTGGGCGCGACCGGTGCGATCCGCACCGCGACGATCGTCCACGGCATGCGCCGTCGCAAGAAGCGCTACGGTCTGGTGACGATGTGTATCGGTACCGGCATGGGCGCAGCGGGTGTGATCGAAGCGCTCTGAGGTGCCCCGCTTCCTGTAGGAGCGCGCTCGCGCGCGATAGGGCTCTCCTTGTCGACCTGTCCCGGTAAAGCGTTTCGCGCGCAAGCGCTCTCCTACAGAACAAAAAAGCCCCGGCATTGCCGGGGCTTTTTCGTTAGACGCTGGAACTGATTACGACTGCAGCGGAATCACGCGGATCTCGACGCGGCGGTTCAGCGCGCGGCCCTGATCCGTGCTGTTGTCGGCGATGGGACGGGTCTTGCCGAAGCCAACGATCTCGAAGCGCTGGCGCAGCAGGCCCTGGCCGATCAGGTAGTTGCCCACCGAGTCGGCGCGCTGCTGCGACAGACGCTGGTTGACGGCGTCCGAACCGACGCTGTCGGTGTGACCCGAGATCTCGACGATCGTCTGGTCGTACTCGGCCAGCGTGCGCGCAACATTATTGAGCGCCGGGTAGAACTGCGACTTCAGATCGGCCTTGCCGAAGTCGAAAGTCACGCCATCGGGCAGGTTGAGCTTGATGACGTCGCCATCGCGATCGACCTGGATACCGGTGCCCTGGGTCTGACGACGCAGTTCGGCTTCCTGACGATCCTGATAGACGCCGACCGCGCCGCCGGCGAGGCCACCGACGCCGGCACCGACCATCGCGCGCTGACGACGTTCGGTCGCATCACCGCCACTAAGCAGTCCGGCGACAGCGCCGATGCCTGCGCCGATCAGCGCATTGTTGCGGGTGCGGTTCGGATCGTCCGGTGCACTAGTCTGGCCGGTGTAGGTGGCGCAGCTCGACAGCAGCAAGGTGCTGGCAAGTGCGGTCGTGAGGCCTGCGGTGGTGAGTCTACGCATGATGTCGGTCTCCTGGTGTGGCGCGGGCGATGGTGCCCGGAACCTCGAATCGGAGCCGAAACTAGCGTGTTCAGAATGCACAGAGGGTGACGGGCTGACGCCCCAGACGGACATTGTTCAGCGCGCGCGCAGCTACAGCGACGACACGGCCCGGCATTGCCCCTGCGACGTGCGAGTGGGGCTGCGCGCCCCCCGTGCCATCGGCCTCGAACAGGCTTGGCGGCCAGATCGCCGCCGACCGACCACAACGGGGCTAGCTGAGCCACACCCGCATCTGCACCGGCCCGAAAGCGATAGGGTTCAGCGATGGATGCGCGGCCCGTGATGAACCACGTGGCCTCGATCAGATGGCACTGCAGCGCGGTGTGCCGGGACCGCGTAACGGACGCTTGCCCGTCGATAACGGTCTGGAGCATCCACGTGCGTGTATGCGCTGCCGCCGCAACCGGGGACCCGGCGATACCGCGCGCCGCTTGGAACAGTCGAACTCGAAGCGACCGTCTTCGTTGGGGTCGCGCTGTTCGCGGGGCCGACGGCTTTTCGGGGAACTGCGCGCAGTCGATCCATCGCTCGGATAGCGTGCGAGGGGTCTACGGGCCTCCATTCGGCGTAAGCCCGCAGGGCCGCGATCCCCGCCGGTCTGGCGTGGCAGCCACGCGCGGCCATGCGGTATCGACGCGCGTTCCTGGCGTGCGGCGCCGACGCTTGCGGTGTGCAGTCGAGCACTCCCACGCAATCCCCTCGACTGTCAGACGAGGGAGTGGAGCACGCGACCGGCACAGCCGACGCGTCAGCGAGAGGTCTGGTACGCGGTGAGCGCAGCCTCCCGACCCGCCGCCAGATCGACAATCGGTGCACGCGGATAGTCGGGTGCGACGGACTTCAGCAGGTCCGGATCGGTCCACGGACTGAAACGCAGCGGGACTGGCAGCCCGGCAAGCTCCGGCACCCAGCGCGCGATGTAGCTGCCTTCGGGATCGAACTTCTGCGCCTGCGTGACCGGATTGAACACGCGGAAATACGGCGAAGCGTCCGCGCCGGTACCGCCGATCCATTGCCAGCCCAGCGTGTTGTTGGCGAGATCGGCGTCGACCAATGTGTCCCAGAACCAGTGCGCACCTTCGCGCCAGTGGATGCGCATGTGCTTGCACAGCCAGCTGCCGACGATCATGCGCACGCGGTTGTGCATCCAGCCGACGTGCCAGAGCTCGCGCAGACCGGCGTCGACGATCGGGACGCCGGTGCGCCCCTGCCGCCAGGCATCGAGCGCGGCCGGTTCCGCGCGCGCCCACGGGAACCGCTTGAAGCGCGGATTGAAATCCTGCTCCGGCGTCTTCGGGAAATGGTGCAGCAGGTGATGCGCGAACTCGCGCCAGCCGAGTTCGCGTACGTAGGCATCGATGTCCGGCGCAGTAGCCGCGGTGCGCTCGGCCTCGAGCGCGGCGACGACGCGCCAGGGCGCGATCTCGCCGAAATGCAGATGCGGCGACAGGCGCGAGGTGCCGGCCTGGTCGGGACGATCACGGCTCGCGCGATAGCCGCGCAAGGCGCCGTCGACGAAGACCTCCAGCGCTTCGCGGGCGCCGGCCTCGCCCGGGTCCCAGAGCGTCCAGAAACCGGTGTCCCAATCCAGCGTCGGCGCCAGCTGCAGGTCGTCGAGTGCGACGCCCGACGGCCCGGCGTCCACGGCGGGCAACGTGCGCGGCGCCTCCCAGGTCTCGGGCAGATGCAGTTCGGTCAGCGCCTTGCGCCAGAAGGGGGTGAACACCTTGTACGGCCCGCCCTGCCCGGTCTGCAGCGACCAGGGCTCGAGCATCAGCGCGCCGTTGTAGCTTTCGGCGCGGATGCCGGATTCGCGCAGATCGCGTTTGATTCCGGTGTCACGCGCTTCGATCGCGGGGTCGTAGCGCCGGTTCCAGAACACCGCCCCGGCCTCGCAGGTGTCGACCAGCGTTTCGAGTGTCGCGTGGCTGGGGCCATGGAACAGGCGCAGACGGCTGCCGCGCTTGCGCAGCTCGGCGTCCAACGCGGACAGCGAGCGGTGACGCCAGGCGTTCGAGGCCGCGCCCGGCGCCCAGTCACCCTCTTCGTCGGGTGCATGGATGTACACGCAGACAGGCGCGAGCCCCGCATCCAGTGCGGCACGCAGCGCCGGGTTGTCGTCGAGTCGCAGGTCGTTCCGGAACCAGACGATCGCGTTTGCCACAGCGCTTCCCCTTGCGCCAAACCGCGGCGGACTTTCCATGAATACGCGTGAGGATCGTGAGAAAGCGGTGTCCCGTAAAAACCGGCGAACGTGGAAACAGGCGCCCGCCGGCCACCGGCAGCGGTGTGTTCGGGATGGATCGGTCACAATATCCGGCTTGCGAACGCGCGTCCGCGTCTGAGAGTCGATTCCCCCGTGACTGCCTCCCCCTTTCCCCTCGAAGCCAGCCCCGCCGATGCCCAGCGCGCCATCGCCGAAGAATTCGCCTTCTTCGGCGACTGGTCCGAGCGCTACCAGTATCTGATCGATCTTGGCCGCAAGCTGCCCGAGTTTCCCGATGCGCTGAAGACCGAAGAACACCGCCTGCATGGCTGCCAGTCAATGGTCTGGATCGTCGCTTCCGGCGACGCCGACCGTCTCGACTTTGCTGCCGCCAGCGATTCGGCGATCGTCTCGGGCCTGATCTACCTGGCCCTGCGCGTGTATGGGGGCCGCAGCGCCCGTGAGATAGTCAACACCGATGCCGACTACATCGGCGACATCGGCCTGGCGAAACATCTGTCACCGACCCGCAACAACGGCCTGGCTGCCCTGCTCGCCTTCATCCGCGACCGCGCGCAGCGTGCGCTGGCGTGAGCACCGCGCCACCGCCGGAGCCCGACGAATCGGGCGCTGGCGATTCCAGTCGCGCGGCGCCGCTGCGCAACCGCAACTTCCGGGCCCTGCTGGGCTACCGCATCTTCACGATCCTGTCGTACCAGATCGTCGCGGTCACAGCCGGCTGGCACATCTACGCCGAAACCGGCAATCCGTGGATGCTCGGCCTGATCGGCCTGGCCGAAGTGCTGCCCTACTTCTGCGTCGCGCCGTTCGCCGGTTATCTGGTCGACCATTTGCCGCGGCGCAAGCTCGGCATGGTGGCCGCCGCGGGTCTGGCGATCACGCCGCTGCTGCTGGCACTGCTGACCTCGGGACTGATCGCCGGCAGCGTCTGGCTGCTGTATCTGCCGATCATGCTGACGGGCATGGTCCGCGCGTTTCTCGGACCGGTGTACAACGCGCTGTTCGCCCGCGTGCTGCCACGGGACCAGTTCGTGCGCGGCGCGAGCCTGGGCAGCATCGTATTCCAGAGCGCGCTGGTGCTCGGCCCTGCAATCGGCGGCCTGCTGATCAAGCCACTCGGCATTCCCGGCGTCTTCCTGCTGGCGTCGATCTTCGCACTTGTAGTGATCGTGTTCCTGGGGCGCATGGACGTCACCGAGCCTGCGCAGCAATTGCAGCGCGAACCCGTCTTCGCCAGCATCGCCGAGGGCGCGCGCTTCGTGTTCGGCCACCAGATCCTCCTCGCGGCGCTGGCGCTCGACATGTTCGCGGTGCTGTTCGGTGGTGCGATCTCGCTGGCGCCGGCCTTCATCCACGACATCCTCGACTACGGTCCCGAAGGCCTCGGCATCCTGCGCAGCGCACCGGCGCTGGGCTCGGTGGCGATGGGCATCTGGCTGGCGCGCAATCCGATCCAGCGCAACGCGGGCCGCTTCCTGCTGGTCGCGGTTGCCGGCTTTGGCCTGTGCATGGTCGGCTTCGGCCTGTCGACGGCCTTCTGGCTGTCGGCGTTCTTCCTGTTGCTGTCGGGCATGTTCGACGGCGTGTCGGTCGTCATGCGCTCGACGATCATGCAGCTCTCGACACCGGACCACATGCGTGGGCGGGTGTCGTCGATCAATGGCCTGTTCGTCGGCTCGTCGAACGAGATCGGCGCGTTCTACATGGGCTCAATGGCGCGCCTGCTCGGCTTGGTGCCGGCGGTCGTGATCGGCGGCTTCGTGACGATGGGCGTGGTCGCGACCACTGCGTGGCGTGCGCCGAAGCTGCGTCGGCTGGATCTGCGGGAGCTGACGTGAATACCTGAGCTCGGGATTGGGGATGGGGGAAGCTCGCCGCGCGCACGAAAAAGCCCGCCAACGGCGGGCTTTTTCTGCAGGGAGTGGGGGCGTGATCGCGATCCGCTCTTTCGAATCCCGAATCACGGTTTTCAACAGCCGAACGGCTGGTCATCCCCACTCACGGCTTTAGATCAATCCCCCATCTGCTTCTGCATATGTTCCCAGCGTTCCTGCTCGTCGATCGTACGCTCGGCGGTCAGACGTGCTTCGAGACGGTCGAGACCGATCTCTTCGCCCGAATCCACGCTGTACCCGTACTCACCCTCGTCGACGCGCTTGAGCGTGCTGTCGATCTTGCCGATCAGCTTGCGGTAGCGGTCACGCGTGCGCAGTTCGAGCGAGTTCTCGGTTTCGCGGGTCGCGCGTTCGGCTTCATCGCCGACGTCACGGACTTCGTCCTTGAGATTCTCGATCGTCTGCTTGGATTCTTCGACCAGGTCCGCACGCCAGTTCTGCAGGCGCTGGCGGAAGTACTCGAGCTGCAACGCACTCATGTACTCCTCGTCGGCGCTGGGCTTGTAGCCCTGCGGAAGGATGGGACGACCTGTTTCTGCATCGGTCTTGTACTGCACGACCTTCACCTTTGTTCTGGGCGCCGGCTCTTGCTGGCGCGCAACGCCCGCGACGGCGACTTTGCCGACCGGACGTGGACGCTTCGTGGGAGTGGATGCCGGCACCGGCTTCGGCGCGGCGGCTTTCGCCGGAGCGGAGGCCTTCTTCGGGGCTTCCGTCTTCGGGGCGGCAGCGGACGTGTCGGCGATCGACTTGGCCGGTGCCGCCTTCTTCGCGACGGGCTTGGTCACCGCTGCGGGAGCAGCGGCCTTCGGCTTCGTCGCAGGCTGGGTGGCCACGGCTTTCGCCGGGGCTGCCTTCGCCGTTTTCTGTGCAGGCACGCTCTTGGCAGCAGGCTTGGGCGGCGCTGATTTCTTCGCGGGTGCCTTGACCGGCGCCTTCTTCGCAACCGACTTGGCGGGCGCGGCCTTGGCGACGGCCTTCTTCGGGGCCGGTGCCTTTTTGGCGGGTGGCTTGGTGACGGGGGCAGCCTTCTTCCCGACGGCGGCCTTCGCGGCGGGCTTTGCGGCCTTCTTGACGGCCTTCTTTGCGGGTTTCTTGACTGCCACGTGCTGCGTTCCTTGTCATTCCCTTGGGCGGGGAAGCGGCGTGTTATACCCTGCATGCCCCTGCAGCGGCAACCGTCCTGACTACCGTGTTCATCGCCCCCGCCGACCTGCCGTGATCGCGCGCCTGCTCATCTTCCTGCTGCAGGGCTACAAGCGCTTCATCAGCCCCCTGCTCGGCCCGCGCTGCCGCTTCCATCCCAGCTGCTCGTCGTACGCGATGGTGGCCATCGCCCGCTTCGGTGTACTGCGCGGTGGCTGGCTCGCCCTGCGCCGCCTGTCGCGCTGCCATCCCCTGCATCCGGGCGGAAACGACCCCGTGCCGATGCCGAACCTGGACTCCAAGTCATGACCTCGACCCTGATCCGCAACGCCCGTCTCGTCAACGAAGGCCGCATCTTCGACGGCGACCTGCGCATTGCCGACGGCCGCATCGCCGCGATCGGCGGCGACCTCGCCGCACGCGATGGCGACACCATCGTCGATGCCGCCGGCCGCTGGCTGCTGCCCGGCATGATCGACGACCAGGTGCATTTCCGTGAGCCGGGCATGGAACACAAGGCCGACATGGCGACCGAATCGGCCGCGGCCGTTGCCGGCGGCCTGACCAGTTTCATGGACATGCCCAACACCAGCCCGCCGACGCTCAGCGCCGACGTGCTGCAGGACAAGTACGACCGCGCCGCCGGTCGCGCCCGCGCGAACTACGGCTTCTACATGGGCGCCAGCAACGACAACCTCGATCACGTGCGTCGCATCGACCCGCTGACCACGCCGGGCGTGAAGGTGTTCATGGGTGCATCGACCGGCAACATGCTCGTCGACAATCCAGAGACGCTCGACGGCATCTTCCGCGAGACCCCGGTGCCGATCATCACGCACTGCGAAGACACGCCGACGATCGACGCGATCCAGCGCGAATACGTGGCGAAGTACGGCGACGATATTCCGGCCGAATGTCACCCCGACATCCGCTCGCGCGAGGCCTGCATGAAGTCGACGCAGCTGGCGCTGTCGCTGGCGCGCCGCCATGACACGCGTCTGCACGTGCTGCACATCTCGACCGCCGAGGAACTGGCGCTGTTCGAGGCAGGCCCGCTGCTCGACGCTGCCGGTCGCCTGCGCAAGCGCATCACCGCCGAGACCTGCATCCACTTCCTGCGCTTCGACCGCGCCGATTACGCGCGTCTGGGCCACAAGATCAAGTGCAATCCGGCAATCAAGGATGCGTCCGACCGCGAGGCGCTGCTGCGCGCGTTGGCCGACGATGTCATCGATGTGCTGGCGACCGACCACGCGCCGCATCTGCTCAGCGAAAAGGAGAATCCCTACACGCGTGCGCCAAGCGGCCTTCCACTGGTGCAGTTCGCGCTCAGCGCGGCGCTGGAATGCGTGCACGAAGGTCATTTCGACATCACCCGCGTGGTGCAGAAGTTCGCACATGCGCCGGCCCAGCTGTTCGATGTCGCCGAACGCGGCTTCCTTCGCGAGGGTTACTTCGCCGATCTGGTGATGGTGGAGGACACGCCGTTCACCGTGACGCGCGAGCAGGTGCTGTCGAAGTGCGGCTGGTCGCCGTTCGAGGGCACGACGTTCCGCTCGCGCATCGCCTCGACGTGGGTCAACGGTCGTCTCGCATGGGACGGCACGCAGCTGGTCGGCGAAGCGGCCGGTCAACGCCTCGCGTTCGCACGCTGATTCGTCGACGGGACACCGTGTCTTCATCGCCGGGTACGTAGCGTGCCCGACGCATTCCCTTCCTGCCCGGACCACCGCATGCCCCTGCTCCGCCGTTTGCCGCTCGCGTGTTTTCTGATCCTCGCAATGCTTGTGTGCGCAGCACCGCTGGCGGCGCAGGAGGCGGCTGACGTGCGGTTTCCGGCGCAGGTGCAACAGGGCAGCCTGGTGATTGGGAAGGTGCCGGCCGGCAGCCGGGTGCAGTACCGCGACCGCGCGCTGCGCGTCAGCGGCTATGGCACCGTGGTACTCGGCGTCGGGCGCGACGAGACCGGCCCCGTGCAACTCGAAGTCACGCGCCCTGACGGCAGCCGCCAGTCGGCATCGATCGCGATCACGCCACGCGACTGGCCGGTCGAGCGCGTCAACGGCGTGCCGCCCGCCACGGTGAATCCGCCGGCGGCGATCGCCGAGCGCATTCGCCGCGAACAGGCGCAGGTCACCGAAGCGCGCGTACGCGACGACGACCGCGTTGATTTCGGCAACGGCTTCATCCGCCCGGTCGAAGGTCGCATCAGTGGACGCTTCGGCCGCGCGCGTTCGTACAACGGACAGCCAGGTTCACCGCATTCGGGCATGGATATCGCCGCGCCGACCGGCACACCGGTCAAGGCGCCGGCTGCCGGCATCGTCACGTTCGCCGGACCAGATCTCTATCTGACTGGCGGCACGCTGCTGCTCGATCATGGCCACGGCGTGAGTTCGAACTTCCTGCACCTGTCGCGCATCGACGCGAAAGTGGGCGATCGCGTCGAACAGGGTCAGGTGATCGGCGCCGTCGGCGCAACGGGCCGAGCGACCGGGCCGCATCTGCACTGGGGCATGAACTGGCTGGATGTACGGGTGGATCCGCAGCTGGTGCTTGAGCGCTGAGCGCGTTGTCATGCGCGATGTCGCCCGCACGCCGCCTCGCCCACTTGCCTCACCGCTGCGCCGTCTGTGCGCATGGTGGTTCGTGTTGGCGACCGCGGGCTGCGCCAGCGTGACCGCCATGGACGCACAGCGTCCGGACAGGTCTGACGCCGTCTCCACGCGCGCCGCCGGCAGTGAAGTTGCGCAAAGTGCTGTCCGAGTCCCCTCGACGGTGCCGGCGCTTGCGACGCTGCACGGGCGCGCGCCGCCAGCCAGCATTGTCGAAACCGATTCGCAGCGTTTGACCGTCGGTGATGACGGACGATTCGAACTCAAAGCGCCTGCCGAGGGCACGTGGACAATCCGTGTGCGGCGCCCTGCGCCGCTGACGCCACTCCGCTTCAATGTCGTCGTGATCGGCGGACAACCCGACTGACATAAGTCCGGCATGCGGTTAGGATCGATGAACGCCGGCTGATGAGCACGGCGTTCATCACTCACAGGGACAGTCCGCATGAATTCACGCAACACCTCCATTTCCGCGCGCCCGCACCGTCTTGCGCGCACGCCACTCGCGCTGGCGATCACCGGTGGCCTTCTGATGACGGCCGCATTCGGAAGCGCGCATGCGTCTGAAATTGAATCGGACAGCGCGGTCGCCAGCGTCATTCGTGAGGCCTTCGATGCAACCCCACGTTCGACGCCGCTGCCCAGGCGCCCGCTTGCCGCGCAGGATTTCAGCCGGCGCTGGCAGCGCAGCGCACCTGCGACTGCAGCCGCCAGCCAGGCAGGCGCCCAGCCCGCTGCTGATGTGCCGGCGTCGCCGTCCGATCCTCAGTCATGGATCACCGAAGAGTTCCAGGCCGACTGGGGTCTTGAGGTCATCAACGCCCACCATGCGTATGCGCGCGGCCTGACCGGCGCGGGCGTCCGCCTCGGCCTGCTCGACTCGGGCGCGGGCTTCGACCATCCCGAATTCGCGGGCAAGGACCACCGCTCGATCACGATGGCCGACGTCCTCGAAGACGGCACCCTGTGCAATAACACCAGTGCGATTGCGGGGCCCGATGCCTGTTTTTATTCCGAAGGCGACCAGGTCGCGATCGACGGCGAGTATTACGACCCGGCACTGGCCGCGTTCTTCCCCAACCCGGCGAACAATTTCCTCTGGGGCAATACGTTCTTCGATTTCAACAGCCACGGCACGCATGTCGCCGGCACGATCGCGGCCAACCGGGATGGCAGCGGCATGCACGGCGTCGCCTTCGGCGCGGACCTGAGCTCGGCGCGTCTGTTCAACGACAGCCTGACGTTCGTCGATCTGCCGTGCATTCTGCTCAACCAGTGCGAAACGTACGGCACATCGGCCGGCAGCACCGCCTTCGCCCAGATGTACGACCAGGCGATCGACCACGGCGTGCGCGCGATGAACCACAGCTGGGGCTACACCTATACGGCGTACACCCCGGAGGAGGCCGCGCTCTACCACGAACTGCTGATGACGATCCCGTCGATTGCAGCCACGTTCGAGGAAATGGCGGACGCATCGCGGCGTTCCGGCATGATCCAGGTCGTGGCCGCCGGCAACAGCGGCGTCAATGCATCGCCGGCGGCGAGCCCGCAGGCCGCGGCGCCGGCCACCCTGCCGGCGATCTTCGCCGACATCGAGCAGTACTGGGTCAGCGTCGTGAACCTCAACGAAGCGGGCGTGCTGAGCGACCGCTCGATGAAGTGCGGCGTCTCGGCCCAGTGGTGCATCACGGCGCCAGGCAGCTTCATCACCTCGACCGTCTTCGACAGCGATCTGGTGCAGGGCGACTGGTTCGTCGACGAGGCAGGCAACCTGCGCTACGAGTTCGACAGTCGCGAAGGCCTGCCGGGCTTTGCCGACTACTCGGGCACGTCCATGGCCGCGCCTCATGTCACCGGCGCACTGGGCCTGCTGTTCGAACGTTTCCCCTACCTGCAGGGTTACCAGGTACGCGACGTGATGCTGACCACCGCCACCGACCTCGGTGCGGCGGGCGTTGATGAGATCTACGGCTGGGGCCTGCTGAACCTGGAAGCGGCCATCGAGGGCTACGGCTCGCTGCGCGTGGACACCGACGTGGTGATGGATGTGGCAGCCGGCGGTCGCAAGGTCTGGGAAGGCGACGCCTGGGACATGTGGAGCAACGACATCAGTGGTCCGGGGCGCCTCGGTTTCCACTCGAATGTCGGCGGCTGGCTGCGCCTGGATGGCGACAACAGCTTCAACGGCGCCAGCGTTACCGGCGGCACCCTCGAACTGCGCGGCCGCAACACCCTGACCGACGACGTGGTGGTGTCGGGCGGGCGCCTGCTGATCGATGCACAGGGCAGCCTGGTCGGTAGCGCCCTCACCGTTCGCGGGACACAAGGCGGCACGACGGGCGGCGTAGCCATCGTCAACGGCAGCGTGACCGGTGCGCCCACGCGCGTCGAAGCCGGCGGCCTGCTCGGCGGCAGCGGCACCCTCGGCGACACCTGGGTGGCGGGCACCATCGCACCGGGCAACTCGATCGGCACGCTCACCATCGACGGTGATTACACCCATGCCGCGGGCGCGACCCTGGTCGCCGAAATGCAGCCACCGGACCAGTCTGATCTGCTCGAGGTGACCGGTTCGGCGACCCTGCTCGGCGGCACCCTGCTCGCGCGCCAACTGCCGGGTACGTTCCTGCTCGGACAGGAGTACAGGATCCTCTCGGCAGCCGGGGGCATCACCGGCACATTCGACACTGTCGACACCGGTGCACTCTCGCCCTTCCTGTCGCTTTCGATGCTCTACGGCGCGAACGCGCTCGATGTCGGCGTGGTGCGTGGCGCAGCGCTTTCGACTGCGGCCCAGAGCGACAACCAGTGGGCGGTCGCCAATGCCGTCGACGCACTTCCCGACAGCAACGGCCTGCTCGTCCCGATCACCCTCCTCAGCGCCGCTGCGGCGCCACGCGCGTTCGACCAGCTCTCGGGCGAGGTGCATGCGAGTGCGCAGCAGGTGCTGATCGACAGTGGTCGTCTGGTCCGCGATGCCGCACTCGCCCGCGCAGCCGCAGGCACCGACGGCTTCGGCGGACAGCGCGACGCGGATGCGAACTCGGGCGCCTGGGTGGAAGTGCATCGCCAGGGCGGGCACATCGCAAATGACGGCAGTGCTGCGCGCACGCAGTACAACGGCTCCGCAGCCCTGGCCGGCATCGACCGGCAGTTCGAAGGCGGATGGCGCCTGGGCGTGTTCGGTGGTGTCGGCAGCACCGATTTCGATGTGCGCGATCGCAGTTCGAAGGGCGACGCCGATACGCGCCATGTCGGCATCTACGGCAGCCAGACCTGGAGCGGATTCAGCGTGCGCGCAGGCTATACGCACGCATGGCATGAGCTCGACGTCCAGCGCGACATCAGCTTCGCCGGCTTCGCCGACGGCGTGCATGGCCGCTACGACGCGGACAGCTGGCAGGCGTTCGCCGAGGTCGGCTATCGCCTCGGCGCCGGCGCCTGGGAGTTCGAGCCTTACCTGCAGTACGCCCATGTCGAGCTCGACACCGATGGCTTCACCGAGGATGGCGGCGCGGCTGCGTTGCGCGGACGCGATGCCAACACGCGTGTCGACCTGGCCACGGCGGGCGTCCGGCTCGCGGTCAACCTGAGCGGCACGGCCCAGGAGCAGAGCTGGCTGAGCCTGCGCGGCAACCTGGGTTACCGCTACGCAGGCGGCAATCAGGCGCGGGCCACGGAACTGTCCTTCAATGGCAACCAGTGGTACGGCGTCCGCAGCCCGGTCATCCGGGACGAGGCCATGCTGGTCGAACTGGGTCTGGCAGCCCGGACGTCGGCCAACAGCATGCTGGAATTCGGTTACAGCGGCGCGCTGTCGGATGAAGCGCGTGACCACGGCGCCAACGCCCGGTTCTCCGTGCAATTCTGAGGATCGGTCGCGTTCCAGACGAAGGGCGGCTCCGGCCGCCCTTCTTTTTTTCAAGTGTCGCTCGTCGTGTGGCGCACGCGTCGCGCAATCCAGAACAAGACAGCGCGAGCATCTGCGTCAGGGCGGGCCCGTGTGCTGGAACCCAGACTGCCAGCCGGGTGCCCCCACTTCCGTTGGCCTGGAAATGAAACGTCACGAACACGTGGGATCTGCGGCGCAAGGGCCGCTGCGCTGAAGGCAGCGCCGCAACCGTACTTTAAGGCCCGCTCACCCGCGCCACCGCGTCATGCGCGTGCAGGCTTTCGAAGTGCGAGACCTTGGCGTCGAAGTTCGCGACACGCGGGTCGGCCGACAGCGCTGCAGCGACGCGACGGGCGGCGTCTTCGCAGAACATCAGGTTCTCGGCATTCAGACTGGCGAAGGCCTGCTCGTCCTCGCGCTTGACCGCGGTCTGCACCGGCGTGCCGAGCGCGTGCTCGAGCGCGTCGACGACCGCCAGGATCGGAAACGTCTCGACATCCGGCGCCAGCGTCAGGCGCACGTCAGCGCGGCTGCGCTGGGCGTGCGGGGTTGCGGCGAGGCCGCGCGGCGATTCCAGCCAGTCACGCACGACGTCGTAGCCGACAGCATCGGGCGTGAAGTCGCTAGCGAAGCGTGCGGCATTGAGTTGCCGCGACAGCGCGGCGGATGCCGGACAGGTGCTCGAATATTCGACCGACAGCGACAGCGTCAGCGCCAGGCCATCAGGGCCGAGCACCGCATCGATCTCGACCGGGTAGGTCTTCCAGCCGCTATGCGCGCTGGCCAGCGCCGCACGGCGTAGCAGCTGACCGTAGCGCAGGGTCAGTTGCACGCGATCGGCGAGACCGCGCTGCGACTCGATGCAGTCGCGCAGCACGCGCGCGAGTGTTTCGCGATCGAGCACCTGGCTCGACAGCGCGTCCTGCAGATGCAGGTACAGGCGCGACATATGGATGCCACGCGCGTTTGGATCGATCAGGTTGACGCCGATGTCGGCCGAGGCCGGCACCGTGACCGAACCGCCATGGGAATCCTCGATGCGCAGCGGCAATGCGATATTGCCCATGCCCACCCAGTCCAGCAGGCGCGCGGCCTGGGCCTGGTCGCCGGCGACGTCGGGGAGGCGGTCGGTGGAAGATGCGATGCTCAAGACGGGACTCGTGGCATGGGGCGGGAATGAGGCGACGGGCGCCGGTTCTCGGCGCCCGTCGTGGGTGGCCAGTCTACCGGCTCGTCCGCATCGACCCCCGCAACGCTGCGTTTCCGCGGCCGTGGGGCGCAGCCGATGTTCAGCGCAGACGCGCAGCCCGCCAGCTCGACCACAGCACGCGCGGCCCGGGCACAGGACGACTCACGCCGTCGCGCGCCAGCACGCGCAAACGGGCGCCGAGAATCGCGTCCCCGATCCGTCGCGGCCGGGTGCCGTCGCCTGGGACGCGCCAGTCGGCCAGTAATTGCGCAGCGAGTGCCTGATCGGTGCGCACCAACGCCTGCATCGCCAGCAGCGGCGCGGCGTCGATACGGCCATCGCCGCTGCCGCGACTGCCATCGCCGAACAGGCGCGATTCGCAGGCCGCGATCGCCAGCGCAAGATCCTGCAACTGCGCGAGATTGCGCGCGGTGTCGGCGGGATGCTCGCGGGTCGCAGGTAGAAGACGCAGCGCCAGGGCGAGTGTCTGCCACGGTGCATCCACGCGTTGCAGCTGCGCGCCCAGCGGATGCCGTCGCGCGCCCTTGGCCCAGCCCTGCAGTTCGTCCTGCCACCACGCGAGTTTCGCGAGCCCCGGCGTCGCATCGGTGCCGGCCCAGGCCGCATCGCACAACTCGTCGAGCAGCGAGAACCACGGCGCAGCGCGGTCGCGTTGCGCCGGCGCAACGAAGGCCATACCGATGCGCCATTCCGGCCAACGCGCCTGCCACTTGCCGACGAAATCCTCGTCACCCGATTGCATCGCCGCGCTCATCGCTGCGGCCAGCCGGCGGGATCGACCAGTGCCTGCACCGCGTCCAGCATCACGTCGCCCTGCCAGGCGACCGGATCATCGTCGTCGAGCCGATAGCCCCACAAGGCCACCACCGACGGCATGCCCGCTGCGCGCGCGGCCGTGATGTCGCGCGCATCGTCACCGACATAGACGCAGTCTGCCGGCGCGATGCCGATCGACTCCGCGGCGCGCAGCAGCGGTAGCGGATGCGGCTTGCGTTCGGCCAGGGTGTCGCCGCCGATCAGCACCGCGCAGCGGTCCTGCCAGCCGAGCTGCGGCAGGATCTGCGCCGCCAGGTATTCCGGCTTGTTGGTGACGATGCCCCACGGCGTGCCGGCGGCTTCAAGCGCGGCCAGCATCGCTTCGACGCCGTCGAACAGCACGCTATGGCGACCGAGTTCCTCGGCGTAGACCGCAAGAAACTCCGGCACCAGCCCGGCCACGCCTTCGGTATCGAGCTCGGGAAACGCGACCGAGGCCATCGCGCGTGCGCCGCGCGAGACCACGGGCCGGATCTCGGACAGCGTCAGAGGCGGACGATCGCGGCTCGCGCGCATCCGGTTGACGGTCGCGAGCATGTCCGGCGCGCTGTCGAGCAGCGTGCCATCGAGATCGAACAATGCGCCGGCCGGGAACCGGGCGGCAGGACTCGAATCGCTCACTGCGGTTTCCGCGCCCAGGCCAGGTAGTTCACGTCGGTGCGCGGAATCAGCCGCGCGCCGTTGCGCCACGGCTCGTACATCAGGCCGGTGACATCCTGTAGTTCAAGCCCGGCTTCACGCAACCAGCCGCCGAGTTCCGACGGCTTGATGAAGGCGGCGTACTGGTGGGTGCCGCGCGGCAGCAGGCGCGCCACGTATTCGGCGCCGACGATCGCCAACGCGAACGCGGCCGGCGTGCGATTGAGCGTGGACACGAACAGCGAGCCGCCCGGCTTGAGCAGGGTGGCGCAGGCTTTCAGGATCGCGGCCGGGTCCGGCACATGCTCGAGCATTTCCATGCAGGTCACCGCATCGAAGCTGCCCGGCTGTTCGGCGGCGAGCGCCTCGACCGACTGCACGCGGTAATCGACCTGCACGCCGCTCTCCAGCCCGTGCAGCTTCGCGACCTTGACCAGATCCTCGGCCAGATCGATCGCGGTCACGCGCGCACTGCGCTTCGCCATGGCCTCGCTGAGCAGGCCACCGCCGCACCCCACGTCAAGGATGCGCGCATCGTCGAGGCGGGTGCGTTCGCGCACGTAGTCCAGCCGCACCGGATTGAGCGCATGCAGCGCCTTCTGCGGGCCGTCGGCATCCCACCAGCGGTTGGCGAGCGCGCCGAACTTGTCGAGTTCGGCCTGGTGGAAGTTGTCGCGTGCTGCGGTCATTGCGGTGTCCTCATGCGCCGTTGCGCAACGTGGCGATGCGCGCGCGCCATTGACGCGCGTTCGCGGTGATGGCGTCGAGATCGAAGCCGATCAGGGTCCGCGACTGCAGCTTGGGCTGGCCGGCGATCCACACATCGCCGACCTGGTGGCGGCCGGTCGCGTAGACCAGCTGCGAGACCACGTGATGCAGCGGCTGGGTTTCGATCGGCGACAGGTCGACGCAGATCAGATCGGCCTGCTTGCCCGGCTCGATCGAGCCGATGCGATCACCGAAGCCCACCGCCTTCGCGCCGCCGAGCGTCGCCGCGCGCAATGCCGTGAACGCATCGAAGCCGGCAGCATCGTTCGCGACCGCCTTGGCCAGGATTGCCGCGGTGCGGGTCTCGCCGAACATGTCGAGATCGTTGTTGCTGGCCACGCCGTCGGTGCCGATCGCGATGTTCACGCCCGCGCGTTCCAGCGCGCACGCCGGGCAGAAGCCCGACGCCAGCTTGAGATTGGATTCGGGGCAATGCACCACGCTGACGCCGCGTTCGGCGCACAAGTGGATCTCGGCGTCGGTCAGCTGGGTCATGTGCACCGCGATCAGGCGGTCGTTGACCAGACCGAGACGATCGAGACGCGCGATCGGCCGCTGGCCGTGCTCGTCGATCGACTGCTGCACTTCCTGCGCGGTCTCGTGCAGATGCAGGTGCACCGGCAGATCCAGCTGGTCGGCGAGCATGCGCACGCGCTCAAAGTTCGCGTCGTTGACCGTGTACGGCGCATGCGGCGCGAACGCCATCGAGATCAGCGGATCGTCGCGCCACTGGTCGTGGACTTCACCAGCGCGTTCGAAGTACTCGTCGTCGCTGGATGCCCACGCGGTCGGAAAATCGATGACCGGCAGGCCGACACGCGCGCGGAAGCCGTGACGCTTGTAGACCGCGGCCTGCACGTCCGGGAAGAAGTAGTTCTCGTTGACGCAGGTGGTGCCACCGCGAATCATTTCGGCCAGCGCCAGGGTCACGCCGTCGGCGACGAACTCGGGGCCGATCACCGCGCCTTCGATCGGCCAGATGTGCTCCTGCAGCCAGACCTTGAGCGGCAGGTCGTCGGCGATGCCGCGCAGCAGGGTCATCGGGTTGTGGGTGTGCGCGTTGACCAGCCCGGGCAGCAGCGCCGACTGCGGACGCGAGACCGTTTCCGTCGGCGCGAAACGCTGACGCGCCTCGGCGATCGGCAATACCGCCACGATGACGCCGCGATGGACCGCGACGGCGTGGTCGTCGAGCACGACCGCGTGTGGTTCGACCGGCACCACGTGGGCGGCTTCGATCAACAGGTCGATGGATTGCGGGGCGGCATCATGCATGTTCATTTGTCCTCGGGGGCCTGGGTCCAGAAGAACCCGTTTTCCAGCGCGTCCACGTTGTAGCGGCTGCCGTCGTAACGCACGACTCGGCTGGCACGGCGTGGCACCGTCGTCTCGTCCTCGCTGGTGGCGGCGCTTTCGATACGCGCCACATGGGCGGTGACCCGCAGATCGGCAAAGCCGTTGTGCGCGCTCTGCTCCACGCCGATCGTAAACACCGCTTCCTCGGTCACCAGACGCTTACCCTGGGACCAGCTGCAGGGCTCACCTTCCACACGAGCCCAGAAATCCATGGGCGACGTGAACACCGGTCTCAACGCACGCCCCTCGCGCACGTACAGCGTGAGTTCGTCATTGAAACGGCCATCCGGACAACTCGGGCCCGGCGCCGAACTGCGGAGCATGACGCCGAACGCACGCACGCCGGCAGCGAGGTCATAACGCGCGGTGTCCAGAAGCAGCCCGTGTTCCGCCAGCGCAAACACCGCATCCTCGGCGAGATCGGTCTCGTGCACCGCGAGAATGTTGGCCTCCTGCGCACCGAGCACCGCGATCACTAGACGCAGCACGCGCTCGTTCTCATCGGAGGCCGGCAATGGATAGGCGACCGCCGCCAGGGAGAGCGAGTCGTCGTAAGGCCAGACCTTGCACGCCTCGGCCACCAGCGGGACGTCATTGCCCGCCGGGAGCAACGACGCCTGGGTCAATGCGTACAGGGTCTGCAGCGGACAGGCGTCCTTCGCCAATGCCATGCCCGGCGCACCCACAGCCGCAAGCAGCAGAGCGCCCGCCGCGAGGCACCTGCGCAATCGCTTCGTGGTGCCGTCAACCTCTCGCACGGGCACTGGATCTCCGCCTGCGCGGAGATGACTGATCCGCGACGCGAACCGCTTCGCGATTTCGCACGAAACGGGCATAGACGCTGGATCCCCGCCTGCGCGGGGATGATTGATCCGCGACGCAAATCGCTTCGCGATTTCGCTGCGGATCAATCACTTCACCCGGCTGACGTACTCGCCCGAGCGGGTGTCGACCTTGATCACTTCTTCCTGGCCGACGAACAGCGGCACGCGGACCACGGCGCCGGTTTCCAGCGTCGCCGGCTTGCCGCCGCCGCCGGAGGTGTCGCCGCGCACGCCCGGATCGGTCTCGGTAATCTGCAGTTCGACGAAGTTCGGCGGCGTGACCTGGATCGGCGTGCCGTTCCACAACGTCACCACGCACTCTTCCTCGCCCTTGAGCCACTTCTCCGCGCCGCCCATGCCGGCCTTGTCCGCCTGCACCTGCTCGAAGGATTCCGGATTCATGAAGTGCCAGTACTCGCCATCGCTGTAGAGGTACTGCATGTCGGTGTCCATGACATCGGCCGCTTCCAGCGAGTCGGTCGCCTTCATCGTCAACTCGACGACGCGGCCCGACTTGATGTTGCGGTACTTGATGCGGGTGAACGCCTGGCCCTTGCCCGGCTTGACGTACTCGGTCTCGGTGATCACGCAAGGATCGTTGTTGACCAGGATCTTCAGTCCGTTCTTGACGTCGTTCAAGCCATAACTGGCCATCGTCTGCTCCTGCTGGGCCGGACTCGCCGGCGGCTACACTATGGGGTTTACCGGCCGCGACCCACGCGGACGGCTCTTCGGATTCAATCGCACATGATACCCGCAGCCCCCCTCACGATGCAGCCGCGGCGCTGGCAACAGGCCTGGCGCGAGGCCGTCCGGGACCCGCGCGAACTGCTGGACCTGCTGGGCCTGGGCAATATCGCGCCGGGCGTGTCGGCCGAAGCCGCCGCACAGTTCCCGTTGCGGGTGCCGCGCAGCTTCGTCGCCCGAATGCGCCAAGGCGACCCGCATGACCCGCTGCTGCGCCAGGTGCTGCCGCTCGACGCCGAGATGCGTCCCGTGCCCGGTTTCAGCCTGGACGCCGTCGGCGACGGCGCCGCCAAGGCTGGCCACGGCGTGATCCACAAGTACCAGGGCCGCGCCCTGCTGGTCACCACCGGCAGCTGCGCAGTGCATTGCCGCTATTGCTTCCGCCGGCACTTCCCGTATGCCGAGGAAACGGCGGCCGCGAACGGATGGCGCGAGGCGGTTGCGGCCATCGCTGCCGATACGAGCATCGACGAGGTGCTGCTGTCGGGCGGCGATCCGCTCTCGCTGGCGACGGCCAAACTGGTCGAACTCGCCGATGCGCTGCGCGCGATCCCGCACGTGCGCCGCCTGCGCATTCACACCCGCCTGCCGATCGTGCTGCCGGAACGCGTCGACGCCGAACTGTGCGCCTGGCTCGCG
The DNA here is from genome assembly GCF_031456825.1 of Luteimonas sp. 3794. Taxonomy (NCBI): domain Bacteria; kingdom Pseudomonadati; phylum Pseudomonadota; class Gammaproteobacteria; order Lysobacterales; family Lysobacteraceae; genus Luteimonas; species Luteimonas sp. 3794. The sequence continues at coordinate 150,166 of NZ_JAVDVJ010000002.1, read as the reverse complement.
GCGTTGCCGTGGCCGGTCGCGATCGTGGTCCACGTCAACCACGCGCACGAATTCGACGCCGACGTCGATTCGGCGATGCGCGCCCTGCGCGACACGGGCGCGGTCCTGCTGAACCAGGCGGTGCTGTTGCGCGGGGTCAACGACGATGTCGACACGCTGGCCGGACTGGCCGAGCGCGGATTCGCTGCCGGCGTCCTGCCCTACTACCTGCACCAGCTCGATCGGGTGGCCGGCGCCGCGCATTTCGAAGTCGACGACGCGACTGCGCTCGCCCTGCACGCGGCGCTCGTGGCCCGCCAGTCGGGCTATCTGGTGCCGCGTCTTGTGCGCGAGGTCGCAGGTGACGCATCCAAACGCTCGATGACCGGGCCTGGCGATGGACGGATCCCCCCCTCCGTGGCATAAGGCGGTCTGCCCTGGAGACCCCAATGTCGACCCAAGCCGACACCGCGCTGCGCCTGCTGATCGTCGACGACCGTGTCGAGGATGCCGAAGCGCTCGCCAGCGGCTTGCGCAATGCAGGCATCGCGGTGCGTCCGCTGCGGCCCGAGTCTGACGACGACCTGGGCCGCATCATCGGCAGCCAGTCGCCCGACGTGCTCATCGCCGCGCGCGGCTCCACCCTGCTGCCCTTCGCCCAGGTGATGCAGCGCGTCGCCGACAGCGGCCGTGACCTGCCGGTCATCGCCCTGGTCGACACGCTGGTGGAGGCCGATTATCTCGACGCGATCCAGTCAGGCGCCCGCGCGGTCGCCTTGCGCCATGCCCCGCAGCAGGTGCTCGCCTGCGTGCGCGAGGCCTGGGCGGACCGCGACGCGCGGCGTGGCCTGCGCCGCTTGGAAGCACGCGTACGCGAAACCGAGCGCCGCTGCGATGCGCTGATCGATTCTTCGCGTGACCCGATCGCCTACATCCACGAGGGCATGCACATCCGTGCCAACGCCGCGTACCTGGAGATGTTCGGCTACGACAGCTTCGAGGATGTCGAAGGCATCTCGCTGCTCGACATGGTCGCGCCGCAGCACGTGGAATCGTTCAAGTCGCTGCTGAAATCCCTGAGCAAGGGCGAGCCGCCGCCGCCGCGCCACGAGATCGAGGCGCGCGACATCGACGGCAATGCGTTCCCGGCCGCGATGGAGTTCACCACCGCGCAGTACGAGGGCGAACCCTGCCTGCAAGTGGTGTTCCGTCGCCGCGAGGAACTCGATGCCGACCTCGTGCTCGAACTCGAGGAACTGCGCCACCGCGACCAGGTCACCGGCCTGCTGAACCGCCCGACGTTCCTGCGCGCGATCGAGGACGCCGTTGACGACGCCGCGCAGTCGGATGGCCAGTACGGCTTCCTGATGCTCGAGCCCGACCATCACCAACAACTGCTGGCCGACATCGGTCTCCACCATGCGGACGACCTGCTGGCGGCAGCGGCCGAGCGGCTGCGGACGCTGGTCGGCGAAGGTGCCACCGTGGCCCGCTACGCCGGCCACACGCTTGCCATCCTGCTGCGCGGGCACGACTACCACGCCACGTCCGCGACCGCCGAACGCATCCGCGCGGGATTTGCCGATCACGTCTTCGACGTCGGCGAACGCTCCAGCGTCATCACCGTCAGCATCGGCGGCGTGCAGATCGGCGAGAAGATCGCCAACGTCGCCCAGGTCCTGGCACGCGCGACCCATGCGCTGGAATCGGCGTCGGGCACCGGCGGCAACCGCTGCGAGGTGTTCGACCCGAGCGCTGTCGATCGCGTCGAGGAAGAGCGCATCCAGGCCTGGGTGACGCGTCTTCGCGGCGCGCTCGACGACGACGGCTTCGTGCTGCATTACCAGCCAGTGATCAATCTGCAGGGCGACAATGCCGCGGTCTACGAAATCCTGCTCCGGCTCGATGGCGGCGACGGCGAGCTGATCGCGCCCGGTACGTTCCTGCAGATCGCGGAAGACAACGGCATGCTCGGCGAGATCGACCGCTACGTCGCCAGCCGGGCGATCGCGGCGATCGGCCAGCGCCTGCGCGCCGGCCAGCCCACGACGCTGCTGGTCAAGGTCAGCCAGGCGTCGCTCGAAGGCGACGCGTTCGCGGATTTCATTGGCGCGCAGCTGGCCGAGCATCAAGTGCCCGGCGAGTATCTCGTGCTGCAGTTGCCCGAATCCAAGGTCTTCACCCACCTCAAGGCGACCCAGTCCTTCGCTGCGCGCCTCGCGCGCTTCGATGGCCGCTTCGCGCTCGAACAGTTCGGCGTCGGCCTCGATTCGTTTCAGTTGCTCAGCCACCTGCAGCCGCATCTGCTCAAGCTCGACCGCAGCTTCACCGAGGACCTGCCCGGCAACAGCGAGAACCAGGCACGCATCGGTGAGATCGCGCGTCGGGCTCGCCAGGTCGGTATCCGCACGATCGCCGAGTTCGTGCAGGATGCCGCCAGCATGTCGATCCTGTTCGGCGCCGACATCGATTACGTGCAGGGCAACTTCCTTGCCGCCGCGAGTCCGGGCATGCACTACGACTTCGAGTGATCCGGACGCGGCGCTTGCCAGCGCCCTGGCTCACTCCAGGACCGGCGTCCACGTCAGGCTGGTGATCCGCCAGACGCCGTCGCGTGCGCGCCAGCCGCTCTCGACCCGCCACGCCTGCGCGCTGTCGGGCAGCACCGCACTCCCCCCGCCCCCGGTCAGCGCGGCGCGGGTGCGCACTGTGGCTCGATCCTCGCCCTGCAGCGCGACGTCGACCGGACCGGTGAGCACGCCGATGCGTTGATGCCGCAGCATCATCGCCGCAGCCATACGCCGCGCGCCCTGGCGATCCATGCCGGATGGCCCGATGAAATCCTCATCGAGCACTTCGGCCACGTCCGATGCGCTGCGGTCCTCGATGGCGGACTGCAGGGCTGTGACCTGTGCACGGATCGCGTCCTCGGGCGCTTCGCGACCACAGCCGGCAATCGCCAGCACGCAGACCAGCGTCGCCACCAGTTCCCAGTGTGTCCATCCCGCCCTGTTGCATGCGTGCTGCATGTTTCAAACCCCCTGCTACGTCCGACGAAAGCGCGCCGATCAGCGCGCAACCTGCGCGATTTACGCCGCATCGCGCCTTGCCTACCCCTGGAGCCTATGCTCCAATCGAGCGCATTGCACAGGCACGTCACCCGTTCGAGTGACGGCCTTCAATCAGGGAGAGGATTGCATGACCGATCAACGCCCGTGGCTGGCGAACTATCCCGCAGGCGTGCCTGCGGACATCGATCCCGGGCAATACAGTTCGGTGCCGGCGGTACTGGAGGAGGCCATCGCGAAGTTCGGCGACCGGCCTGCCTTCTCCAACATGGGGCGGACGATCACCTATGGTGAGCTGGACGCGCGCAGTCGCGAGTTTGCCGCCTATCTGCTTGGCGAGCTCAAGCTCAAGAAGGGCGATCGCGTCGCGATCATGATGCCCAACTGCCTGCAGTATCCGATCGCGATTTTCGGCGTGCTGCGTGCCGGCCTGACCGTCGTCAACACCAACCCGATGTACACGCCGCGCGAGCTGCGCCACCAGCTGGTGGATTCCGGCGCGGCAGCCATCCTGGTGCTCGACAACTTCGGCAAGGTCGTGCAGGACGTACTGGCCGACACCCAGATCAAGCAGGTGATCACCACCGGCCTTGGCGACCTGCTGGGTTTCCCGAAGGGTCCAATCGTCAATTTCGTGCTCAAGCACGTCAAGAAGATGGTCCCCGACTACAGCATCCAGGGTGCCATCCGCTTCCGCGACGCGATCGCCCGCGGCAGCAAGCACACCCTGCCGGCGGTCTCGATCACACTGGAGGACATCGCGTTCCTGCAGTACACCGGCGGCACCACCGGCGTGGCCAAAGGCGCAATGCTGACCCACCGCAACATGGTGGCCAACATGCAGCAGGCGTCCGCCTGGATCGGCACCAACGCCAAGATGGGCGAGGAGCTGATCGTCACCGCGCTGCCGCTCTACCACATCTTCGCACTGACGGCGAACTGCCTGGTCTTCATGAAGTTCGGTGGCCACAACCATCTGATCACCAATCCGCGCGACATGCCGGGCTTCGTCAAGGAGCTCAAGGGCATCCGGATGACCGCGATCACCGGCGTCAATACGCTGTTCAACGGGTTGCTAAACACGCCCGGTTTCGACGAGGTCGATTTCTCCAGGCTGCATCTCACCCTGGGGGGCGGCATGGCGGTGCAACGCGCCGTCGCTGAGCGCTGGAAGCAGGCCACCGGGACGACGCTGATCGAAGCCTACGGCCTTACCGAGACCTCGCCCGCGGCCTGCATCAACCCGATGACACTCGCCGAATACAACGGCGCGATCGGCCTGCCGGTGCCGTCCACAGATGCATGCATCAAGGACGAGGCCGGTGCGTTGATGCCGCAGGGCGAGGTGGGCGAACTGTGTATCCGCGGCCCGCAGGTGATGAAGGGCTACTGGCAGCGTCCGGAGGACACGGCGCAAGCCATCGATGCCGACGGCTGGCTGCACACCGGCGACATGGCCAAGATGGACCCGGACGGGTACTTCTACATCGTCGACCGCAAGAAGGACATGATCCTGGTCTCGGGCTTCAACGTGTATCCCAACGAGATCGAGGATGTGATCGCGATGATGCCCGGCGTGCTCGAGGTCGCGGCGATCGGCGTGCCAGATGAGAAATCTGGCGAGGCGGTCAAGGTGGTGATCGTGCGCAAGGACCCGGCGCTGACCGCCGAGCAGGTCAAGGCGCACGCGCGTGAAAACCTGACGGGTTACAAGCACCCGCGTGTGGTCGAGTTCCGGGACGAACTTCCCAAGACCAATGTCGGCAAGATCCTGCGGCGCGAACTACGGGACGAAGCGCCTAAAGTGTGACGCAGTTCGCAAAATTGCGTGACGTTTTTCGCATTCAGCCGTTAGACCATTGAAATCCTTGCCCTTTTCGCCTGATGCGCGCATAGAAGCCGGCATCGGGCGAAAACTTTTATAGGGACAGCCTGCCGGGCGCCCGACCGGCAGGAGGTCCGCTCAGGGGGATTTTCAATGCATAACGTCGAGCTGCTGCACGGTGACGCAACCGCCGCACTGTCCACAATCCGTATCGAACATGACGCATCCAATGATTCGCACTGGTGCTTCATGCATGCGCAGCACGCGTTCTCCGATCCTACCTATCGCGCCTGCTTCTCCCCCGCCTTGCTACGCGAACTGCGCCTCTTCGCGCAGCAGACGATCGATCGCATCGCTGGCCGGGCCGAGGCCGAACCGATGCATGTGTCGCACATCGTGCTCGGCGCGGACAGCCACGTGTTCAATCTCGGCGGTGATCTCAAGCTCTTCGCATCGCTGATCCGCGATCGCAACCGTGAGGGCCTGCTGCGCTACGCGACAGAGTGCGTCGACAACATCCATCTGCTGCACACGCGCCTGCACCGCAATGCGCATACGGTGGCGCTGGTGGAGGGCGACGCGCTCGGCGGTGGCTTCGAACTGGCGCTGGCCTGCCAGACCATCGTCGCCGAGAGCGGTGTGCAGATGGGGTTTCCCGAAGTCCTGTTCGGCCTGTTCCCGGGTATGGGCGCCTACTCGCTGCTCGCGCAGAAGGTCAGCCCGAAGGTCGCCGAGGAGATGATGCTCAACGGCGTGATGTACAGCAGCGACGAGCTCCACAAGATGGGGATCGTCGACGTGCTCGTGCCCAAGGGCGAAGGCACGCGTGCGGTGCACGAGGTGATCCGCCAGAACCGCCGGATCGCCGCCGCACGTCTGGCCCTGCACGAAGTCCGCGAAGGCGCGCATCCGGTGACGCACGAAGAACTGATGCGCATCACCCGGATCTGGGTGGACACTGCGTTGCAGCTCGGCGATCGCCAGCTGCGCACGATGGAGCGTCTGGTACGCGCGCAACTGCGCAGGCCGGATGCGGTGGACGCCGACAAGGCCGCCGACGTCGGCTGAGCGCGCGACGCAAAGCCCGGGTCAGGCTTTCTCGGACCCGGGCATGCCCGCACGCGGCAGATCGCCCCGTTCGCGCAATGCAACCAGTGCTTCGTCGAGCTGCTGGTTCAGGGTCAGGAGCAGACCGCCCCATTCCTTCTGCAACTGATCGGAGCGCATGCCCATTCCGGTCGACGCGCTGTCGGCCAACCGGACTGCGCCCATGTTGCCGGCCGCGCCCTTGAGCGCGTGGCAGGCATCGCGGGCCGCATCCCAGTTGCCGCTCCCGGCGGAATGCTCGAAATCGACGAGACACTTGCGGGCATCGCGCGTGCATTCGCCCAGGAACCGCTGTACGAACTGTTCGCCCAGCCCCATCTCGCGCAGTTCGTCGAGGATGTGCTGCGAAATCACGCTGGTCTCGGACATACGCGCTTCACGCGTCGGCGCAACCGGCAGCGGGGGGACTGCCGCGACGGCCGCGCCACCCAACGCGATCTCGGCAAGCTTCTCGAGCATTCGCTCGATGACGATCGGCTTGGTGAGGTAGGCCATTGCACCGGCGCGAATGCAGGCCTCGCGCGCCTCGGCGGTCGCATCGGCGGTCAGCACGATGAACGGTGTCCGGCGGCCGCGCCCCGCCTCCATGAAACGTGTCTGCCTGATGATGTCGAGGCCATCCGCGCCCGGCATGTGCAGATCGGTGATCACCGCATCGAAGGTTTGGGTTTCGAGCGCCAACAGCACATCATCGCCATCGTTGACGATGTGCGGACGATGGCCCGCCTTCTCGAGTAGACGCCTGAGCACCATGCGGTTCGCCGGCTGGTCGTCGGCGACGAGAATGCGCATCGGCTCGACGCGCGCGCGATGACGGACGAACGGATCGTCGAAGGGAATGACATTGCTGGCCGGGGCCGGCGCCGAGGCGTCACGCTCGACCACGCCCAGCGGAATCTCGATCCAGAAGTGAGAGCCCTCTCCCAGCCGGCTCTCGACATGGATCTGCCCGCCCATCTGTTCGGTCAGGCCCTTCGCGATCGTGGTACCCAGGCCAGTGCCACCGAAGCGACGGCCCAGGCCGGTTTCGACCTGCTCGAACGCGTCGAAAATACCGGTCAGCGCCTCGGGCGGCATGCCGATGCCGGTATCGCGTACCGAGCACCGCAACTGCACGCGTGAAGGCGCCTGTTCGCCGGCAACCGCATCGATCGACAGCGTGACCTTGCCTTGGTCGGTGAACTTGATCGCATTCGACAGAAGGTTCACCAGCACCTGCCGGAGCTGGTTGCTGTCGCCATGCAGCAGCGTTGGGACCCCGTCTGCCACCTCGGCCTCGAATTGGAGCCCCTTGGTGAGCGCACTCGGCATCAGCATTACCTGGATACCGCGCACCAGTTCGGGCAGCGAGAAATCGGCATGCAAGCTTCTGAACTTGCCCGCCTCGATCTTGAAGATGTCGAGCACGTCGTCGACCAGCGCCTGCAGCGCCTTCGCCGACGTCTGGATCACGTGGGCGCTATCGCGCTGCTCGGCGGTCAGCGGGGTGGTCACCAGCAGATCCGACATGCCGATGATGCCGTTGAGCGGCGTGCGAAATTCGTGGCTCATGTTGGCCAGGAACCGGCTTTTCGCCTCGCTCGCGGCCTTGGCCGCGCGCGTGGCCTCTGTGAGCGCACGCAGCAGTGAACTCAGATACAGCGGCACCGCGACGAGGCCGACCAGCAGGCCGATCGCGAGCGACAGGTTCTGCTGCCAGTACGGCGTGATTGCCACCGCCGTTCCGAACGTCACCACGGCGAATCCGATCGCGGCGTACAGATAACGCGGGCCGAACCGCAGGCCGTTGCCGACCGTGACCCACATGATCACCACATACAGCCAGGCCAGTAGATCGCCGAGCAGAAACAGGCCCACGCCCATCAGGCTGTAATCGGCCACCATGCCCAGCACACGGCGCGGATGCGAGACGCCTGGTCGCCACAGCAGCCAACCGAAGATGCCGAGCGCGACCGCATACTCGATCGCGAGGTAGGCTTCGGACAACCACAGTTCGCGCGCGACCTCCGGCTTGCCGCCGACGACGAGCTGCAGGTAGGCATAGATGACCACCAGCATCACCAGTCGCACGGTGGCCTGGCCGTGCTCGCTGTCGTTGCGGTCGCTCAGACGCGCGCGCAACGAGTTGATGACAGCGATCATCGCGAACGGCTTATTGCAGCGGCCCGGCGGGCCGTCCGCCGAACTGCGCGCAGATGTGTTGCAGACGCGGGACATTGGAGAGCATCGCTTCGACGCAGCGCGGATCGAAATGGCGACCGCTGTTCTCGCCGATGTAGGCCAGCGCTTCCTCGATCGACCAGGCGCGCTTGTAGGGCCGCTTGGACATCAGCGCATCGAACACGTCGGCGATCGCGACAATGCGCGCCTCGAGCGGAATCTCCTCGCCGGCCAGACCGTCGGGATAACCGGTGCCGTCGAAGCGCTCCTGGTGGCGCAAGGCGATCACCGCACTGAGCTGGATGAAACGGTTCTCGCTGTTGCTCAGCAGCTCGTAGCCGATCTGCGGATGCTGCCGCATCTGCGCCGTTTCCTCGGCCGTCAGCGGGCCGGGCTTCATCAGGATGGCATCGGGAATGGCGATCTTGCCGATGTCGTGCAGCGGCGCGGCGAGTTCGATCATCCGGACTTCGTCCTCGAACAGACCCAGTGCCTCCGCCACCATGCCCGCCACCGCGGCCACGCGCTCGAGATTGGCACTGGTGCTGGCATCGCGATACGCGATCGCCCGCGCCAGCCGGGTCAGGGTCTCGCGTTCGCGCTCCTCGACCTCACGCATGCTCTTGAGCAGCCGCTGTTCGAGCGACAGCGCCCGCTGCTTCACCGACTCCGACTGCTGGCGCAGTTGCAGCAGATTGCGGCAGCGCGCCCGCAGTTCGCGCGGCCGTACCGGCTTGACCAGGAAATCGATGACACCCACTTCCAGCGCCGCCTGCCGGATCGGTTCGTCCCCGACCACCGTCACCAGCACGATCGGCACATCACGATGCATCAAAGGGCGGCGGAACCGCCGCGCGAATTCGAGGCCATCGACCACCGGCATGCGGTAGTCGAGCAGCAGCAGGTCGGGACGATGATCGTCGCACCAGCGCAGCGCATGCTCGGGATCACCGAAGTCGAACACTTCGAGCTCCGGGCTGATGTCCTCGAGAATATGACGCAGCATGGTCCGAGCGGACATCTGATCATCGACGATGACGATGTTCATGTAGCTGGTCTCCCGTTGGTGTCCCCTGCCCGCATCATCGCGGGCGATCTCCACCGGAAGCAAGTCCCGCACCACACTCGCGGGAAATACCTACATGCAGACCGCGAAGTCTCGCATGGCAGCCGTCGCATGCGCCGCCTCCAAAGGCGGAAGATGACTCAGGCCTCGGTCTGCGGTCGCATGTAGGGGAACAGCAGGACGTCACGGATCGACGAGGACCCCGTCAGCAGCATGACCAACCGGTCGATGCCGACGCCTAGACCGCCGGTCGGCGGCAGGCCGACTTCGAGCGCGCGAATGTAATCGGCGTCGTAGTGCATCGCCTCGTCGTCGCCGCTGTCGCGCGCGTCGACCTGGGCGCGGAACCGCGCGGCCTGGTCTTCGGGATCGTTGAGCTCGGAGAAACCGTTGGCGATTTCCTTGCCGCCGATGAAGAGTTCGAAGCGGTCGGTGATGCCCGCCTCGCTGTCGGACTCGCGCGCCAGCGGCGAGACCTCGACCGGGTAATGGGTGATGAAGGTCGGCTGGATCAGCCCGGTCTCGACGGTCTTTTCGAAGATCTCCAGCAGCAGCTTGCCCCAGCCGTAGCCGGCCTTGACGTGCACGCCCAGGCGCGCGCAATGCGCGGCCAGGGCCTCGCGGTCGCGGCAGTCGGCGACGGTGATCTCGGGGTTGAGCTCGCGCACCGCTTCTTCGAGCTTCCAGCGGCGGAATGCCGGGCCGACGTCGATCGCATTGGCGTCCCATTCCAGCGCCGTGGTGCCGACGGCCTGCGTCGCGACATCGCGGATCAGCGCTTCGGTGAGATCCATGACCTCTTCATAGGCCACGTAGGCCTCGTAGAGTTCGAGCATCGTGAACTCGGGGTTGTGCCGGGTCGACACGCCCTCGTTGCGGAAATTGCGGTTGATCTCGTAGACGCGCTCGAAACCGCCGACGACCAGACGCTTGAGGTAGAGCTCGGGCGCGACGCGCAGGAAAAGATCGAGATCCAGCGCATTGTGGTGCGTCGTGAATGGCTTGGCCGCGGCGCCGCCGGCAATGTAATGCATCATCGGCGTCTCGACTTCGAGGAAGTCGCGGGTATCGAGCCACTGGCGGATCGCGCCGATGATCTTCGAGCGCTTGACGAACACGGCGCGCGCGTCGGGCGAGACGATCAGGTCGACATAGCGCTGGCGATAGCGCTGTTCCACGTCGCTCAGGCCATGCCACTTGTCCGGCAGCGGGCGCAGCGACTTGGTCAACAGCCGCAACGATGATGCCTTGACCGACAGTTCGCCGGTCTTGGTCCGCATCAGCGTGCCTTCGGCCGCGATGATGTCGCCGACATCCCAGCCCTTGAACGCGTCGTAGCGCTCACCCAGCGTCGCCGACTGCAGGAACAGCTGGATGCGGCCGCTGACGTCCTGGACCGTCGCGAACGCGGCCTTGCCCATGATCCGCTTGGCCATCAGTCGACCGGCCACCGCAACCTGCACACCCTCCGCTTCCAGCGCCTCACCGGTCCAACGCTCCGCATCGCCGTGCGAGGCCTGCAGAGCGCCGGCCTCGTCGCGGCGACGGAAGTCGTTCGGAAACGCGACGCCCTGGCCGCGCAGCGCGGTCAGTTTGGCGCGACGCTCGGCGATCAGGGCGTTCTCGTCAGCGGGCGTCTGCGGTGCGGGGGCGTCGGTCATGGGTGCGGTTCGTAGGTGTGCGAAGAGGAATCACGCGCGACCGGCGTGCCGGTCGCGCGACGTGCCGACGCGGCGCGTCGGCAGGAGGGGTCGATCAGACGGCGTCGGTACGTTTGGAACCCGCCGCCAGACCCGATTTCAGGCTGGCCTCGACGAACTCGTCGAGATCGCCGTCGAGCACCTTCTGCGTATCGCTGCGCTCCACGCCAGTGCGCAAATCCTTGATGCGGCTCTGGTCGAGCACATAGTTGCGGATCTGGCTGCCCCAGCCGATGTCGGATTTGGTCGCTTCCAGCGCGTCCTTCTCGACATTGCGCTTCTGCACTTCCAGCTCGTAGAGCTTGGCGGCGAGCATCTTCATCGCGGTGTCGCGGTTCTGGTGCTGGCTGCGGCCGTTCTGGCAGGCGACGACGGTATTGGTCGGGATGTGGGTGATACGCACCGCCGATTCGGTCTTGTTGACGTGCTGACCACCGGCGCCGGAGGAGCGATACACGTCAGTGCGCAGGTCGGCCGGATTGATGTCGATCTCGATGTTGTCGTCGACCTCCGGAGACACAAACACCGAAGTGAAGCTGGTATGCCGACGGTTGTCGGAATCGAACGGCGACTTGCGCACCAGGCGATGCACGCCAATCTCGGTCTTCAGCCAGCCGTAGGCGAACTCGCCCTCCACGCGCACCGTCGCCGACTTGATGCCCGCGACTTCGCCGCCGGACACTTCCATCAACTCGGTCTTCCAGCCGCGGTTCTCGGCCCAGCGCAGATACATGCGCAGCATCATCTCGGCCCAGTCCTGGGCCTCGGTGCCACCGGCGCCGGCCTGGATGTCGACGAAGCAGTTTGCCGAGTCGAACTCGCCGGAGAACATGCGCTGGAATTCCAGCTTGTCGACCTCGACGGCGAACCCCTCGACGTCGTCGACAACTGCCTGCGCGGTATCCTCGTCCTGTTCGGATTCGGCGAGTTCCAGCAGTTCGTTCGCGCCTTCCAGACCTTCGGTCAGGCTGCGGATGCCGTTGACGGTCTTGTCGAGCGTCGAGCGCTCGCGCCCCAGCGCCTGCGCGCGCTCGGGATCATTCCAGATGGTCGGGTCTTCGAGCTCGCGCTCGACTTCTTCCAGACGCTCGCGACGGGCGTCGTAGTCAAAGAAACCCCCTGAGCGCATCCAGCCGACCGCGAAGGTCGACGATGCGCTGGCGAACAGGATTGAGTTCAAGCATGGGATTGGGAACCGCGGAAAACCGGGGATTCTACCAAGTCCCCGGCCACGCCGCGCGCCGTATCCGGGTCTGCTGAATGGCGGTTCCGGCTGGACTTGCCGCACCATGCGGGCCCCGGCGATCACGCGGCCACACACGCAAGCCAGATGCTCGGGCTGGATACCGCCTGGCAAGACGTCACGCCAAGCAGGCGACGAGTTCTAGCCGCGGGGCCTGGGTGTCGGGTTGCGTGCCGCCACCGAGATCGCCGAACGCCTCAGGAACTCGATCGGCAACGCACCGTTCGAGATCGACGAGGTGGGCGCAGTGCCGTTGTCGATCTCGCTCGGATTCGCCTGCTGGCCGTTTCTTCCGGGCGTTGGCGCGAGTCGCGGTGGCTGGCAGGAGGCAGTCGACCTGGCCGACCGCGCGCTCTACGCGTCCAAACGCGGCGGGCGGGCGGCGTGGACCGGTCTGTGGGGAGGCGACGCCATCACGGACGCGACCGTTGCGGGAATCCTGCGCGACCCGGAGGGCGCGATCGCATCGGGCGCCGCGGCTGCGTGCAGCAGCCGGGCGCAGATCCATTGGGGCGCCGGCGAAGCCGAGGTGGCGGCTGACCCCACCCCGGATCACCCACCGGCGTAGTCGCGTCGAGCGTCGGGCGTTGCCCCGGCCTGCTGACAGACCGGCGCCGCACTGCGCGGCGCCGGTCGCTGGACCTCAGCGACGCTCGAGCGAGAGGCGGTAGCTGCCGCCGGCGCTGCCGTCGACAGACGAGGCTTCGACGACATAGCTGCCCGAGTCGAGCCGGTGTGCGATGCGCGCGTTCAACGCATTGCCGCCGTCGTCGTCGGTGGCCACCTCCTGGCCGTCGCGACTCAGACGCAGATAGCTGTCGACATCGTCGGAATTCATCGCGATCACATACTCGCCGGCACTGCGCACGCTGAACGTCCAGCGGTCGGTCATGCCGGGCAGCAGCGTCGCCTCGATCGGACGCCCTGTCGCCAGCGCGCCGCCGCCGACATTGTCCGGCGCTTCCGTCGCCGCCAGCGCCAGCGTGTAGAGGCCGGCGCCTGCGGAGGCGGCGTCTGCGCGAAGCGTGTAGTCCCCGGGCTCGAGCAGCATCGAGATGCGCGAGTTGAGCCCGTCGCCGCCATCGTCGTCGCTCTTGTCGATCCCGTTGCCGGTCAGATGCATCGCCGGGTCGATCTCGTCGCTCTGCATGTCGATGCGCACCACGCGACGCGCCGGCAGCGAGAACGTATAGGGATGCGCGTTGCCCTCGTAGACACCGGTGACCGTGCTGCCGACCGTCAGCTCGCCGCCTTCGCGCAGGCCGCCTGCGGGCAGCGGACGCGCGGCAACGCGGAGCTGATACATGCCGTTGATGCGATCACTGCCGTAGCCTTCCGCCGTCAGCGTGTAGGTGCCCGGCGCGAGGCGTGCGCTGATGCGCGCATTGCTGCCGTCGCCGCCATCGTCGTTGCTCAGCGCAACGCCCGGGCCGTCGAGCTTGAGCACCGAATCGAAATCGTCGGACATCATGTCGATGGTGTAGAAGCCGGCCTCGTCGATCTGCAGTGGCAGCTGGCGCTTGGCATCAGCCCAGTCGCTGATCGCCGCGCCCACGCGCAGGGTCTCGCCGTTGTAGGCCTCGATCGCGGTCGCCTGCAGCGTGAACGGACCATAGGCGCTGGCATCTGCGCCGCTCACGGCGATGGTGTAGCTGCCGGCGCGCTTGGCGCGCACGATGAGCGAGGCCGATTCCCGGTTGGGATTCGACGCCGCGACCAGATCACCGCCGAGGAACGCCGTGAGCTTGCCGCGCAGCGGGCCTTCGAGCTTGAACGATGCCACCTGCCCTTCGCGCAGATCGACGCGGTAGAGCTGGCTGCGCGAGCCGTCCTGGTGGTTGAGGCTGGAGCGGCTGGTGATCTCGCCCCGGCGGTCGGCGCCCAGGGTCACGGATTCGGCGGCATCGCCCGGCGCAGCCTGCGCGACGAGGGTCGGTGCGAGGGCCAGCGCCACGGCGAGGGCCAAGGTATGGACAGTCTTCAAGAACATCTCCCGGTACAGAAGTGGGCGGCGTTGCGGGGGCAACGACCGCGGCATCCGCTTGCGCGGCGGTCTATTCTGCACCCGCATTCACAATTGCGCACGCAACACGCCGGAAGCGTTAGAAGGCGCCGAGCGGCTCGCGATGTTCGATGACCAGTTGCACCGCGTCGCCGCCGCGGTAGTCATCCGGTGCCAGCCGGTAGACGATGCGCTCGCGCGCGGCCGGGGCGATGTCGCGCCAACCGCCGAAATGGATGGCCGACAGCGGCTTCGGATGTCCGTCAACGCGCAGCGTCAGCTTCAGGTGCCGGGTGCCGACCACGCGCCAGTCGACGACCGCGAACTCGCCATCGAACTGCGGCTCGGGAAAGCCCTGCCCCCACGGCCCGGCATCGCGCAGATGCGCGGCATGCACGATGTCGAACTCCTCGCCGCGCAATGCGCCGTCGGTGAGGATCTCCGCGCGCAGCAGCGCGGGGTCGAGCATCCGTTCGACCGTCGCGCGGAAGGCTTCGGTGAACGCATCGAGGCGATCGCGCTGCAGGGTGAGTCCGGCCGCCATCGCATGACCGCCGAAGCGCTCAATGAGCCCGGGATAGGCCACGTCGACCGCCGCGAGCACGTCGCGGATGTGCAGGCCGGGAATCGAACGCGCCGAGCCGCGCAGCTGCTCGCTGTCGGGTTCGGACGGCGCGAATGCGATCACCGGGCGATGCAGCGCATCCTTCATCTTCGACGCGACCAAGCCGACGACGCCCGGATGCCACTCGGCATCGAACAGGCAGACACCGGCGCTGGCAGGATCGACCGGCTGCTGCCCGGCGACCGCAACCTCGGCGTCGTCGAGCATCGATTGCTGCACGGCGCGGCGTTCGGCATTGATCTGATGCAGCGTGTCGGCGAGATCACGCGCATGCGCGCCGTCATCGCTGAGCAGGCATTCGATGCCGATCGCCATGTCTTCGAGTCGACCGGCGGCATTGATCCGCGGACCGATCGCGAAGCCGATGTCTGCCGCGGTCAGGCGCGCAGCATCGCGGCCGGCGATCTCGATCAGCGCGTTGAGGCCGGCGCAGCCGCGACGCGCACGCAGGCGGCGCAGGCCGGCGGACACGAGCGCGCGGTTGTTGGCATCGAGCGGCACCAGATCGGCGACGGTGCCGACCGCGACAAGATCGAGCAGGCTGCCCAGATCCGCATCCGCGGCACGTGCATCCCCCCGCCCGCGCAGCCGCGCGCGCAGCGCCATCAGCACATAGAAGATCACGCCGACGCCGGCCAGCATCTTGCTCGGGAAGGTGTCGCCCGGCAGGTTCGGGTTGACGATCGCATCGGCCGGCGGAAGCTCGGTGCCCGGCAGATGGTGATCGGTCACCAGCACGCGCCAGCCCAGCGCTTTCGCAGCTTCGATGCCGGCATGGCAGGCGATCCCGTGATCCACGGTCACCAAAAGCGACGGCGCCAGCGGCGCGAGCGATTCGACCAGCGCCGGCGACAGGCCGTAGCCGTGCGTGACGCGGTTGGGCACCGCATGCACGATGTCGCGCGCACCGAGCATGCGCAGCCCGCGCACGGCGACTGCGCAGGCCGTCGCGCCGTCACAGTCGAAATCGCCGACGACGAGAATGCGTTCGCCGCTGGCGATGGCTTCGGCAAGCAGTTCTGTCGCGGCGTCGATGTTCGACAGCGCATCGGGCGGCAGCAGACCCGCAAGTTTCGGCTGCGCGGCATCGAGATCATGTGCGCCGCGCGCAGCGTAGATCCGCCGCAGCAGCGACGGCACGGTCGCCGGCCAGCCATCGCCGACTGCGGCCTCGCGTCGGCGGATCGTTGGCGCCTGCGCGCTCATGGTGTCGCCGCCGGCGATGCGATGCGCGGGCGACGCCAGACGCGCAGACGATGCCAGCGACGCAGCGTCAGCACGTTCCCGTCCTCGTCATCGATGTGCAGCGTGCGCAATTGGCCGCGGGCCAATGCCGCGAGCGCGGGCTGCAGCCAATCGGTCTGCAGCCGGCGCAGGTCCCGCTCGCCGACCAGATCGAACAGCATCGCGTCGCCCGGCGCGGAGAAGGCCTTCGGCAACGGCGCAACCGTGGTCGCGCTCGCGGCCAATGCACGCAGGGTGGGATCTTCGGTGTAGACCTGCGCATGCGCGCTCCGCGTGTGCACGCGCGCATCGGGCAACGGGCCACCACCCCAGAACCACAGCGCATTGACCGGCGTCTTGCCGGCCGCAACGCGGCGTGCGTTCCAGGGATGGTTGTGCAGGATGATCTGCGCCTCGGTCGCCAGCGCGCGCCAGCGGCGCGCCGCAGCACTGTCGTCGTCATGATCGGCGAGGTCGGTGCCCAGCGCCTCGGACGGATCCAGGAACTCGGGGACGGGACTCGCGCGCGGCACGCGCAGATACCAGCGCGCCGGATCAGGTGCATCGAGTGCGAAGCCGGCATCGCCAAACACCGGCTGCAGCGCCGGCAGCAACGCATCGCAGTCTTCGCGAGTCAGGCCGAGCGCGTCACCGTGCGCCATCAGGCGCACGCCGTTGATGTCGGGCCGCAGCCACGCCGGATCGGCGCGCAGCCAGGCGCTGTCCGGCGTGTCGGCATCGCCCACGTCGACCTGGCGCGACAGGGCCGCGAGCGGCCAGGTACCGCCTGGCAGTTCGATCTGTCGGACCAGCTGCGCGCGACGACCGGATGCCAGCGACGTCACATCCGCGCGCCCGAGCGCGCGCGATACGTCCTGCTGCCAGCGCTGCGCACCGAAGCGTGCGGCCGCGGGCAACAGGAAGGTGGCCGAGGTCATCGGCTCAGCCGAGGTACTCGACGCTGATGATGTCGTACTCGCGCGAGCCGCCAGGCGCGTCGATGCTGACGCTGTCGCCCTCGTGCTTGCCGATCATCGCGCGGGCCACGGGCGATGAGATCGCGATCAGACCTTTCTTGATGTCCGCTTCGAGGTCGCCGACGATCTGGTAGCGCTTCTCTTCATCGGTCTCGGTGTCGGCGATGACAACCGTCGCGCCGAACACCACCTTGTCGCCGGCATTGAGCTTGGAGACGTCGATCAGATCGGCATGCGACAGTTCGCCTTCGAGCTGCTTGATGCGGCCCTCGATAAAGCTCTGCTGCTCGCGCGCGGCGTGATACTCGGCGTTCTCCTTGAGATCGCCGTGTGCACGCGCTTCGGAGATCGCCTCGATCACCGCCGGGCGCTTGACCGACTTCAGTTCTTCGAGCTCTTCGCGCAGGCGCTGGGCGCCGCGCATGGTCATGGGTGCGCGCATGGGCGTGCCTCCGTCAGTGAGTGGTGGTGGCTGCCGCGCTGCCCTTGAGCCGCGCGTGCAGTTCCTGCAGTGCCCAGACCGGGCCGGTGCCGCGGAATTCCAGAGAATGCAGCAGGGCCTTGGCGCCGGCAACGGTGGTCGAGTACGTCACCCGGTGCTGCAGGGCCTCGCGCCGGATCGAGAACGAGTCGGCGATCGCCTGCTTGCCCTCGGTCGTGTTGACGATGTACGCGATCTCGCCGTTCTTGATCAGGTCGACGACGTGCGGGCGGCCTTCGACGACCTTGTTGATCTGTTCGCAGGCGATGTCGTGCTCGCGCAGCCATTTGGCCGTGCCGGCGGTGGCGACGATGGTGTAGCCGCGCGCGATGATGTCGCGGGCGACGGGCAGCACGCGCTGCTTGTCTGGATCGCGCACGGACACGAACACCTTGCCGCTGGTCGGCGGGGTCTTGATGCTTGCCGCTTCCTGCGCGCGTGCGAACGCGGCGCCGAAGCTCTCGCCCACGCCCATCACCTCACCGGTGGAACGCATCTCCGGCCCGAGGATCGGGTCGACGCCCTGGAACTTGGCGAACGGGAAGATCGCTTCCTTGACCGAGTAGTACTCGGGCACGATTTCGGTCGTGGCGCCCTGCTCGGCCAGCGTCTTGCCGGCCATGCAGCGCGCCGCGATCTTGGCCAGCGGAATGCCGATCGCCTTGGAGACGAACGGCACGGTGCGCGAGGCACGCGGATTCACCTCCAGCAGGAAGATCGTATCCACGCCGTCGTCGTCGGTCTGCACCGCGAACTGGGTGTTCATCAGCCCGATGACCTTGAGCTTGCGCGCCAGTGCGACGACCTGCTCGCGCAGACGCGCCTGCACCTCGCTCGATAGCGAATACGGCGGCAGCGAGCACGAGGAATCGCCCGAATGCACGCCGGCTTCCTCGATATGTTCCATGACGCCGCCGATCAGCACGTTGCCGTCCTTGTCGGCGATCACGTCGATGTCGACCTCGACCGCGTTGTCGAGGAACCGGTCGAGCAGCACTGGCGAATCGTTCGAGACCTTGACTGCGTCGCGCATATAGCGCGCGAGATCGCTGTCGGCGTGCACCACTTCCATCGCGCGGCCACCGAGCACATAGCTCGGACGCACGACCAGCGGATAGCCGATCTCGCGCGCCAGCACCAGCGCTTCTTCGGGGTTGCGCGCAGTGCGGTTCGGCGGCTGCTTGAGGCCCAGTTCGTCGACCAGCTTCTGGAAGCGCTCGCGGTCCTCGGCCAGATCGATCGAGTCCGGCGAGGTGCCGATGATCGGCACGCCGTTGGCTTCGAGCGCGCGCGCGAGCTTGAGCGGGGTCTGGCCGCCGTACTGCACGATCACGCCCTTGGGCTTCTCGACCTCGACGATCTCCAGCACGTCCTCGAGCGTCAGCGGCTCGAAGTACAGGCGGTCGGAGGTGTCGTAATCGGTGGACACGGTTTCCGGGTTGCAGTTGACCATGATGGTCTCGTACCCGTCGTCGCGCAGCGCGAGCGCGGCGTGCACGCAGCAGTAATCGAACTCGATGCCCTGGCCGATACGGTTGGGACCGCCGCCGAGGATCATGATCTTGTCGCGGCCCGTCGGCTGCGCCTCGCACTCGTCCTCGTAGGTCGAGTACAGGTACGCGGTGTCGGTCGAGAATTCGGCCGCGCAGGAGTCGACACGCTTGTAGACCGGACGCACGCCGAACGCGCGGCGCAATGCGCGCACCGCCTGCTCGTCGGTGCCCAGCAGCTGCGACAGACGCGCATCGGAGAAGCCCATGCGCTTGAGCGCACGCACGCGCGCCTTGTCGAGCGCATCGATGCCGGCAGCAGCCACTTCGGCCTCGGTCGTGATCAGTTCCTCGATCTGGTCGAGGAACCAGTGATCGACATACGACAGCGCATAGACGTCCTCGACCGACAGCCCGGCGCGGAACGCGTCGGCCAGGTAGAACAACCGCTCGGGACCCGGCTCGCGCACTTCGCGGCGCAGCGTCGCCATATCGTCTTCGTCGTTGAGATCCAAGCCGGTGGGATCGAAGCCGACCTTGCCGGTCTCGAGGCCGCGGAGCGCCTTCTGCATCGATTCCTGGAAGGTGCGGCCCATCGCCATGACCTCGCCGACCGACTTCATCTGCGTCGTCAGGCGGGCATCGGCCTGCGGGAACTTCTCGAACGCGAAGCGCGGAATCTTGGTGACCACGTAGTCGATCGACGGCTCGAACGAGGCCGGGGTCTTTCCGCCGGTGATCTCGTTCTTCAATTCGTCGAGCGTGTAGCCGACGGCGAGCTTGGCCGCGACCTTGGCGATCGGGAAACCCGTCGCCTTGGAGGCCAGCGCGGACGAGCGCGACACGCGCGGATTCATCTCGATGACGACCACGCGGCCATCCTTCGGGTTGATGCCGAACTGCACGTTCGAGCCGCCGGTGTCGACGCCGATCTTGCGCAGCACCGCGACCGACGCGTTGCGCAGGCGCTGGTATTCCTTGTCGGTCAGCGTCTGCGCCGGCGCGACGGTGATCGAGTCTCCGGTGTGCACGCCCATCGGATCGAGGTTCTCGATCGAGCAGACGATGATGCAGTTGTCCGCGGTGTCGCGGACCACTTCCATCTCGAACTCCTTCCAGCCCAGCACCGATTCCTCGACCAGCACTTCGGTGGTCGGCGACAGCTCGAGACCGCGGGTCACGATGTCGACCAGTTCCTCGCGGTTGTAGGCGATGCCGCCGCCCGAACCGCCGAGCGTGAAGCTCGGACGGATGATCGTCGGATAGCCGACACGTGTCTGGATGTCGATCGCTTCCTCGAGCGTGTGCGCCACTTCGGCGCGCGGGCATTCGAGATCGATCTCGCCCATCGCCACGCGGAACAGCTCCCGGTCCTCCGCCATGCGGATCGCGTCGCGCTTGGCGCCGATCAGCTCGACGTTGTACTTCTCGAGCACACCGTGATCGGCGAGATCGAGCGCGCAGTTGAGCGCGGTCTGGCCGCCCATCGTCGGCAGCAGCGCGTCGGGCTTTTCCTTGGCGATGATCTTCTCGACCGTCTGCCAGTTGATCGGCTCGATGTAGACCGCATCGGCCATCTCGGGGTCGGTCATGATCGTCGCCGGGTTGCTGTTGACCAGCACCACGCGGAAACCTTCCTCGCGCAGCGCCTTGCACGCCTGCGCGCCGGAATAATCGAACTCGCAGGCCTGGCCGATGACGATCGGGCCGGCGCCGATGATGAGAATCGTCTTGATGTCAGTGCGCTTGGGCATGGTTTTCTCTAAAGTCGGTACGGCGTGTCGAAGGGCGATCGCACGCGGTCGATCAGGATGGAACTTCGGGAAGGACGGCGTCCCTGTATTGCGGCATCACGCCCGGCGTCCGCGAACGTGTCGCCGCGCATGGCTCGCGACCGGCGTCGAACACCGCGAGCTGGCAACGCCTCCCAGTCCGGGCTGCAGCGCCCGACGGTGAGCGTAGCGGGGGCGCGCCGAGCGCGGCGGCGTAACGTGCGGGGGCGTGCATGTTCAGGACAGCATCTCGACGGGCACGGTGATGCGGCACTTGCGCTCGAATCCATCGACCGCGGCCTGCACGCGCTTGGGCGAGAAATTCATGCCCTGGTCGAACCCGCGCACAAAGGCGCCAAACGCCTCGCTGCGCATGAAGATCTCCACTTCCGCCGCGTCGCCTGCCGTCATGTCGTCAGGCAAGGCATGGACCGCCCCGGCACGCATGTTGGCGGTCACCAGATCGCCGATGCGCGCGCCGGCGGGCGTCTGCAGGAACGCATCCCACGCCGCCAGGTGTTCGGCGCCGTTCGGCCCCAGGGCGTCGGTGAAGATGTCCCGCATGTGCCCGAGGATCAGGTCTCCCATCGGGCCAGCAGCGCATTGCCGCGCCGCTTCGGCCTGTGTGGAGAACGGCGGCGTGGATGCCACCACGCCGCGGGCGATCTCCTCACCCAGCAGGTCCAGACCGAGGCGCTGCAGCAACGCGGCCACATCGGCCTCCGGCGCGGGCGCGGCCTGCACTGGAGCCCCGGCGAGCAGCGCGACGAGTCCGAGGACGTGCCTTGCACTCATGCCCGGGCGGAACCCATCAGCGCGACGAACCGGTCGAACAGCGGCGCCACATCGTGCGGGCCGGGGCTCGCCTCGGGATGCCCCTGGAACGAAAACGCGGGCGCATCGGTGAGCTCGATGCCCTGGTTCGTGCCATCGAACAACGAACGATGCGTCACGCGCACGTTGGCCGGCAGCGAGGCCTCGTCGACGGCGAAGCCATGGTTCTGCGAGGTGATCAGCACCTTGCCGGACTCGAGGTCCTGCACCGGGTGGTTCGCACCGTGGTGGCCGTGCGGCATTTTCAGCGTCTGCGCGCCGGCAGCAAGCGCCAGCAACTGGTGACCAAGGCAGATGCCGAATGTCGGCATCTTCTTCTCGATCAACACCCGGATCGCGTCGATCGCGTAATCGCAGGGCGCCGGATCGCCGGGGCCGTTCGACAGAAACACGCCGTCGGGCTTGAGCGCGAGCACATCGGCGACAGGCGTCTGCGCCGGCACCACCGTCAACTCGCAACCGCGCTCGGCGAGCATGCGCAGGATGTTGGTCTTCACGCCGTAGTCGTAGGCCACGACCTTGAACTTGGCAGGCGCGGTGACGAAGACATTGCTGTCGAGATCGAGTTGGCCATCGGTCCAGCCGTAGTGCCCGGTGGTACTGACCACCTTCGCCAGATCCATGCCCTTCAGGCCGGGGAACTTGCGCGCGGCTTCGAGCGCCTGTTCGACATTCACCTCACCCGCCATCACCGCACCGTTCATCGAGCCGCGGTCGCGCAGCAGGCGCGTCAGCTTGCGGGTGTCGATCTCGGAGATCGCAACGATGCCGCGCGCGCGCAGCCAATCCGGCAGCGACACCTGGCTGCGCCAACTGCTCGGGCGGCGCGGCACGTTGCGCACGATCAGGCCGGCTGACCAGATCTTCGACGCTTCATCGTCCTGGTCGGTGCAGCCGGTGTTGCCGATATGCGGATAGGTCAGCGTCACCAGTTGGCGCGCGTACGAGGGATCGCTCAGCACTTCCTGATAGCCGGTCATCGCGGTGTTGAACACCACTTCGCCGACGGAAAGCCCGGGGGCGCCCACGGAAACGCCCTCGAATACGGTGCCGTCTTCAAGGACGAGGATTGCGGAATCTGTCACGAGGTCTTCGCCTACGTCAGGTTGCAGGAAACCGCCAGAGCGGTGGAAACCGGTCCGGAGGTTTGGGGTTCAGGCGAGCGGGAATTGTACCGATGCGCCCCGCGTCGCGCCAGCCATGTGACGACTGCGTTCAGTGATTCGTGCGGTGAACTCAGACCGGGGCGGCGCCGAGGAGGTCGGCAATGGCATACCGGCCCGGTCCGCGCCCCGCGAGACGCGTCGCCACGTGCAGCGCACCGCCGGCGAAGATGTCGCGGTTGGTCGCCCGGTGGACCAGTTCGATGCGCTCGCCGTGACCGGTGAACTGCACCAGATGCTCACCGACGATGTCGCCCGCACGGATCGAGGCGTAATGCGGTGTCGCGCCCTGCCCGGCCGCGGCTTCGCCCAGCGTCAGTGCAGTGCCGGACGGCGCGTCGAGCTTGCGCGTGTGGTGCGACTCGACAATGTCGCAATCCCAGCCGGGCAGCACCGCAGCGGCACGTACCACCAGGTCCTGCAGCACGGCGACGCCGAGGCTGAAGTTCGAGGCCCAGACCACCGCTATCGACGCCCCTGCCGCATCGAGCGCGGCGCGCTGGGTATCGTCGAGCCCGGTGGTGCCCGAGACCAGCGCCGCGCCACGCCGGGTGCACAGGGCCAGCAGCGGATCGAAGCCACCGGGGAGGCTGAAGTCGACGGCGACATCGAACGCCGGCGCGCCGCCGAGCTCGGACGCACCGAAATACGGCACACCTTCGACGACCCGCTGCCTGGGCGCACGTCCCGACACGGCAGCGACGACAACGAGATCAGCGCGCGACGCGGCGAGGCGCAGCAAGGCCTGCCCCATACGCCCGGAGGCGCCGTGGATCAGCACCCGGGTCGGCGCGCTCATGCGGCACCCGCGTGCAGGCGCGCGCGTAGCGAAAAAAGCATTACGTTCGAGAACACTGGAAGAAGACTCATGGCCGCATTCTAGCGTCGCACTCGACGTGCATCACGCAGGCCGGCACCCATGAAGACCGACGTTTGCCAAGCCGCGTGTCGGACGGCGGCGCCGCCGCGGTTACGCTCTGCAGTTCCTCCCCGCGGGCCTCGCCATGCAATTGTCCGAACAGATCGTCCTCGTCACCGGTGCCGGCCGAGGCCTCGGCCGCGAGATCGCCCGCGCCTTCGCGCGCGAAGGCGCGCGGGTGGTCGTCAATTATCGTCGCAGCCGCGAAGCCGCCGAAGCGCTTGCGGCGCAGATCGGGCCACGCGCGATCGCATTGCAGGCGGACGTGACCGAACGCGTCCAGGTCGACGCGCTGTACGCACAGGCGCGGGCACATTTCGGCGCCGATCTCACGACTGTCATCAACAATGCACTGGTCGATTTTGCATTCGACGGCGATGCGCGGCCGGACGCCGGCACCATCCAGTGGCCGGCGTTCGCGACCCAGTTCGAAGGCAGCGTCCGCGCTGCGCTGCATACCGTGCAGGCCGGGTTGCCGGGCATGCGCGCACAGGGTTTCGGCCGCATCATCAACATCGGCACCAACCTCTTCCAGAACCCGGTGGTGCCGTATCACGACTACACCGCGGCAAAAGCTGCGCTGTTGTCACTGACACGGACGCTCGCCGGCGACCTCGGCCCGCACGGCCTCACGGTGAACATGCTGTCGGGCGGACTGCTGCGCACGACCGACGCCAGCGCCGCCACGCCGGACGCGGTGTTCGACTACATCGCCGCCAACACCCCGCTGCGCAGGGTCACGACACCGGTCGAGTTTGCAGACGCCGCGCTGTTCTTCGCGTCGCCATGGGCGCGCGCCGTGACCGGGCAAAACCTCGTCGTCGATGGCGGGCTGGTCCGCGACTGAATGTTTCTTCCAGCCGGTACCGAGGCAGGTTTCGCCGCGCGCGCCGGGTGAAGACGGCGCGTTCTGCGCGCGTCGAGCATCGCGCTGGTGCGGGGACTCGGCCCTGGTCAAACAATGACCGGCGCTCGGCGCACCGCGTCGCGAGCGCCTTTCCGTCACTTGTCCGCAGACGTGCCGCCGAATCATCCACACCCGCTGTGGATGATTCGCCTGCCATATCTTTTGCCCGCATGCGGTCAGGCGCGGGTCCGGCGCCCCAAGCGCGCGCGGGCCACGCATCACGGCGGCGCTTGCTGGCACTGCCGATCTGCTTGCGCAGGTCAAGCACCGTGTACGCATCTACACGCACCACTGGCGAGAAAACCACCAGCGAGCTCACGCACGGGCACAACGCGACGTGCGTCGCTTATCCACAAGTTTCTCGTCAGATGATCCACATGGGTTGTGGAGAAACGGATCGCTACGCGATGCACGCGGCGAGGTCAAACGCTGCTGGACGCCCTTGCGCCCGGTGTCTCGGATCTTCAGACCAAGCCCGGACAAGCGTACGGCCGACCGCACCCGGCGAACGGGCCGAATGGGCCGAGCATCCGCCGCCATGCGCCACCGCACAGGGCTGGTGGGTCGGCGTTCACGTCACCCGGCATCCGCATCCCGACCGGACGGCGCTGGATGCGCATGGGAACAGCGCTGCGCGTGCCTCCGCGCGTTTATCCACATCACAACCCACAGTCCGCGCAGGCCGTCTGGCACCAGCGGGGCACTAGGCGCATTTGTCGCCTGCGTCAAGCATTGGCGTGTCCGGATATCCCAGAAACCGCGCCACAGCGGCGTTTGGCTCGAAAACGCCAATTCTGCGTCGATGTGCGCGGCGTCACAGTGGTCACGCATTGACCAGTATCCGCGCGCCCTGTGCACACGCGCACTTGGAATGCTTATCCACAGCTTTGTCGACAGGTGATCCACACCTTCTGTGGATGACGTGCGTCCGCAGGCCGCGCGGTCCGCGGGCCCCCGACCGCGTGTGGCGCCTCGCACCCATCCCCGGAAACGACAACGCCCGGCGCTGGGCCGGGCGTTGTCATTCAATACGATCAGGGCTCAGGAGGTCATCCGGTCCCAGAACCCCTTGACCCCGTCAATGAACGTACTGGACTTGGGCGAATGCCGATGGGCGTTCTCGCGCGTGAAGGTGGTTTCGAACTGCGCCAGCAGATCACGCTGCTCCTTGGTCAGATTGACCGGCGTCTCGACCACGACCTTGCAGTACAGATCACCCGGGCCGCGGCTGCGCACCGACTTGACGCCCTTGTCGCGCAGGCGGAAGACCTTGCCGGTCTGGGTCTCGGCCGGCACGCGGATTTCCGCCTCGCCGCCGAGCGTCGGCACACGCACGATGTCGCCGAGCGCTGCCTGCGAGATGCGCACCGGCACTTCGCAGTGCAGGTCGTCGCCGTCGCGCTCGAAGATGGCATGCGGACGCACACGCACCTCGACGTAGAGGTCGCCAGGCGGTGAGCCGGCCGGGCCCGCTTCTCCCTCGCCAGCCAAACGAATGCGATCTCCGGTGTCGACGCCGGCGGGCACCTTTACCGACAACACCTTCTCTTCCTCGACGCGTCCGGCGCCGTGACAGGTTTTGCAGGGGTTGGCGATGATCTGGCCCTGACCGCCGCAATGCGGACATGCCTGCTGCATCGTGAAGATGCCGCGCTGCATGCGCACTTGGCCGCGGCCGGCGCAGGTCGAACAGGTTTCGCGCTTGCCGTCTTCCGAGCCACTGCCGTCGCAATCATCACAACCGGCGAGCGTCGGCAACTCGACACGCTTCTCGACACCGGCCACCGCATCCTCGAGGTCGAGTTCCATCACGTAGCCGATGTCGGCACCGCGACGCGGCCCCCCACGGCCACCGCCACCGCCGAAAATGTTGCCGAAGATGTCGCCAAAGATGTCGCCCATGTCGGCGCCGCCGCCGAAGCCCGGTCCGGCGTTGCCACCGCCCATGCCGTGCTGGAACGCGGCATGGCCATGCTGGTCGTACATGCGACGCTTGCCGCCGTCCGACAGCACCTCGTAGGCCTCCTTGCACTCCTTGAACGCGGCCTCGGCGCTGGCGTCGCCGGGGTTGCGATCCGGATGGTGCTTCATCGCGCAGCGGCGATAGGCCTTCTTCAGTTCGTCTTCGGTGGCCGTGCGCGTGACGCCCAGCACCTCGTAGTAATCGCGTTTGCTCATGGGGCCATGATTCGTCGTTCGTCACTGGTGATTCGGAAAAGCGCGTCGAGTCCGCGATGACGTGCGAAAGAAACGGAGCCTGCGCTCCGCTTCTTCCAATCACGCATCACGAATCCACCAATTACGCCTTCTTCTCGTCGTCCTTGACCTCGGTGAACTCGGCGTCCACCACGTCGTCGGACTTCGGCGCATCCGCGCCCGGCGCAGCGTCGGCCTGGCCGGCGGCACCGGCGGCGGCGAAGAGCTGCTGCGCCACTTCCTCCAGCGCCTTTGACTTCGCTTCGATCTGACCCTTGTCGTCGCCCTTCATCGCGGTTTCCACTTCGGCGATCGCGCCTTCCGCGCGGCCGATCAGGTCGCCCGGCAGCTTGTCGCCGTTGTCCTTGATCGCGCTGCGGGTGGAGTGCACCAGCGCGTCGGCCTGGTTGCGCGCGCCGACAAGCTCCTGGAACTTCTTGTCGTCGTCGCGATGCGCTTCGGCATCGGCGACCATCCGGGCGATCTCGTCGTCCGACAGGCCCGAACCGGCCTTGATCTCGACCTTCTGTTCCTTGTTGGTCTTCTTGTCCTTGGCGGACACATGCAGGATGCCGTTGGCGTCGATGTCGAACGACACCTCCACCTGCGGCATGCCGCGCGGCGCCGGCTCGATGCCGGTCAGGTCGAAGCGCGCCAGCGACTTGTTGAAGCGGGCCTGCTCGCGCTCGCCCTGCAGCACGTGCACCGTCACGGCCGACTGGTTGTCATCGGCGGTGGAGAACGTCTGCGAGGCCTTGGTCGGAATCGTGGTGTTCTTCTCGATGATCTTGGTGAACACACCGCCCAGCGTCTCGATGCCGAGGCTCAGCGGCGTCACGTCGAGCAGCAGCACGTCCTTGACGTCACCGGCCAGCACGCCGCCCTGCACCGCCGCGCCGATCGCGACGGCCTCGTCGGGGTTCACGTCCTTCCGCGGCTCCTTGCCGAAGAACTCGGCGACCGCCGCCTGGACCTTGGGCATGCGGGTCTGGCCACCGACGAGGATCACCTCGTTGATGTCGGACGCACGCAGGCCGGCGTCGTTGAGCGCGGTGCGGCACGGCTCGATCGTCCGGCGCACCAGTTCCTCGACCAGCGACTCGAGCTTGGCGCGGGTGAGCTTGATGTTGAGGTGCTTCGGGCCCGAGGCGTCGGCGGTGACGTACGGCAGGTTGACTTCGGTCTGCTGCGAGGAGGACAACTCGATCTTCGCGCGCTCGGCCGCATCCTTCAGACGCTGCAGCGCCAACGGATCCTTGCGCAGGTCGATGCCCTGGTCCTTGTTGAACTCTTCGACCAGATAATCGATGACGCGTGCGTCGAAATCTTCACCGCCCAGGAAGGTATCGCCGTTGGTGGCCAGCACTTCGAACTGCTTCTCGCCGTCGACTTCGGCGATCTCGATGATCGACACGTCGAAGGTGCCGCCGCCGAGATCGTAGACGGCAATCTTGCGGTCGCCGCCGGACTTGTCGAGGCCGTAGGCCAGCGCGGCCGCGGTCGGCTCGTTGATGATGCGCTTCACATCCAGGCCCGCGATCTTGCCCGCGTCCTTGGTCGCCTGGCGCTGGCTGTCGTTGAAGTACGCCGGTACGGTGATGACCGCCTCGGTGACCTTCTCGCCCAGATAATCCTCGGCGGTCTTCTTCATCTTCTCGAGGATGCGCGCCGAGACTTCCTGCGCAGAGAGCTTCTTGCCGTCGCTGGTCGACACCCAGGCGTCGCCGTTGTCGTGCTCAAGAATCTTGTACGGCACCAGGCCGATGTCCTTCTGGACTTCGCCGTCGGTGAACTTGCGGCCGATCAGGCGCTTGACCGCGAAGAAGGTGTTGTGCGGGTTGGTCACCGCCTGGCGCTTGGCCGAGGCGCCGACCAGCACTTCGCCGTCCTTGGTGTAGGCGACGATCGACGGGGTGGTGCGATCGCCCTCACTGTTCTCGATGACCTTGGCCTTGCCGCCGTCCATGATCGCCACGCACGAGTTCGTCGTGCCCAGGTCGATGCCGATGATCTTTGCCATTGCGGTGCTTCCTCTAAGAAATATGTCTGGGGGACGGCCGATGCCGTCGATGACCGTGATCTGGGGACACGCAACACAGCGTTCAAGCGGTGTCGTGTATCGAACTGGCCCGGGCAATGCCCGGGCGGGCGTCAATCCGCCTTGGCGACGACGACCATGGCGGGCCGCAGCAGGCGCTCATTGAGCAGGTAGCCCTTCTGGAAGACCTGGGCCACCGCGCCCGGCGGCACGCCAGGTACTTCGACAATGCTCATCGCCTGGTGGTGTTCGGGATTGAACGGATCACCCGGCGCCGGGGCGAGGGTAGCCAGGCCATTCGACTCGGTCGCCCGGGTCAGCTCGCGGAGTGTGAGTTCGACGCCACTGCGCAGCGGATCGGTATCGGACGCACTGGCGAGGCCGGCTTCCAGCGCATCGAACACCGGCACAAGCGCGGCCAGCAGTCGTTCGTTGGCGAAGCGGCGGGCGCTTTCGACCTCGCGGGCCAGGCGCTTGCGCTGGTTTTCGAGATCGGCGCGCTCGAGCAGCACCTGCGCGCGCAGCTGCTCGAGCTCAGCGCTCAGCAATTCCACCTGCTCGGCGAGCTGGTGTTCGACCGAGAGCTCGGCGGCCTCGTCTTCGGAAAGGTTCGGGATCTGGGCGTCGTCTTGGGGCTGGGTCATGTCCGGTTCCGGGGCGGGCGTCTGGCCGCCGACCCGCCCAGCTATGGGGCCGCCGACCGGCGATTCAAGGCTCGGGATGCAGGGCCGCGCCGAGCACACTCGCAGTCGCCTGGACCACCGGGATCACCCGCTCGTAGGCCATGCGCGTCGGTCCGATGACGCCCAGCACGCCGAGCGTGCGACCACCCGCGCCGTAGGGCGCGGTCACCAGGGACATGCCCTCCAGCGGCGCCAGCCCCGTCTCCTCGCCGATGAAGATCCGCACGCCCGGCGCGCGGATCGTGCGTTCGAGCAGCTGCAGGATTTCGCGCTTGCGGGAAAAGGCATCGAAGAGCTCGCGCAGACGGTCGAGATCCGACAGGTCCTGCACACCGATCAGGCGGTTCTGCCCGGCCAGCAGCATGTCGTCGTCGCCGGGCACCAGCGCCTGTTCGGCCAGTTCCATCGTCTGCGACAGCAAGGCTTCCATCTCGTCGCGAGCGTGGCGCAGTTCGTCGACCAGTGCCGCGCGAATGTCGCCGAGCGGGCGTCCAGCGAACTGCTGGTTGAGATAATTGGCCACCCGCTCGAGCTCGGCAGTCTCGAAGCTGCGCCGGGTCTGGATGATGCGGTTCTGCACCTCGTGGTCGGCGAAGACGATGATCGCCATGACCCGTTGACCGTCCAGAGGCACGAAATCGATATGACGGAACGCCAGCTGCTCGCGACGCGGCACCGAGACGACGCCGACGAAATGGGTCATCGCCGACATCAGTTCGGATGCACTGCCCAGCAGCGACTGTTGTCCGCCGCCGCCCAGTTCGCCGCGCAGACGCTCCATCTCCTGGGCCCGCAGCGGCTTGACCTGCAGCAGCGAGTCGACGAACACGCGATAGCCCTGCGCGGTCGGCACCCGGCCCGCGGAGGTGTGCGGCGAGGCCAGCAGGCCGGCCTCTTCCAGGTCCGAGAGGATGTTGCGGATCGTCGCGGCGCTGACATCGAGCCCCGCATGCCGGGCCAGGGTCTGCGAGCCGACCGGGCCACCGTCCTGGATATGCCGGGCGATCAGCGTGCGCAACAGCTGCCTGGCGCGCGGATCGAGCGGATGACGCGGATCGGATGACATGCGGGCGGTATACGGTGCGCCTCACTGCGATGCAAGCGCTCATTCTCTTGCGCTGAGACGCGGGCACGATACTTAGCGCACCGTTGGCCATCGCTTCCAGCGATCCACCTACTCGCCCGCGACGCACCAAGGCACAATCCGCACCCATGCTGACCCATCTCGCCATCCGCAATTTCGCCGTCGCCAGCCAATCGGACCTGGAGTTCGGCGCCGGCCTGACCGTCATTTCCGGCGAAACCGGCGCCGGCAAGTCGCTGCTGGTCGACGCGCTGGGCTTCCTGTCGGGCCAGCGCGCCGACAGCGGCATCGTGCGCCACGGCGCCGAACGCGCCGAACTACACGCCGAGTTCGCCCTCGACGACGCCGCGCCCGCGTTGCGCTGGCTGCGCGAACACGAACTCGACGACGGTGACACCTGCCAGCTGCGCCGCACCTTGCGCGCCGATGGCGGCTCGCGCGCCTGGATCAACGGCCGACCGGCGACGATCACCCAACTCGGCGAACTGGCCGGGCATCTGGTCGAGATCCACGGCCAGCACGAACACCAGGCCCTGCTCGCCCGCGGCAGCCAGCTCGCACTGCTGGATGCGCAGGCCGGCAACGGCACGTTGCTCGCCGAGGTGCGCGGCACTGCCCAAGCCTGGCGCGCGCTGCACGACGAGCGCAATGCACTGGTGGGGATCGGCGACGTGGCCGAGCGCCGCGACTGGCTGCGCCACCAGCTCGGCGAACTCGACGGCGAATCGCTCGCCGCCGACGCGGTGGCCGACCTGTTCGCGAGCCACCGCCGGCATGCGAACGCGGCCGGCTTGATCCAGACCTGCGACGCGGCGCTCGAGCGCATGCGCGGAGACGACGAGCTCGGCCTCCCGCAGGCACTGCAGACGCTGCGCCAAGACCTGACGCGGATGCGCGCGCATGAGCCGCGCCTGGGCGAGGTCGACGCATTGCTTGACGCTGCGGCGATCCAGCTCGACGAAGCGACGTTGCTGCTCGGCCAGGTCCGCGATGATCTCGATATCGATCCCGAGCAGTTGGAGACGCTGGAACAGCGCCTCGGCCGGCTGCACGAACTTGCGCGCAAGCATCGCGTGACCCCGGAAGAACTGATCGACGTGCAGACGCGCCTGGCCGGTGAACTCGACCAGCTCGATGGCGCCGGCGAACGCCTGAAGCAGCTCGACGGCGAGATCGAAGCCGCGATGGGCCGCTGGCGTGACGCGGCCGATCGCCTGGGCGCGGCACGCCGCAAGGCGGCCAAGGCACTATCGAAGGCGTCCACCGCGCTGATCCACGAACTTGGTATGGGCGGCGGCGTGTTCGAGGTCGCGATCGAACCGGTCGAGACCTCACGACCCGATCCACAGGGCGCCGAGCGCGTGGAATTCATGGTCTCGGCCAATGCCGGCCAGCCACCGCGCCCGCTGCGCAAGGTTGCGTCGGGCGGCGAACTGTCGCGTATCTCGCTCGCGATCGAAGTCGCCGCACTCGGCCACGACGCCGTGCCGACGATGGTATTCGACGAAGTCGATTCGGGCATCGGCGGCGCCGTCGCCGATATCGTCGGCCGCAAGCTGCGCGCGCTCGGAGACAGCCGCCAGGTGCTGTGCGTGACCCACCTACCGCAGGTGGCCTCGAAGGGACACACCCATTACCGCGTGCACAAGTCCAGCACTGATGGTGCGACCGAAAGCCAGGTCAGCCGGCTCGACACTGCCGAGCGCACCGAGGAACTCGCGCGCATGCTCGGCGGCGTGGACGTCAGCAAGGAAGCACGCGCCGCGGCGCGCAAACTGCTGCAGGGCATGGTCTGAGACGAACCCCGCTGCCGCACCGTCTGCGGGCGCTCGCGTGTCGCGATGTCCGGCGCCGGGTGTCCGCCGGCCACCGTCAGGACTGCCAGCGCTGCGGCGACAGCATCCTCGGCGCGCAGACACGGCTTCCGTTCTCAGCAACTCTTGCGCACAGCGAATACGCACGCACGGCGACTTCGAACCACGTATGCGCGCGTCGCTCCGCCTACAGTGCGAACGTGTGGCATGTCGTGGACGCGCACCCCGATCTGACCGCGGTTGCGCGCGGCGCAGTCGGCGATCCTGATCTCCCGCGCAGGCAGTCGACTTGCACGCCGAACACGCTCAAGGCTGGCAGGAACTCACTGGCAGCATGCGGCAGGGACACCATGCGCACCGCCCTGCGCTCGCCTGCGCAGGGTTCGTAGAGCGCGTCAGCGCTTCTTGCGGACGTACAACACCAGCGAGTGCTCTTCGAGGATGTAGCCGTACTGATCAGCGATCTGCCGCTGCAACTCTTCGATCTCGGCACTCTCGAACTCGATGATCTTGCCGGTGTCCACGTCGACCATGTGGTCGTGATGGCCGCCGCGATCGAGTTCATAGACGGCGTGACCGCCTTCGAAGTTGTGCTTGAGTACCAGGCCCGCAGCCTCGAACTGGGTGAGGACGCGATACACCGTGGCCAGGCCGATCTCGTCGCCCTGCTCCAGCAGCTGGCGGTAGATGGCCTCGGCAGTCAGATGCTGGCGCGGCGTGCGCTGCTCGAGCAGTTGCAGGATCCGCATCCGCGGATGGGTGACTTTCAGTCCGGCCTTGCGCAGGTCGAGCGATTCCATGGTGTCTCCGAATACAGGCAGGCATGCCACCGGCGGTTGAACGCCAGCTGCCTGGATCGCGGTTGCGGCGTGGCGGCAGTGTATCATCGGGCGGTCATTCCAGGCCGTCCCCACGACATGCACAAGCTTCTTCTCGTTCCGGTTCTCGCCCTCGCCACCAGCGGTTGCGGCCTGCTGTACAAGCAGCCGATCTACCAGGGCAACCTGATCGACGGCTCGGCGGTCGAGCAGTTGCAGGTCGGCATGGGCAAGGCGCAGGTCGAAGCGTTGCTGGGCACGCCGTCGATCGCCGATCCCTTCCACCACCAGCGCTGGGACTACACCGCTTCGCAGCGCGTGGACCGTCGCGGTCGCACCGAGGTGAAGAACTTCACGGTGTTCTTCGACAACGATCAGCTCGCCCGCTGGGAAGGCGAGTACTTTCCGAAACGCGACCAGGAGCTGGCCGCCGAGATGCGCAAGTTCGGCAATCTGCCGCGCCAGAAGGGCAACCAGCGCCGCTGATCGGGTGCTTCAGCGTGCGTCGCCGCGACTGGCGGCGGCGCGACGGCGGCGTGCATCCTTGGGATCGGTCTGCAGCGCTTCGAGCAGTTCGAGGCGATCGCCGTCTCCGAGCACCGTCTCCGGTTGTACGCGAACGCCGAACACCGCATAGCCGGCGACCGCATCGAGTGCCTCGGGCGCGATCTGGCGTATCGCGACGATCGCATCGGCAACGGACGCATCGATGTCGAGCTGCAGCGCCCACGCCGCGTGGCGTCCGGGGCGGGCCCGGACCACGCGCACTGTCTTCACGCCGCCGGCTCGTGTTCTGCAACCCGCACGAAATCATCGACCATGCGGTCGGCAAGGCCTTTGAAGCCGAGCGTCATTGCAGGCAGCATCAACCGGCTCCTGGGTTCGAACTCCAGCAGCAGCGTGACCTTGCAGGCAGCCTCGTCGAGCGCCTGGAAGGTCCAGCGGCCGTGCAGCGACTTGAAAGGACCATCGCGCAACTGCATGTCGATGGTGTCGGGTGGCGACAGCGTGTTCTCGGTCGTGAACCACGTCCGCAGCGCGCCGAGCCCCAGATCCAGACGCGCGACCATGCGCGATTCGGTCGTCTCCTGGACCTCCGCGGCATCGCACCAGGCGAAGCGGCGGGGATAGGCGGCGACATCGTTGACCAGCGCGTACATGCGCTCGGCGGGCTGCCCGACGAGGGCACTACGTTCAATCTTGGGCATGACTCGCCTGGGGGACCTGCTTCGGGGACAATGGACGGATGAGCAAGAAGAGTGGCAAGGACAAGGATAAAGCAAACAGCACGGGCACCATCGCGCTGAACAAACGTGCGCGCCACGAGTACTACTTCGAAGACCGCTTCGAAGCAGGTCTGGCGCTGCAGGGCTGGGAGCTGAAGGCGATCCGCGCGGGCCGCGCGATCATCGGCGAGAGCTACGCTATGGTCCTCAACAACGAGCTGTTCCTGATCGGAGCGCAGATCACGCCGCTCAGTCAGGCCTCCACGCACGTGGTCGCCGATCCGCACCGCACGCGCAAGCTGCTGCTGCACAGGCGCGAGATCGACACACTGATCGGTCGGGTGCAGCGCGATGGCTACACCGTGGTGCCCACATCGCTCTACTGGAAGGGCAACAAGGTCAAGGCCGAAGTCGTGCTGGCGAAAGGCAAGCAAAGCCACGACAAGCGCGATGTCGCGCGTGATCGGGACTGGGCGCGCGACAAGCAGCGCGCCATGCGAGCGCACAACAAGAACGCCTGACGCGCTGCATCTCGCAACACGGGTCGCGGCCCCTTGAGGGCACGCCGGCTTCGCTCAGCTGCGCGCCGTGGCTGCGGCCAGCGTGAAGCGGAAGGTTGCGCCCCCGTTGAGGCGCCCCACCGCATCGATCGTGCCGCCATGGCGCTCGACGATGCGGCGTACCGAGGCCAGGCCCACGCCGTGCCCCTTGAACTCGTCGTCACGATGCAGGCGCTGGAACGGCCGGAACAGCTTGCCCGCGTATTCGGCGTTGAAGCCTGCTCCGTTGTCGGCGACGTAGAACACCTCGCCCGGCTCGACACCGAACTCGATCGTCGCACGGGCGGTATTCGCCGTGAACTTCCAGGCGTTGCCGAGCAGATTCTCCAGCAGATTGCGCACCAGCGCTGGATCACCCTCGGCCCGCAGGCCAGGTGCGACGCGCACTGCGACCTCGCGGCCTGGATCAGTCTGGCGCAACTCCGACAGGACCTCGCGGGCCATGCGGCTGAGATCGAGCGGCGCGCGCTTGAACTCGCCGCGGCTGATCCGCGACATCTTCAGCAGCGCGTCGATCAGTGCATCCATGCGCGCGGCGGCATTGCGCACACGGGCGAGATAGTCCTGTCCCTGCGCATCGATAACCGCGCTGTAGCGCTCGGCGAGGATACGACCGAATCCATCGATGCTGCGCAGTGGCGCCCGCAGATCGTGCGAGACGATGTACGCGAACGATTCGAGTTCGTGATTGGCTTGGGTGAGCGCGCGCGTTCGACGCTCCACGCGCGATTCCAGCGTTCGGTTGAGGGCATGCACCTGGGCTTCCGCGCGTAGACGCTCGGTCACGTCTTCGACCTGCACCAGCCGCGCCACGTCGCTCCCGTCGTCGCCGGGCATCAGGGTGGAGGCCAGATGCACCTCACGGATGTCGCCGTCGTGGCGGCGCAAGCGTCGCGTACTGCGATGGACGCCCTCGCGCAATGCCTGCATCTCCCGCGTGCGCGACACCTCGTCGTGCCCGTCCGCGAAGTAGCCGTGGAATAGTGTCCCCGTCAACGTCGCCTGACTCACGCCGGCGATCTCCGCCATCGCCGGATTGCTCTCGAGAATCGCGCCGTTGCGGCCGAGCAGCACCATGCCGATCGCCGAGTACTGCATGGCGTTGCGGAAGCGTTGTTCGCTGCGCCGGTAGGAATCGCTCAGCCGGTGCGCCAGCGTCTCGGCGCGCGACTGTGTCTGCGCCAGTGTCATCACCATCGCAAACAGCAACAGCGACGCCACCACCCCGGTGATCAGGGTGGCCTGAAGTTCGCGCATGCTCGCCGAGGTCAAGGGACCGATCAGTTGGAAATCGTAGCGCCAACTGCGTCCATAGAGATGCTGGGTCACGGTATGCAGCACGCGCGCGCCCTGCCCCGCATTGCCCTCGACCCAGCCGTCTGATGCGAGCACCGGCGTCTCCGCGCCGCCGGTGACATCGACAATCCGGAATGCCAGATTGTGATCGACCGGAATCATCGACCTGCCGATGAACTCCGCGGTCCGGAACGGCGCGTACACCCAACCGACCAGCGCCTGCCGGCGCCCCGCCTGCGAAACCGGCAGACGCGCGGTGCGGTAGACCGCCGCGAATAGCAGCACGCCTGCCTGCCCGTCGCGCCCCTGCTGGCGCAGCTGTACGGGCGCACTCAATCGGATCTCGCCGCTGTCGCGGGCCGCGTCCATCGCCGCACGGCGCGTCGGATCGCTGTACTGGTCGTAGCCGATCGACAGCCGGCTGGTTTCGATCTCAGGTTCGAAATACAGGATGGCGCCGTATTGCTCACGCACGCCCCGCGGCGTCACCGTGAAAAAACCCTCGCCCGCCGCACGGCGCTGCAGCTGCAGGTCGGTCAGCGATTGCGGATCGAGGTACGCGACGTAGCCAAGCCCCATCATGCCCGGCAGCTGCCGGCGGACATCGAGACCGTCCACGTAGCCGCGCCATTGCCGCGCGGTCGGAGTTTCCACCGCCGCGCTGTGCAGCGCCACGCCGCCGCGCACGCTGAGCTCGTACTGCAGCAGACGTTGACGGATTGCCTCCGCCAGCCGGTCGGCGTCGGCGACGAAGCTCGCCTCGGCCAGCCGGCGCTCGCGTTCGTGTGCGCCGCGCGCATAAAGCGCGACCATCAGCAGCGACCCGAGCAGCACGAGACCCGCCAACGCATGGCTTCGACGTAGCCGCCAGGCGCGGGTGCGAGGCAAGGGGGATGAAACGGATTGCGGCGTGGACGCGGCCATCACGACAGCATAACGAGAACGGAGAAATCGACCAAAAAAACCGGGCCCGAAGGCCCGGTTTTCATGAATGGTGGAGGTGGCGGGAATCGAACCCGCGTCCGAAGGCACTCCATCCCCGGTACTACATGCTTAGCTCACCGTTGGATCTCGCCCTGAAGCAGCACGGTGCGCGAAGCGCACTCCAGGACCAGCCTGCTTTGGTTAAGCCGTGACTGACAGGCAGCCATCACAGCCGGTTCCGTGATAATGACCCTACATCTACGAGCACGGGCACAAGTAGGTTCGGGGCTTACGCCTTAAGCGGCGAGAGCGTAGTTGTCGTCGTTGGCAACTAAAAGTTTGCTACTGGATTAACGAGGAAAGTCGCCCCCTCGGCATGCACCAGGCAATTTCGCAACCCCCGTCGAAGCCTGGGCACCCCCGGGAGTCAGAAGTCGCTCTGACCACGCAAGTATAGGGCCGAAGCGGCGTATCTCAAGCGAAGCCGCACGCAGGCACAAGCCCGGTTCACCCGCCCCCTTTAAATGTGAGAGCGCGTATCCATCGGGTATCGACGCCAGCAGGCGCATGTCATCGGCTATACGTGTGCGTTGGCGTGAATGCGCTGATAGCATGCGCGTCCCCTTGGGGAGTAGCCGGCTTCCGTATTCGGAAGCGCCTGCATCAACACACTCGATCCCTCTCGATCGTGGTGCAGGCAACCAGTCCAGGTTGGCGAGACCAGCGGCATATCGGCGCAACAGTGGTTGGGCGCGCCGCTCTGCCGTGCATGGTCCCAGCCCGACCCGAAGCACTCCCGAATGTCTCTTTTCTCGATCGTTCTGATCGGTTTTGCCATGTCAACCGACGCCTTCGCAGCCGCCATCGGGAAAGGGGCAGCAATGCAGCGTCCGCGCTTGCCCGAGGCCCTTCGCGCCGGTGCGATCTTCGGCGTCATCGAAGGTGTGACCCCGGTGATCGGCTGGGCACTGGGCCTGGCTGCGGCAGCCTATGTCACCGCCTGGGATCACTGGATCGCGTTCTATCTGCTGGGCCTGCTTGGCACGCGCATGGTGATTGCGGGCTTCCGGCAGGACGCGACTGCCGACGCGGACGACGATCCCCGGCAGCGCCCGCACGGATTCTGGAACCTCGCGGCCACCGGATTCGCGACGAGCGTCGATGCAATGGCGGTCGGCGTGGGCCTGGCGTTCCTTGACGTGAATATCGTGCTGGTGGCCGCCGTCATTGGCCTGTGCACCTTCGTGATGGTGACCAGCGGCATCATGCTGGGACGCGTGTTGGGCGCGATCGTCGGGAAGCGCGCGGAGATCATCGGGGGCCTGATCCTCATCCTGATCGGTAGCGTGATCCTCTACGAACACCTGTCGGGCAAAGCCGGCGGCATCGGATAAAGGCACGCAGGGTTCACAGCCGTCTGACGGACCGCGATGGAAGCTGCATCACGCCAGTCCGGCATGGAGCAGCCCATGAAAGTTCGTCGCGTCTACAGCACGCCATCCCTTTCCGTTGCCGAGACCGCGGTCCGGGGCGTTCGCGAGGCTGGAATCGCCGACGCGGACATCTCGCTGGTCGCCCGTGGCGATATCGAGCTCGACACCGTGCCCGAGCATCAGAAAGAGGCGCCCACCGACTTCAAACACGCCGCGGTACGAGGCGCAGGAATCGGGGGTGCGACCGGCCTGCTGGCCGGCCTGGTCGCTGTCGCGGTGCCACCCCTGGGTCTGACGCTGGCCGGCGTCGCC
Source organism: Luteimonas sp. 3794 (assembly GCF_031456825.1). Classification (NCBI taxonomy): domain Bacteria; kingdom Pseudomonadati; phylum Pseudomonadota; class Gammaproteobacteria; order Lysobacterales; family Lysobacteraceae; genus Luteimonas; species Luteimonas sp. 3794. The sequence continues at coordinate 111,240 of NZ_JAVDVJ010000002.1, read as the reverse complement.
CTGACGACGCTGGGCGGCGCTGCGGTCGGCACCTGGGCTTCGTCCTTGGTCGGCGCATCCCTGCCCGACCCGATCCGCCAGAAATTCGAAAGCGAGATTGAAGCGGGACGTGTGCTGGTGGTCATCGATGGCGAAGGCGACACGCTGACGCGTGCAGAAACCGCCCTGCGCGAAGCGGGCGCGACCTATCTGCCGTATGAGGATCCCGCTGCATTGAGCTGAGGCCCGGCTGATGTCCCGGATCGAGCGAGAACGGGATGTGGCGGAGAGAGTGGGATTCGAACCCACGGAAGGTTTGACCCTTCGGCGGTTTTCAAGACCGCTGCCTTAAACCACTCGGCCATCTCTCCGATGTGTCCGCTCGCCGGGCCCGTTACGCGGGAAAGCCGGAGATTCCAACGATCAGCGATCGAAGCCGCATGCGCGGGCGTCGTCGCCGCTCACGCCATTGTCGCACGCACCGTGGCGGATGAGATACGCGGCGGCGGGACGGCGCCGGGGACCGGCTTCTTTTCGCAGTTGCGGCAGTCGAGGCTGGACGCTTCGATCAGCGGCGGCAGCTTTTCGGCGAGAAAGTCGATGAAGACGCGCACTGCCGGCAGCAGACCGCGACGCGACGCAAACACGGCATGGGCGATGCCCTGCGGCAGATGCCAGTCCGGCAGTACGACTTCGAGTTCGCCGTTGCGCACCGCTTCGGCGCACAGGGTTTCGGGCAGCATCGTGATGCCCAGGCCCTGCTTGGCCAGCGCCATCAGCATCGGAAAATCAAAGCCGGCGACGCGTGGCTTGAGTTCGACGCGGCGCGTGGTGCCGTCATTCGCCTGCAAGTCCCAACGCTGCTTCACCTCGTCCTCGCCCATGCTCATCGTGGTGTGCTGGTCGAGCTCGTCAGGATCCTTGGGACGGCCCATACGATCGAGATAACCCGGGCTTGCGACCAGCAGTTCCTGGATCTGGCCGAAGCTGCGCATCACCAGACTGCCGTCGTCGTCGAGCTTGGAGCGCACGCGCACCGCGACGTCGAAGCCTTCATTGATCACGTCGACGCGGCGATTGCTGACATGCAACTGCACGCGGACCTGCGGATAACGGGCGAGGAACTCGGGCAGCATCTGCGGAATCGACTGCTGGGCGATGCTCACCGGCACGCTGACCCGGACCAGTCCGCGCGGTTCCGCGCTGAGACGGTCGACCACCTCGCGCGCGGCGGTGGCTTCGGCGAGCATCGACTGCGCGTGGCGGAAGACGCTCTGGCCGACATCGGTCACTGCGAAACGACGCGTAGAACGCTGCAGCAAACGCACGCCCAGTTCGGTTTCCAGCTGGCTGATACGGCGGCTCAGGCGCGACTTCGGGATGCCCAAGGCGCGCTCGGCAGCGGCGAAACCGCCGTGCTCGACCACCATCGCGAAGTAATAGAGATCATTGAGATCCTGCATGGAGCCGCCCTCGCTATCGGAACAATGCGCGGTATATCAGCACCTTTATCCTAATTTTGCAACAGACGACACCTATCGCTGCCATTCGTTCCAAACAGGACGATTCGACGTACCGCGATCAATCGATGTGAGACAGCCCGCCCATATAGGGTCGAAGCACTTCAGGCACCTCGATCGAACCATCGGCCTGCTGGTAGTTCTCCATCACCGCGACCAGCGCCCGACCGACCGCGACGCCCGAGCCGTTGAGGGTATGCAGCAGTGCCGGCTTGCCGTCGGCGACGCGCCAGCGGGCCTGCATGCGTCGCGCCTGGAAGTCACCGCAGTTCGAGCAGGAGGAAATCTCGCGGTAAGTGCCCTGCGACGGCAGCCAGACCTCCAGGTCGTAGGTCCGCTGCGCTGTGAATCCCATGTCGCCGGCACACAACAGCATCCGGCGGTACGGCAGGCCCAGTTTCTCCAGCACGACCTCCGCGCATCGCGTCATGCGCTGGTGCTCGGCTTCACTGTCGTCGGGCGTCGTGACCGACACCATCTCGACCTTCTCGAACTGATGCTGCCGGATCATGCCGCGCGTGTCGCGACCGTGGCTGCCGGCTTCCGCGCGGAAGCACAGCGAATGTGCAGCCATGCGCAGCGGCAGGCGCTCTGCGTCGATGATCGAATCGCGCACGATGTTGGTCAGCGAGACCTCGGACGTCGGAATGAGGTAGCGCTTCGCCTCATTGACCTCCAGCGCGAACAGATCTTCTTCGAACTTCGGCAACTGACCGGTACCGAGCATGCTCTCGGGATTCACGATCAGCGGCACGCTGGTTTCCTCATAGCCGTGCTCATCGGTATGCAGATCGAGCATGAACTGCGCGAGCGCGCGATGCAGGCGTGCGAGCTTGCCGCGCAATACGGTGAAACGCGCGCCGCTGAGCTTGGCCGCGGTCTCGGCATCGAGCCAGCCGTGCCGCTCGCCGAGCGCGACGTGGTCGCGGACCTCGAAGTCGAATGCGCGCGGCGTGCCCCAGCGCGACTGCTCGACGTTGTCGGACTCGTCGCGCCCCACCGGCACGCCGGCATCCGGCAGGTTCGGCACACTGAGCACGATCGCCTCGATGTCGGCCTGGATCTGGACCAGACGCGCTTCGCTGGCCTTGAGTTCGTCGCCGAAACCGGCGACTTCGGCCAGCAGCGGCGCGACGTCCTCGCCCTTGGCCTTGGCCTGACCGATCGCCTTGCTGCGCGTATTGCGCAGGTTCTGCAGTTCCTGCGTACGCATCTGGATCTGCTTGCGCTCGGCCTCCAGCGATTCGATCCGCGACACCGGCAGTTCGAACCCGCGGCTTTCGCGCAGGCGCGCGGCGGTATCGGTGACGTGCTGGCGCAGGAGGCTGGGATCGAGCATGGCGGGGCTTCGGCTTGTCGAGTACGGAAGCCGCATTATCGCCCGGATCCATACGCGACGCGCCCGCGCAGCACGCGCTGGGCCGTATGCAAGAATGCGGCGCCACGTCGAGGAGCCCGCGATGCCCGCTTCGCCCCCGCCATTGTCCGTCCGATTGCGCCGCACCCTGCGCGAAGCGTTGCCGAGTGGCCGCGCATGGTGGTTCGTGATCGGCGGTTGCGCGGCAGGTGTGCTGCTGTTCGCCCTGCTGTGGCTGGCGCGTTCCTCGACCGGCACCTCGCGGGACGGTGAAAATATGCCGACCATGCCCGACGATCAGGCGATGGCGCCGCTACCCGCGCCCCTGCCCGCGGCTGGCAGCACCGACCGCGGCTTCGATTACGCCAGCCCGCAGGACACGCGCACGCCGGTGCGGATCGATGCGCACGTGCCGCAGACCGCGTCGCCTGCGCCCGTCGCCGCGCCGAACGATCAAATGCCGGCGCCGCAGGCCACGACCGCGGCCACCGACCTGCCGACCAGCGTGCCGCGACCGGTCTCCACCCAGCAACCCGAGTACCCGCGTGCGTCGATGCGGCGTGGCGAACGTGGCGAGGTGCTGCTGCTGGTCAAGGTCGGCGCCGACGGTCGCGTCGACGGCGTGGATGTCGTCAGCAGCAGCCAGCATCGTCGTCTCGATCGCGCGGCCGTTGCCGCAGTGCGTCGCTGGCGGTTCGAGCCGGCGCTGCGTGACGGACGCCCGGTCGCGGGCGAGCTGCGGATTCCGTTCTCGTTCGCGCCCGAGGGCGGCTGATGGCATGCATTGCGGTGCACATTGCATTTACATTCCGCATGGGACGCTCGCCGCACCCATTCAGCTGACGAGGTGCGGCATGAACGACCCGGTACAGCGTCCCATCGATCCCCCGCAGCAGGACCCGCCACGTAAAGGGTCCAGCCCGTTGCTGTGGATTCTGCTGCTCGTAATACTCGTCGCGCTCGGCTGGTATGCGCTGACCCAGCGCGGGACGACCGACACAGCCGAACTGCCGCCGACACCGGTCATCGACGATCCGGCCGCGCCACCCGCAGAACGCGAGCCAGCGACCCGCGCCACGCCGCGTGCCGATACGGCACCTGCCCGCCCGGCGGATCGCGAAGCACGTCCGCTCGAACAGCCGGAAATCCCGTATCCGCCTGCTGCCGCGCGCAGCCGCGAGGAAGGATCGCTGATCCTGCTGGTGCAGGTGGATGCGAATGGCAATGCCACCGATGTGACGGTCGAGAAGCGCAGTGGCTCGCGTGATCTCGATCGCGCCGCGCAGCAGGCCGTGCGTGACTGGAAGTTCGAACCGGCGATCCAGGGTGGCAAACCGACCGCGAGCACGGTGCGCGTGCCGATCGACTTCACGCTGCAGGATGCGGGCTGATCCATCCATCTTGAAGCGCGCTGCACGCAGAACGCCCGCATTTCCGGATGCGGGCGTTTCTGTTTGGATCTGCGCTTCTGTGGAAGCGCGCGCGAGATAGGGACTCACACCAAAGCCCTTCGCGCGTGAGCGCACTCCTACGGGTCAGCCGGTGCGCAACGAGAAGCCGGCCGTCTCCGCCAGTTCGAGGAACCCCGGGAATGAGGTCGCAACATTCGCGGTGTCGCCGATGACGACATCGCCGCGTGCCCGCTGACCGGCGATCGCGAACGACATCGCGATGCGGTGGTCGCCATGACTGTCGACGCGACCGCTGCCGACGCCATCCGCACGTCCGGTGATCGTCGCGCCATCCGGCGCTTCTTCGATGTCGACATCGAGTGCGCGCAGGCCCGCCGCCATCGTCGCGATGCGATCCGATTCTTTGACCCGCAGTTCGTGCGCGCCGGTCACACGCGTCACGCCCGACGCGCAGGCCGCGGCGACGAACAGCGCCGGAAACTCGTCGATCATGTCCGGCACATGCTGCTCGGGCACGTCGATACCGCGCAGCGGTGCGTAGCGCACGCGCAGGTCGGCCACGGGCTCACCGCCCTCCTCGCCCGCATCGGATTCGACGATGTCGGCGCCCATCAGGCGCAGCACGTGCAGCAGACCGGTGCGCCGCGGATTCATACCAACGCGGCGCAACAGCAGATCGGAACCCGGCACGAGGCTCGCCGCGACCAGGAAGAACGCGGCCGACGAGAAATCCGCCGGCACGCGCACGTCGGTCGCACGCAGACGGTGTCCGCCGGTCAGGCGGGCGATGCCCGGCGCGAATTCAATCGGCCAGCCGAACGCGGCGAGCATGCGCTCGGTGTAGTCGCGCGTCGGGCGCGTCTCGTGGATGACGGTCGCGCCATCGGCGTACAGACCCGCGAGCAGCAGGCAGGATTTGACCTGCGCGCTGGCGAGCGCGTTGTCGAACTCGATGCCGGTCAGCGGGGTGCCTCCGTGCACCTGCAGCGGCGGGACACCACCTTCGCCGGTGTCGATGCGCGCGCCCATCCGCGCAAGCGGCTCGGTGACACGGCGCATCGGCCGCTTCGACAGCGACGCATCACCGACCAGCGTGCTGTCGAAGGCCTGCCCCGCGAGCAGGCCCGCAATCAACCGCATACCGGTGCCGGCATTGCCGCAGTCGAGCGGACCGTCGGCCGGGCGCAGGCCATCGATGCCGACGCCGTGCACGATGCGCACGCCGGGCGCCGGCGTTTCGATCGCCACACCGAGGCGACGGAAGATCGCCTCGGTCGCGCGCGCGTCCTCGCCTTCGAGAAAGCCTTCGATGCGCGAGGTGCCATCGGCGAGCGCGGCCAGCATGATCGCGCGGTGCGAAACCGACTTGTCGCCTGGCACCCGCACTTCGCCCCGCAGCGGCGCACCCGGCGCCGCGATCCACGATACCTCGCTCACGGCACTGCGACCGGATAGGAGCCAAGCACGCGCACCTCGCCCGCGAACGCGTCGATCTCGCCGAGCGCGTCCTTCAGCGGCGATTCGTCGACGTGGCCGTTGACCTCGATGAAGAACGCGTACTGCCACAGCGCACCATGTGCGGGCCGCGACTCGATGCGGTTCATGCTGATGTCGCGTCGCGCCAACGGCTCGAGGATGCGGTAAAGCGCGCCCGGCTGGTCGCGGATGAAGACCATCAGCGAAGTGCGATCGTTGCCCGATGTCGGGAACGCGCCGCGGCCGATCACCAGGAAGCGCGTGGTGTTGTCGCTGCGGTCCTCGATCGGGCCGGCCAGCACTTGCATGCCATAGACGTGCGCGGCGTTCTCGCCCGCGATCGCCGCGGCGTCGTCAGACTTCTTCGCACGGCGCACGGCTTCGGCATTGCTGACCACGGCATGCTTTTCGACGCCCGGCAGGTTCTCGCGCAGCCACTGCTTGCACTGCGCCAGCGACAGGCCGTGCGAATAAACGCGCTCGATGTCCTCAATACGACCGGTGCGCGACAGCAAGTACTGGTGCACGCGCAGTTCCACTTCGCCGCAGATCTTCAGCGGCGAGGTCAGGAACATGTCGAGCGTCGACTGGATCGTGCCTTGCCCCGAGTTCTCCACCGGCACGACGCCGAAATCGGCATTGCCGGCAGCGACCTCGTCGAACACTTCCTCGATACTCGCCAGCGGCAGGCCCTTGGCCGAGTGGCCGAACTGCTTGTGCACGGCCTGCTGCGAGAACGTACCCTCCGGGCCGAGGTAGCCGATCTTCAGCGGCTCCTGCTGGGCCAGGCACGCGGACATGATCTCGCGGAACAGGCGCACGAGTTCGGTATCCGACAGCGGGCCGTCGTTGCGGTCGACCACACGGCGCAGCACCTGCGCCTCGCGTTCGGGCCGGTAATAGTCGACCGCTGCAGCGAGCTTGCCCTTGGCCTTGCCGACCTGGCGCGCGAACTGCGCGCGCTCGGCGATCAGGGTCTGGATCTGATGGTCGATGCCGTCGATCTGCGCGCGCACCGCGTCGAGATCCGGCTTGGCGACACCTGCGGTGGCCGCGGCTTTCACCGCGTTGGCCTTCGCAGCCGCCGGCTTCTTCGCCCGTGCGACTACCGGGGTCTTCTTCTTCGAATCAACCATGGGTCTTCTGGAAATCCTGCATGTAGGCAACGAGGCTGCGCACACCGTCTACCGGCATCGCGTTGTAGATGGACGCGCGCATGCCGCCGAGCACGCGGTGGCCCTTGAGGCCGATCAGTCCCGCTTCGCGCGCGCCGTCGAGGAACGCGGCATTGCGCGCCTCGTCGGCGAGGAAGAACGGCACGTTCATGCGCGAGCGCACGGCAGCATCGATGTCGTTGCGGTAGAAGCCGCCCGAGCCGTCGATCGCGCCGTAGAGCAGTGCCGACTTCTCGTCGCTGCGGCGGTTGAATTCCGGCGTGCCGCCTTCGTCGAGCATCCAGCGGAACACCAGGCCGGCCACATACCAGTTCCAGGTCGGCGGCGTGTTGAGCATCGAGTCGTTGGCGAGCTGCGAGCTGTAATTGAAGATGTCGGCGCGCGGCTGGCCGGCGCGCTCAAGCAGGTCGCGGCGCACGATGACGACCGAGATGCCGACCGGCCCGAGATTCTTCTGCGCACCGGCATAGATCACGCCGTAGCGCGAGATGTCGATCGGCTCGGACGCGATGCTGGAGCTGAAGTCGGCGAACAGCGGCACGTTGCCGGTATCGGGCGCGGGCTCGCCCCAGGCCGGCCGGTATTCAACGCCGTGGATGGTTTCGTTGGCGGTGATGTGCACATAGGCGGCGCCGGGCGTCAGCCGCCAGGATTCGCGTGCGGGAATCGTGCGGTAGCCGTCGGCTTCGCCGGTGGCGGCGATGTTCACCGAGACCGCCGGCGTAAGCTGCTTGAGTGCGGTCTTGCCCCAGTGGCCGGTGACGACGTAATCGACGGTGTCGCCCTGGCTCGCGAAGTTCAACGGCAGCAGCGCCTGCGCCGTCGTCGCGCCGCCCGGGAGGAACAGCACGGCGTAGTCATCGGGGACGCCGAGCAGCGTGCGAAGATCGGCTTCGGCGCGCGTGGCGACCTCCATGAACTCCGGTCCGCGGTGGCTCATCTCGACGATCGACGCGCCGGCACTTCCCCACTCCAGCATGTCCGCCTGCGCCTGTTTCAGCACGCTTTCAGGCAAGGCCGCCGGTCCCGGGGCAAAGTTGTACGCACGCGCCATTGAACACTCCACGGAACGGATTTCGGGGCCGGCAAGTATGCCGCAGCGCAACAGTCTGACGCGCATCCGATGGTTGCGCTGGCAACGTATGTCACTGGTCCACAACAGGCGCGTCGCGCCGAGGAGCTCCACATGTCATTGCGCGATGCGTTGCGGATCAGGGAGTCCGAAGTCACCGACGAAAGCGTCTACCGAGACCGGCGGCGTCTGCTTGCGTTGATGGCCGCCGCGCCCGCGCTGTCGCTGGCGGGATGCGCCGAAGCCGAGCCGCCGCCGGCATCGACCACGCCGGTCACGCCCGCGCAGGCGCGCAGCGGCTTCCGCACCGACGAGCCCCTGACCCGTTTCGAGGACATCACCAGCTACAACAACTTCTACGAATTCGGCACGGGCAAGGGCGATCCGTCGAGCGCCGCGAAAACGCTGCGCACCTCGCCGTGGACGGTCGAAGTTGGCGGCGAATGTGCCAAACCGGGTCGCGTGTCGTTCGAGGACCTGCTGCGCGGCGTCGCGAACGAGGAGCGCATCTACCGCCTGCGCTGCGTCGAAGGCTGGTCGATGGTGATTCCGTGGAGCGGCGTGCCTCTGGCTTCGGTGCTGCGCAAGTTCGAACCGAACGCCAAGGCGAAGTACGTCGCGTTCACCACCCTCGCCGATCGCGAGCAGATGCCCGGCCTGCGCTTCCGTTCGATCAACTGGCCCTACCGCGAGGGTCTGCGTATCGACGAGGCCATGAATCCGCTCGCCTTCCTCGCCACCGGCCTGTACGGCAAGGCGTTGCCGCAGCAGAACGGCGCGCCGCTGCGACTGGTCGTGCCGTGGAAGTACGGCTTCAAGAGCATCAAGTCGATCGTCGCGATCCGCTTCGTCGAACGCATGCCCAGCACCGCGTGGAACGATCTGCAGCCATCGGAGTACGGATTCTTCAGCAACGTCAATCCGGCGGTCGACCACCCGCGCTGGAGCCAGAAGACCGAGCGGCGCATCGCAGGCACCGTCAACCGTCTCCGCGCCAACCGCATCGACACGCAGCCATTCAACGGCTACGCGGACCAGGTGGCCTCGCTCTACTCGGGCATGGATCTGCGCAAGTGGTACTGAAGGCCGCACCCGCGGCACGCCCGGCCCGGCCGGCGACCCCGCCCGCGATCATTGCCGCCAAGACGCTGATGCATCTGCTGTGTCTGGCGCCGCTGGCCTGGCTGGGCTGGCGCGTCTGGCAGGTGCTGGGCGGCGCGAATGTCGACGTGCTCGGCGCTGAACCGGTGGTGGCGATTGAACACGAGCTCGGCATCGGCGCGCTGCGGCTGCTGCTGATCACGCTGGCCATCACCCCGCTGCGCCAGATCACCGGTTGGACCGCGACGCTGCGGTTCCGGCGCATGCTCGGGTTGTACGCATTCGTCTATGCCAGCCTGCATTTCGGGGTCTGGCTGGCGCTGGATCTGGTCGGCGATCTGTCGCAGGTCGCGACCGAGATCGCGCGCCGCCCGTTCATCACCGTGGGCTTTCTCGCGTGGCTACTGCTGGTGCCGCTCGCGGTCACATCGACCAAGGGATGGATGCGGCGGCTGGGCCGCAAGTGGGGACAGCTGCACAAGGCGATCTATCCGATCGCGGCGCTCGCGGTGCTGCATTTCTGGTGGATCGTGAAGTCCGACTGGCGCGAGCCTGCGCTGTACGCGGGGATTCTCGCGGTGCTGCTGGGCTGGCGGGTGTGGAAGGCGGTGCAGCGCAGGCGTGCGGTCAACGCGTCCGGCCGCGCCGCAACGCCCAGACGATGAGGCAGACCACGGCTACGGGGATTGCGATGACGCCGAGCACGATGACCCAATGCCAAATGCTGAAACTGCCCATCGCGATATCTCCAACAGTGTGTGGTGGATCAAGCCGTCCCGAACAGCAGCAACGCGCTCAGCAAGCCTGCGATCACCACCGCCGCCAGCAACAACCACGGCAGCGGCAGTCCGCCTCCGCGTGGCGCCGTGGATTCATCGACCAGCGCCTGCGGCTCCGGTGCACGGTCGTAGCCGGCGCTGAGCCCCGGGCGTGCAGGTGCTTCGATGACGAAGCGATGGTGGGCGTCGAACACGATCTGGTCGCCGGCCTGGAGGACCGCGTCGCGCATGGCCTCGCCATTGACTACGCTGCCTTCCGCTGAACCGAGATCGGTCAGACGCACCACGCCACCCATGCGTTCCAGGCGCGCATGGCGGTCGGCGAAACCCGGCTCGTCGATGCGGATGTCGGCTTCTGCATGCCGGCCGACCAGACGCGGCCCATCCAGGGTGAAACTGCGGCCGTGATACCGACCGCCGACACCGCGCAGCACGATGCGCGGGTCGGGCTCGCTGCCGTCGACGTCGTCGAGCCCGGCTGCCGGCGCGACCGCCGAAACCGGTGTCGTCGACACCAGGCGCAACTCGTGTCCATCGACGAAAATCGCATCTCCCGTGCGCAGCATCGCCATGCGCCGCACCTGACGACCGTTGACGTGCACGCCCTGGACGCCTTCGGTGACCGTCAGCCAGACGCCGCGTCGATCGACGCAGAAGCGCACGCTGGGTTCGTCGCCGTCGGTGACAGGTGCCAATACGCCTGTGCGCCCACGACCGATGCCGTGCACGCCGATGTCGAGCGGCAGTTCGGGGGCCTCGGGCGTGGGGAATCGCAGCTTGAGCGCAGTCATGCGGCGGCAATCTAGCACGAGGCCGCGCAGCTGCACGCCGTCACTTGGTCACTGCGCCCCGTCGACGCACAATGCGCGTCCAACGACAACCCGCGGAGCCTCGCATGGCTGGTATCGACATCACGCATCCCCATTCGCTGCCGCCGGCCGAGGCCCGCACCGCGGTCGAAGCCGCCGCGCAGAAGCTCTCCGAGCGATTCGACATGAAGTACGGCTGGGACGGTGACACGCTGAACTTCAGTCGCTCGGGCGTCAACGGCGCGATCGCATTGCTGCCGGAGAGCCTGCATGTCACCGCCAAGCTGGGCTTCCTGCTGTCGGCGATGCAGGGCCCGATCGAGGCCGAAATCCGTCGGGTGCTGGCGGAGAAGTTCTGAACTAGGTGTCCAGCGCGTAAGGCGCGGGGTGCCCGGCGAACAGCCTTCGTGACACCTCGCGCTCGTCGCGCTCGATCTCGGCAACGAAAGCCTCCGGATCGCCCAGCGCCTCGAACGCGCCATACCCGCGCTCCAGGAAGCCCTGCAGTTCGGTCAGACCTGCAAGGCGGGCCGGGCCTCGCGAGAAAGCCAGCAACGCAGACACGCCGCGCACGTGCAGCGCGTTGCCGAAGCCGCGGCCCACGCCTGCGATCAACCGCACCTGACGCCGGCGCAGGCCTGCACGACCGACCTGGCGATAGGCCTTCGCATACAGCGCGTCGTCGAGCCTGCGTCGCCGCGGCGCCAGATCGTGCAACGCCGCGACCATGTGCAGATCCAGGACCTGGCTCAGGGCCCCGAGCTCGAGGGCATCCGCGACCGTCTCCAGCAAACGCGCGGGCAGCAGCCGTCGCATCGTCGGCAGGATGCGCGCGATGTCGGCGTCGCGGCGGGTGAAGTCGTGATCGCCGTACACATCACCGAGAAAGAAGTTGGCCGCCGGCGCGCGCGTCGGGTCCTCGAGAAAGTGCGCAAAGCTCGTGCGCAGTCGCGCGGCCTGCCAGCGCCGCAATTCGGCCAGCCAGTGCGAGCGCGCACGCGCGTCGTAATCCGGGTCGTGCAGGGCCTGATGCCAGGCCAGCCGTCGCGTGAGGCGGGCGGAAATATCGGATGCCGTCATCGGCGCATCTTCGTCGCTGCCGGCGTGCGGAGCAATCCTGTCGCAGGGGGTTCGCACCGCACCGCCTGACCACCCCGGGTGTTCGAACCGGGACGATGCGTCCTCGCGAGGGTGGCTCCTCGACGGCTGCAGCGACTCGACGCGACCGCGCACGTCGGGCACACGCGTCCTTGCTGCGGATCGGATCAAGCGGCGTCTGGAGATCCGGCCAACCTCGACCGCCCCGCCTCCGTGGGGTCCGCGCCCTCGGCACCTGGGTCGGCCCGGGATCGCTGCACGCCCGTTGCGCGCGCTCGAGGGATATGGTGTGCATTATCGACACGCCTGCGTCCCGCGCGGCGCACACCTCCAGATCGCTGCATCCACCCAGACCGGAGACACCGATGGCCACGTCCAAGAAGACCGCGAAAAAAGCCACGAAGACATCCGCACCGCGTCGCAAGCCCGCCCATGCCGATGCCGCCGTCGGCGACGCACCGCCGCAGTCGATCAGCGAGTCCGCGCAGCAGATCTGGCTGGCGGGCGTCGGCGCGTTCGGCCGTGCGCAGGCCGAGGGCACGCGCCTGTTCGAAGGCTTGATGAAGGAGGGGGCCGGCATCGAGAAGAGTGCCCGCACCTACGCAAGCACACGTGCGAGCGCGGTCCGCACTGCGGTGGAAACCGGCGCCGACCAGACCCGCGAGCGCGCCATCGAGACCTGGGACCGGCTGGAAAAGGTGTTCGAGGACCGCGTGCAGCGCGCGCTGGTCAAGCTGGGTGTGCCGGGCCGTCACGACGTGCAGTCGCTCAGCCGGCGCGTCGATGCATTGACCGCGGCCTTGCAGGCGAAACAATCTGCGCCGGCGCGCAAGGCGGCGAAAGCGCCGGCGAAGAAGGCCGCAGCAAAGAAGGCGGCGCCGCGCAAGACGGCGAAGACGTCGAAGGCGCCGGCGAAGCGTGCAACGAAGAAGTCTGCGAACGCCCGCTGATCGTAGGGTCGTCCGGCGGTTCGGCGTGGTGAGCTCTGGCGCATCCCGCGCAATTCCTGCCACCCCCTCCGTCGGATTGCGCCGCCCTGCCCTCCTCCGCCTGCGGAAGAGGGTCTTGGTGTCTGCCACCGCGCCGATCCGACGCTGGCCGGCGCTCCCCCTCGGGTATCCTGCCGCCCTGCAAGCGGACACGGACATCGGCATGACCACGCAGTGGATCGCCGCAATCGGAGTGGCGATCGCCATCGGATGTGCGGCCTCGTTCTATTTCTTCACGTTCCAGCGCCGCCGGGATGAAGCGGCGGCCGGCATCGTCGCGTTGTCGGCGATCTCGTGGCGCGGCTTCATCGGCATGGTGCTGCAGGCCCTCCGCCGCCGCGGCTACGTGCAGGTGGTGGATCTGGAGGATGTGTCGGGCGACCGCGACTACATGCTCGAACGCGAAGGTGCCCGCTGGCTGCTTTCCTGCAAGCACGGCTCGACCTATGTGCTGGGGCGCAACGCGGTGCAGGCACTGTCGAGTGAGGTGCTGCTCAAGAGCGCCGCCGGCGGCCTGCTGGTCACCCAGGGCAGGATCGACACCGAAGCGCGCGGCGCCGCGGGCAAACAGCGCATCGAGCTGCTCGACGGGGCGACCCTGTGGCCGGAGTTGCGCGACCTGATGCCACCTGGCGAGCTCGAGGCGATCCGCGCCAGGACCGGCGCCGCGGCGCGACAGCGTGCCCTGCTCGCCTGGCTGTTCGCCTTGCTGGCCGGCGTGGCGACATTTCTCGCACTGCCCGACACCCCGCGCGCGACCGCGCCGGCTGTCCCGGCACCTGCCGCGGTCGCTGCGCCAGCCGCGCCGGTCCGCATCGAAGCGCCGCCGCACGCGCCGATCGAGACCCAGCGCAGCGATCTGTCACGCGCACTGGCCACCCTGCCCGCCGTGGACCGTGCGATCTGGGCAACGGGTTCGACGCTGCAGGTCTTCGTTGCCCGGGTCGACGATCAGGCCAGCGTGGACGCGATCTGCGCCCTCGTGCTGCGCCATCCGGATCTGACCTCGTCGCGCCTACAGCTCACGCCGCCGCCGGGCAGCGATCAGCAGACCCGTTTCCTGCAGTGCCGGAGCTTCTGACGACCGGCGCCCGGCAGGCCGAGCCCGGAGTGCATTCCGCACGCTCCGAACCGATCCGCAACACCCGCTTGTCGCCAACCGGAATCACCCGTAGAATTCGCGTCCCGATCGCGCCGCCCCTCACGGGTCCAGCGCTGCGGAGACGGTCCAGGCAGTTTGCCCGCCTCTCCGAATGATCCGGGCGGTTAGCTCAGCGGTAGAGCATTGCCTTCACACGGCAAGGGTCACAGGTTCAATCCCTGTACCGCCCACCAGACACCGCGCGTGTACGCGAAAGCCGGCCTGAGAGCCGGCTTTTTCGTACGCGCGTGTTCCAGCATCCCGCGCCCCCGTGCCGTGCCTCATCGACGGTCATCCCTTGTGCTCCGCTTCATGAGCGCGCCGCTTGAACCGGCGTTCTCCACGTCCGCTGCACGAACTCGCGCCTACCGTGGCGCACCTTCAAGGAAGCTCCCCCGCAATGCGTGTCCAGGCCGGCTGCGAACTCTCGATCGAAACCGATACGATCAGCCCGGTCATCGCCATGCTGCGCCCGCGCGACGGCGTTGCGACGTGGCGCATCAACGACCGCTCGGGCTTCGCCCGCAGTCATGGGTTCGATGAGCACGTCGACAGCTTCGGCAACCGCTGCCAGCGTTTCGTGGTGCCGAAGGGTCTGACCCGGGTGCGGATCGATACCACTGTCGACACGACGCCCGATATCCGGGTGACGCCCGACGCACCTGCGATCGATCCCGGCGCACTGCCGGCCGAGACCCTGCAGTTCCTCCTGCCCAGCCGCTACTGCCCTTCGGATCGTGGCGCGATGTGGGAACAGGCCCGCAAGGTGGTCGGCGACGCTGCGGCGGGCTACGCCCAGGCCGAGACGATCCGCCGCTGGATCGCCACGCATCTCGAATACCGCTACGGCGTGAGCAACGCGAGCACCGACGCGCAGGACACCCTGGCGCACGGCGCCGGCGTCTGCCGCGATTTCGCGCATGTCGGCATCACCTTGTGCCGCGCGCTCGATATTCCCGCGCGCATGGTTGTGGGCTGGCTGCATGACCTCAAGCCGATGGACATGCATGCCTGGTTCGAAGCCTATCTCGGCGGCGCCTGGTACACCTTCGACGCCACCCAGTCCGCCCCGCGCGGGGGACGCGTGGTGATCGCGCATGGCCGCGACGCCGCCGACGTGGCGTTTCTGACCAGCTACAGGCCGCTGCGTACACTGTCGCTGCGCGTCTGGGCTGATCTCGAATCTTCCGCCGCTCTCACGTTCGACGATGATCTCGGCCACGCGGCCTGATCCCGGAGCGATCCTGCAATGCAACTGTTCAAATGCTCGCATTGCGAGCAGGTGCTGTACTTCGAGAACACCGCGTGCCTGCGTTGCGGCAAGACGCTGGGCTTCCTGCCGCAGACGCTGACGCTCGAAGCACTCGATCTCGATGCCGGCGAATGGATCACACCCGCGCGGCCCGGCGCACGCTTCAAGTTCTGCCGCAACGCCACGCATTCGGCCTGCAACTGGCTGCTGCCCACCAGCGATCCGAGCGGGTATTGCCTCGCCTGCCGGCACAACCGCACGATCCCCAATCTCGCCGATGCGGAGCGGCTGGCCGACTGGCAGAAGATCGAGGTCGCCAAGCGCCGCCTGTTCTACACGCTGCTGCGCCTGCAGCTGCCGACGCCTGCACCCGGCAGCGGCGATCCGCGGCCACTGTCATTCGATTTCCTGGCCGACCCGAAAACCGGCCCCAAGGTCATGACCGGCCATGACAACGGCCACATCACGATCGCACTCGCCGAGGCTGACGACGCCGCGCGCGAAGCCACGCGCATCGCGATGGGCGAGCTGTATCGCACGCTGCTCGGGCATTTCCGCCACGAGATCGGCCACTATTACTGGGACCGGCTGGTGCGTGACGCGGGCGAAGACGAACTCGCGCGCTGCCGTGCGTTGTTCGGCGATGACCGCCGCAGCTACAGCGATGCGCTGCAGCTCTACTACGACCACGGTGCGCCCAACGACTGGCAGGCCGCGCACGTCAGCCCCTACGCGACGATGCATCCGTGGGAAGACTGGGCCGAAACCTGGGCGCATTACCTGCACATCATCGACACGCTGGAGATGGCGTCGGCTTTCGGTATCCGCATCGCACCGGATGTGGCCGACGATCCCTTGATGGAAACCGACCTGTCGTTCGATCCGCACCGCGTCGCCGACATTCAGCGTCTGGTCGAGGCCTGGTTGCCGCTGACCTGGGCCATCAACAGCCTCAACCGCACGATGGGTCATCCGGATATCTATCCGTTCGTGATCGCGCCGCCCGTGGTCGAGAAAATGGCGTATATCCATGGCCTGATCAGGCGCGCGCGGCGCTCGGCTGCCGGTCGACCGGCACCGCCTGTCGCCTCCTGAGCGCGCATCCTCCAAAACGTGACGCCGCCATCGCGCGCCACGCCTTGGACGCGGTCGCCACGCTGTACCACAATCACGCCTCGCCAGCGACACACGGTATGCCGCAGCGTCCGCTGCCCTGCGCGCGCCTGTCGCACCCAGCACTGGAGGTGTCATGACCCTGCGTTTCAGCGAATCCCTGCGCCAGTCCTGCGAGACCACGTGGACCCGCGCCGTCGAACATCGCTTCGTACAGGAGCTTGGCGAAGGCCGCATCGCCGACGATGTGATGGCCGCCTATCTGATCCAGGACCATCGCTTCCTCGACAGCTTCCTGGTGCTGCTGGGCGCGGCGATCGCCAGCAGCGACCGCTTCGAATCGCGGTTGGTGCTGGGCCGTTTCGTCGGCATGGTCTGCGGCGAGGAGAACACCTACTTCCTGCGCGCGTTCGATGCGCTGGGCGTGGACACCGACACGCGCTCGCGCACGCCCGACACCGCGCCCACCGCAGGGTTCAAGGCAATCATGCGCGAGGCCGCGGAAACGCGGTCTTATGCCGCGGCGCTCGCCGTGCTCAACGTCGCCGAGGGCCTGTATCTCGACTGGGCGCAGCGTGTACCACGTCCGCTGCCGACGAATTTCGTCCACGCCGAATGGGTCACGCTGCACGACAACCCGGTGTTCGTGGACTTCGTCGCGTTCCTGCAGGCCGAGCTCGACCGCGTGGGTCCGGGCGACGCGGCGCTTGCGCAGGATTTCTTCCGGCGCGCCGTGGAGCTCGAACTCGCGTTCTTCGACGCGGCCTACGCGGACGGCGACGCCTGATGTCGCTGTTCGAACGTCTCAAGGCTGCCGCGCCTGCCGAGTGGCGCAGTTACGTCGATCACGCGTTCGTGCGCGGCATGGGCGACGGCACGCTGCCCGAGGCCGCATTCCGCATGTATCTGGTGCAGGACTACCTGTTCCTGATCCAGTTCGCGCGCGCCAATGCGCTGGCCGCCTACAAGAGCCGCACGCTCGCCGACCTGCGCGCCGCCAAGGACGGGCTGTCGGCGATCGTCGATGTCGAACTCGATCTGCACGTGCGCCTGTGCAAGCGCTGGAGTCTGTCGCCGGCCGACATCGAGGCCGCGCCCGAGCATCAGGCCACCGTCGCCTACACGCGATTCGTCCTCGATTGCGGCATGTCCGGCGATCTGCTCGACCTGCATGTCGCACTGGCGCCATGCGTGCTCGGCTACGCGGAGATCGGCCGTGCACTGGCGCCGGACGGTGTCAATGCGCTCGACGGGCACCCGTATCGCGACTGGATCGCCGAATACGCCGGCGATGCCTACCAGGCGGTCGCCGCCAATGCCTCGCGCCATCTCGACGATCTCGGCGCGCGGTATCTCGGCCCGGGACGCTTCGACGAACTCGCCGCGCTGTTCGGCAAGGCCTCGCGGCTGGAAGCCGATTTCTGGCAGATGGGCCTCGACGTCGCCAAACGATGATCGCGCCGCCAGTTCGGGGCTGCTGCGCCAGCGCTTCGTAACCCGTGCAATCCGGGAGATGGCCTCCTCGCGCAGTGCCCAGACGCGTCGCCCCGTCGCGACGCGCCGGGGCGGCGCACGCGGTCAGGCGGCCTGCTGGACGACCTGACCGACTTCCTTCTCTTCGTCGGTTGCGTCGCGTACGGCGACGATCTCGATCGCGAAATGCAGGGTCTTGCCTGCGAGCGGATGGTTGCCGTCGATCTTGACCTCGGTGTCGCCCACCTCCACCACAGTCACCAGCATCGGCCCGGCGCCGCCCTGGGCCTGGAACTGCATGCCGGGCTCGATCGTCTCGATGCCCTGGAACGCCTGGCGCGGCACCGCCTGGACCAGGCTGTCGTTGCGCAGGCCGTAGCCTTCTTCGGGCTTCACGTCGACCTTGAGCGCATCGCCGGCCTTGTGGCCTTCCAACGCCTGCTCCAGGCCCGGGACGATATTGCCGCCACCGTGGAAATACGGCAGCGGATTGCCTTCGGCCGACTTGTCGATGACGTTACCGTCGTCGTCGGTGAGGGTGTAGTGGAACGTGGCGACGCGCGCAACGGCGATCTCCATGGACGAACTCCTTGGATGCAGTGAAACGAAGGGGAAATGCTGCAGAAGGCACCGGTAGAACACACGGTGCAGCAGCGATGTCACGCGACTCACGATACCGGTGGCGACCGATCGGTGCAAACCGGCGGCCTTGCGCGTTCGACGCCCGTACACTTCGAAAGCGCGCGGAAATGGCTGGAATTCCCGCGCATCCGCCTCGACCCGCTGGATGACGATGCACGCAGACGACGCCGATACCGACACACCGCCGCAGATCTGGGTCGATGCCGACGCCTGCCCCGTCGTGATCCGCGACATCCTGTTCCGCGCCGCCGAACGCGCGCAGGTCCACGTGACCTTTGTCGCCAACCAGTGGCTGCGCACGCCGGGTTCGCGCTATCTCCGCGCGTTGCAGGTCTCCGGTGGCTATGACGTGGCCGACGACGCGATCGCCGAGCGTGCGCGTCCAGGCGATCTCGTCGTCACCCAGGACATTCCGCTGGCCGCGCGCGTGGTCGAACGCGGCGCCGATGCGATCGATCCGCGTGGGCAACGCTTCACCCCCGACAACATCGCCGAGCGCCTGTCGATGCGGAATTTCATGGACGAACTGCGCGGCGCCGGCGTGCAGACCGGCGGACCCGCTGCCCTGCATGCGCGTGACCGGCAGGCGTTCGCCAGCCGGCTGGACCAGTGGATCGCCGCGCGCAAAGGCGGGAGATGACGCGACGCATTGTCGTCGTGGCGCATCAGGAGATCACGAGGCACCACACTTCGCGGCACGCGCCTCTTCACTGCATAGTGCCCATGCGGTCCACAATAGCGGCATGTCACGTTCCCAGTCCCCCACAGAACCGCAGCTGATGCATCCGCGCAACCGCCACCAGGGTCGGTATGACCTCAAGCGGCTCTCCCGGGTCACGCCTGCACTGCAGCCTTTTCTCGTGCGCACGCCTGCTGGCGACACCAGCGTGGATTTCTCCAATCCGCGCGCGGTGCGCTTTCTCAACCAGGCGCTGCTGAAAGCCGATTACGGCATTCAACACTGGGAAATTCCAGAGTCGTACCTGTGCCCACCGGTGCCGGGCCGCGCAGACTATGTCCACGGGCTTGCCGACCTGCTCGCAGGTGACCGGGACGGCGACATCCCGCGTGGCGATGACGTGCGACTGTTCGATCTCGGCACCGGTGCGAACGTCATCTACCCGCTGCTCGGACACACCGAGTACGGCTGGCACTTTGTTGGCTCGGACATCGACGAGACGGCGCTGCGCATTGCGGATTCGATCGTGCGCGGCAACCAGCTCGGCAGCGCGATCGAACTGCGCACTCAGACGCTGCGCGGCCATCTGCTCCACGGTGTTCTGCGCCCGGGGGATCGATACGCCGCCACGCTGTGCAACCCGCCGTTCCATGCGTCGGCGGCCGAAGCCAACCGCAGCGGCCGCGACAAACGCCGCAATCTGGCAGCACGTTCGGACGGTCCGCCGCGTGCCTCGCGCAAGCTGCCGCTGAACTTCAGTGGCCGCGACGGCGAGCTTTGGTGCCAGGGCGGTGAAGCGCGGTTCGTGCGCAAGATGATCCGCGAAAGCGTGGATTTCGGATCACAGGTGCTGTGGTTCAGCAGTCTGATCTCGAAGTCGGCGCATCTGCCGGGGCTGCGTGCCGAACTGCGCAAGGCCGGTGCGTTGGACGTGCGCGAGGTCGCAATGGCGCAGGGCAACAAGCAAAGCCGGTTCCTGGCCTGGAGCTTCCAGGGGACCGACGCCCGCCGTGACTGGTGGCTGCAAGCCCCAGACCGGAAGAGCTGACCGACGGCGAAGCACGGCAACTCCTGACTCGCGCGCCGGGCACCGCCCGGCCTTGCGCAGCGGAGATCGCACATACGCTGGTGCTCCCGCTTCAAGAGGACCGGATCGATGGCCTTTCGCCTACGTGCATGCGCACTGGTGCTGGCGGCCGCCGTGCTGATGCCCGGTCACGGGCGTGCCCAGGATCAGACTGGTGAACAGAACCTGCGGTGGCGTGCGGGCGATCCGTTCGTGTTCTGCCGCCACGGCATGCGGCACAGCCCGCGCGCGTGGTTTCCGATCCCTGACTACGCGACATCCACGCCGGCCATCACCCCCGGCTATTGCCCGGGGCCCACGCCCTACTGCGGCGGACAGCTGACCGGATGGAGCCTCGATGAAATGGGGGCCTGGTGGACCTACCTTCGCATCTGCCCGCAAGCCGAACGCTCGGGGCGCTGGGAAGACGTTGGCGATGGCACGCAGGCACCGTTTTCGCATTGACATGCCGGGCCCGCAGCGGCGCGCCGCGCATTCGCAGAGCCCCCTGATCATCGTCTCTTCCGTCAGGGACGTTTCCACCCTGTAGCGCGTGCGTCTTCAGCGCGCCGGCTATTCGTGCCGCCTCTCCGCATGCGAGTCAGACAGGCGCTGCGTCGTGGCGCGCGCATGCGGTGAACGTCCGGGGTTCGGTCGAGCGCGCGTGCCTCACGACACTGGATTCACGACCGCCCCGGCGATGATCCGTTTCGGCCTGCATCCGCGGGCACAGAACGGACACTCACGATGGCACTGATCCACTCGATTCTCATGGGCGCCGTTGCGGGCATGCGTGCGATGACGCCGCTCGCCACCGTGGCCAATGCCGCCTGCAACGGCACGCTGCCCCGCGGCAACGGCGCACCGCGGCTTCTGTCGAACCGTCTGGCCTCGACCGGCGCCAAGCTGCTCGCCGCCGGCGAACTGGCGGGCGACAAGATGGAAGACGCCCCCGATCGCATCGTGCCCGCCGGGATGCTGGCGCGCATCGTGACCGGCGCAGTCGCGGGCATGGCCCTGGCGCCGCGCGAACAGCGTCCGCTGGCTGCCGTGCTCGGCGCTGGCGCGGCGGTTGGCATGGCCTATGTGAGCTTCAATCTGCGCGTCCGCGCGATCCGCCGCTTCGGGCAGAAGACCACCGGCGCGGTCGAGGATGCGATCACCGTTGGCAGCGCCACGCTCATCGCGCGCAGCGCAGCGCCCAGTCGCCGGCGCCTGCTGCGCCGCTGAACCACACAGCGCGCCACCACGCGCTTCGAACGCCGTGCGCGTGGCGGCGCGGCGTCTCCGGATGCCGCGTCCAAGCGACGGCGTGCGCACGTAAGGCGACCCCACGCAAGTCTCAACATCCGCGAACGGACGCCCCTACAATGCGCGCCCCTCGTCGCGGTCGCCCTGCATGCACATCGTCGTTCTCGAAGAACTCAAGGCCTACATCGATCCGCTGACTCCGGACGAGTACGAGGCGCTCGAGCGCAGCCTGCTCGCCGAAGGTTGTCGCGACGCGCTGGTGCTCTGGGGCGATGTGCTCGTCGATGGCCACAACCGCTACGGCATCTGCCAGAAGCACGACATTCCGTTCAACACCGTCCAGAACACGCGCTTCCAGTCGATGGAGGACGTGCATCTGTGGATGATCGAGCAGCATCTCGGCCGTCGCAGCCTGTCGGATTACCAGCGCGGCGTGCTCGCGTTGCGCAAGCGCGACATCGTCGCCGCGCGACAGCAGGCACAGCGCATTGCCGCACTGGAGACTGCGCCCGCCAAGGACGCGCCGGTCGAGGACACCGAGGACCGCCCGCCGTGGGACGACGCGCCGTCGCAGGGCAGCCGCGCCGAGCTCGCGCGCGAAGCCAAACTCAGCAGCAACCAGGTGGCGATGATCGAGCGCATCCACGCCCAGGCCACGCCCGAACTCGTCGAAGCCCTGAAGTCAGGTGCGATCTCGATGAGCGCGGCCGCCGCGGTCGCCAGCCTGCCCGAAGACGAGCAGCGCAGCGCCGCCCAGGCCGGCAAGGACGAACTCAAGCAGGCCGCCAAGCGCGCACGCGATGCCAAGAAGCGTCCGAAGCCCGGCAGCGAGGACGGGACGACTCCCGAGGGCGCGGCGCCGGCGCCCGACGCAAAGGCGCTGCAGCGCCGCGTCACCGAACTGGAGCGCGAGAACGCGGATCTTCGCGGCCAGATCGAAACGCTGCAGAACCAGATCGTGCGGCTGCGCGGCTGAGTATCGTCCAGCTTCCGATTCCGGCCTGTGGCGCGTCGCGCCGCGGACCGGTTTTCAAGCCTGAATGGCGAAACTGGATGCGAACACCTCCCAGATGAGACACTAGCCCGCTCAATCCAAGGGAGTTTCCGTGGCCAAGCCCAACTATTCGTTCGAAAAGCGTCAGCGCGAACTCGCCAAGAAGAAGAAGCAGGACGAGAAGGACGCGAAGAAGCGCGCCGAACGCGACGCTGCCAAGGGCACCGCAGACCCGGAACAGAATTCCGGTTCCGAGTCGGCCTGATCGCAGCGCCGGGCGGCACGTGCCGCCCGGCATGGCGTTCCGGCCATGTCGCTCCGCGCGACGGCATCCGGTCGCTGACCTGACGATCCGTTTGCGTCCGTACGCCCCCGGCTTCGCCTGAGCCACGCTTGCATCGGCGATGCGCGGTGAATCGCCGGCATCGGATTCGACGACGGACATCTTCGACACGCATGCGAACTTTCGTACTCCGCGCTCGCGCCGCGCCCACCGACAGCCACGCCCTGCTGGCATCCGTCGGTCAGGACGCGCATACCGAAATTCTCGCGCACACGCTGATGAACGCGATGTTCGTCGCGCAGTCGCACCGCCCCGATGTCACCGTCTACCTGGTGCTGGAAAGCACGCGGGATTTCTCGCGCACGATCCGCTTCGAGGTCAACGCCATGCACGACATCGGTGGCTTCGACGAGCGCGCATTGCTGGGCAAGATCGCCAAGGCGCTGGACGTCTCGCGCGGCATGGGCAAGGACGAGACGCGACCGGTGGAATCGGGCGTCGAGGTCCGCACCACGAGTTTCGAGCGTCTGGTGCAGACGCTGGCCGAAGACCATCAGCTGTTTCTGATGGACCGCAAGGGCACGCCGATCCGCGAGCAGGCGTTCGCGGACAATCCCTGCTTCCTGCTGACCGACCACATTCCGATGCCGAAGAAGACGATTCCCGGCCTCGAGCGCATGGGCGCGAAGAAGATCGCACTCGGTCCGAAGATGCTGTTCGCCTCGCAGTGCGTGGTGTTGATCCACTACGAGCTGGATCAGGGCTGAGGCGCGTCTCCTGCCGTGCAGGTGCGCACGCGCTGCGTCGAAGCGTCTCGCGCCTCGATTCCCGAAAGAGCGCCTGCCCGGACTTGTCGCAGAGGTCGACGCACAGCGCGTGTCGGGTGAGGCTTGGCGCTGCGACCGAAGGCGTTCAAAAGCACCCTCATCCGCCTTTCAGGCACCTTCTCCCAGAGGGAGAAGGATCAACGGGGGGGGCACGTGCGCTCAACTTCGGCGCCAGCTGAGGCCAGCGGCATCCGCGAGCGCGTGTCTGGAAGGCGCCCGCCAGAAGCGGCCCGCCTCCACGCGCGCCTCTAGCCGCCGCGCACGCGCAGCGTCAGCCCCTTGAGGAAGTTGCGCAGCAGCTGGTCGCCGCAGGGGCGGAAGTTGCGATGCCCCGCCTGGCGGAACAGCGCCGACATTTCGGGCTTGGAGATCGGAAAGCCCGCGTCGGCGAAGATCTGGTGCATGTCGACATCGGTCAGTTCGAATGCGACGCGCAGTTTTTTCAGCACCACGTTGTTGCTGATGCGCGATTCGACCGGGCGCACTGCCTGGCGTTCGTCGCGGCCACGGCGGTGCACGATCAGCCCGTCGAGCACGTGCGCGAGCACGCTGTCGCTGCAGGCCACATGGCCGGGTTCGTCTTCCTTCAACAGAAGCGGACGCACGTCGTCCTTGTCGAGGGCGAAGTCGGGATCCACCAGCTTGGCGAGATCGACGACCTTCTGGTCGCTCAGGTCGAGCATGTAACGGATGCTGCGCAGGACGTCGTTGGTGATCATCGATCCAACAGGGCGGTTCGGAAGAGGCGCAATTCTACCGTTGCTGAAACGCACTCCCCCCACCGGTGTGCAACGGGCCGGTACATCCAGGCCGAAAACGCCTGTTCCAGCACCAGTGCGCGCATCAGCGACGCGCGACGAACGCGTGGACCAGCCCCGCTCGCTACACTGCCCGCCCCGATTGCCGGCTGTGCCCGATGTCCGCCCCCGTCCGACTGGCCAAACGCGTCTCCGAACTCGCCCGCTGCTCGCGCAGCGAAGCCGAGCAGTACATCGAAGGCGGCTGGGTGTCGGTCGACGGTCGCGTCGTGGACATGCCGCAGCATATGGTGACCACCGAAGCGGTCGAACTCGACGCAGCCGCGCGGCTCGCAGTGGCCGAACCGGCGACGATCCTGTTCCACAAGCCTGCCGGTCTCGATGCGTTCTCCACATCCGACGCCGCCCTGCCCTACGTCGATGCGGGCACGCGCTGGAGCGAGGACCCGACCGAGGTGCGCCTGCTGCAACGGCATTTCCACCGCTTGACGCCACTCGCGCCGCTGGAGCCCGAGGCCAGCGGACTGATGGTGCTGAGCCAGGACGGTCGCGTGTGGCGGCGCCTGACTGAAGATCTCGACGGGATCGAGCAGGAGTTCGTCGTCGAGGTCAGCGGTGAGATGCCGTTCTACGGCATGCAGCGCCTCAAGCACGGCCTGCAGTACGACGGCCATACGCTCCCGCCGTGCAAGGTCAGCTGGCAGAACGAAGTGCGCCTGCGCTTCGCGATCAAGGGCGTGCGGCCCGGCCAGCTGCGCGACATGTGCGCGCAGGTCGGGCTCGGCGTCGTGTGGATCCGGCGCCTGCGCATCGGGCGCGTGTCGCTGGCGAAGATGCCGGTTGGCGCGTGGCGCTATCTGCCGGTCGAAGACCGGTTCTGATCGCAAGGTGGCGCCGCGCGATCCCGCGTCACCCTTGCTTTGGCCGAGACGCCGGACGCGCTGCACCACGGCCGTGCGCCTTGTCGCGGCGCTCGCCTGAATGCACGGACCATGCGATCTGCCGCGCTTCAACCACGGGCGGCCTGGTGCCGGTATCGTCTGCGCTCCACGTC
This sequence comes from Luteimonas sp. 3794, assembly GCF_031456825.1. Lineage (NCBI taxonomy): Bacteria > Pseudomonadati > Pseudomonadota > Gammaproteobacteria > Lysobacterales > Lysobacteraceae > Luteimonas > Luteimonas sp. 3794. The sequence goes on along the minus strand of NZ_JAVDVJ010000002.1, from coordinate 85,940 downwards.
GACGAAGCGCCGCCATGTCCAACCAGCATAAAAGCGCCCTTCGGCAGGCCAACGCGGCGATCAGCCGGGGGGACATTGAAGGGTTTCTGGCGTATTGCACCGACGATATCCAGTGGACCACGGTGGGCGTGTCGACACTGGACGGCAAGGACGCCGTGCGCGCGTGGATGGCCGATGCCTATGCCCAGCCGCCGGTGTTCACGGTTGACCATCTCATTGCCGAAGAGGACTTCGTGATCGCGCTGGGCGGCATCACCGCCACCGCGGCCGATGGCAGCCAGACGCGCCATGCGTACTCCGATGTCTGGCGCTTCCACGATGGCAAGATGGCGGAGCTGCGCGCCTTCGTGATCTGAGCCTGTCTCTGCCGGAGCGCGTGCGCGTAACCCTGTGACACGCAGTCGCCCTCGCTTCGATAGGCCCGGCCCACGCGAAAACCGGGCCGGCCTCCGTGGCCTGCGGATGCAGCGCGTCGCAGACGCCGTTGTCCGTGGGACGGAATGCGCCCAGCGTACGGCCCCGCTCACCGCGCCTCCGCCGCCTCCTGTGAAACCTGCGGCGTGTCGATCAGCTTCTCGACCGGATAGCCCATGGCCCGCGCCTGCTCGATCAGGCGGGCACGGACCTCGGGATCGAGCTGCGGGTCACGCGAGAGGATCCACAGATAGTCCCGACCCGGCGCGCCCACCATCGCCCAGCGATATTCGGCTTCGTCGAGCGCGATTACCCAGTAATCGCCCCACACCATCGGCAGCCAGGACAGCCATTGCGGCGCGAACCGCACTTCCAGCGTCGAGCTGCGGCCATCGACCATACGGGCGACACCGCGCGCCTCACTGAAGCTGCCGTCCCGGGTCCGACAACGGTTCACCACCTCGAGCGTGCCGTCGGCGTTGGGGCTGTAATGCGCTGTGGTGTCGGCAAGGCACTTGCGCTGGAAGAACATCGGCAGGTGCGCCTGCTCGTACCAGGTGCCGGCGTAGCGCGCGAGATCCACGGCGGCAACCGGCTCGTTCGGCAGCGCAGTCGCGCCCACCGCGGGCACGGACAGGCCGGCGACGAGCAACAAGGGGGCAAGGCGCATCAGCCACTCCAGATTGAAAACACGATTCTCCCGCCGTACCGCGTTCTGGCGATGTGAGACAGGGCGCCTCGCGGCCGAACGCGTGTCAGGACGCGTCTCCGGATTGCGTGTGCGCAGCGCACGCGCTGGACACTGACGGGACACCGAAGAACGATCACGCTGCATGTCCCGCAATCAGGCATGGGCGGCCAGACGCGGCCCTAACACGTCAAGCGCCGCCCTGTTCCGATGGGACGCGAGATCGCCTTGCAGGCTCCGCCTCATCCAACACCTCCGACACACGCGGTGACGCAACAAACACCTTGCGTAATGACATCCATTCGCATTTAATGCGCGGGCAGTTTCATACGCCCGCGGAGCGGGCAGGCAACCGACGCCGCCATCGCGGGCCCAACGCGGCTTTTCGAGGACACGCGAACCGATCACCCAATGCTGCCTTCGGCAGCGGGACTGCACGTGCGGGCACCGCGCCGGAATTGCGCGCCCCGCCGAACCCGATCGTTTCCCTCCCCGCCCGCGTCCCGCAAGGTTCCCACGTCCATGCTTCGTCCGCAGTCCGTCGCTCCGTTCCGCACGCCCGCCAACGCCGTTCTTTCCCTGGCCATCGGCCTCGCCCTGTCGACCGGCGCGCTGCCCGCCTTCGCCGCGCCGCAGGACGCCGCTGGCAGCGGGACCGACGCCACCGAACTGGACACGATCCTCGTCGTCTCCCAGCGCGCAGGCCGCGTCAGCAACGGCGCGACCAACCTCGATCTCGACATCAAGGACACCCCGCAGTCGATCAGCGTCGTCAGCAGCGAGCAGATGCAGCAGTTCGGCGCCGACAGCCTCAACGAGGCGCTACGGCTGGCCACCGGCATCCAGGTCGAGGAATGGGAAACCAACCGCACCAACTTCACCGCGCGCGGCTTCGACATCGCCAACACCCAGATCGACGGCGTCGGCCTGCCCAACGGCTGGGGCATCGTCACCGGCGCGATGGACACCTTCGGCTACGAGAAGCTCGAAGTGATCCGCGGCGCCAACGGTCTGCTGACCGGCGTCGGCAACGCCGCCGGCACGATCAACTACGTGCGCAAGCGTCCGACCAACCATGCCGAAGGCAGCGCCGGTATCAGTGTCGGCTCCTGGGGCACGACGCGCGCCGAAGTGGACTACTCGACGCCGTTCACCGACGACGGCCGCTGGGCCGGTCGCATCGTCGCCGCGCACGAGGAAGGCGATTCCTGGCTGCGTGGCAAGGACGACCGCCGCGACTTCGTCTACGGCGTCGTCGACGGCCAGATCGGCGACAACGGCACGCTGACGCTCGGCTACTCGTGGCAGGACGTGCGCACCAACGGCAACATGTGGGGCGCGCTCGGTTTCATGTACAGCGACGGCACCCAGGCGCGCTGGGACCGCGGCGCGTCCACCACGCAGGACTGGACCTTCTGGGACACCACCAGCCAGACCGCGTTCGCCGAATACGTGCACCAGCTGGGCGCGGACTGGCAGCTGAAGCTGGCCTACAACCGCCGCGATATCCGCAATGACGACCGCCTGTTCTACGCGACCGACTTCAACGGCACAGGTCTTGAGCCCGGCACCAATCTGGGCCTGTACGGCTATCCCTGGGGCGGCGAGGACGAGCTGACTGCCGATCTGGTCTCGGCAACGGTCAACGGTCATTTCCAGATGTTCGGACGCGACCAGGAACTGATGTTCGGCGTCGGCTGGTCGCGCAGCGAAAACATCAACTCCGAATACGCGGGTGCGCTGTGCAGTGGCGCGCCCTGCGGCTACATCCCGATGCCGGGCTTCCCCTGGGGCGGCGACGTGGTGCCGGAGCCGGTCTGGGGCGCAAGCTCGGTCTACAGCACCCTCGACGAGCGCCTCAAGCGCGTCTACGGCGCCACCCGCCTGTCGTTCACCGATCGCCTCAAGGCCGTCGTCGGCTTCAACTACGCTGAGTACCAGCGCGACGGCATCAACTACGGCGTGACCTTCGACCAGACCGAAAGCGAGACCAGTCCGTACGCCGGCCTGACCTACGACTTCAGCCCGAACGTGCTGGGCTACGTCAGCTACTCCGACATTTACCAGCCGCAAAGCCAGTCGGATGCCGATGGCCGCTATCTCGACCCGACCAAGGGCGCGAACTTTGAGGTGGGCGTCAAGGCCGACTGGCTCGACCAGCGCCTGCTGACCACGCTCGCGGTCTTCCGCGCCGAGCAGAACGGGCTGGCGACCGGCGCCGGCTACAACGACAACGGCCAGTTCTACTACGAGGGCGTGGACGTCGAATCCAAGGGCTTCGAACTCGAAGCGACCGGCCGGTTGAGCGAGCACGTGGATCTCGTCGTCGGCTACACCGCGCTCAAGCTCACCGGCCAGGACGGCGACGACACCTATCGCTGGGTGCCGCGCCGCACCGCCAATCTCGTGCTCAGCGCGCGGCTGCCCAGCTACGAAGCGTTGTCGTTCGGCGTTGGCGGTCATTGGCAGAGCGACATCTCCAATGTCGAGACCAGCGGTTTCACCGTGCGCCAGGACAGCTATGCGGTGTTCAACGGCTTCGTCGGCTGGGACTTTCAGCCCAACGCCACGCTGCGCCTCAACGTCAACAACGTCGGCGACGAGACCTACATCAACACCCTGCGCTACAGCGGCTACTACGGCGCGCCGCGCCACTACACGCTGAGCCTGAACTACCGCTTCTGATCCGTTTTTCTTCGACTGATACCGACACCGCCGCCGCCATGTCCTACGCCGCCAACTTGCCTTCCCCCACCCCACGCCTGCGGCTCGCCGCGCGCATCGGCGCCGCCGTGTTCGGCGGCTATGCCTTTACCTGGGGCGTCATCGCCGCCGGCGCCGCGCTGCTGTTCAAGGCGGGCATGGATTTCCACGATGCCGAGTTCCTGGCGAGCGCCGTCGGCCTGCTGGTGTTTCTGACGGTGTTCCTGTGGACCTTCGCCACGCGCCGGCTGCTGCTGGCCTGGGTGCTGCTGGCGGGCGGCGGCGCGCTGCTGACGGGCATGGCGTCGCTGCTCCAGGCGAGCATCGTCTGATGGCCGCCCAGGGTATGGCGGCACAGAGTTTCCGCCAGGCGATGGCGTGGCTGCACACGTGGTTCGGGTTGGTGCTCGGCTTCGTGCTGATGGCGGCGTTCTTCTTCGGCGCGCTGTCGGTGTTCGACCGCGAGATCGACCGCTGGGCGATTCCGTCCACGCGCTTCGAGCCACAGCCGATGCCGTCCTTCGAGCAGATCCTGCGGCCGGCGTTCGAACGCATGCAGCCCACGCCGCAGGCGGTCGATGCGATGCGCTCGCGCGTCGATGGCCCGATGCCCGCGCACTTCGACACCGTGGCCAACTGGAGTGCCTACACCACCCACCGCGATCCGGTCGTCGCCGTGTTCGCCGGCTTCCAGGTGCCGGGCGCGAAAGATCCCGACGAGGCGATCTTTGCGCTCGGCACCATCGATCCGCGCGACGGCGCCGCCCTGCCCGACGACCGGCTCAAGATCGGCAGCGGCTTCTTCTATCCGATGCACTACAGCCTGACGCTGGACTGGAAGAACCTCGGCTTCTGGATCGTCGGCTTCTCGGCGCTGGTGATGCTGGCGGCGCTGGTCAGCGGCGTGGTGATGCACCGCAAGTTCTTCCGCGAACTCTTCACCTTCCGCCCCGGCAAGGGCGGCCTGCGCAGCGTGCTGGACCTGCACAACCTCACCGGCGTGGTCGCGCTGCCGTTCCACTTTTTCTTCGCGTTCACCGGCTTGGTGATTTTTTCGGCGACGTATTTCTTTCCGGTCGGCCACACGCAACTGCATGACCTGCACGATCTGCATGCCGCGACCGAAGCGAGTGAACTCGGCTTGCCGCATCGGCGCGCCGGCGTGCCCGGCGGACTGGCGAATGTGGACGCGATGGTCGCCGAGGCGCAGCGCCGCTGGGAGGCGCGCGACATGGCCGGCGATGTCGGTTTCCTCGTCCTGCAGCACGTCGGCGATGCCAACGGCTACGTCAGCGTGTACCGCGCCGGCACCGATCGCATCGCGCTGGTCGGCCAGGGCATCCACTTCAAGGCCTCGACCGGCGCGCTGATCCGCGAGGATCCCGTCGCCACGCCGGTTGGCAAAGTCGCCGAGTTCCTGACCGGCCTGCACCTGCAGCATTTCCGCCACTGGCTGCTGCGCTGGCTGTATGTGCTGGGCGGTCTGCTCGGTGCGGTGTGCATCGCCACCGGCTTCGTGTTCTTCGTCGAGAAGCGCAAGCGCCAGCATGCGAAACAGGTCAGCCAGGGCGCACGCATCGTCGACGCACTCGCGGTGACGATGATCACCGGCATGGTTGCGGCAACGCTCGGCATCCTCGTCGCCAACCGCCTGCTGCCGGACGATCTCCCCGCGCGTGGCGACTGGGAACGCTACGCGTTCTGGGGCACCTGGGCGCTCGCGCTGCTGCATGCGGGCCTGCGCAGCGCACCGGTCGCACGCGGCCTGGCGAACCCGGCCTGGCGCGAACAGTGCGGCGCGATCGCTGTGCTGGCACTCGCGGCCGTCGTACTCAACTGGATCACCACGGGCGACCATCTGCTGCGCACGATCAGTGCCGGCTACTGGCCGGTGGCGGGCGTCGATCTCGTCCTGCTGGTGACCGCTACCGTCGCCGGCGCGACCGGTCTGCATCTACGCCGTCGCGCGGTAGCAACGGCAGCCGCAGAACACCCCCGCCGTGAGCACGCCCATGCATGACGCGTCCCACGCCGCCTGGCTGCTGACAGCGGCCCTGCTCGCCAGCGTGCTCGGCATGGCCTGGCTGGCGCTGGCCATGCCAGCGCACGGCCAGCAGGTCTGGGGCGCGCCAGTGTCGCCGGAACGCGCACGCGTGCTGCGGGGACTGGGCAGCGTCGCACTCGCCGTGTCGCTGGCGCTGTGCCTCGCCAGCGATCATGCCTCGATGGCGGCGCTGGTCTGGATCATGTCGCTGGCCGCTGCCGCATTCCTGGTCGCGATGACGCTGGCCTGGCACCCACGCTGGCTGGCGCGATTGGCACCTTGGGCCGGCCGCGCAGACACGCGCGCGACCCGCTGAGCGCGCCTAGAACGCTGGTTCAAGGGCACGTGGCTACACCCTCCAGGCTGCGCCGCATGACGACCTGCACTGGCGGTCGTTTACGGGCGCGACGGTATAGTCCGGCCCTCCTGCGGGCGCCGCGCCCGATAACGAACTGAAAGGAATTGTCATGGGCCTGGTACAGGCGGTGAAGGGTGCAGTCGGTGGCGTGCTGGCCGACCAGTGGAAGGACTTCCTGACGGTGCCGACCGGGCTGCCGTCGACGGCGGCGCTGTTCGCGGCCGTGCCGCAGGGCACGAACGCCGGCCGTGGTTCGAACACGCGCGGCTCGTCCAACATCATCAGCAACGGCTCGAAGATCGTCGTGCCTGAAGGTTACGGCCTGCTGCTGTTCCAGGACGGCGCGATCACCGGCTTCGTCGCCGAGCCCGGCGGTTACGAGTGGCGCTCGGACGACCTCAATTCGCAGTCGATCTTTGCCGGCGACGGTATCGTCAGCCCGTTGATCAGGCAGAGCTGGGAACGTTTCAAGTTCGGCGGCCAGCCGGGCGGCCAGCAGGCGGCGTTCTTCGTCTCGCTCAAGGAATTGCCGGACAACCGCTTCGGCACGCAGTCGGAAATCTACTGGGACGACGGCTTCCTCGGCACCCAGGTCGGCGCGCTGACGCGGGGTTCCTACACGCTGAAGATCGTCGACCCGATCCTGTTCGTGAAGAACTTCGTACCGGCGCGCTATCTCGCGCCGGGCCAGGTGTTCGACTTCACCGACATCGACAACGCGGCGGCCAGCCAGTTGTTCAACGAAGTCGTGGGTTCGCTCGCGCCGGCCTTCAGCCTGTACACGAACGACCCCAGCAAGGGCAATCGCATCACCAAGCTGCAGCAGGATTCGCTGGGCTTCGCGCAGAGCCTGTCGGCGGCTGTCGAACAGGGTTACCAGTGGAAGTCCGACCGTGGCCTGGCCATCGTCAAGACCGCCATCGTTTCGATCGAGTACGACGCCAACACGCGCGAACTGCTCAAGACCGTGCAGCGCGCCGATGCCCTCGCCGGCTCGCGCGGCAATTCAAACCTGCAGGCGAGCGTCGCCCAGGGTATGCAGTCGGCCGGCGAACACAGCGGCGCTGCGGGTCTCGTGGGGCTGGGCATGGCATCAGGCATGGCCGGTGGCATCGGCAGCCTGCAGCAGCCGGCGACGCCGGCCGCACCCGCGGCGGAGGACGCGGTGGCCAAGCTCAAGAAAGCCAAGGAAATGCTTGATCTCGGCCTGATCACCCAGGACGACTACGACGCCGCCAAGGCCAAGGCACTCGGCCTCTAAGCCGCACGGCACGACCATGTCCGACACCAAGTTGCCGCCGCCGTTGCCGGTTCGCCCCGTCGACGGCCCGGGTTCGCCGCGTGATGTGCCGCCGCTGCCGGGCACCGTGCCGGTCGATCCGGCCACGTTGCCCGACCCGATCCGCGACGAGCTCGAAGCGCCCGACCCGCTGGCCATCGACACCACTGCCGAGGCACTGGAGGACGGCCTCAACCGCTGTCCGAAATGCGGCGCGACCGATATCCGCCAGCGCGCCGGCACCGACATCCTGGTCTGCCTGTACTGCCGCAACGAATGGCACGGCGAACGCGTCGAGGAAGCGTTCGGCTTCGGCGACGGCATTACCGATCTGCGCGGCACCGTCATCGCGTCCGGCGCGCGTGACATCGAGGCCGATGCCGCCAACCTGATGACCTTCCATTGCGCCGGCTGCGGCGCGGACGTCACGGTCAACACCGAAAGTACGATGACGGCGCGCTGCCACTGGTGCCGCCACGTGTTCGGCGTCAACGAGCAGATCGCCAACGGCGCAGTGCCCGATGCGGTGCTGCCGTTCCACATCCGCAAGGACGACGCGGTTGCGCGCATCCGCCAGTTCGTCGACAAGCGACGGCTATTCGCGCTCAAGGCGTTCAAGGACGAGTTCACGCCCGAGAACGTGGTCGGCGTGTACCTGCCCTACATGATCGTCGACGGCAGCGCGAGCGCGTCGGTGACCGGCAAGGGCGAGATCAAGACGCGCCAGTACACGCGCGGCACCAAGAACAACAGGAAGACCTATTACGACGCCGATGTGTACCAGGTCGAACGCCATGTCGAGTTCACCGTCGACGATCTGCCGCTGGAGTCGTCCAACGCGCGCGGCAACCTGGACGTCAACGTCAACACCAACAACATCATCAACACGATCCTGCCGTTCGACACCAAGAACGCGGTGAAGTGGAACGCGTCGTATCTCCACGGTTTCACGTCCGAAAAGCGCAACAGCAACGTGGAGCACCTTCGGCCGCGCCTGGAAGACCAGCTGCTGTCGATCGCCCGTGCGCAGGTCGAAGCCTCGACGCGCCGCTACGACCGCGGCGTGCGCTGGGAACAGGAACGACTCGACGTCCATGGCACGCGCTGGGTCTCGATGTATCTGCCGGTGTGGCTGTATTCGTATCACCAGCCAGGCAAGAACGGCGGCCTGCTGCATTACATCGCGGTCAACGGCCGGACCGGCGAAACCATGGGCAGCGTGCCGGTGCAGCAGTGGAAACTGCTGCTGGCCGCGCTGACCGTGGGCACCGTTCTCGAGGGCATTGCAATCATGATTCTGGTGGGCATGTCATGAGCGACGAAAGTGGACTCTGGCTGCTGCTCGTCGGCCCGTCCGGCGCGACTGCGCTGTACTGGGCGCTGTACCGTTTCTATCGCAACACCGACAAGTCGCACGCGTTCGAGCGCGAGACGGATATCGACGCCAAGCCGGTGACCGGCAGCGACGTCAAGATCCGCAAGATCACCGGAACGCAGGCGACGCGCATCCAGGGCGACAACGTCCGCGCCTACCGTGCGCGCGTGCAGCGGGTGGCGAGCCCGACACCCGACGACGCGGACGGCGGTGCGTCGTAGCGGAGGTCATGCGCATCGCCGCGTTCCAGTGCGCTCACGCGGAAGGTGTTAGACCTCCGTCCTACTCGGCGGGAGGACAGCATGGCGTATCGCATCAGACGCAAGGATTCCAAAGCGCAGGCTTCATTGCGTCGCATCGCGCGCGACCAGGTGCAGGCTGCGATTCGCAGTATCGACGCGGCTGCTGTCGATCGCGCGGAGGCCATCCACGATGTCCGCAAGCGCATCAAGAAGATCCGCGGCCTGCTGCGCCTGGTGCGTCCCGGCTTTGAGGATTACCGCACGGAGAACGCCGCATTCCGCGGAATCGCGGCGCCGCTCGGGCCGCAGCGCGATGCCGGCGTGCGCCTTGAAACCTTCGACGATGTCGTTGCAACGTCCACCACCCGATCCAACGACTGGGCGCCCGTGCGGCAGGAACTCGCGCGGCAGCGACAGGCAATCGCCACGGCCCACGATCCCGAAGATCTGCTGAACGAGACGCGCGGTACGCTGCGCGACGCCTTGGTGCGGATCGACACATGGCGACTTGCCGAAGACGGCTTCGACGCGTTCGGGACCGGGCTGAAGTCGAGTTACCGACGCGCCCGCAAGGCGATGCGCGCGGCCTGCGACAAGGCCGACGACGACGCCTTTCACGACTGGCGCAAACGCACCAAGGACCACGCCTTCCATCTGCGCCTGCTGCAGCCGATCTGGCCCGGTCCGATGCGCGCGACGCAGGCCTGCGCCGCGGCACTGGGCGAGGTGCTCGGCCAGCATCACGACCTCGCCGTCCTGGCCGCGCACGTGCGCGCGATGGCCGATGTCCCGTCCGACGCGGCCGCCGCGCTGGAGACCGCCATCGGAGCACGGCAGCGCACACTGGCGACACGCGCAGGTGCGCTGGGCGCGCCGCTCTACGCGGATCCGCCCCGTGCGCTGGCAAAGAGCTGGCGACGGCGTTACATCGCGTGGCAAAGCGCCGACTGAGACGCCCTTGGCGTCACAGGCGAATCCATCCGCCGCCGCGCGTCTGCAGATGACGGGATCTCGACCTTCCAGGCTGCGGCGTGTCCCCACCAGTCTAGCGACCGGTGGCGCGAGCGGAGGCGGCGCATCCAGTTGCTGCGCGGACAGCTGCCGGCAGATAGCATTCCGGGTTTCGCGTCCCTTTTGCGCAGCCAAGCTCGACCGGCTGCGCCGGGTCGCGTGACGCCCCCTCCCCGGAGTTTCCATGCGCGACACCCCTGTTTCCGAACACCGAGGCCTGCGCGCTCATCTGCACGCCTTCATTGCGCACCCCCGGGTGCAGACTGTCATCCTGACGCTGATCGTCATCAATGCCGTCCTGCTCGGTATGGAAACATCGCCCCGGATCGTGGCCGCATACGGCGATCTGATCCGCCTGGCCGACCGCGCGATCCTGTCGATCTTCGTCGCGGAAATCCTGGTCCGACTCTTCGTGCACCGTGCGCGCTTCTTTCGCGACCCCTGGAGCCTGTTCGACTTCGCGGTGGTCACGATTGCGCTGGTGCCGGCGTCCGGGCCGTTCTCGGTGCTGCGTGCGCTGCGGGTGTTGCGTGTCCTGCGCGTGCTGACCATCGTGCCGTCGATGCGCCGGGTGGTGGGCGCGCTGCTCGGTGCGGTGCCTGGCCTGCTGTCGATCGGCATGGTGCTGGTGCTGATCTACTACGTCTGCGCGGTGATCGCGACCAATCTGTTCGGCGCTGCGTTCCCCGACTGGTTTGGCAATCTCGGGCGTTCGTTCTACTCGCTGTTCCAGATCATGACGCTGGAAAGCTGGTCGATGGGCATCTCGCGACCGGTCATGGAAGAGTTCCCCTATGCCTGGGCGTTCTTCATTCCGTTCATTCTGCTTGCCACGTTCACCATGCTCAATCTCTTCATCGGCGTGATCGTGGATGCGATGCAGACGGTGTCTCAAGCGGAGCATGCCGACACGCTGGATGCGCTGGACCGCACCCAGGTCCACATCGAGGCCGATGTGCACGCCGAAGTGCGCGCCCTGCGCGACGAGATCCGGAGCCTGCGCAGCCTGCTGGAATCGCGCGCCGGCGTATAGCCTCGCGTCGCTGTCATCGGCCCGACGACGCGCGCCGTGCGCTGCGCCCGGTGCAGAGCGACCGGTTCCGACAAACCCCGGCAGTCAGGTCAGCGCGAGGCCGGCATCGGAGGCGTGCCGGCCCGTGACGTCGCGGAACCGGATCGGGCATCCGTCGCGCGCCCGCCTCGCTCACTCGTCCTTGGCGAACCGGATCACCAGCCCTGCGCGATCGTCCGTGGCCCAGATGGCGCCATCGTCCGCGACCGCCAGACCGACCGGCGAGCCCTGCGGTCGCACACCGCGCTCGAGGCCCCAGCCAGGCGTCAGCATCACCGGCGTCGCCGCGGGACCGGCGCCATAGGCACGCATGCCTTGGCCGTAGACCGGGAACCGCGGATTCGGATCCGCCAGCGGCACGCCGCGCGCGTCGACCGCGAAGCTCGCGATGCGGCCGCCGACCGAGCGGTGTCCATGCCACGTCATCAGCAGGCGCCCCTGCAATGCAGGAAACATCGCGCCGTCGTACCACAGCATGTCCAGCGGCGCGGCATGCGGCGGCAGCAACAGCGCGGGCGCGGCGTGTGCATCGCTGCGGCACCAGTCGGCCTTGTCGCGCCAGCCGGGCGTGGCCTGCGCGGCGTCGGCGCAGTAGGGCCAGCCGTAATGGCCGCCCGCCTCAATGATGTTGAGTTCCTCGAACGGCGACCAGCGGCTGTCGAAGTCGTAGCTGTTCTCGCCCTGCAGCACGGTGCCCGATGGATGCACCGCCAGTGCCAGTGAATTGCGCAGTCCGCGGGCGAAGACGTCGTGGTCTGCCGACCAGCGGCCCTCGCCGTCGTAGCGGTATCGGCGCAGGCTTGCGGCATCCTCGGCGCCTTCGCTCTCTGCGCACTGGCCGGATTCGGTGCGCGCATCTGCACCCGTGCACTGGTCGCTCGGCGCGCCGACGTTGACCAGCAGGTCGCCGTTCGGCAGAAACACGAACTTCGACAGCGGATGGCGATGCGCGTGCAGGCGGTTGTCAGGCAGGGTGTCGACCACCGCCTCCACCGTGTCAGCCGGCGTCTGCGCGTCGGGGTCGAAGCGGAAGATGCGGCTCATCTCGCCGACATACACATGCCCATCCGGACCACGCGCGATCGCGTGCGGCAGATGCAGGCCGTCGAGCACACGCTGCACGTCGACCGCGCCGTCTTCGTCGGTGCGCAACCGCCAGACCGCGCCGCGGGTACCGTCCCAGGCGCCCAGATCGGTGACCAACCAGGTGTCGGCGTCGAGCTGCAACAGCGAGCGCGGCAGCCGGAGCGCGCGCGCCGGATCGGCCGTCGTCGGCCCGACCACCAGCCCCGCACACATGCCACGCATCGTGTCGATGGAAAGGCGCGGATAGCCGCCGCACGACGCACCCGCCACGGCGTGGCGCTCGCGCGCCGCGCTGAGCGCGACGGGCAGCAGCATCAGGCAGGCCAGCAGGCCGACACGCAGACGTATGGTCATCAGCCGTAGTAATCCACGCCGATGATCTTGCAGACCTCTTCCTCGTTGTAGCCGTGGAAGCGGCGCCCGCGTGTGGTGTGCGTGCGCGCGAACAGCTTGCCGTTGGCATCGTTCCGCTCGCGCTTCTCGGTCAGCAGCCACTTGGCGTAATCGTGTGTCAGGTTCCGCTCCCGGGTCGGGTCGCGCTTCATTCGGGCCATCTTCCGCATCCTCGGTTCTGATCCGCGCACGCCTGCAGCGCGCGCGGCGCACAGGATACGCGGCCCGCGATCGACCGGTGCCGGAACGCAACGCACGAACCCGAAAAGTGCGGATCCACGCCAGGCGATCTGCGACACCCTGCGACGCCAGTCACAGTGCCGAAGCGCCTTCGCCACCTGGCGGAGCGATCCCGAACGCGCGGCGCGCTGGACCACCGCTACGGCTGTCCAGACGCATCCTCAACACTTCGAACGCTCGCGTCGGACTGAGCGACAGCAGTCGAGACATGTGCGATGCGTCCCATTGCCGCGCGTACTCTGGCACTCTGACAACCGTGGCTCACCCGCCTCGCTGCCCACCCGCGATGACTCCGAACCTGCCGATTCCCGCCGACATCCTCGACCTGTTGCCCGATGCCGTCTGCGTGGTCGACCAGGAGGGTCGCTATCTGTTCGTGAGCGCCGGCTTCGAGCGGATCCTCGGCTATCGGCCTGCGGACGTGCTGGGCCGACAGGCCTTCGACTTCATCCATCCCGACGATCGCAGCGACACCAGGCAGCAGGCCGCGCAAGTGATGGAGGGCATGGCCCAGCGGCATTTCCGCAACCGCTACCTGCACCGCGAGGGCCATGCGGTGGACATGCAATGGTCGGCCAACTGGCATCCGGCGCATGGCGTGCGTATCGGCGTGGGACGCGAGGTGACCGAGTTGCGCCGGGTCGAGCGCGAGTTGGAACACCTCGCCGCCCACGATGTGCTGACCGGACTGCCCAACCGTTACCGCCTGCAGCAGACGCTGGAACAGGCACTCGCGCAGGCCCGCGCGTCCGGTGACGGCCTCGCCCTGCTCTACGTCGATCTGGATGGCTTCAAGACCGCCAACGACCTGGGCGGGCACGACGCGGGCGACCGCCTCCTGCAGGACGTCGCGACACGTCTGACCCAGTCGCTGCGGCACGGCGACGTGGCCGCGCGGGTCGGCGGCGACGAATTCGTGATCCTGCTGCCTGCCTGCCGCGACGCGGCCGCCGCCCGACAGGTGGCCGACACCCTGCGCGGCCAGCTGCGCCTGGTCTACCGGCTGTCGGACCGGCCCTTCCAGCTCGACGCGAGCATCGGCATTGCGTGTTTCCCCGTCGATGGCAGCGACGCGGCGACCCTGCTCGCCCATGCCGACCGCGAGATGTATGCCGTCAAGCGCCGTGTGACGCGCGGCAACGCGGCCTGATCGAGGCGCGCCCAGGCGTCTGCGCCGCAGGCATCAGGGCAACAGGTACGCGTTGACGTCTTCCGCATCGCGCTGCCCATCGATCTCGAGCAGATCGCGAAGGATCGCCGTGTGTCCGGCGCCGGCGATCACCAGCACGCGACGGCCAGGCGCCGCGGCCTTCTGCACATTGGCGTACATGCGGAAGTTGCGATGCCACCAGCTCGCCGATGCGTCGGCGCCGACGAAGCTGCCGCCGGCATCGACGGCATTCGTGACGATGTAGAGATCCTTGTTCTCGCGATCGCGCGCCGGGTCGTTGGTCAGACGCAACAGTTCCGGCAGGGGCAGCGTGGTCTGCTCTCGGGTCGTGCGCGCCGACAGCGAAGCGAAGACCGCATCCATCGTGGCCTTGCGCTCGGGGTCGTGCGCAGCGACGTACTCGAACAAAGGTCCACCGTTCCAGTGCACGTCGCCTTCGTCGAAGCACGTCACGCCATCGAGACCCGCCGCCTTCGCCACGCGGAATCCGATCTGTTGCGTCTCGTCGGCCTCCAGCGCTCCGGTCCCATCGCGCCAGGCGGCATACGCGGCGTCATGTTCGGCCTGTTCCCGTGGCAGGCATTCCACCAGCACATCGGTCGGCGAAAACGCCGCCAGGCGCGTTGCCAGACCCGACAGATAGGCCTGGTTCTCTTCGGTCGTGACGTCGATGACATCCGACTTCACAACGTCCAGCCCGGGGTTCGCGAAGTGGAAGACGCCGATCAACATCACCTTGGCCCGCTCGGACGCAGGTTCGACGGCATCGGCATTGCCGACGAAAGCGGCGGTGCAGCACAGGAGCGCAGCGTAGAACGGCTTGCGGAACATGGGATCTCCCTTCGAAGGACCAGCTTTCAAACTACTGATGGCATAACCCCGAACGCACATGCCGGAAGTCGCAGGGACTTGCGGCGGCACCGGACGATGTGGCGCACTCCGGAGCTCCGCTGAAAGCAGTGCTCGCGGCCTGCAGGCGTGCTGCGTGGAGGGCCTGACTGCCTGTCGCGTCGCAGCCGAACTGGGTACCAACTCAATGACCACGGCGCGCCCACCCGCGAATCGAGTCCTTTGATCGGCGCCGGATCATCCGAGCGCCGAATAGAAGAACCAGCAGGCAACGCCGACCATGCCCAGCGCCAGCACGCGCCTCACCGGGCCCACTCGATCCGGACGGGTGAGCACGTCCCGCAGGCGTCCGGCGCAGAGTACCAGTCCCAGATGCACCAGCGTCGCCACGCCCACGCTGATCAGGCCAAGCAACAGAATCTCGCGCAACGGCGCGTCCGGCCCGGACAGGAACCTCGGCACCACGGTGAGAAAGAACAACGCAGCCTTGGCGTTGAGCAGATTGATCGCCACACCCGCCCACAGGACACGATGCGTTGCGCGTCCCGCCACGACGGCCGAGGACGAATCGGTCGTCGCCTGCCAACCGCGCCAGGCCAGCCAGAGCATCATCAGGCCTGCGCCGACGCCGACCCAGGTGGTGATCGCGGGGACATTCACCAGCAGTGCGCTGAGCCCCAGGCTGGACAACGCAGCGTTGAGCGCCAGGCCGATGGCCACGCCGGCCGTCGCCAGCAGCCCCGCGCGCCGTCCGTCGGCCAGCGTCAGCGAGATCAGCCAGGCCATGTTGGGTCCGGGGGTGATTTCCACCAGCAACACGGCAAGCGCAAAGCCGAGCCAGTCCACGGTGCGCCTCCCAAGTGCCGCGTCGCGACGGCGGCAACAGAGTACCCCGTCCGCATGGCTGTCCTTCGCCGTGTACCACGTCCGGCTCGGTGCGGGCCCGGCAGTTCAACGAATGCGGAGGTCGATGCGGCCCGCCTGGCAGCACGTCCCCGGCGCGTGCCGGGCACGGGTTCCAGCGTGACCTCGATACCGCACATGACTGAGCGCGGAGCGTTCGATCCTCGGAGGGAAGCCCTGCCGCCCGTACCCGCAAGCACTGCGCGCATCAATCCCCCAGCGTGCGTTCGCAACACAGCCTGGGTCGCGCGGACAGCCGGCCGCTTCACGCAGCCACCGGGGTGCGAGCAGTTAGGCTAATGCCAGACTTATGTTCCGCAATGCAGGAGTTCCGCTTTGAAGATCCAGTTGAATACCGACAACCACGTCGATGGCAATGAAGCGCTGGAGTCGCGGGTGAACGCGATGATCGAGCAACATCTGGGCCGCTTCTTTCCGCGACTGAGCCGGATCGAGGTGTTCCTCTCCGATCACAATTCCGTCAAAGGTGGCCCGAACGATCGGCGTTGCGCACTGGAAGCGCGTATGCAAAACGATGATCCGGTGGGTGCGAGCCACGATGCCGAGGACACGGAGAAAGCAATCCGCGGCGCCTGCGACAAGCTCAAGGTCATGCTGGATTCGCGGATCGAGAAGCAGCGCGGATACTGACCTGCATCCGCGCGCCTGATCGTCGCTTTGGTGCGGAATCAGGCGGGATCGGCACAGCGCCGTCATGGCACGCAATCGAAGGCCCCGCGCATGCGGGGCCTTTGCGTATCCATTGGACAGACGCCGGGCGACCGGAGACCCGTTCGATGGGGCGTACGGGACCATGCGAGAGAACCCTGCCTGCAAGCTCGCGCCGCCGCGCCTCTGCAAGACAGGTGAAATAGGTCGCATGCGGCTTGCGTCGATGGTTTCGAAACCGGCGCAGCGATGCCGTCAGGGAAGGTCTGAACACGTCCGCTTTTGGCCGTCATTTCCGCGGCTTTCAATGGCCGCATGTCCGGGCAGGCGGGGATGACGGCAGTTATTCAGACCGTCCTTGGAACACCGTGCCGCCCCAGTCACCGCCGAACAGGTCGTGCAGCATGCGCGTGCCTGCGGCGTTGTCGGTTACGGCAGTGCGGCGCGCGTGCCCCAGACCTCGGGCCCGGCCTTGCAATAGCGCTCGATGAAGGCCTGCTGCGATGGCATCCGTTCGACCGCGCGCGTGATGGGCGTCTGGATACCGTGTAGCAGGCGGCGCAGATCATCGTCGGCCAGCGCCCGTGCCAGCGGATGCGGCGGGCCGGGCGCGATGCCCTGCCCCAACAGCACGTGGGTCCAGGAATCGACCCGGAACAGTTCGTCTGCGTGTTGCCAGGCATGCGCGCGCTCGCGCCAGGCGCGCAGGCGGATGTCCAGCGATTCCGGCAACGCCATCTCGCGGCACGCTACCCACATCGGTTCGTCGCGTTGCGTCGCGTGGTAGTGCAGGACGATGAAATCCCGCACGTGTTCCATTTCCTCGCGACTGACGTCGTTGAAGCGCTCCACCAGCGCCGGCGCGATGCCGTCGAACGGAAACAGCTGGACCAGACGTACCACGGCGCTGATCGCCAGATGCAGGCTGGTCGATTCCAGCGGCTCGATGAATCCGCTCGCCAGACCCAGCGACACCACATTGCGGTGCCAGGCCTTGCGCCGGCGCCCGGTGCGGAACGGCACGAGGAATGGTGCCTTCAACGGTGGCGCGCCGACGTCACGCAACAGCTTCGCGTGCGCCTCGTCGTCGGACATGTAGAGGCTGGAATACACCAGTCCGTTGCCCACGCGGTGTTGCAGCGGGATCTGCCAGCGCCAACCCGCCTCGTGTGCGATCGCGCGCGTGTACGGCACCGGCGCGCCGTCCGATTCGGTCTGCACGGCGACGGCGCGGTCGCTCGGCAGCCAGTGGCTCCAGTCCTCGTAGCCGGTCTGCAGGGTCTGCTCGATCAACAGGCCGCGAAAGCCGGTGCAGTCGATGAACAGGTCGCCCTCGAGCCGCTGCCCGTCTTCCAGCATCAGTGCCTCGACATCGCCGCTGTGCGCATGCCGGCTGACCTCGCGGATCTTGCCTTCGACACGCTTGAGCCCGTGCCGCTCGGCGATCCGGCGCAGGAACTTCGCGTACAGGCCAGCATCAAGGTGGTAGGCGTAATTGACCTGCGGATCGGTGCCGAGCGCGAACCGGTCGCCGCGTGACGCGACGCTCTCCAGGCAGAAGTCGCCGAGGTCCGAGGCCATGCCGCGGCGCCGGCTGTCGAGCCAGAAGTGATGAAAGGCCGCCGCCCAGGTGCCTTGCCCGGTGACGCCGAACGGGTGGATGTAGCGGTCCCCCGGCCGGCACCAGTCCTCGAACGAGATCGACAGCTTGAACGTGCCGGCGACGGCGCGCAGGAATTCCTGCTCGTCGATCTGCAGGAAGCGGTGGAAGGTGCGGATCGGCGGCACCGTGGATTCGCCCACGCCGACCGTGCCGATCTGCTCCGATTCCACCAGGGTGATGTCCAGCCGCTCGCGGAACTGGTGCGCGAGTGCGCAGGCTGCCAGCCAGCCGGCCGTGCCGCCGCCGGCGATGATCACCTTGCGGATCGTGCCGGGCGGTGTCTCGGCGTGGTCCATGTCGTATGCGCTCCTCTCAGCGGTTCAGCCAACCGATCAGCATGGCGCGGATGCGCCGCGCCCGCGTGTCGTCGATCGGCCCCAGGACATCACGTGCCTGCTCCGGCAGATGTTCGCCGGCACGCGCCTTCGGGCCGAAGACGTAGTAGTCAAAGACCTTCGCCCACGCCTGCTTCTCGCGCTCGGGCAGGTCCCGCACTGTCCACAGCGCGTGGTGCAGCGCGGGCAATGGCGAGGACAGGAATGCCGGCGAGCGGCGCCACCAGTAGTTGACCAGCACGTTGAAGGGTTCGACGCTGCGCACGTGGTGCCACCACATGCCGGGAATGAAGATCGCATCGCCCGGTTCGAGCGTGGCGGTCTGCGCCGTCGCCAGTGCGTCGCGGAAGCGCGGAAAGCGCGCGAAATCCGGCGCGGCGAAATCGACCAGGCTGACGACCTGCCCGCCCGGCGTCGGATCCAGCGGACCGGGATAGAGGTTGTCGATCTGCTCCGGCGGAAACAGCGTGAACTCGCGTTTGCCTACCGCGCAGACGGCCAGGTTCTCGGGCGCATCGAAATGGCAGGACGCCACCACACGGTTGCCGATCCAGATACTCGGTGGCACCTCGATGCCGCGCGCGGCCAGCCCCAGATCGTTGTCGGCGACGAAACCCGGCAGTGCGCCCGCCACCGGCAACGAGGCGAGGTAATAGGTCGGCGGCGACGCGTCGTCGAGATGCTGCGCGATCGCGTCGAGCACGTCCCCCAGCCCACCGCGCCGGACTTCGACATTCAACGCGGTGAACTCGTCGTTGTAGAAAGGCCGGCCGCGGATCGAAGGCGCGCCGTACGAATACGGCACCGGACGGCCCGCATCGAACCCACGCAGATACGACATCGCATCCGCGGTCGAAGCGCGCCCCGCATGCACCAGTCCCCAGTCGGACGCCACGCCCTTGAGCAGTACAGGCACGCCGTCGGCCAGCAATACGTCGAGCGGCACGTCGGCCGCATTGCGGACATCGATGCTGCGCATCACGTCCACGCGATCAGCCCCGACCGTCGGACAACGTCGCGTCGTGCGCGCGCAGGCGGCGCTGCTTCTCGGCCATCAGCCGCCGCACGTTGTGCAGCGACGCCAGCACCAGATACGCGCCTTCCAGATAACCGGCGCGGTTCATGCGTTCCAGCGCCGGACCGTCCAACGCCGCCAACGTGTCGCGGTCGATGCTGTGCAGACCGCTGACGTCAACGCGATGGCGCTCGTCCAGTTCCACCGCCAGCTGCACCGGCTGGATCAGGCCCAGCGCATCGAAGGCCGCGAACATCTCCGCGCCGAACGTCGTGCCGTCGCGGATGCCGCGCAGGATGCCGGCAATGTGATCGAGATAGGGACTATTGCCGCCCTGCGGCAGGAACACCCTCTCACCCTCGACAGTGTTGACGCGCGGATGCTCGACATCGACGTGGATCACCGGCTCCTGCCGCAGCTCACCGTCGATGCGCTGTTCCTGGAAACCGATCAGGAACGGCCCTTTCGCCGCGGCACCCGGCAGATAGGCGGCATTCCAGCGCCCATCCTGCAGGTACAGGTTTTCGCGCTGCTCGAATCCCAGCAGCGCCACCGACATCCATTGCCCGTCGGCGTCCTTGCGGAAGAAGATCGGATACTCGCGCTGCAGCTCGGCGTACTCGCTGGGAAACGCCGGCACCATGCCCACGTCGTCGCCGAAGCGGGCGCCGAAACCGGTGGCGACGCGCAGATCCTTGTGCGCCACATTGTTGAGCAGTTCGTAGCGGGCCATCACCTCTCCAGGCTGCAGCGTCGCCGCAAATGCAGGCGAGCGCTGGCCAGATACTACCGGCCACATCCGGCCGGTTCATCGTTTCATCGTACCTATCGCGCCACATCGAACGCGACCGCTGCGCCTGCAGCGGCCCCGTCGGGCAACGTCCTTGGGGGAGGTGTCGTCGCGATCAGAACTTGTAACGCACGCCCAGCATGTAGCGCGGACTCTGGTCGGACAGCTTGACGATCTGCTGGTCGGTCCGGGCATGCCAGCGCACGTCCTCGCCGGTCAGGTTGATCGCCTCGAATCCGAACGACCAATGCTGGTTGAGCGCGTAGTTCACGCTGAGATCCCACTGGTCGTAGGCCTCCACGTAGTAGGGATTCTTGCTGTTGCCCTGATTGGCGAGAATCAGATACTCGTCGCGCCAGTTCCAGGCCAGACGCACAGTCCAGCCGAACTTCTCGTACATGAAGACCGCATTGGCGGTGTCGCTGAGGCCGGTCAGTGCGAACTGGTCGATGTTCGGATCGCCCGCATTGTTGTAGCCCACGTCGCCGCTGACGATCGTGTAGTTGGCGAGGATGCCGAAGCCACTTTCGCCGAAGAAGTACTGGCCGCCCAGCTCCCAGCCGCGCAGCGTGGCCGCGCTCTGGTTGATCGGCTGGCTGACGTTGAACTGGTACAGCGGGTCGCTGGCGTTGCCGTAGAGGTCGTAGGCCGCCTCCAGCGCGAGCGCCTGCGCGCCGGTGCCGTCGAACGCGCCGAGGCCGGCCGGGTCGTTGCGCAGCAAGGCCAGCGCACTGAACAGCGAGGTGTCGTTGCCGGAACACGCCGACGCGTTGGCCGCGCCCACCTGCGCCGCGCACGCCGGACTCAGCAGGAAGGCCAGCGCGGCCTGGGCATCCGGGCCCGAGGTCGGATCGCGCAGCCCGTACAGCGACTCCTGGCTGATGGTGTTGCCGATGAAGTTGTTGACCGACTTCGTCCAGTACGTCGCCGAGACGTAGCTCGCATTGGCGAAGTACCACTCCAGCGCCAGATCAAAATTATCCGATTCCAGGGGCTTGAGGCTCGGGTTTTGTGAGTTGCCTTGCGCGCGGACCGAAGGATCCAGCAGCACCGAGCCCGTCGGCTGCTGGGCACCCGGGCCCGAATAGAGGTTGCCGTAGGGCGCGCGCGCGATGCTCTTGCCGAACGAGGCACGACCCTTCAGCTGATCGGTGAAATCGAGACTGAAATCGAGATTCGGCAGGATGTAGCTGTAGCTCGAACTTTCGCTGAAGGGCTGCAGCTCGTCGGACAACACGATGCGGAAGTCATTGTTGGACTGCCACTCGATCGCCTCGGGAATTGCGATGACCGAGGTCGAGACGATGTCGGTGGTCTCGTAACGCACGCCGATGCGGGTGTTGGTGCGCATGCCGCCGAGTTCGCCCTCGAGCGAGAGCTGCATGTAGGCCGCGTTGGTCTTCTCCTCGACACGATTGTCGGCCGCGTTCTGCGGGCTCACGCCCAGGCCCACGCCATACTGGCCCGCCGCCCACTGCGCGAGCGCCCCGGCATCGCCACGCCACGCCGGCCAGCTGCCGATCGAGTAGTCGTCGAACAGGCCGACGATATTGACCGGCTGCAGGAAGTTCATCAGGCCGCCGGCCACGTCGGCATCGACGTTAGCCACGCTCCAGTCGCCGAGGGCCGAATAGGCTTCGGCCGCCTGTAGGCGATGGGTCGTGACCTTGTTGCTGTCCACGCCGAACTGGAAGCGCCCCTGGTCGAAGCTCCATTCGCCGTCGACCCGGCCCTGCTTGATCTCGCTGACCTGGGTCTGCGCATTGACCCGCAGCACTTGGCTGCCGATCTCGCCGGCCACGAAGCCCGGATTGACGACACCATTGGTGCGCGCGATCGCATCCGCGGTCGAGGGATACCAGGTCTGCGTGCCGACCGGCATGCCGTTGTTGAAGAACAGTTCCTGCACCCACGAGCCGCCGCAATGCGGGCCGCTCGTGCAGTTGTTGGTGCCGGCGATGCTCATGAAGATCGAGCCGCCGCCGGTCAGCGGGTCATTGGGCCGGCTTTCGGTCTTGGAGTTGTGAGCGTCGAAGCTCAGGCGGAAATCGTTGCTGACATCCCACACCGCGTTGAAGCCCAGCGAGCCGAGCTTGTATTCCTGCATGCTGCGCTGCTGCTCGAGTCCGAAGTCCTTGGTGCCGGCGATCTCGCGGATGTAGGTCGGCGTGGCCACCGCGCCGGAGGTGTCGAACTCGATGTTGGTGTAGTCGCTGTTCTGCAACCACATGCCCTGCTCGCCGCGGTTCTCGGTGATTTCGTTCGTCGAATAGGTGTAGTCCAGCGTCAGCGTCACGCTGTCGGTCGGCGCGAACTGCACGACGGCCTGGCCGTTGACGCGTTCGCGCTCGAACTCGGAGAACGCGTAGCGCAGGTCGTTGGGGCGCGCGTAGAGCTCGCCGACGGCCGGCGCATTGATGACTGCCGGACTGCCCGGCATCGAGCCCGTCCAGGGCTGGATGTTCCAGTAGTTGTTGGTGGCCTGCACCGAGCCGCCCTTGCGCTTCTGGTAGCTGGTGCTCAGGCCCACGCCGAAGGTCTTGTCCGGATTGGTGTAGCTGAAAATGCCGGACAGCTCGGGCGTCAGATCGTTCTCGAACGGCTGGCTGCGATCGGAGACGACCTTGGCACCTGCACTGGCGACGACGCCCGAGTGGTTGAACGGCCGGTCGGTGAGGATGTTGATCGTCGCGCCGATGCCGCCGCTGGGCACGTGGGCCTGGCTGGTCTTGTAGACCTCGATCCCGCTGATCGCTTCGGCGGACAGCTGCGCGAAGTTGAACGCGCGGGTGCCGCCGTCCACACCGCCGATCGCCACTTGGCCCGAGGCGCCGAAGGCATCGGCGCCGGGCACCTGGCGGCCGTTGAGCGTGACCATGTTGAACTGCGGCCCGAAGCCGCGTGCGGTGACCTGCGCACCTTCGCCGTCGCGGCGCTCGATCGAGATGCCGGTGATGCGCTGCAGCGATTCGGCCAGATTGGTATCGGGAAACTTGCCGATGTCCTCGGCGCTGATCGCATCCACCACGCCGGCGGAATCGCGCTTGGTTTCCATCGACTGGTTGAGGCTGCTGCGCAGCGCGGTAACGACGACGGCATCGAGCTCCGTCGCATCGGCCTGTCCGCTGGTCCGCTCGGCAGGTGCGCTCTGGCCGACCGGCGCGGGTTGCGCCTGCTGCGCGAAGGCGGGGTTGATGATCAGCACGCCGCCCACGAAAGTGAACATTGCGGTCGACTTCAAACGCTTGAACTTCTGGTTCATCGGGACGTCCTCGGCACCGGGATTCGAACGACCGCGGGCAGGCTGCCCACGGCACTCACATCACTCACCAGTGCCTGCATGCAATCGCGCAAACGCGCGCGCCGGCAGGCACATGTCCTCAGAGTGTTTTCCCGGACGCACTGGATCGTCGTCCGCAACGGGTTCGAAGCGTGCTGCCCTCGTCCCATCCCCGCGCCTGTCGCCCTGGCTGCACCGGCAACGGTTCCGTAGTGCATGGCGCCACGGCCGGACGCGCCTGGCCATGCCGCACTTTCGGACCCGCTGACCGCCCCTGTCTGCTGCCACAACGTGATAGCGCTAACACCCCACGGCTGCAGATGTACAGCGCTGTCATGCCCTTGTCACCGTGCAGCGCAACAAACACACCGGACCCGGAAATCGCCTGCGACGCTGGCTTCGCGCGCTTCCCGCGCGAACGTCCAATTCAGCTTTTCTTTGGAGATTTCGTGACGCCTGCAGGCCACGCGCCCTGCAAATGGCCCGCTGCGCGAACGCTGGCACCGCAGGCACGCGAGTGGACGACCGCATGCGCATTGCACGCAGTCCGTCTACACCGCGTCGCCCTGCGGTGGCATCTGCGAACGCTCTGGTCTGCAGCGATGCATCGGTCGATGCAAGTGCGCCGACCGGCTCGCATGGCCGCACCTGCTGACGCCTCGATCGCCGCCTACAGAATTCTCATCGCTCGGCGATGCATAGACATCCGCCGCCCGCGCCACGCCGCGGCGCCGGTTGCTTCAACCCGGCGTCGACAACGTGCTAGTCCGCGATACGTACACGCGCGTTGCCGTCGCGCACCGATGCGAAGACCGCATCGAGCACGCGCATGTCGCGCAGGCCTTCCTCGCCGGGCGCACGCCGCGCTCGACCTTCGAGGATGGTGCGTGCGTCCTGGTCCATCTGTTCGGCCTGCATGCGCGGCTTTTCGCCAAGCTGCGCAGTGAACCGCGTCCCGTCACTGGCACGGCCCACGTTGCCGTCGTAGGCCTGGAACGGCGACAGCTCGTACCAGCCGCGTTCGCAGTCGACATGCAGCGTGTTGAGGTTGCGCCCGAAGCTGGTGACGCACTGGGCGACGATGTCATCCGGAAATTCGAGAGTGAAGCGCATGGTCTCGTCGACGCCGCGGAAGATCTCGCCACGCGCGGTCTCGTCCCAGGCGCGCACGGCCACGGGCTCGAGCCCGGTTGCGTAGCGCGCAGCGTTCACGCAATACACGCCCATGTCGTACATCGCGCCGCCGCCGCGTGCAGCATCGAGCCGCCAGGCATCGTCCGCGCCCTGCCGCCAGCCGAACCAGCCGGCATCGGCGCGCAGCTGCACGATGCGTCCGAAGGGACGCTGCTGCGCCATCGCCATGAAGCGCTGCGTGTTCGGCTCGTGCTGCATGCGGTAGCCGATGGCAAGCTGCACCCGGTTGTCGCGGCAGGCCTGGACCATCGCCTCGGCTTCGCGCGCATCCATCGCCATCGGCTTTTCGCACCAGACGTGTTTGCCGGCGTTGGCCGCGGCGAGGGTCAATGGCTTGTGCAGATGGTTGGGCGTGACGATGTAGACGACGTCGATGTCCGGGTTATCGGCGATGCGGCGGAAATCGTCATAGCTGTAGACGTTGGCATCGGGAATGCCGTACGTCTCCTGCCACACCGGCACCTTCTCCGGCGAGCCGGTGACCACACCCGCGAGGCGGCAGTGTCGGGTGAGTTGCAGGGCGGGGGCGAGCAGATCCCGGCTGTAACCGCCCAGCCCGACAAGCGCGACGCCGAGGCGGCGCGCGGGCGGCGTGGTGGCTGCGAAACTCAATGGCAGCGCCGCCGCGGCGCCGGCGAGCGCCAGGGTCTGCAGCACACGGCGGCGGGAGATGCGGTTCGACCAGCGGTTCGGGTCCATGTCGCCTCCGTTGCAATGGGGAGCGCCCGATCCTAGCAGCGTGATCGACGAGGACGGGACAAGCCGGGAATACCGGGCGTGGCCTCGATGCACAAGCGCGCAGCATCCTGACCGCCCGCGCTCGGCGCCGCCGGTCACGCAGCCCCACTGCAGGCGCGAACCGGCTCGCGCCTCCGGTTCCGCGGCTATCCTGTCGCCCCCTCGATGGTGACCTTCCATGATCCGCAGCACGCTCCGCCCGATCACCGTCCTGTTGCTCGTGCTGCTCGCCGCCTGCGGTGGTCCGCCGCCGTATACCGGCGGTGATGTCGCCGAGCTCGAACGCATCGACGTGAGCCTGGGCGCCGGCGAAGTGGCGCGCGCAGGCGACGAGATCGCCGTGCATTACACGGGCTGGCTCTACGATCGGAACGCGCCCGACACACGGGGCACCAAGTTCGACAGTTCGCGCGACCGGGGCCGGCCCTTCGTGTTCGAACTGGGCGCGGGCCGCGTCATCCGCGGCTGGGACGAAGGCGTGGTCGACATGCGCGTGGGCGGCATGCGGGAGCTGCACATTCCCGCATGGCTGGGCTATGGCGCCAATGGCGCCGGCAACGCCATACCGCCGGGTGCCTCGCTGGTGTTCGAGGTGGAACTGCTCGAAATCCGGCGGTAAGTCGCGCGCAGCCATCTGCGCTCGGCCGGGCTGAGCAGACAGGCGCCGGCTTGCACCCTGCCGAATGACCGGCAGCCCCCGTCCTCGAACGCGCTGTGTTCCGGCACGCGCGGCTGTGCCGTCGACGGCGGCTTGAAGACAGCGGGTCCGCGGTGCGACAGCGTACGGATCTGCGTGCGTATCCAGGCGTGCCGCCATGTGTTCGACGGCCTCCGCGGCGCCCGTCCCGCGGGCGGGCGTATCGAAATCCCCCCGGAGTCCTGACGCGATGGCAGGCGTTCTGAGACGCGGGCCCGCGCTGGCAGCGGCAATCCGTCACCGGGCATGACGCAACGCAGAACCCGGCTAACCACACGGGATCGGGCCAAGCGGCCCGGTCGCCGCGCCCCAGGGCACTGGCTTTCGCACATCTGCGCGCCACCCGTCCGGCTCAACACCCACACGCCCCCTCTGAATACGGCGAAAGAGATGTTATAACTTAACGAATCACTCACACTCTCGAGCCTTGCAATGCTGCCCTGCACTCTCTCCGTTTCGAACGCGACGCCCCGCACCATCCTTGCCGTCGCGATCGGCGCCGCCCTTCTCACCGGTCTCTCGCTGCCGGCGATGGCCCAGACCCGCTCGGCGCAGGATCTCGACACCATCCGGGTGACAGGCGCGCGGACGAGCTACGCCGCCGAGACGGTGAGCATCGGCGGCAAGGAGCCGGTCTCGATCCTGGATGTACCCAATACGGTGAGCGTGATCACCCAGCAGCGCATCCTCGACCAGAACCTGGTGACGATGACCGACGCCCTCGCCCAGGTGCCCGGTGTGTATGTCACGACCTGGGACGGCCTGATCGGCCAGATCCGGTCGCGCGGTTACCTGCTCGATGTCGCCTACGACGGCATCCCGGCCTGGAATAGCGGCCAGGCGCAGGAATTCGATCTCGTCGTCTACGAGCAGGTGGAAGTCCTGCGCGGCCCGACCGGCATTTTCAAGGGCTCGGGCCAGCCGAGCGGCACGGCGAACTTCATCCGCAAGCGCGCGCCAGGCGTCTTCGGCGCGACCGGCGCGGTGTCGGCGGGCTCCTGGAACAACTATCGCGTCGAGGCCGATGTGGGCGCGCCTCTGGGCTTCGATGGCCGCCTGCGTGGTCGCTTCGCCAGCTCCTACCAGGCGCGCGACTTCTTCGTCGACCGCTCGCACCAGGAGAAAGTGGTCGCCTACGGCGTGCTGGATTTCGACATCACCGACCGCACCATGGCTTCGGCGATGGTGACCTACCAGCACGACCAGGGTGATGCGATGAGCATGGGCCTGGCGAATTACAACCTGCCCGGCCACCCGCTGCACAACCAGTTCCTCGACGTGCCGCGCTCGACGAACCAGTACCCCGACTGGAACCTCAACGTATACGAGACCATCGAATACGCCGCCGACCTGCGCCACCAGTTCGCCAACCGCTGGGTCGTGCGCGCCAAGGCCACCTACCGCGACCAGCAGAAGATCTTCACCGACGGTTATCCCACGCCTGGTATTGGCCTCGATCCCGTCACCGGCCGCTTCGCCAGCTACAACCGGCGCACCAACGACGGCACCACCGAGCGCACCGGCACCGACCTCTACGCCTCCGGCCCGCTGCAGCTGTTCGGGCGCGAGCACACGCTGACCTTCGGCCACAGCTACGAGCTGTACGAGAACATCAACACCGGCATCTCCAACGTGCCCTACACCGGCACACCAGCGGGTTCGGGCATCCCGATCGAGGACGCCGCCTCGGTCCCGCGCCCGGATTTCGTGCACAACAACGGCGGACACACGCGCACCACCCAGCGCGGGGTCTACGGCCAGGGGCGCTTCGAGCTGGTCGACGGGCTCACCGCCGTGCTCGGCGCGCGCGTCAGCGATTTCAATTCCGAATTCCGCACCATTGCCCCCAATCCCAACCCGACCGCATTCGCCAACCGCGGCCGCGAAACCGGCGTGGTCACGCCGTACGGCGGACTGGTCTACTACGTGCGCCCGAGCATCAGCGTCTACGGCAGTTACTCCGACATCTTCATCCCGCAGACCTCGCTGCAATATGACGGTGGCGCGGGTTCGCCGCTCCATCCGCGTGTGGGCAAGCAGTTCGAGGTGGGGGTCAAGGGGGCTTTCTTCGACGGCGGATTGAACGCGTCGCTGGCGACGTTCCGCACGCGCGACGTCAACCGCCCCTTCGCCGATCCCGCCCACCCCGGCTTCTTCATCCCGCTGGGCGAGGTGGAGGTGCGCGGCGTCGACTTCGAGGTCAATGGCAGCCCGACGCGCGGCGTCGATCTGTCGTTCGGCTACACGTTCCTCGAGACCGAGCACGTGCAGAACCAGAATGCGAGCCTGATCGGCCAGCCGATCGACAACTGGGAACCCGAGCACACCGTCAAGGCCTTCGCCAAGTACACGCCGGCCGCTGTGGGCTGGGATCGTGGCTGGATCGCGGCCGGCCTGCAGGCGCAGAGCCTGTTCGTGGGTGGCGGCATCGCGGGCGTGCGCGAGCAGCCGTCCTACGCGCTGCTCAGCCTGCATGGCGGCTACGCGCTCACGCCGAAACTCGCGCTCTCCGCATCGGTCAACAACCTGCTCGACAAGACCTACTACGCGCGCGTCGGCGGTCCCAACACCTACAACACCTTCGGTGATCCCCGGAACGTCACGCTGACCCTGCGGGCACGTTACTGATGTCGACCCGTCACCTGCTGGCCATCGCCGGCACCCAGACCCGGCTGCACTGGCGTGACCGCCGCCTGGTCTGGGTGAGCGTGCTGGTCGTGCTGGTGATGCTGACCAGCCTGCTGACCGGGCACGCCCGGTTCGCGCAGCTCGGGCTCGAGCGCAGCGCCGCGGCGCTCGATGCGGCGCACCTGTGGAACGGCCAGGGCCCCACCAATCCACACGGCGCGGCGCATTTCGGCCGCGATGTCTATGCGCCGGTGTCGCCACTGGCCGCGTTGGATCCCGGCCTGACCGATCAGCTGGGCGTGTCGGTCAGGCTCGAAGGCCACTCGCAGAATCCGGCGCGGGACCGGCCGACGGAATCCGCCGCCGCGGCTTCGCGCTTCGGCGGCTTCAGCGCGGCCTGGGCGCTCAAGGTGCTGGCACCGCTGGTGATCATCCTCGCGGGATTTTCCACCTTCGCCGGCGAGCGGCCGCGCGAGCTGCTGCTGCAGGAGCTGGCGGCCGGAGTGCCTGCGCGCACGTTGATGACCGGGCAACTGCTCGCCCTCGGTGGCTGGGCGTTCGTCCTGGTGGCGGTGTTCACTGGCGCAGGTCTCGTGCTGCTCGCGGCCGGCGGCGCCGGCGTCCAGGACTATCTGGCGGCGCTGAGCATCGGCGCTGGCTATCTCGCCTATCTGCTGCTGTTCGTCGGCGTGACGCTGGCGGCTTCCGCGCACTTCCGCACTGCGCGCGGCGCACTGGTGGCACTGCTCTGCTTCTGGGCACTCTCCACCCTGATCGCGCCGCGCCTGGTGCCGGCGCTGGCCGAGCACCTGCACCCCACGCCGAGCGCGCCCGCATTCGAGAAGGCGGTGACCGATGAAGCCCGCAACGGCGTCAGCGGCCACGACCCGGCCGACCAGCGCCTGGACGCCTTCCGCGAGGCCACGTTGCGCCGCTACGGCGTGACCCGGGTGGAAGACCTGCCGGTGAACTTCGCCGGCCTGGCGCTGGAATTCGGCGAGCGCAATTCCACGCAGACCTACAACCGCCATTACGCCGAACTGTTCGAGCGCTACGCCGGCCAGGCGCGCGTGCAGCGCATGGCCGCCGTGCTGGCGCCGGAGCTGGCCATCGCGCCGCTGTCGATGGCCTTCGCCGGGACCGACACCGACGCCCACCTGGCCTTCCTGCGCCAGGCCGAGGACTACCGTTACCGCCTGATCCAGACCCTCAACACCGATGTCGCGCAACACCTGCCCGACGGCGATGGCCCCTACCTGACCGACGTGGGCGCGCTGACCTCCCACCTGGTCTTTGCCCCCGAGCGCCGCACGCTCGGCGCGATCTGGCGCGGCCAGGCTACCAATGCGGGAATCCTGCTGGCCTGGGCGCTGGCCGCGCTGGCGCTGGCCAGCCACGCCGGCGCGCGCCTGGGGCGGCCGCGATGAGCGGGTTTCTGCCGATCCTGGCCCAGGAACTGCGGCTGGCCGCGCGCGACCGCGCCTTGCCCTGGCTGCTGCTCGCCTTCGCGTTGACCGCCTTCTACGGTGCCTGGACCGGCGCCCAATGGCGCGCCGAGCGCGCGGCCACGGTGGCTGGTGTCGCGGCCGAGATCGAAGAGATCATGGAGATCCGGCGCGAGCAGTTCGCCAAGGCCGCACCGGGCGAGCAGCCGTTCGCGGCCCAACCACAGGGCGTACCGTTCCGGCCCGTGCTCACACCCGGCGCGCTCGGTGCGCTGTCGATCGGCCAGGCCGAGTCCTATCCCTATGCGGGCCGCATGCTGCCGCTCAGCGACGACACCATCTTCGATGCGTTCCGGGTGCACGTGGACAACCCTGCAATCAAGGCCGCCGGCCGCTTCGATCTGGCCTTCGTCATCGTCGTGCTGATGCCCTTGCTGCTGCTGGCCGCGACCTACGATGTCTGGGTGCGCGGGCGTGAGCGCGGGACGGGCGCGATGGCCCTGTCGCAGCCGGTCCTGCCGCGCACGCTGCTGCTCGCCAAGCTGCTGGCGCGCGCCGGACTGGTGCTGGCGCCGATGGCCCTGCTCGGCGCTGTGGCGCTGGCCTGGGTCACAGGCCTGCATCCGGTCGGTCTCGCAATGACCCTGCTGACCATTCTGGGATACGGCCTGTTCTGGCTCGCACTGGCGCTGCTGGTGAACGTGCTGGTTCGGCGCAGCGCTGCAGCCGCAATCGCCTGCGGGGTGCTGTGGCTGGTCGTGGTCGCCCTCGGCCCGGCGCTGGCACTCGCGGTGGTGGACATCGCCCGCCCGGCGCCCTCGGCGATCGCCCAGGGCAATGCGCTGCGCGCGGTCTATCTCGAACATCGCGCGGAGGTGCGTGCCCGGCCGCCGCTGGTCGAACCCGATCCCGCGCCGCGCCTGCCGCAGCGGCTGCGCGTGTTCATGGACGACGCGTTGCGGCTGGAGGCGCGCAAGGCCCCGATCCGCGCGCCTTACGAGACCGCCCTCGCCGATCGCCGCGCCCATATCGACGCCATCCGCTTCGTGCTGCCGTCGGTCGCGGCGCAGGATGCACTGGACCGCATCGCCGGATCGGACGCCGACCGCGCGGTGGCCTTCCAGGCCCAGGTGCTGGCCTTCCGCGGCGAAACCCGCGCATGGCTGGCCGGGCGCCTGGAGGCCGATGCCCCAATCACGCTCGCCGACTACGCACGCGTGCCGCAGTTCGCCTTTCGCGAACCCGACCAGCGCACGCCGCTGCTGTGGGACTGGGCCGTGCTTCTAACCGGCACGCTGCTGATCGCCGGCGTCGCCCTGTGGCGGCTCGGCCGCCGCCATCCGCTCGACACCTGAGGCACACATGCTGACATCCCACGCACTGACCAAACGGTTCGGCGACCACACCGCGCTCGATGCGCTCGACCTGGACATCGCAGCCGGCGAAGTGTTCTGCCTGCTGGGGGCCAACGGCGCCGGCAAGAGCACGACGATCAAACTGTTCCTCGGCTTCCTCGCGCCCACCTCCGGCCGCGCCCTGGTCGAGGGCATCGACGTGGCCGCGGATCCGGTCGGCGCGCGCAGGCGCCTGCTCTACATTCCCGAGCAGGTCGCGCTGCACGAGGCGCTGACCGGGCGGGAGAACCTGCGCTACTTCGCCACGCTGGCCGGCATCGACGACATCAGCCCGTCACGTCTGGAGGCCTGCCTGACGGAGGCCGGACTGCAGTCCGCCGCGTTCGACCAGCGGACGGCGACCTACTCCAAGGGCATGCGGCAGAAGGTGGGCGTGGCGCTGGCGATCGCCAAG
The DNA here is from genome assembly GCF_031456825.1 of Luteimonas sp. 3794. Lineage (NCBI taxonomy): Bacteria > Pseudomonadati > Pseudomonadota > Gammaproteobacteria > Lysobacterales > Lysobacteraceae > Luteimonas > Luteimonas sp. 3794. The sequence goes on along the minus strand of NZ_JAVDVJ010000002.1, from coordinate 53,849 downwards.
GACGCGCGCGTGCTGCTGCTGGATGAGCCCACTTCTGGGCTCGACCCGCAGGCCTCGGCCGAGTTCCACGACCTGGTGGCGCGCCGCCGCGACGCCGGTGCCGCGGTGCTGATGGCGACCCACGATCTGTTCCGCGCACGCCAGATCGCCGACCGTATCGGCGTGATGCGTGCAGGCCGTCTCGTGCTGCAGCTCGATGCCGGCGACGTCAGCGCGCAGCAGCTCGAAGCAGCCTATCTGCAGGCAATGACGGCCGAGGGCAGCGTCGCCGCCTGAAACCGGTGGGAGGATCGCAGCCGCGCCTCAGCCCGCGTCTGCCGCGGTCCCGGGCGCGGGCGCCGCGGTCTCGGGGGTGGATGCGGGCGCCGAGGTCCCGGAGGCAGGCGCCGACGACTCGTCGGGTTCGAGCGCGTCATCGACGCGCGCCGCCGTACGCTCGGCGGCGTTGTTGAGCACGACGATGCTGATGCGACGGTTGATGGGGTTGGCTTCGTCGGTCTTGTCGAACGGCACCGAAGACGACAGACCCACGATGCGCGACAGCTTGCCTTCTTCCAGTCCGCCGGCCACCAGCGCGCGCCGCGCCGCATTGGCGCGCTGCGTGGACAGCTCCCAGTTGCTCTGACCGGTCGCGCCGGAGTACGGCGTGTTGTCGGTATGTCCAGAAATCGCCACGCGGTTCTCGACCTGGTTGAGATAGGTCGCCAGCTCAACGAGGATCTGCGAGGTGTAGTCCTTCAGGTTCGGCGAACCCAGATCGAACATCGGCCGGTTGTGGGTATCCACGATCTGGATGCGCAGACCCTCCGGGGTGATGTCGATCAGCAGCTGGTCCTTGAACGGCGCCAGCGCCTGGCTGCTGGCGACGGCCTTCTCCAGCGCACGCTGCAGCGCCTCCAGGCGCTCCTGGTCGGCGGCATCGCGCGCGCGCTCACTTGCGTCGCTGCCCTCGCCCACCTTCGCGTCCGGCCCGGCGCCGGGCGGATTGCGCAGATGGTCGAACATCTTGATCGGCACATTGCCAGCGCCGCCGGGACCGTTCGAACCGGCGGCCATGACCGTGGCGCGCCCGGAAACCGCGCTGGGATTCTTGAAGTACTCGGAAATGCCGCCCAGTTGCTCCTGGGGCATCGTCGCCACCAGCCACATCACCATGAAGAACGCCATCATCGCGGTGACGAAGTCGGCGTACGCGACTTTCCAGGCGCCGCCATGATGGCCACCACCGCCGCGCTTCTTCTTGCGCACGATGATGATCGGTTGCAGTGCCTCGCTCATGATTGCGGCCCGTCAGCCCTTGGCGGTCTTGAGGTCGGCTTCCAGGTCCTGGAAGCTTGGACGCACGTCGGAGAACAGCAGCTTGCGCGCGAACTCGATCGCCACCGACGGCGGATAGCCGCGCAGCGACGCCACCAGCGCCATCTTCACCACCTCGAATGCCTTGCCTTCCTCGTGAGCGCGGTTCTCCATGGCCGTGGCCATCGGCCCGACGAAGCCATACGCAAGGAAGATGCCGAGGAAGGTGCCCACCAGCGCGGACGCGACCTTGGCGCCAATCTCGGCCGGCGGCGCGCTGCCGACGATGGACATCGTAAGGATGATGCCGAGCACCGCCGCGACGATGCCGAAGCCCGGCAGCGCATCAGCGACTTTCTGCACCGAGTGCGCCGGTTCCAGCGCTTCCTGGTGGTGGGTTTCGAGCTCGTATTCGAGCAGCGATTCGAGTTCGTGCGGGCTCATGCTGCCGCCGATCATCAGCCGCATGCAGTCGGTGATGAAGGTCACCACGTGGTGGTCGGCGGCGATCTTCGGATACTTCTGGAAAATCGTGCTCTTCTCGGGATTCTCGATGTGTTCTTCGATCGACATCGTGCCGTCGCGGCGCATCTTCATCAGCATCTCGTAGATCAGCTTCAGCAGATCCACGTAGTCGGCGCGCCGGTACTTGGGGCCCTTGAACAACGAGAGCATGGTCTGCATCGCGCCCTTCATCACCTTGGGCGGCGTGGCGATCACATAGGCGCCAAGTGCACAGCCACAGATCACGATGATCTCGTTGACGTGCCACAACGCCAGAAGGTTGCCACCCACCATGGTGAATCCGCCGGCCATACTGGCGATCACCACGATGGCTCCGATGATCAGATACATGAGCAATGGACCCGCAAAGCAGAACAGTCCAATCAGTATCGGCGGCGCCTCCCCCGGCTTGAGCGCCCATCTCGGACGCGGACCAATGCCGCGTGGCGCCTACCGACGGACCAGCGCGCGCGGCAGCAGCAAGGCCAGCGCGACCGCGCATGCAGCCACCGGCAGCGCGGATGCCCGCAGGACATGCAACGCGATGGAGGACGTTTCGAACGTGCTCCACGCGGCCACGCGCACGCTGAAATCGATCCAGTTCGCCAGCACCCAGTACGCCACCATCGTCAGCACCACCCACCGCGTGCGCGCCGCTGCGCCGTGGCGACGCGGGCAAAGCGCCAGCGCCGCGAGCGTGGCCGCCCCTGCCACCAGACACAGCACAGACACGTAGACCAGCGCAGACACGTTCCACCCGGCCGCAGACTCCAGGACGGGCGCGGCCCATGTCACCTGCACCGCGGTGGCAAGCGCAGTGAGCACCGCCGCGGGAAGCGCGCCTTCGAACCGGCGCGCGCGTGGCACGCCTGTAGCCTGGACCGACATGAAACGAATCCTCTTTTGCGTGTTGCATGCGGACGGTGCAAATGCCCGGACGCATGCGATGCACGATGGTCGGCGATGATGCGCGAACTGCGCGATGGCGGCGAGCATGCCCCGCGCGTTTCACCGCCGCTATCAGTACGGCGGCGACCTGCGCGTCTTCTGCACACGCGTGGCCTCGGTCCACCAGGTCAGGTCGTCGGCAAAGCGGGCAAAGCTCTTCTCGAGCGACTTGCCGGCCTCGCCAATGGGATGGCCCTGCGCATCGAGCGTTTTGGCGATCGGCCCGACGTTGACGGTGCTCGAGATCACCACCATGCCCATCTCCGACAAGGTGCCATGCCAGGCGATACCCGCACGCGCACCGGCCAGACGCCCGGCCGAGTAGCTGACCACGCCGGCGGGACGCCAGAACCACTCCTCCAGGAAGTGGTCAGTGAGGTTCTTCAGGCCCGGCTGCACGCCCCAGTTGTACTCGCCGGTGACGAATACGAAGCCATCGGCGCTGCGGATCTTGCCGGCCAGTGCGGCCATGGCCTCCGGCGCCTGGTCTTCCGGATACTCCTTGTACATGCGGTCGAGCATCGGCAGATCCACCGCCTTGGCGTCGATCAGCTCCGCGTCGATGCCGCGCGCCTGCAGCGCCTGCACGCAGTAGTCGGCCAGCCGGATGCCCATGCGGTCGGCGCGGTAGGAGCCGTAGAAGACGAGGATGCGTTCGGCCATGGCGATACCCTGGAAAGCGGCGACGAAACGTCGGGCATCGGATCATCGCATCGGGTGCGTAGCGCCACGTGGAGACGTGTGGCGCGCGCGGTTGTCGCACTGGTGGAGCGTTCCGCGACAGACCCGCGTGCGCAGCACCACGCTTGGCCATCGCGACGACTCGCATAATCTGGCGGGCGCCGCCGCGCGATCAACGCGGCGGCGGCCGGAATGCCGGATGGCCGCCCTGCCACAGCGCGAACGCGAAGATGTCCGTCCACACCGCATCCAGCTGGCTGCGGCTCGAGCCCATGCCGTGCCCGGCGTCGAAATCGATCCGCAGCAACACCGGCTTCGCGCTGGCCGTGGCGGCCGCCAGGCGCGCGGCGTACTTGGCGCTGTGGAACGTCGCCGCGCGCGGGTCGTTGAGGCCCGACACCACCAGCGTGGCCGGGTAGTCGACGCCATCGCGGATGTGCTGATAGGGATCGAGGGCGTACATGGTCTTGAACGAGGCGGCGTCGGTGATCGGCCCGCCCCACTCTTCGATGTCGGCGTAGTTCTGCTCGGACACGTAGCGCACCGGATTCATGAAGCCGACGTTGGCGATGGCGCCGCTGAACAGGTCCGGGCGCTCGTTGATCGCGCCGCCGAGCATCACCCCGCCGGCCGATGTGCCCAGCAGGGTCATCGTCTCCGACGAGCCGATCCGGGCGGCTATCAGTCCTTCCGCCACGTCAATCGCATCGCGCCAGGTATTGGCCTTGTTCGCGGCCTTGCCGGCGTAGTGCCAGTCACGGCCGAACTCGCCGCCGCCGCGCACGTTGGCCACCGCGTAGACCCCGCCCCGGTCGAAGAACGCCAGCATCCGCGCGCTGAAGCGCGGCGATGCCGGGTATCCGTATGCGCCGTAGGCTTCCAGCAACACCGGCGTGCGTGCATCGGGACGCAGGCCCTTGCGCATCACCAGCGTGTAGGGCACCTGCACGCCGTCGCGTGCGTCGACTGCGCCTGTGCGCGCCTCATACCCATCGACATCGAAGGGCGGCGGCGGCACCAGGGCCAGGTCTTGCAGCGCCCCGGTGTCTACATCCAGCGCGAACACGGTCAGCGGCGTGAACCAGCCGGTCATCGCGACCAGCACGCGTCCGCTGGGGAGGTCACCCTGCAGCCAAGACACCTGTCCTTCGAACGGCAGCGCGATCCGCACCGCCGCGCCGTCAGATCCGACGCGCCACAACCCTGACGCCGCGCCCTCCAATGTGCGCACCAGCAGGCCATTGCGCGTGGGCAGCATCGATTCAATGACCGGGGTGCCGGGCAAGGCCACAGCCTTCGCATGTGCAAGGTTGGGCGCGCGCGCCGAGGTCTGCAGCACGCGCCCCCCCGAGGCGTCTTTCTTCGAAATCAGATACAGCTGGTCGCCCTGCAAGGCCGCATCGACGATCACATCGTCGAAGTCGGCGACCGGCGTCCACGCGGCCGATCCAGTGGCCGCCTGCGCGGCATCGGCCTGGTACAGCGCCACCTCGCTACGGCCATCGCGCACGATCGCCAACGCCGTGTCGCTCGACGGATCGAACGCAACCACCAGGAACTGTTCGGCCCTGGCGATGATGCCGCCGCGTCCACGGCGGGCCAGGACCACATCGTCGCCGGCGCCGTCCAGCCGGTGCAGGCGGGGTTCGTTGCCGACGAAATAGGCCGGCGTGCCCGGTGCGCCGAGGAACTTGAGATAGCTGAAGCCGCGGCTGTCCGCCGTCCAGCTCAGTGCCATTGCATGAGGAATGGAAAGCGGCAGCAGCCCGCCCTGCTCGACCTCCACCACGCGCAGGGTCGAATGTTCGGTGCCGCGCCGGGAGACGGCCAGCAGCACGTGTCGACCGTCGGGCGCTGCCATCCAGCGGTCCAGCACTTGATCGCCCTCGCCCTGGATTTGCCGCGGATCGAACAGCACGCGGGTCTGACCGTCCGCTTCGCGCACCATCAGTTTCGTATCCTGCTCACCGGCTGCACGGATCTCGTGGAACACACGCCCGCCCGCCAGTTCGGCACTCCCCACGCTGGTCAGTTCACCGGAGCGGGCCGCCACTTCGGCCAGGAACGCCGCGCGCGCCGGCAAGCTCGCGAACACGGTCTGGGTATACGCGCCCTGCGCCTGCAGCCACGGTATCCAGTCGGGATCGTCGCCGCTTTCCATCCAGCGGTAGGGGTCAGTGACCGGCGTGCCGTAGTAGGCGTCGACAACGGGCTCCACCTTCGCCACCGGTGGCTGGGCGGATGCGACGGCCATGGCCAGCGCGGTGACAGACAGCAGCAAGGACAGGCAAAGACGACGCATCGGAGTCTCCGGAGGATGGGCGCGAGGCGGGCATCCCGCCTTGACCCGAAGTAGAACGGAAGACGATGCGGCGAACGGACATTGCAGCGCGGCGGTCCTCGAGCCGACCGCGCACCGGCAACACAGTCGACACGCGCCGAAGCCCACCACCATCTGCTGCGAAGACGAGGCGTCGGCGGTGCGCATCCGCGGATGCAACGCTCGTCAGGACATCCGGGCAGCTGCGGCTGCCTGCCGCAGTCGCGCAGTCACCGCGTGGTCGCGTCATCACGATGACCGCACGCACCCGCCGGGCGCTTGAACACCTCGTGGCACCATGGGCGCTTTCGCCGCAGGAGATTCCATGCCCGCACCGCGCAAGCTGCTGTTCGCCCTGATCCTTCCCGCCGCCCTGATGACGGCCCAGGCCGAAGTGCCGTCCCCGCAGGCAATCGCCGAGTCCTGCGCCGCCGGCCGCACCGAACCCGCTGCCACGCGACCGGCCAGTGGCGTCTACATCCTCGACCGCTTCGAAACGCTCGACGACCTCACCGGGCAGCCGGTCGCCTCCCCGCTCGCCCCGGAAGATGCGCTCGATCCCGCTGCGCTCGGACAGGCTGCGCTTTCCACGCTGGGCCACACGATCGCCCGCGACATCGAAGCCGAACTCGAGGCCGCATCGCGCCTGAGCTGGATTGAACTGGATGCCGACACGCGCACCGCCACGGTCGTCGGCACCTCGCGCACCGCCCCGCGCCGCGCCCGCTTCACCCCGGATTTCAGCTGCCTGTTACCCGAGGAAGGCGATACCCCGCCGATGCCTGTCGACGCGCTCGATGTTGGACGCTTCGCGATGCAGATCCGCGCATTCGGGACCCATCGCCTGACCTGGCGCCGCGTTGAGACCGACAGCGCGGCGCTGGCGGAGATTCGCCGCATGCGCGACGAAGCCGAGGCCACGGTCCGCTAAGGAAGGTCTCAACAATTCCGCTTTTGACCGTCATTCCCGCGGCTTTCAACGGACGCATGTCCGGTCAGGCGGGAATGACGGCAGTTATTCAGACCCTCCCCAATCCGACACCCGTCGCCAGCCCCACCTGGCGGCACTGGTGCGGCATGCGGTGCATTCCCGCGGCAGCGGGGCCGGATCACGCCCCCTCGCAATGGCCCCAGCCCATCCCGCGCAGATGCCGACGACCTGCCAGTCTGTCTGCCTGCGAGACGAGCTGTCGGCACGGGCACCCAGCACGCGAGGGCGCCGCGGCCATGCGCACCTGAACCTGACGCTGCGCGAAGACGCGCCGCCGTCAAGCCGCGCGCCCCGCGGCCGATAGGGAGAAACCTCCTCCAGCGTGTCATGTGCGCCGCCCATGGCGATCGCCCCTCTCATGGAAGCACTCCTCGCGTCCCCGCCCCTTGCTGCCGAGCCTTTGCCGGCCGCCAGCGCCGCGCATTGCATGGCCGGCCCGACCGCCGCGGCGACGGAAGCGGCGCGCCTGGCCGCCCTGAGTGACCTGGCCCTGCTGGACACGCCCGAGAGCGACAGCTTCGATCGCATCACCCGCATGGCCAGCCGGCTGTTCGATACGCCGATCGCCGCGGTGTCGCTGACCGATGCGCACCGCCAGTGGTTCAAATCGCATGTGGGCACCGCGGGACGTGAAATCCCGCGCGACAAGGCCCCGTGCGCCGAAGTCACCGCGAGCGCCCAGGTGCTGGTCGTGCCCGACCTGCAGCTCGATCCGCGGTTCCGCGACGGCGTGCTGGCACGCTCGGGCGTCCGCTTCTACGCCGGCGCGCCGCTGGTCACCCGTGACGGCCACGCCCTGGGCGCGATGTGCGTGCTCGACCGGACACCGCGCGAGGCCAGCGCGGACGACCTGGCCTCGCTGCGCGATTTCGCCGCCATGGTGATGGCGCAAGTCGAACTCGAGCGCGACTACGGCCGGCGCGATCCACTCAGCGGCCTGCCCAACCGCAACCAGTTCGCCGACGATCTGGCCGACCTGGCGCGTGTCCGGCCTGGTGTGCCACGCGTCCTGCTCCTGGTCAGCCTGCTCGACCCCGCCCGGCTGCAGGAGCTGGTCAGCGTGATGGGCATGCACTGCATCGACGATGTCGTGCAGGCCAGCAGCCGGATTCTCAAGGACCGGCTGGGCCCCGGTTGCACCGCCTACCACGTCGGTGTCGTGTCCTATGCGGTGCTGGTCGATGAAGCCGACGCCGGCCCGTGGGCCAATGTGATGGCAGCTCTGTCCGCGGCGCTGGCCGTGCCCGTGGCCAGCCATGGCATTCCCGTACAGATGCTGCCGGTCTTCGGGGTGTCGCCCTTCACTGCAGGCGCCGCCACGGCCGATGATGCGCTGCGCACCGGCATCAGCGCGGCCAACGATGCGCGCACCATGGGCCTGGACTCCGCGGTCTACAGCCCGGACAGCGACGCCGCCAACCGCCGCAGGCTCACCCTGCTGGCGGACTTCGCCGAGGCGCTGGCGCAGCCCGACGCCCTGTCGCTGGTCTACCAGCCGCGCATCGATCTGCGCGCCGGCCGCTGCGCCGGCGCCGAGGCGCTGTTGCGCTGGCGTCATCCCACACTCGGGGACGTCTCGCCCGCGGAATTCGTCCCGTTGGTCGAGCAGACCGCGCTGGCACGCCCCATGACGGAATGGGTGCTCGGCGCGGCCCTCGACCAGCAGGTGGCCTGGCGGGCGCAAGGCGCATCGATCGCGGTGTCGATCAACGTGTCGGCGCGCAACTTGGAGGAAGTCGATTTTCTGCCGCGGCTCGCCGCGCATCTCGCCAGTCGGGCCCTGCCCGCTGCGGGGCTCGAGCTTGAACTCACCGAGACCGCGCTGATCCGCAACGTCGAGCACGTGCTGGCGCAGTTCGAAGGCCTGCGCGAGATGGGCGTGACCATCGCGATCGACGATTTCGGCACCGGCTACAGCAACTTCGACTATCTGCGCCGACTGCCGGCGCGCGCGGTGAAACTGGACCGTAGCTTCATCGGCGATCTCGACCTGGACGGCGACGTCGACGCACGCCCGCTGGCCCGCGCGATGATCGGCATTGCCCACGACCTCGGCCTGCGCGTGGTGGCGGAAGGTGTGGAGACCCAGGCCACCCTCGATGTCCTGCGCGCCTGGGAGTGCGACGAGGTGCAGGGCTATTTCACCGGGCGCCCGATGAGCGCGGCAGCGCTGCTGCAGACCTTTTCGGCTTAGGGAAGGACTGGATACGCCCGCTTTTGGCCGTCATTCCGTCAAAGGCTGGAATCCAGCGTCTTTGATTTTGAAAGACCTGAAGTCGCTGGATCCCCGCCTGACCGGACATGCGTCCGTTGAAAGCCGCGGGGATGACGGCGGTGATTCAAAACCTTCCTGGATGCGGGCACCGGATCTTCGGCGACCGCGGCGCCGGCGCACCGCGAACCCGGGCGCGGGATCAGGCGCTGTCGTCTACCGCAGCGCATCCTCGAAGCGGTCTTTCGCCGCGTTCCACTGGAACACCGCCGCGTTGCAGTAGGCCGATTGCGCTGTTCGAAGCTGGGTGAGCCCGCGCTCGACGACCACCTGCACCGTTGCCGTGCCGCGATTGCAGCCCGGCTCCGCCAGTTCGAGCGTCTGCCAACGCGCGCCGTTGGACTTGTCCATCACTTCGATGGTGCGCACCGCAGCGCCGTCGCGCTCGATCGGGACCTGGAAGTAGAAACGGTCGCTCGATGCCGCCTGCAGCAGCGGATGCGTGCCCGCGGGCCAAGCCCCGTCGGAATCGAGGTAGACCAGCAGTTCCAGTTCGAACGGCAGCGACCTGCCGCTGCGGTAGTCGGTCCAGGTGCCGGTGAGCCGCGGCGTCCAGCGACTGAAACTCGCCTGATCGAAACGCAGACGCGCGGCCGGCAGGCCCACCGTGTCCAGTTCGTCCATGCCGAACTCGTACGGGCGGAACAGGAACGCGGGCTTGAGCTGGATCGGCGTGCGATGGCGGTTGTAGAAGTAGATCGCCCGCTGCACCGAATTGCGGCTTTCGACCACGAAGGTGATGGGGTTGCCGCCGATCCGGCCGGTGTAGACCGCATGCCCGGCCATCGACAGGGGCGACGCGGCCAGCAGCACCAGGCCGGCCAGCCATACCTGCCATCTGCGCAAACGTCCCATCAGAACCGCTCCTCGCTATGGCTCACGAGCTCGAGCGTATCGGGCGTGACGAACCGGTAGTGCTGCCACTGGATGGTGCCGGCGCGGTAATCGATACCGTTTTGCGGTCGCAGGCTCACATGCCCGCCGGCGCCGAACTTCAGGACGCCTTGCGCGGCCAGCACTTCGAGCTGCGGCTCGCGGCCGTAGCCACCGGCCTCCTCCCGATAGCGGTAGTAGTGCCGGTGCTCAGCGGCACGCGACGTGTCGTCTGCACGCCTCGGCATCACCGAGAAGTCGAGGACGCCGTCACCGTTGAAGTCGACCAGCTCCAGGGTTTCTGTGCCGTAGAAAAACAGATCCAGTCCATCCAGCAGCTGCACCGGCGCGCCGCTGGCGCGGTCGAACACGGTGATGGTGCCCACCCGGCCGCTGTGCTCGCCCTGCGCCTTGCGCGCGTGCACCCGGAAATAGAAGCGCTTGTCCGCGTTGCCCTGCAGCAGCTCGCCGTCATACGCATCACGCGGGTCACTGGAGAACCGGGTCACGCGCTCGAGCCGGACGTCCCGCTGGTCGCGGCTGCGCAGATCGATCGAACGGCCACGCAGGGTCTTCGCGCCGGGCACGAACGGCTGCAGGACAATCACGGTGGTGGGCAAGCGGGCGTCTCCCATCACGTTGATGTGCAGGCTTTCGTCCTCGGCATAGGGGGTCTTCTCCAGCGGCACCGGCGTGCGCTGCGCGTCGGTGAACAGATAGCCACCCATGCCATCGTGCTGCCAGTCGTGGATCAGCAGCAGCTCCACCGGCGCATCCCCCACCGTGCCCTGGTAGGCCGTGATCGGTCGCGCCTGTGCGAAGACCTCGGCCGACAGCGAACCCAACACGCACGCGAGGACCAGCATGCCCCGGGCGCAGCGCCAAGCTGGGCGCAATTCAACAGCAAACGCCTTCGGCAAACCCATCTCCTTGCAGACCCGGACCCGTGGGCACATGAGGCTGAATACGATACCGGATCGAATCCGTCCCGCACTCTGCGCCGCATCTAAGTGCCGGGCTGCCGGATTCCAACGGCGCGCCATGCCGCGTCCCGGCCACGCATTCGACAGCCGGGGCATCTTCCACGCCAGCAACGACACGCTGCGACGCGGTTTGGGTTGCACAGGCCGTGCTGCCGCGCGCCATGCTGCGCGGCGCGCGCAGCACCCGGTTTCACCCGGTGGGCAGGCCTCAATCGCGACCGAGACGCCGCGCGGCATCCGCCGCGGCTTGCAGGACACCGACGTATTCCGTCCGGGCCCGAGGGGCCTGGCTTGCGACGTTCTCCAGTCCTTCGACATAGGCCGCCGCCAGCGCGGAGGCGTTGTACTGCCCTTCAAGTTCGGCCATCGACCTGGCCACGGCATCGTGCAGGTGGAAATGCACGTTGACGCCCTTCTGCGCTTCATTGGCGAGATCGACGACGCGCAGCAGATGCGGCGTCACGAGACTGACGACGGTGGCTCTCATGGTGTGCCCCTGGATTCGGAAGTACGGAAGGCTAACCAGACCGGCGCCGCCAAACCGGGCTCGACGTGCACTTTCTGCAATGTGACCCCGCCGCGCACATGCCTGAGGCGTCACACAGCGCGCCTTGCGCGCGGCTCGCCCTGAGCCACCAGGCGCCGTGGCGACAGTCGTCAGGAGCGTGGCTTTTCGAGCCGCGCCTTCAGGTCCGCGAACGGATTGGACGTGGCCGCGGCAGGCGCGTCTTCTGCATTCCGCGCGCTGACGCCGGTGTGATCGAGCTGGCGGGAGTGCTCGTTGTCGTGGCAGTACACGCACAGCAACTCCCAGTTGCTGCCGTCGGCCGGGTTGTCGTCGTGGTTGTGGTTGCGGTGATGCACCGTCAGTTCCCGCAGGTTGACGCGGGTGAACTCGCGCGCACAGCGGCCGCAGATCCACGGGTACATCTTCAATGCACGCTCGCGATACCCGTTGTTGCGCTGCTCGGCGCTGCGGCGGGCCTCTGCGACGATGCGGTCGAGTTTGGTCTGGTCGGGGCTGCTCATGGTCGAAGTCTAGCCGGAAGATCGGAGCCGCTGCGGACGCGGGAGCCCCCGCACGAACAGGTTCCCCAGACCGGGTCAGCCATGCAACGTCGGGCGCTCGCCCATGCGCTGGCCATCGCGACATGACGTGTGAGGACGGGCGCCGCCGATGGGTCGGGTTGAGTGCAGTGGTGTCGGTTTGCGACCATGGGTGGTTTCATCGCGTCGAGGTCACATGCACACGCGCTTGTTCGCAGCGACATGGATCACTCTGGCCACCGCGCCGCTTCTCGCAGGCATCGCCAGCGCCACACCCATCAGCACGACCACGCACGCATCGCCTTCGAGCCAGTCCGCCGGTGCGCCCGGCGTCACCCAGACCACTGCGGTGCCGCGCAGCGGCGTCTACATCCTCGACCGGTTCGAAACGCTCGAAGACGCAGCGCGCATGGGCGCCGATGCGCCGCCGGCACCGCAGCCACCCGACGACACTGACCCGCTCGCCGAAGCCGCGGTCGGCGTGCTGGGTGACCTCGTCCACATGATCACTCGCGACTTCGAGACGGAGCTCGAGGCCGCGGCGCGGGCCGGCTGGATGGAGGTGGACGCCGAAGCCGGCACCGCCACGATCACCCGCGCGGACGATGACGCGCCGCAGTCCGCGACCTTCGCCGCCAACTTCAGTCGCCTCGTGCCCGACGACAGCAGCGCGGAGTCCATGGTGGTCGAAGTGATCGATGCAACGCGGATCGCCCTGCATATTCCGGTGTTCCAGACACACCGGCTGACCTGGCGCCGGGTCGAGCGCGACAGTGCCGAATTCACGCAGGTGGCGCAGGCGCGTGAGCGTGCACGTCTCGAGCAGCGTGCACAGCACGACGACGCACGTGCCCAGCTGGAGGCGGCGGCCCATCAGCGCGTCACGCTGGACGTGCGCCAGTCGCTGCCCGGTGGCGAGGTGTCGTTCGCACTGCCGGCGCAGGCGCGGTTCCACGGCCACCACGGTGACTACTGGGTGTCGGGCATCCCGGACGAGGTGAACATCGTGGCCGGCGACGACGACGCCAGTGCCCAGACGCTGCTGGCACGTACGCAGGCACGTTTCGACACGCGCGCCACGATCGCGCTGACGCTGGATGACGGCATCCAGGTTGGCCGCGACATGTTCGGCGGCACGCACGTACTGGCCAGCACCGTGCGCGACGGCCAGCGCTATCTGCTGGTCGCGGACCTCAAGCCGGACCAGCTGCCGACGGTGTTGGCGATGTGGCGGAGCCTGGAGGCGCCGGTGGAGCGGCTGTCGCCCCTGCGCACGCCGGACGCTGCCCCACTTGCACACCTGCGCCCGGCCGATGCCTTCGATACCGCCGTGGACACGGCGCTGGCGGAACTGGTCGAGCCCCGACTGCTGCTCGATGCACGTCGCGTCCGCGCCGACAGCACGACCGAGTGGCGCGCACCCACTCTCGCGTTGCAGACCGACGGCAGGCTTCCGCTGCGCATGTCGATCGACCTCGCGGAAGGCAGGCCTGCCGACGTGCTGGAGCGCTTCGTCGATCGCACCCTCGAGCCCGGCACCGGCCTCGCGTTCTACCCCGAAGGCTGCCGCGCGCACGCGGTGATGCCGGTCGATCTGGGCGCCCGCGGGCGGCGGTTCTCGCTGATCCTGCGCCAGACCGATACCAGCGACTATGCGCGTTGCCTCTCGGCGGCGGCCGCCTTGGCGGGCTTCGATCTGGCGCGCACGCGCACTGCGCAGGTGCCGCGCGCCCTGCTCGACCAGTTCTCCGCCTACACCCAGGTCCTGGGCCGGTCGTCGGAGATGCTGCGCGTGCGTGGCCCCGACGGGCGCGGCATGGTGGCAGCGGATGGCCGCATCCTGGTGGAGCCGCGCTACGAGTCGGTCGATACCGCGCGCGGCGTGCCCGGCTTCGTCGTGCGTCACGGACAACGCTACGGCTACGTCGACGCGGAGGGCCGCGAAACCCTGCCGGTCGAGTTCGAATCGATACGCGCAGCCGCCGGCACACTCGTGGCGGAGCGCGATGGCCACTGGGGCGTGTACACCACGGACGGTCGCGCCCTGCTCCCGCACCAGTTCGACTTCATCCGCGAGTTCGAGGGTGGCCGCCTGCTGCGCCTGGGCCGGGACAAGACCCATGCGCTCTACGATCCCGAGGCGGCCAGGTTCCTGGTGGCGCTGGAGGATGGCGTGGACCGCATCGACAACATCCGCGACCGCGATCGCTTCCTCACCCGTGGCGCAGCCGGACATGCGCTGCATGACGGACAGGGGCGCATGCTGATCGGCCCTGCAGACGATATCCGTCGGGCCGGGCCTGACCTGGTGGCCGTACGCGAGACGCCCGAGGGCGGCTATCGCCTGCATGACCTCGATGGTGCGTTGCGCTCCGAAGCAAGGTACGCGCGCGTCTGGTTCAACCGCTCGGAAGATCTGCTCAGCGTCACCGACCTGGCGGGACGCAGATCGTTCCTCGATCTCGATCTCGCGCCGCGCACGCCCGAAGGTCTGAACGCGGTCTTCGTGCCCACCGAGGGCGGCTATGCCGTGGTGGCCGACGACGGCACGCCACCGCGCATGGGCATGGCGGGTCCGGATCTGGAGCTGGTGCTGCCGGTGCTGTTCCGGCGGGTGTACAGCATGCGCGAAGGTCTGATCACCGCGCAGGCACCGCGCGGCACCTGGGGCGCGTGGGACGCCACCGGCACCCGCGTTCTGGCTGCCGACTGGGACGCGCTGTCGCAGAGTTTCGGCGGGCGCATGTTCGCGAGCAAGGACGGCCGGTGGCGGGTGATCGACCGCACCGGTGCTGCGCAGGACGCCCGCCGATGGTCGGACGTGACCTTGCATTTCCGCGCGCCCGGCGCCGCACCGTTCGCCACCGCGCGCATCGCGGGCACCGATCACGACGGCAGGTGGGAAGTGCTCGACATGGAGGGCAGTCGCGTGCTGGAGGGCACCTTCGACCACGTCGAAGTCCAGGACTGGCGGGTGCGTCTGCATCGGGGCGACGAGGTGATCGAGCATCCAGCGCAGTAAGTCCGTTACGCAGGGTCCGCACCGGGGCGCCCCACCCCGCATGTTTCGCGCTCGATCACAACGGGGCACCGGGATCGCCCTTGCCGCGCTGGGCCTCCTATCGCGTGCCGGCCGGCGGTCTCGGGCGTGCTGGCACGTACTGCGTACTGTCGCCCATGCGCTGCCCGTTGGGATCGACATGCACGCAGACCCGGTCGCCGCAGACCATGGCGTCCGAGGCGTAAAACGCCTGCAGCACCGGAAGTGCATCTTCGTAGCGCTGCACTTCTTCGCGCATCGTGCCGGCCTCGCGCTGGACGTAACCCAGCACCAGCCACGCCACAACGACCACCATGGCCAGCGTCACCAGCGATGCCAGCATCCAGGTGCGGGCCGACCGGCCCATGGCCTCGATCTGTGCGGTCAACGATGCCAGTGCATGGCGATGCTGCTGCAGCTGTGGTTGCAGCGCATCGTCCGCCTGGCTTGCGATGCGAGCGGCGGCATCTGCGGTGATCCGCGCAACGTCCGCACGGAGCTGATCGCGCGACGCGCTCGATGCATCGGCATCCTGCTGGAATGCACCGCGGATTGTCTCCGCATGCGTGGAGATCTCGGTCCGCAGTGCGAGCAGCAGCTTGGTGATCTCGGTGTTGGCCTCGATCGACCTGCGCAGCTCGATGTTGGCGGCTTCAAGCGCATTACCTGGTGGCATGGTCATCCCTGACCGTCTCCCGTTCGTCAGCCGCGCACGAGCGCGGGCGCCTGGTCGTACTCACGCTGGACAGCAGCGTGTTGCTCGACCAGCAGCTGTGCACTCCGCTCGGCCAGCCGGATGCCTTCTTCGGACTGATTGAACTGCTGTCCGATCTGATCGAGCGCCCTTGAGTCTCCGTTCTGCAGCGCGGCATACAGCTGGTTGAGTACCGCGTCGTCGAACGGTTTCCGCTCGGCGGCAGCAGGTGCCGCGGCCAGGCGCGAGGGTTCGGTGACGTCATCAGGCGGCACCGCGTTGTCGCTGATCATGCGCTGCCACAACGTTCTCTCAGGCAGGGGGCTTTCCTGCTCGCGGTTGTGCGGGCTACCTGGCATCGGGTCGGGAATGCGCTGGAATTCCCGGATGTTGTCCAGCGGTTTGACCGCGCCGTCGAAGTCCTTGTCCTGCCGCTGGGCCCCGAGCGGCAGCTGGCGTTCCCGGTGCATGCCTGCGTGATTCAGGGCGCCCCAGGTGAAATCGATGCAGCTGTTGGTGGCGCCGCGGTACTGGAGGTTGAAATATTTTTCGTTCTTGTTCAGTCCTGCCTCGCCGAACTCTCGCAAGGCCTCGTACTGAGACTCGCTGATCTGCATGGTGCGCGAGTAGGCCGGGTTCTGGTAAGTCCGGTGTTCGTTGCGCACAACACGACCAGGGCCGCTTATACCGCTCTCGATGGGTGAGAAACCATAGCCGCGTTCGGTCTGTCCATCTCCGATGCTGTAGTAGACATGACCGAACCCGGACTGCTGAGCCTCAGTGTTTTCAGGTTGCAGAATCGGCGTGCCCGGCGCGGCAACGTGGACGGTGACTGTGTAGGTTTTGTCCGTTGATCCGGGAGGCGTTTGCAGGTCGCTCATGGCAAGGTTCCTTGCGCCAGGAAAGTACGGCAAAGTTGGCCGCTACTCGATGCCACGTTGCTGGTAATGCGAGACGAGCAACTCGTAGCGCAACAAGGTTAAAAGCTGTTTCTGCTGCTGCAGCATCGGGTGGGACTCCAGGTTTTCCACCTCCAGGCGGTAGCGGCCCGGCGTGGGCGGCACGATTCTGGCGAACTCGTGGATGTAGTAAACCTCGTCGAGGTCATAGAGTCCCGAGTCGATCAGAGGACGGTTATCGGTACTTCCTGCCGGATGCAGCGTGAACACTTTTTCCGGATGGGGTTCCCACCACGCACGTTTGTTCTGCATGTCCCAGTGTCCGTCGCTGAGCACCACAGGCTTCGGCTCTGCGTCGTCGATCCGCCACAGCTTCAACCTGACTGGGATCGGGGTCTCGTGGAGGTAATCCGTGACTTTCATTGCCTCCCGCAATGCCGCATCGGTTTCGGCCGATGTGTTAATTGCACGAAACCCGACAAACACCGGCCGCAGGATACCGTTGTCGCGTGCATCGGGCAGCTCGAACGTGACACTCACCCTGCTGCCGGCTTCGTCCAGTGCGAAAGGCTCGACCACGGGAAAGTTGCCTGGGCGGGGCGACGGAGCCGACGCCCCGTTCCGGGTGTTGTCTGCACATCCAGTCATCATCAGCAATCCGGTGATCGTGGAGAAACCGACGACAAGCGCGCCGATGTGGCAGCGACGTAGGGCGCGCCGACTGCAGCGCAGGAGAACGGCGATTGCGCCGGAAACGGTTCGATTCACGGGGCAAACTCCATTTGCGGTTTACTGCGTGCATGCGGCCTGCATGAAACGACGCTACTCCGCCCGTGTCCTGAAAACAATCAGGCCGCACCCTGCCTGCAATGCAGATTTCACGAGGTGGCAGCACGGTTTGCGGAAACGCATCGCTCCCAAAGTTTCGAAGCGAAGGCTTCGGACTGCGAGCGGACTGCCGGCGCTGCACCGGACACGCATCGCACTCGGCGGCCGTGCAATAGCTGCCCCCGCCGCTGCAGTCGCCCATCTGAGCAGGCAAGCGGCGGTCCCTCTATCCTGAGCAGCCTTCCCTGTCCTTGAGCTCCCATGCGCCTTCAACTCAGCACCTGGCCGGACATCCAGCAGTATCTGGAACACTCCCACGGCATCATCGTCCCGATCGGTTCCACCGAGCAACACGGCCCGAATGGACTGGTCGGCACAGATTCAATTTGTCCGGAAGTGGTCGCCCATGAAGTCGGCAAGCGCATCGGCGTGCTGGTGGCGCCCACGCTGAGCATCGGCATGGCCCAGCATCACCTGGCGTTTCCCGGTTCGATCTCGTTCCGCCCCACCACCCTGATCGCGGTGATCCGGGACGTGGTGCAGTCGCTGGCGCGCCACGGCTTTCGCAACATCTACTTCTTCAATGGGCACGGCGGCAACGTCGCCACGGTGAACGCAGCCTTCGCCGAGATCCATTCCGAGGCCAGCTTCACCGGCAGCAGCACCAGCGCTCCGTCGCTCAAGCTGGCCAACTGGTACATGGGCAGGCGCGTGCAGGCGATTTCGCGCGAGCTCTTCGCCGACAGCGAAGGCGCCCATGCCACGCCGTCGGAAATCTCGTTGACCTGGCATGCCTATCCCGATCGCGCGCAACCCATGACGCTGGAACCGCGCCTCGCGCCCAGCCGTCATTTCGGCGATGCCAGGGACTATCGCCAGCGCTTTCCGGATGGCCGCATCGGCTCCGATCCTTCGCTGGCGTCGATCGATGCCGGCACCCGACTGTTCGAGGCCAGTGTCGAGGACACCATCGAGGACTATCGCGCATTCGTGCAGGCCAGCTGAGGCGGGGCTGCACGTAGCCGCATGCCGTTTCGTCGCCCGGCGCAACTCGCGATGCGCACGCAAGGATTCGTGTCGCTGCTGAGCTGGGGAATACAAACGGAGTCGTCGGCGTGGCTGGGAACAAAACGCTGCCAACTCGCTCCGAGACCACACCGGGCAGCCGCGGTCGCGTCACGTCGGCAGAAGCGCCACTCTCCGAATAGACCTGATTCGACAGGCCGCGCTCAGTCAGCACGAGCGGCCGTTAGGCCCGGCGCGCCGACATCTCCGCGCCGGCGATCGCTCGCCCGCAGGTACAGGCCTCGGCTGCGCCAGGCATCGATACCGCGATAGATCAGCGTGCGGCCGTCACGAAAGCTGATGCGAAAGTCCTGGACGCAATACGCCCTGGAGAGCTCGATTCTTGCGGTGTTGAAGCCGCCACGCAGCGGCGAGATCGCGATCGATACGAACCTGCAGTCGCCGGCGGGCGCCGCCGAGACCTAGACCTCGCGGTCGTGGCTGACGTCGATCAGCTCGAAATAGCGGATGTCGTCGCCCGCGTATCGAGCATGGGACCTGGTCGCGACCAGAGCGACCAGCGCGAGGATGTGCGCAAGGGACATGGCAGCGGCTCCAGTGCAGGGAATGGGGCCGTAGGCAGGCGATCCACGCTCCGGCACCGGCACGAGACCGTGTCGTCGCGGCGTCGGAAAGCGATTCAGAACGAATCGTAGTGGCGCGCCCGCCAATCGTAGTCGGCCGCCTGCGTCGCTTCCGACGCTCCGCCAAGGCGCCTGGAATGCGGACGTTCCCTCAGGGCGCGCGCGGTGCGGCGCCGACGTCGCACGACGCCTACGCATAGCCCGTTCACGCGTGATACGTGAGCCTGGCACCGCAAGCCGCCATGCGGTTAGGTCCTCAGTGGCAGCACGGGCTGTTCGTCCAAAGTCCCGTCTTCGAGGATCACCACATGGCGCGTGCCCTCCCGGTCGAACAGAACCGGAATCGGCGCCTGGAACAGCGGGCGGCGCACGAAGGCCAGGCGCCAGCCGAAGATCTCCAGCGCTTCCATCGTGACGAGCTGGGCCGGCTTCAGACCTTCGCGCAGCTGGGCAGTGTCAGCCGGCGGCGCGCCCCGGCGACGCTCGGGCGTCCGGCGAGCAGGCGCATGGGGCTGGGCCGTCCAGGGCCCGGCGATGACGGTGGAGTGCGCGGTGTGTGGCATGTGGATGCTCGGAAACTGATCACGGGCTCATCCATGCAAGCAGCGTGCCAGAACTGCCCAGGCGATTCGACCCGCTCGCTTCTAAGCTGGACTAGGGCGCCGTACGTCCACATACGCGCTGCTCTCCCGCGCGGGCGATAGGACGCGGGTGCGCGATGGCCCAGCGCCGGGCTGGTAGTCCTGATCGAAACGCATGACGGTGGCCCCACGCCGGGGGCAGAAATTGAGGCAGGCCCTTCTGAGCCGCCCCTTCAATTCGAATTTTGCAGATCGAATGCGTTTCGCGCGTCTTCAACAAGCGGAAGCTTGTCGAGTGTCCACGCATGCAGTTCTCGCAAGGGTTGCAGCAAGGTGTTGCCAAGCGGCGTGATCTCATATTGAACGGCAAGCGGAGCCGGAATCACGTAGCGAGAGACTGGTCCATTACGTTCCAAACGACTGCTCTGAAAATTCCGCAAAAGATGTGGGCCATCATTCAAAGCATGCAAGGCTGGTTTCCTATGAAGCAGTAGTAGGGTCTGAACACCTCCGCCATGTTGGTGACACTGCAAAAAACGTCGGAACAGTGGTCGATAGCCGCCAGCTCCATGTACCTGCGTCGACGACGCCCTACGAACTGCCGCTGATGCAACGCACGCCGACCCCGGCGTGCCTCAGATCAACCCGTCGCGCCAGGGCCCGGTGATCGCGACCGTAAAGCCCGGCGTGTAGACGTTCGCGAACAGCCAGCGACCATCCGGCGAGAAGCATGCGCCGGCCCATTCGGCCCCGCGATAATCGCCGGTAAAGCCGCCCTGCCCTGCGAGCACAACATCGCTTCGGCAGAACTCGAACAGACCGCCCGCGCCGGTCATCCCGTAGAGCCGCTGCACTGGCTGGGCGGAGTCTTCGCAGATCACCAGGCCGCCGCGCGGGCTGAGCACCACGTTGTCGGGATAGTCCAGCACATGCGGATCCGGTGATTCGAAGACCAGCTCCAGCAGCTCGGCGCCCGGATCGTAGGCCCAGACCTGGCCGCAGCTCGCATCGCCGCCATTGGTCGAGGTGAAGAACACGCGGCCGTCGCCATAGATGCAGCCTTCGAGCCGGGTGAATACCGAGCCGCCCCCGGCCACGCCCTGGGCAACGACCCCCTCGTCGCGCGTCGGACTGTCGCTATCGGCGCCCTCGTCGGGATGTTCGATCTCGACCCATCGCACCTTCAGCCGCTCGCCCTGCCGGCGGCCGCGGCGCAGATCCGGTGCGCCCTCCGCGGCCAGCATCTGCAGCCGACCGCCGCGCAGCAGCTCGCCTGGTACTGCGGGCAACATCCGGTAGAAGCCGGCACGGCGGTGCCCGTCCTCGGTCAGATAGACGATCCCTGTGGATGGATCCACGGTCGCAGCCTCGTGCTTGAAGCGGCCCATTGCCACGATCGGCTCGGCACTGGACAGCCCGTCGGCGGGCACCTCGAACACGTAACCGTGCGACTGCTTCATCGTGTGCACGGCGCCATCGATCTGCAGTTGCTGCCCGCGCGTGAGCACAATCTCTTCGCACGACAGCCACGTGCCCCACGGCGTGACGCCGCCGGCACAGTTGACCAGCGTGCCCGACAGCGACGGCCGTGCGTCCAGCAGACGGCCCGCCGCGGTATCGAAGCGCAGCGTGGTCGTGCCACCGGCACAGTCCGGGTCCCAGGTCGCGCCGGGGGGCGTGAAGCTGCCGGTGGTCTCGCCGCCGATCTCGTGATTGCGCACCAGCGTGACCACGTCACCATGCGCGCGTACCACGCCCATGCCGTCGTGCTTGCCCGGACACGCGATGTCGCCGACCAGCGCTTCCCCGGCCCAGCCGAACGTGGTGTAGCGGAAGCCCTCCGGCAGCTGCAGCAGCGGCAGACCAGTGTTGAGGTCACGCACCGGCTGCAAAGGCCCGTAGCCGGCATGCACCTGCGTAGAACTGCCAGCCCGCGCCAACAGCTGCCCCACCGGCGTGAGGCCCATACCGGCCATGCCCAGGCCTAAGCCGGCGGCCTTGAGCAGGCGGCGGCGGGCGATCAGCGGGGTATCGGTGTCCATCGTGTCTCCAGGCCAGGCGCTTCGCGCGCGAACGGCGCAGCCTACGCAGCGTGTGTGGCAGGACGAAGACCGCAGGACCGCAAATCCTCGGGAAAAGTTTGTGGAGCCGCGACGATTCACAAGTTCTGGGAGAGGCCCACTTGCCGCCCTCATGACGCTCAGGGCAATGCGGCGCGATGATCGCTTGATGGCGTGAAGCGGCGCGCGCGTGCACATTGCGAACGCCGCCGCCTCCCACATGCGCAGCCGCGTGATCATCCAGAATTACGGCGGTTGGGCATTTACCTGCGGGCTGAGGCGGCGTACACCATCTGCGGCGTTGACGATGACGCACCGATGAAGACCGACGTGCCTTCGCGGAGTCGCCACCACGCCGGCCATCTACGGGGCGCAGTTGGCAGTCAGCCGCTCGACCTGCAAAAGCCGGCCACTGATCTCAACCGCAGGCGCCTCGTATGCCAGTCTCCGGCACGCCGGTCGAGCGCAGCGCGGCCTCAGGTAGGCGCTTACGAGGCCGGGCGAAGCGCCATTCCGCCCCGACGTGTCGCCCCGCGTTCTTCGCGCCTGGCCGCGGATTCCTCCAAATCGCGCGTCCCTCGAGGGAGTGCGCCGGGGCATATTGACGACCTGGGAAAACTAGGCAAACGTTGATGTACGCCCTGTCGCCACCCAGGAAAACACACGCCATGTCATTCCCGCGCGCCCTTATTGCGGCTGTATTGACACTGTTCGCAGCGGTCTCTGCCGTCGCCACGCCTGTCGAGCCTCCGGCCAGCGGTAAGCCCATTACCATCCTGCTGCTGGGCACCCACCACCTGCACAACCCCGGCCAGGATCTGGTCAATATCGATACGGACAACGTGCTGTCGCCCGCGCGCCAGCGCGAGCTCGAGGCCCTGGGTGATGCGCTGCTCGGCTTCCGGCCGAACAAGGTGGCCGTGGAGGCGCGCGTGTCCACACCGGACCTAGCGATGTCCGGTTCGCTCGACCCGAAGGCACTGGCCAGCGACCGCAACGAGATCACCCAGATCGCGCAGCGCGTCGCGATGAAGGCGGGCCTGGAGCGCATGTACGGGGTGGATGTGGACGGCCGCTTCGATCTCGCGCCACTGCGTGCGATCACCACTGAGCCCGGCGCCGGCCACATGCGCCAGGCCCTGGCCCACGCCACCGAGCTGGGCACGGTCATGGCCGAGCGGGTCAACACGCTGTCGATCCCGGCCTATATGGCGTGGCTCAACAGTGACGCGATGATCGAGGCGAATCACGGCTTCTACCGCACCCTGGTGCGCGTGTCCGACGGTACCCGGTACCCCGGCGCCGATCTGGTCAGCGACTGGTACGCGCGCAATGCCCGGATCTGTGCGCGGATCCTGCAGGTGGCCGAGCCGGGCGACCGCATTCTGGTGCTCTACGGCGTGGGCCATGTGCACTGGCTGCGGGACTGCCTGGGCACGCTGCCCGATGTGGAACTCATCCACCCCGCGCCCTACCTGGAGGCGGCCGAGCAGATGCTGTCCACATCCGCCGCCCCGGTCGATGCCAGCGCGTCGATCCGTTACGAGGTCGGCGTCCACCCGGGCACCGAACTCCTGCACGTCATCAATTACCTCGCCCGCGTCTACGGCCCTCCGGTCAAGGATTACGACTATCGCCGCGCGGTCGACGCCTGGTTCGGCCATTTGCGCGAGCACCCGGCCGTCGTCCACGCGCGTACGCTGCCCTACAACGACTTCGTCGAACTGGGCTGGGCCTTTGAATGGCCCGGACCGGTACTCGTGCCCCCCGAGGGCTTCGCGCATCTCACACCGATCAAGGGCGAGGAGTGGCTGCACGAATACCTGCGCTTGGCGGCCGACTTCGCCGTCGCATCGGACTTCGCCGGGTTTTTCGAGGCCCATCAACCCGACTATGCGCGGTGGACCGAACAGTTCCGCACGCGCCTGGCCCAGGTGGATCCGCTCACCGAGCTGGCCGACTTCTACGGCAGCGGCCTGGACAAGACGCTGTATTTCTCCATTTCGCCGCTGGGCGTGGTGCTCAAGGCCAACATCGTCATCGACGAAGTCGCGCCGCGGCATGCCCACTACGGCCCGATCCTGATTCCGTTCGATCCGCGCTTCCTTGCCGAGGGCGATACCGACGCCGCGCGCTTCGACTATCTCGACGAACCGCTGGCCAACGCCGTGTGGCACGAGGCCACGCACATCGCACTGGAACAGTTCGCCAGCGGCCAACGTGACGTCCTGCTCGACATCCGCTACGCCGACGCGTTTTCCCGGCAATTCGAACTCTTCGATGATCCCCGCCTCAACACCTATTTCTTCGTCCACGAGGTGCTGTCCGATGCGGTCGCGATCGCACTCAAGGGCCAGCGCTTCGGCGCCGCCTCGGCAGAGACGCATCTCGAACTCAACGAAGCCATGGGCGGCACGCTGTACCGGCCGGTGGTGGAGCATCTGCAGCGCGCCTATGTTCCGCACCGGGCGCAACGCGATTTCCGCGCGCACCTGCCTGCGTTGGCGGCATTCATCAGCCGCACCGGCGATGCGTTGCCTGCCGACATCCAGCCACAGACCGACGACTGAACCGTGACCGGCACGGACGCGACCACGCACTGCCCCAACTGCGGTGCCCCGCTGTACGGCGCCTACTGCGCCGCCTGCGGCCAGCCCCGCCTGCGCGACGCCGACCGCCGGTTCATGCACCTGCTGCGCCAGGTCTTCGGTGCACTGACCAACCTCGACAACCGGGTCTGGCGTAGTTTTCGCGCGCTGTTCTTCCGTCCTGGGCTGCTGTCCGCCGATTACATCGCGGGGCGCCGGGCGCGTTGGCTGCCGCCGATCTCGCTGTTCGTCATCGCCAACCTGCTGTTCTTCCTGGCGCCACCGCTGAGCGACTTCACCCTGCCCTTCGACGACCAGGTGCCGGGCGCGCTGTCCCTCGCCGCACGCGACAACGTCGACCGCCTCTCGCCCGCGACGCGGGCACGCATCGAACAATGGCCCGGCCAGTTGCACAGCCGGTTGACCGCCGGCTGGGTGCAGGTACGCGTCGCGAAACGGGACAGCGCTGCCCGCGCCCGCACCGACGGTCGCGCGGGCTACACGGTGGCCGACTACGCGCGCGCCTACGACGCCCGCGCCGTCCCGATCAGCAACTGCTGATCATCCTGCACGTGCCCTTTCTTGCGCTGGTGCTGGCGACCGCGTTCCGCCGCCGGCCGCTGTATTTCGCCGAACACCTGATCGTCGCCCTGCACCTGTTCACGTTCTACGTGCTGCTGATCCAGCTGGTGGTGGGGCCGCTGGGCTACCTGGAGCGTGCGGTGTCGGGCGGCTGGAGCGCGGCGTTCGACACCGTCTGGCGCACAGTGGTCTTGACGCTGATGCTCGCCTACTCGGCGGTGGCCATCCGCCGTGTCTACGCCACCCCCTGGTGGCGCGCAGGCCTGACCGCCGCGGCCTTGCTGGTGGTGCTGCTGGCGGCCAACTTCGTGGTGTACCGCGCCGTGCAGTTCGTCGTGGTGTTCGCGATTACCTGACACGGCGGCGAAGCGGCCCGGCCCGCCATGCCGCTTCGCTCGACCGGGGAGCTACGAACGTCCTCGCCCCTGCGTTCGTGTGCAACGCCGTCGGGCATCGCGAGGAACAGCGCGTGGAAGGACGACCACCCCGATACAAAGGCAATCCAAGACGGTTGCAACATCCAAGTTAAGCCCTTCGAACCGCAATCGCTGCAACCGTTCGCGCGTCGTTCGCAGGCCAGCCGGTGGCGCCCGTCGAGTTGCGCCGTGCGCCTGCTCGGCGCACCGTGGCATCAGGGTGGCCCTACGCCATCCGGCCGCAGACCAGGCCACCGAACAGCCGTTTCGAGGGAGACAGAGACCATGCATATCGGAGTGATCGGCCTCGGCCGGATGGGCGGCAATATCGCGCGGCGCTTGATGCGCGGCGGCCACGACGTCGTGGGCTTCGACCAGAACACGTCGGCCACCAGCGCACTCGCCGACGAGGGCATCGCCGTCACCAGGTCCCTCGATGAGCTGGCGGCCCGACTGCCGGAGCCGCGTGTGTTCTGGATCATGCTGCCGGCAGGCACCATCACCGAATCCACGATCGAGGCGCTGATCCCGTTGGCCACGGCCGGCGACATCATCATCGACGGCGGCAACAGCTTCTACAAGGACGACATCCGCCGGGCAAAGGCCTGCGCGATGCAACATCTGCATTACGTCGATGTCGGCACCTCGGGCGGCGTCTGGGGGCTGGAGCGCGGCTACTGCATGATGATCGGCGGCGAACAACAGGTGGTCGAACGTCTCGATCCGATATTCGACACGCTGGCCCCGGGCCACGGCGAACTGCTTCGTACACCCGGCCGCAGTGGCCCCGTCAAACCGTCCGAGCGCGGTTACATCCACGCGGGGCCGGCCGGCGCAGGCCACTTCGTCAAGATGGTCCACAACGGCATCGAGTACGGCCTGATGCAGGCCTACGCCGAAGGCTTCGACATCCTCAAGGGCAAGGCCTCGGAGAAACTACCCGAGGCGGAGCGCTTCGAGATCGATCTGGCGGAGGTGGCGGAGGTCTGGCGGCGCGGCAGCGTGATCTCGTCCTGGCTGCTCGACCTGTGCGCATCCGCCCTCGCCGACGATCCGCGTCTGGCCGAATTCTCGGGCAAGGTTTCCGATTCCGGCGAAGGCCAGTGGACGATCGACGCCGCGATGGAAGAAGCCGTGCCTGCGTACGTGCTGTCCGCCGCCCTGTTCGCCCGCTATCGCAGTCGCGCCGATACCACCTTCGGCGACCAGCTGCTGTCGGCGATGCGCTTCGGCTTCGGCGGGCATGTCGAAATGCCGCAGTAGCCGCAACGACCCAGGCGCACGCGTCGCCCGCACACGAACCGCTTGCGCAGCGGGCCACGCCCAGCGCATGTGACCGCTGCATAGCGCCAGTCAACATCTGGCGCAGCTGCTCGAGAAGGCACTGGCTGACCGGCAGCTTGCCGTAACCCGTCCCTCCCTGCCGCCGCAATACGCCTGCGGCCACGACGACATGCACGTAGGGGTGGATGCCAGGACACGCCGCTTCAGAGTCATCGCCACGCAACGAGCCCAAATGCGGAAGACCTGGACATGGTCGTTGCTGCGCGCGGCAGCTACTCCCGGTTGAGCGGCGCTCGAACCTGCGCTTGCAGGAAATGGATCAAGTGTTCTGACACGGCCTCCGGCCTGTCCTCCAACGAGAAGTGACCGGCGTTTTCCACAACGTGGAGCTCGGAGCCCGGGATCGCCTTGTGCAGGCGATGCGCCCAATCCAGCACCTGCCAGGTGTCCTCCCGCCCCCAGATCAACTGCACCGGAATCCGCCCAAGCTCCGCCACGCGGTCCGCGATTTCCATCGTGTGTTTCGGATCGTAGTGCCGCATCTGATGCTGGATGTAGCTCGCCTGCCCGACCGGCCCGGAGATGTAATCCAGGTACGCTGGCAGCGCATCATTCGCAAAGCGTTCCGGGTCTGCAGATGCACTTCGCAGCCACGTCTCGAAATGCGCCCGATGCTGGGCTTCAGGCGCCCGCACAAGCGCATCCAGACCTTGAGACATCTGCTCCTGCGTCCGCCTGGACGGGTAACTGTCAAAACTCACGCTGTCGATCAGCGTGAGCGTCCGGAGTCGCGGCAGATGGAAAACGCCGAAGCGCTGCGCAACGCCGCCGCCAATGTCGTGTGCAACCAGGTGCGTGGTGTCCAGACCCCAGACGTCCATCATCGCTTCGAGAATGCGGACCTGACCGGAAATCGAGGTGTCCACATCCTTGCGCCAGGGGCGCTCGGATTCTCCATAGCCGAGCAGATCGAAAACGTGCGCCTTGAAGCCCACTGCAGTCAGACGCGGCACGACATGTCGCCAGATGAGCGACGAAGACGGCGTGCCGTGCACGAGAACCACGGGCTCGCCTTCGCCAAAGGTGGCGTATGCGATCCGATGGCCGTCGACGATCGTGTGCTTGTCTGCAATGGGTTGCACAGCGGCTTGTGTGTATGTCACGCCTGTTCCCTCCGAATTGACGACGGCAGTCGCAACAACGGTAGGCACCCTCGCGGAATTGCACTGTGATCTGCACGCGATCGAAATCCTGCTGCGTCGACAGCGGGCTCTCCGTGCTGCGGCGCTACGCCGATTAACATCGCGGGTTCAGTGCACCTGCAACCGCCTCCCAGCGCCAGCGCGGTGTGAAAGCCAGGTCGGGGCTCACCGCATCCCGATCTCAGTCAGCCAGCGCATTGCGTCCTGCGTCCACCGGTCGCTGTCGGTGCCCTTCAGACGCACGCCAAACGCGTGTCCGCCAGTCTCGTAGCGGATCAGCGTCACGTTCGCACCGACGTCGCGCAGAGCCTTGTTATAGACCTCCGAATACTCGACAGGATCGACCGCATCATCCTTCGCGTGGATGAGCAACGTCGGCGGCACAGCCGCGGACACCACGATGTCGGTGTTGAGTGCCCGCGCCGCAGGCGAATCTTTAGGCCGAATGTTCTTGTGCTCCATGGTCATGTGTCCGGCATAGACCGGAATCGCGAAGTCGGGACGCAGACGCACCGCGTCGGCGGAGTCGACCGGCGCGTACTTGCGCGACGCAAACTCCGTGCTCGATAGCACTGCGAGATTGCCGCCGGCGGAGAATCCCATCACGCCGATCCGGTTCGGATCGATGCCCCAGCCCGCCGCGTTGTGGCGGACCAGCGACATCGCCCGTTGCGCATCCTGCAGCGCCATCGGAATCGCCGGTGACTCATGCTGCTTCGTTACGGGGTTCCAGTTGCAGCCCGTGTTGGGCACGCGGTATTTCACGAGCACGCAGGTGATGCCGGCATCGGTCAGCCACTTGCAGACGTCCGAGCCGTACAGACCCAAGGTGCTTTTTGGACCGATGCCCAGCGCCTTGTAACCACCGCCCGGAAACACCAGAACAGCGGCGCTCGGTGCACGCGCGGCTGGCCGGTAGACCAGCATGCTCGGATGGGTGAGCGCCCATGACTCATGCGCCAGCGCCTCGATGCCCGCCTGCAGCACCGGTGAATCCTCCGGCCACAAATGGACCTCCCGCCAGTACGCCATGGAAGGCGCAGCTGTTGGCGAAGCCTCCGTAGGCTGCGTCTCGCTGACGCGCTGATGCGGCACTGCCTGTGCGATGCCCGTTACCGACCACGTGCTCGCTGGGATCAGCGCAGCGAGGCCCAGCCAAACGTAGATCCAACTGCGCATGCCCCCATTCTTCCGGCGTTTGAGACCGACGATTGATGAGCGGCCAGACTAGCGCTGTGTGGCTCCCCCTCCAACTCGCGCGCGGTCGATCGGAAACGTCACCGACCGCCGCCTCAAGCCAGCCGTTTCAAAAAATGGTGCGAGGTTTGCCAGGTTCACTTTTCCGACCATCAAAGCGGAACGGGATAAGTGAACCGGGCACCTTACTTCGATGCCACCCGAGATCGTGCACAACGCTAACGGCATATAGGCAGATGCCCGCGGAATCGATCCAGCTGTCCTAGCCGACGCTCAGGCTGCCCGGTGTCGATGCGACCGGCAGCGGCAACGTGACCACGAACGTACTGCCTTGGCCCGTGCCGGCGCTGCTCGCGACGACGGTGCCACCGTGGGCCATGACGAGTTCACGCACCAGGGCCAAGCCGATGCCGAGCCCGCTTTTGTGTGCCGGCGAGCCGTCACCCACCTGCACGAACAGATCGAATACCTGCGGCAAGGCCTCGGCTGCAATCCCGATGCCATCGTCGCGCACGCTCACTGTCACATGATCATCGAACCGCTCCAGGGCCACGCCGATGCGGCCACCTTCTGGCGTGTACTTGCAGGCGTTGTCGAGCAGGTTGGTGAACACCTGCAACAGGCGCGTCCGGTCGGCGTGAAGCCAGACAGCACCCGCAGGGAGAACAGCGAATTCCAGTTGCTGGCCACGCGCATCGATCCCGGCCCGACAGCTCAACACGGCTATCTCGAGCACTTGGCCCAGATCCACAGGCCCCTGCTCCAGCCGCAGCTTGCCGGTGGTGATCCGGGTGCCGTCGAGCAGATCATCCACCAATCGCGCGATATGGCCGACCTGGTCATCGATGATCTCCCGCAAGCGGGCGAACCGCGGCAGATCGTCGCGCGCCGCGTCGAGCATGTCGGCGGCGAGGCGGATCGGGGTGAGCGGATTGCGCAACTCGTGCGCCGCCATCGCCATCGCGTCTGATTGCCTGGACTGCGCCTCGCGTGCATGCGCTTCGCCGGCACGTGCGTCCAGGGCAGACACGACAAGCTGGCCGTTTGCTTCCTGCAGTACGGCGTGCTGATCGCTTCGAACGTATGCCGAGCGCAACGCCTCGTCATGGGCAGCGTCGCCTGCTCCGGAGAGGGGCACCGAGCCGTCAGCATGACGCGTGACGTTGTGACAGAACTCGTAGCCGCCCCGCCCCCGGCGCTTGGCGCAGTACATCGCAGCGTCGGCGCGTGCGATGAGCGAGGCCGCGTCGGTCGCGTCGTCCGGATACAGGGCGATGCCGAGGCTCGCAGACAGGGCGATGTCGTGACCGCCGATGATCGCCGGTGCCGCAATCACCGTCAGCAGGTGTTCCACAATCGCCGAGGCGTCCGCGCTCGAGGCCAGGTCGTCGAGCAACACCAGGAACTCCTCGCCGCCGTAGCGGCCCACGGTGTCGGTGTCACGGAGGCCCGATTCCAGCCGCCGTGCCATGGACTGCAGCACGCCATCGCCAACCGAATGACCGAACGTGTCGTTGATGCGTTTGAAGTCGTCGATATCGATGAACAACACCGCAAAGCGCGTGCCGCGTCTTTGCGCCGCTGTTATCGCGACGCCCAGCCTGTCGAGCATCGCGGTCCGGTTCGGGGTTTCGGTCAACGGATCGCGCAAGCTCTCGAGCGCCACGCGGTCGCGCTGGCGCGAGGCATCTTCAGCCATGACCTGCGCTGCCAGCGCGGCGACGACAAGATGGCCATTGGCCTCGGCGAGGTCCGGTTCGGATCCATTCGACACCGCGCGCAGGACACCCACCAAGGACTGGAGCTCGATGAGCTGGGCGCGCAACTGCGCATGACTCGCGCGCGAATCGAACGCCGTGCGAACCGGCTCCGGCCGCGGCTCGAACCCGGACGTGGTCACCAGCGGTCCACCCGGCACATCCTAGTCGCCGCGCACGGTAGGCGGCGCCAGCTCGACCCGACGCGGATGCCCGCTGAGCAGGCCTTCGTGCCCTGCCAGGCGTTCGCCGAGATGGATACCGTCTGCGTCGATGTCGAACAGGCGGAGATCGTGCGAATGCGCGCTGCCACGCACCTTGACCACCGCGAGCACGCGCTCCAGCCGGCTGTCGACCTCGATGTACCGCTGCACGATGATGGCATCGGTCAGGAACGCGGTGCCGTAGGGGCTGAATCTCAACTCGTTGTAACGGTCTTCGAGTTCGGACGTCATCAAGACGGTGGCGCCGGTGTCCGCGAGTGCCGCCACCAGCCGTGCCAGCGATTCACGGAAATCTTCGCGAAAGGTCGGCGCGAGCGCGAGCTCGAAGCCGGACAGCGAATCGATGACCACCCGGCTCGCCTTCAGCCGCTGCACTTCCTCGATCAGCAGGACCGCAATTTCGTCCACGGAAAGTCCGGGCCCCCGGGTGTCGATCACGCCAATGCGGCCGTCCTCGATCAACCCGGAAATCAGCGGGCCACGCGATCGCCGCGAGCGCTGCTCGAACGCAGCGATCACACCGGTCTCGCCCAGGCGCGCACCTTCGGCGAGAAATGCCGTCGCCAAGATGCTCTTGCCGGACCCAGAAGGTCCGGCCACGAGCAGCGAATACCCTCTTGGCAGGCCACCGCCGAGCAGCGCATCCAGGCCGGGAACGCCCATGCTGCACCGGTCCTCCAAAGACACGGGCGGATCGCGGGCCGGATCGGCCGGCACCCGCGCGGGGGCGAACACTCTCAACCCTGCGGGGGTGATGCGAAACGTATGCAAACCTGGCAGGGTCGGCTGGCCGCGCATCTTCACGATCTCCAGCTTGCGCACCATCGAGTTGCGCTCGACGCTCTGGCGCAACCAGATCAGTCCATCGGCAACGGTGAAGATGGGATTGGGATCCGCGTCGCTGAAGTACTCCCCGAGCAGGAAGGTTGTCGCTTCCCAGCTCGTCAACAGCATCCCGAGGTGCTGGATGAACTGCTGCAGCGTCAGAAACGCATTGCCGTCATCGTGGTGGGACAGGAGCACCGAGCGGAACGAATCCACAAAGACGAAGCCAGGCGCATGCGCGCGCACCTCGGCGTCGATGCGCGCCAGCACCTGTTGCAGATCGCCGCCTGCGATGTCGTCGGCGAGGTTGACGAAGCGGATCGCGGTGTTCACGCGCGCCGGATCGAAGAACTCGAACTGCTGCTGGTAGCGCAGCATTTTCAATGCCGGCTCACCCAGCACGGTGAAGTAGATCGCCGGTCGCTCCGGCGTGGCCATGGCGAACATGAGCTGGTGCGCGAGTGTCGTCTTGCCGGCACCGGGCGACCCCGCAATGAGGTTGAAAGAGAATTCGGGGATCCCGCCGCCCAACACGGCATCAAGGCCCTTCACTCCTGTGGCGAGTCGCCGGATCGTCGCGTTCTGCATGGTCATGAAGAGATGTCCTGGCGGGGCGGATCGCTCGGATCGTCCCGGAGTGGGTGCAACAGGCGCTCGCTGAGCGATGCCCCGATAAGGGTCACCAGCAGGCGCTCGAACGTGTCGAATAGATCGGCGATCGCGACAATCGCGTCGTCCTCGGATTGACGCGAACTCGCCTCGGCGAGGACCGGAAAGGCAGGCACGCTTCCAGCGGCTTCAAGAGCGTCCCGCAGCCAGGCGTGGCGCGCGCCCGCAAGATGCAGCGCACGCGAAGACAGCGCGGACATGCCACGCTCGCCAATGATGGGAACGAGCGCCCCGCCCAAGTCGTTCCAGAGGGTGACTGCCTGTGCGGTGATGGCGTCCGTGCCGCCCCCTTCCGCGGCAACACGCCGCAGCAGGCTTTCCACTCGATGCATCTGGGTCTGCATATGCGACCTGAACTCCCGCGCATGCGGGGTGCGCCCATCCTACGCTGCCAGCGGGAAGCCCATGCGACGAAGTACGGTCGTCGCACTGAGCGCTTTACAAATCCCGTCATCCCGACAACGCGGGCGCATTCAGCCGAACGATCCACCTGAGCCTGGCCAAGTGGCCAGGACGCCAGGTACCCGTTCCACCGAACGGTGCCAGGTTCACTTCTCCGCAGCGAGTCCCGCACGCCGATCGCGCCGCGCCGTCGCACCTCGGGCGCTCAATCGTCGGTGCCGCTTTCCCGGTGCTGCGCGTCGAACGTATGCCGCGCCGCTTCGACCACCGCGCGGTTGGCAATCGCCCACTCCCCGAGTGCCTGGACCGGCTCCAGCAGCGACCGCCCCAGATCGGTGAGCGCGTAATCCACCCGCGGCGGAATGGTCGGGGTCACGGTGCGCAGGATCAGCCCGTCGCGTTCCAGCCCACGCACCGTCAGCGTCAACATGCGTTGCGAGATGCCGGCGATCTCGCGCTTGAGCGCGTTGAAGCGCTGCGGCCCCTGCCCCAGCTTCGCGATGACGAGGATGCTCCACTTGCTGCCCACACGCGCCAGCACATCGCTGACGTGCATGCAGCTCTCGATGGTGTGTTCGGGCGGGCTGGTCACACCCATGTGCCTCCGGTTACCGGCATGTGCCGTCTTGTGGAGGCTGCAGGTGTAGCGCATCGTCGCCCCGGGCACAAATCGTAACCGAGGCACACAATGAAACTGCTCCATCTCGACAGCGCCATTACCGGCGACGCATCCATCAGCCGCCGACTCACCGCCGACATCGTGTCGCACCTCAAGGCGGCCAATCCCGCTCTCGACATTACCTATCGCGACTTGGTCACCCGCCCACTCGATCACTTCACCCTGGCCGCCCCGCCCTCGCCCGACGACCCGGAGTCCGCGCTTGCGGAATTTCTGGCCGCCGACGTCGTCGTGATCGGTGCGCCGATGTACAACTTCGCCGTGCCAAGCCAGCTGAAGGCCTGGATCGATCGGATTCTGGTCGCGGGCAGCACTTTCCGTTATGGCGAAACGGGTGCCATCGGCTTGGTCGGTGACAAGCGCGTCATCGTCGCGATCGCGCGCGGAAACCGCTACGCCGGGGACGCGCCCGCCGCGCATCAGGAGCACGCCGAGACCTGGCTGCGGGCGGTCTTCGGCTTCATCGGCATCACGCCCGAGTTCGTCATCGCCGAAGGCATGCTGCTCGGGCCGGACGCCAAGGAAGCGACGATGACGCAGGCCCGGTCTTCGATCGATGCGTTGGCGGCTTGATGCAAGCGCGTGGGTCCGATCCGGGCCCACACTGGAACCGGTGTATCGACGCAGCAGCGGCGTCCAGCGTCACTTGGTGGGACGTGTGTGGCGAAGCGACGTTCGCCAGTGTTTCCCGCAACAGGTTCCATGCGATGCGATGCAGACACCAGCGACGCTTTGCCGGAACCGGCCCGGCGCATCGTCCCGCCACACTCAGGACGTGAACCTGGCGGTCGTTTCGCTCAAGAGCGCGTAGCCGGCCCGCGTTCTCCAACAGCGCCAGGCTCACGTACCCGGGCACCGACCGATATTTGAATCAACCGTCGCGCTTCGACGACGCGCGGCTTTCCGCGAACTCCGGGAACGTCTCCGCCATCGAATCCTTGTCCGGCAGGATGTAGAACACGCCGCCCTTCTCGAACGTCGACTGGATCACCTGCTCATAGAACCCGGGCGCGACGTTGATGCAGCCGTGGGTGACGCGGTTGTCGTCCGGCGTCGGCGATGCCAAGCGTTCGTCGCGTCGCTCGGCCGGAAGGCCGCTGGCAGTCGGGTGCAGCGAGACCGCCGAATCGTAGTCCACCCACAGCACACGCCCGGCATCGATCGATGGGCCATAGCCGCCCACGAAACGACCAGCAGGCGTGGTGCGATCCCGCCCCGGAATCTCGCGCAGCGCAAGACCGGCAATGCCGGGCGCCGCATGGTCGCCGACGGCCGAACCGAACAGCCCGGGGGCTGCGCCCCGCAGCTTGCCGTCGCCGCCGAACACCAGCACCTGCGCGGCGGCCTTGTCGATCACCGCGAACGGATAGCCGTGGTTGTCGTTGGCGGCGATGACCCAGCCCGCAAGCTCGATCACTGTGTCGGACACGTCTTGTCCGGGCGGAAGCTGGTCGACCGAAGCGACCGGTTGCGTCGCGGACTCCTCGGCCATGGCCACGCCCACGCTGGCGGATGCCAACGCAAGCAGCAGCGCACCGTGGAAGACCCGCATCGCAACGTGTGGGGACCTGGCGATGGGAACACTCCTCGAAAAAACGGGTGACACACCGGGACCCGCGGCCGGCAGGCCAACGGGTCCCGGTCCGATCAGATCAACCGCGCGGCGTACGACGCGGCGCCGTTTCAAGCTGCTGGACGCGACGTTCCATCGTATCCAGGCGCTGATTGGCCTGCGTCGCGGACTGGTTGGCGGATTCCGCGCTCTGGGCGGCACCCTGCACCCGTGAGTCGAGGGTATCGAGGCGCGTGTCGATGCGTGCGAAGTCGTCCTTGTAGGTGGCACAGCCACCAAGCCCCACGGCCGCGACCAGCGCCACGCCGACCATTTGTGCCGTCTTCTTATGCTGTTGGATGAGCGACATTTCAGTTCTCCTGCTTCGGGGGAGACCGGAATATAGCGGCGTTTTTGCCGCGGATACCGTGCGTCTTCAGGCAAGATTGGAGTACGTAGACGGCCTGTGAAATGCGCTGCTTTACTCACCTAGGGCGTCCCCTAGATGCTGGAAATAACGAGTTGTGCTTTGTCTTTCGGACAGGAGAGCTAGACGGGATCAGGTTCATTTTCCGACGCGTCGATCATCCAACCGGCCAGCCTTCTCCGAATTCCACCGATGCGCGCGCCGAGTCCGGAGCGGCACGCTATCTTTCTTTGATGGCTCGCCTGCCCCGCCTCGGCCTGCCTGGCATTCCGCAGCACATCGTGCAGCGCGGCAACAATCGCCTGCCTTGTTTCCTCGACGATGGCGACCGCCTGCGCTATCTGCAGGCACTGCAGGAGGCGCTGATGGCGACTGGCGTGCAACTGCATGCCTATGTGCTGATGGACAACCACGTGCATCTGCTGGGCCGGGACGCATTACCGGGTGTTCCGGGCGCCGGAGGCGAAGCGCGGATCATCCGCAGCAGCGACCCGACTCAGCCCGCGTCGCGCACCGTCAGCGTTCCCGGCGCAGAACGACCGAGGCCCGCGTACATGCCCGCGAACAGCACCGCTACTTGCTGCTGGAGGAAATGATTGCCCACCAGCCTGCAGACGTCGGCTGGCGTCTGCGCCATCGCAAGTTGTACCTGGAGATCGTTCGAAGCCGCGGTGCCAGCCTCGATCTGGTCGAGCAGGTTCTGGTTGAAACCTTGCGGATCGTTGGCCAGGAACGCTTCGCGTGCATCTGCCTGGATCTGCATCAGATCCGCTTCGCTGAACTCCAGGCGCACGTTCTGGTTGCCGTCGAAGTCGCCATAGGAACTGGAGTTGAGTGGGTCGCTGCTGTAGGCATTGGTCATATACGACGCCAGCGCAGGATCGTAGCTGGACAGCATCATGCGGTAGCGCGCGCTGCCCGGGACCTCAACGCCATTGGCATCGGTCTGCCAGCTCCACTCCGCCAGGTGGTTGTCGCCCATCCGCTCCGAATTTGTGTAGTCGGTGGTGCCGTCAGCCCAGCTGGTGGAAACGATATTGGTTTCGCTGCTGTTGAGCTCGGTGCCCCAGCCGAATCCGCCGACTTCGATGCCGAAGCGCGTGGCATGGTCGGCGTCGTAGACCTGGGTCGTGCCGGTCTGCAGCACGCCAGGCGGCGACCAGGCCGGCATCTGCCCGGAACTCATGAACGCCTGGTAGGCGGCCTGTCCTTCTTCGGTACGCAGGTCGATGCGTGCGATCGACAGGTCGCGCATCTCGGAACTCCTGTCCGCGGTCAGGCCGATCGCGGCGACGCCGCGATAGCCAAGGCCGACGAACAGGGCGTTTTCCACCGTCTCCACGTCGCCGGCCACGATCTCGAATGTGTTGGCGTCCACCCGATGCACGCCAAAGCCCTGGCCGTCCAGTTCCACGTGCGTGCCGGTCACGTGCAGCAGTTTGTAGTTCGCCTCGAAGTGGCTGCCCGCCAGGGTCTGCCCACGCATCAGGGTGCCGGTGCCGATCGGCATGGACATCGGGTCGAGCGGATTGGGCACCGCGGCCAGATCGCCATCGGAAATGCGCGCGCCCTGCTCAGGCGTCACCACCGCCTCGTAGGTCACGCGGGATCCACCGAACTCGGTGTAGCTGCCCGAAACCGGGATTGGCAGGCCCTTGAAGACGTTGCGCAGCAGCGGCGACTGCTCGATCATCTGCCGCGCGCCCGGGAAGGCATCGAGCCGCTCGGCCCATGCGTACATCCGGTTGAGCGGCGTCTTGCCGATGGCGGCAGTCAGCGTCCCCTGCAGATCGACCTGCATCTCGAAGGTCTGCGTCTGGGTGAAGTCCATGTCGGTCTGCACGCCCGACATCTCTACCTGCCCGACCACCGTGATGTCCGCCCCGCCGCGCACGGGCAGCGGCAGCGTGGCCACGCCGGCCACCGGCGTCTGGAAGCTGACCTGCTGGCCGGGATTGATCGCCCACGCCAAGATGCCGTCGGGCGCGGTGGCGAGGATGTCGTAGCCAGCCTGCACCTGTGACGGCGAGGCATCCGCAGGCAGGTCGATGCCGAGCGCGCCCAGTGCGGTCCGCACCTGGGTGATGTCCAGGCGCGTGGCGTCGGTGGCCGGCGTGTCCGCGGTGAGCAGGTAGCCGGGCACCTGGGTCGGATTGGTCGTTGACTCCTCCACGATCCGACGCAGCTGCTGGGTGTACGGATTGTTGTTGAAGGCCGTCACCGCCTCGCCGTGTTCGTACGAGGCCGTGGCGCCATTCAGGGAATCGAAATCCGAACGTTGCGGCTCCAGCCGGTCGAGCGCGGCCTGGGCCTGCGCTGCGCGGCGTTCGTTGAACGCCTCCACGCGTCCGCCGTAGATCGCCTGGCGCACGGGCTCGCCCAATCCACTCGGCAAGTCGTCGGACGATGGAAGGTCGATTCCATGGATCGCCTCGACCGCCTCGGCCGTGGTGTCGGCGCTGGCGAAGGTGATCGGTTCGGCAGGCGCAATCTCGGGTGCCTCGCGCGTCTCAGGTGGCGATTCGACCGGCGCCTGCTCGGCACGGTACTGCTCCCGGATCGCCTGCTGGTCTTGCGACGGCAGACTGCCGTACGTGGAGGAGTCGATGCCGTAGAGATCGCCCATGGCGACGTGCCCGCAGAGGAAGGAAGGGCTTCACATTAGCCAAGGTGGTCGCTGTCCGGCATCCGGGCAAACCCTACGTAAGCTCCCCGGTCAAGCCGACAATTCAAAAGTAGACCTTCGGGCGTGTCGGTTGCGGTATTCAACGCCCGCCACCGCCGCACCGGCACGCTTTGGGAAGGCCGTTACAAGGCCTGTCTGGTCGGCGACGAGCGTTACGTGCTGACCTGCCAGCGCTACATCGAACTCAACCCGGTCCGGGCCCGGATCACCGACGATCCCCTGATGTATCGCTCGTCCAGCTGCGCTGCGCATCTGGGGCAGCGCGCCGGCTCGCTGCTGACGCCCCACCCCGCCTGGCTTGCGCTGGATGCCGACCCCTCGCGGCGTGCCACCCTCTGGCGCAGCCTGCTGGACGAGGCGTTGCCAAACGAACAACTCGCCGAGATCCGCGAGTATCTGCAACAGCAACGCGCCCTGTGGCCGCGACGACTTCCGCGCGATGGTGGAAGCCAAGACCCGCCGCTTCGCGGGCACACGCCCTGCGCACCGCCCCTCAAAGCGGGGAAGTGAACCTGGCACCGTTGGTCAGGTTTACAGGGGGGGCAGCGGCGGACCAGTTGGAATACCTTGTCGCGCTTGGAGTGATCAGCAGAGAACGCACGCTTGGAAACGAAATTCAGTTGTCTATGCAGGCCCGCCATGTGTTCCCAGCCACCGGTTTTTCCATCCTCGTGACGCCATGACGCACATTCCACAGCGTTTTTATTCGATTGTGGCCGCGACTTTCGCGGCCATGCTTATCGCTGCGTGTAGCCCAACACCTACGCCCGACCTAAATGAGATCAAGCTTTTGCGATCGGCTGCCTCTGACGAACCGATCGTGTACGGAATGGCTCCGCTTGATGGCTCACCGGAAGTTGTAGATGGATGCATTCGCTTTAGAGCACATGGCGGGGAGAGCTACGCGCTTGTTTTTCCTCACAATTACAGCCTAGTCGAGGAACATCGCAAAGTAGTCGTACGTGATGCTTCCGGAGTGCCCGCACTCACTGTCAGTGGTGATACGCAGATCGGGGGATCAGTCTTGTACAAAGAATCCGCCGAAAAGATGATTCCTCGTGAATCGCTAGCTCTTTGCCCAGGACCATTTTTCCTGGTCAAGCCAGATCGAGGATGATGTTTCTCGTGCATGCTGATTTTCGTTGATGCTTTGCGTTGATGCACGCGCTCCCTGGTAATCGCTCACTGCGTCGGGCGCGCCAATGAAGCCAGCTCGAGCCTGTACACAAACCTCGCAAGTCATTGCTGTTCGCTGTGACCGCCTGAAACCTGCCAGGGCTTTCAGGTCACATAGCTGGATCCACCGCCACACGGCACACGGCAAGCGCCCTGCTGATGTGCTTCTCCACAGTCTTCACCGAGACCCCCATCTCGGCAGCGATCTCGGGATAGGTCAGACCGTCAGCGCGATGGAGCGCGAATGCCTTGCGGCATTTGGGTGGCAAGGCGTCGAGCGCCTGGCTGGAAAGACGAAGCAATGCACGGCGTGCGTCGACGATGTCTTCCACCGAAGCGGCATCCGCCAGCAGCGGTTCCATCACGTCCAGCGGTACGTGGCTGGACGTGTGGTGGCGACGCTGCGTTCGCCAGTGTTCGCGCAACAGATTCCATGCAATGCGATACATCAGCGATGCGTGGCAGGCGATGTCGGGCGCATCCCGGTAGGCCAGCATGCGCAGCAGCGCTTCTTGGGAGAGGTCAGCGGCCGTGTCCACATTGCGAACGCGCCGTTGCATGAAGTGCAGCAGATCCGGTTGCAGATGCGTCAGCGCTGCATCGAATGCGGCGCGGCGGCGCGCCACATCAGACGAGACAACATCCTTGTTGTTCGACATACAAACCCTCCGGTGCGCTGTCGACATACACGGCCCTGCACATGCGATGCGCACGCCAAAGCCGCCCAGGTCGGCACACGTCTGTGGGGCGGCACAATGGCTTCTGCTGCCGTTGGACTGAATCTAGTCGCGGCACGCGCGGTCAGCACGCCAACGATCTAGAAGGTGCGCGGTGACTGTTGGGAGATCAGGCCATGCACGAACTGTGTGCGCAGGCGCGCCCACCAAGCCTGGGCCATCGCCCCGAATGCAAGTGCAACCCGCAGCACGCGTCAGCGCGGCTGCGGGTTGCGTTGGGCTCAGTGCAGATCGGCACGGTGCTCGCCCTGCGGCTCGGGAGGTGCGGTCACGTGCACGTTGTAGAGCGGCGGCGTCTCCCGCACCCGCGGTCGTGCGGCCGGCCGATCAGTGAGGTACTGCGAATTCACCTGCCGGTGGAGTGCCTGCAGCGCCTGCGCACTATCGAAGATGGAAGCGCCGGCCATTGCGATCGTGTTATCCGTGAATTCGGTGCCCGAAGTGCCGCTCAAGTGCAGGAGATCGCCTTGGGCAACCAGCATGTCGAGCAGGTTGTTCGCTTCATCGATCTGACGCAGCGTCATGCCGACCAGATAGTTCGCCCCGCCCGGTCCCGTCGCGACTGCCTCTTCGACATCGTCCGAGGCGTCCACATCCTCAGCTTCGTCGTCGTCACCGTCTCCGTCTCCGTCTCCGTCTCCGTCGTCAGCCTCGTCCTGATCACCGCCCGGCTTGCCCTTCACCTGCAGGCGCGCCGGCCAGGACACCGTGTCCAGCACCAACTGCACCTGCTCGGCCAGCAGATCCATACAGCCGGCCAGCGCGGGGTGGTCGATTTCAGGCCCGTCCTCTTCCTCGTCCACGCGCGGCTCTGCCAGGCGCGACAGAAACACAATGTGCTGGTGCAGATTGCGCAGCCGGGACTGACCGTCCTCGGTCAGGAAATAGCCCAGCGCGCCGCGATCTTCCGTATCGAACTTCGACATCGTCATCTCCTCGATCCATGAAGTGCCCGTCCGCCAGACGGAGGACGGGAAGTCGGGAGGTTCGAAACCGCTACGAGCCGGCGGGCGTATTTCCCCGAAGGGTGTTGTATTAGCCGCCCTCCCGACGCAGGCATCGCGTCGGTCCATGCCCGCAAGCGCACGGGCACAAAAAACCCACCAGATTGACGGAGGTGGGGACCGCTCGTAGAGGAGTTTCGACGCTCCTTGGATTCGAGTCTGCAATGGCTCATGCGGTGACGTCAAGCCTACGCTGGTAGAAGACCGACCACACAAGACGACAGCAAGAACCTGAGATGGAGACAACTAATTCGCTTCCGT
Source organism: Luteimonas sp. 3794 (assembly GCF_031456825.1). NCBI lineage: Bacteria > Pseudomonadati > Pseudomonadota > Gammaproteobacteria > Lysobacterales > Lysobacteraceae > Luteimonas > Luteimonas sp. 3794. Next base: position 12,515 of record NZ_JAVDVJ010000002.1, on the reverse strand, counting down.
CCCTTCAGCCGATTTAGCCGTTGTCACGCACCTTCTTTGTTCTATCCAGCGTTAGGCAGGCAGTCCGCGTATTGCCGCTGCAGCAGCGGCAACATAGGCGACTGGAGCCCGTGGGCCATGCGCACAGCATTAGTCGCGAGTATCAGCATGCCGTTAGCGTTGATGAGAAGCGACGCAGCCTCCTTCGACGGAAACGCAACGAAAGTCTGCACCAGAGGCCTAATGCCACCATGGACGTAAGAATGCATGGCGCGCCACGTCGCCTCCTTCAGTTCCAGAAGCGGCTGATAGATCTCTTTTGGATGATGCAGTTCGATAGCCGCCAGCATGGCTGCCACGTCCGGGCCCTTCCGGGTCTCCGCATCAGTCTCAACCGCTTTCTCACTAGGACTGAGGAAGCCCTCAAGCCACGCATCATTCGCACCGCGGAAGGTCCAAAGAACGCGCAACAACGCTTCATAGGTTGGCCGGACTAGCGCCGTCGCTGATACGTCCAACTCACGTTGCATAAGTACCCACTGCGCAATCACGTGCTGCCTAACTATGTTCGCGAAACCACGCACGGCCAACTCACGCAGGTTCGTAGGCTCTGGCAGTTCATCCCATAGAGGTTCGATCGCACAGTGCAGAGCATGCGTTCCGAACCTGACGCCCTCAAGGCGATTCGCTTCGTCTAGAGAATTCTGCTTCTGATCCATTGCCTAATTCCCGATCAACAAAAAGCAGTTCAATCTTCTATGCGAAGAATCTAGCACTACTCACTTCCAACGCTGACCGACCGCGCCCAAGCAGGAACTTTTACCTCATTCCCAAGAGCTGCAGTGTCTTTCGAACACCACTGCCCAGGCAGACCTACAACACCGTGCAGAGGCGGTGTAACCCCGAGCACGTCAATCTGGCACTTTCATCCTTGCCGTACCGACTAGAGCTCCGGTGTCGTCGCCTCAAGCACACGCATTGCTTCGGCATTCCGGCGCTCCCAATCGGCACGCTCGGCATCGGTTGTACGGCGAAACTCGATGACACGACCTTCTGCCTGTTCTTCGCCTGCAGTGGTGGCTGGAAGCACATTGCTAGCGACCCGCGCAGCCGGTTCTGCGGCGACGCGCTCATGGCGTTGCTTGGGAATCTCAATTGCCGGGGAACCGGATCCGTCGAACCGGTTCGGAGCGGGCCTGCTGCATTGCCACACCATCAACACCGCCAAGGCCGCTGCGGCCCAAGCGAACCTCCCTATCCCGCTACTATCGGCGCCGCGTTTCTTGCTGCGGCGGTGGCCCGGCGTGGCCTCCGCAAGCACAGGCGCGCCCGTGACCTCGGAAGGCGTCGCGAGCTCGGGAAACCATTGGCGCAGTTCGTCGCCATCGACCAACGTCAGCCGCGCATCGCCTCGCGCACTCTCCTGCGCATGCGGCGTGAATTCGCCCGTATTGACCACGATTGCGGACGTAGCGCCCTGGGTGCACATGACCCCGAGCAATTCGTGTCCCACGTTGTGGGTGACCTTGTACGCATTCTCGCGTTTGCACTGCACAAGGATGTACTCGCTGCCGCGTCGAAGCTTGAGATCAATCCCGCCATCGAAGTGTGCACCGCCGTGGCCCACCCGCTCGACGCTGTAGCCAAGCTTCCGGTAATGGTCGGCAATCAGCTGTTCGAACGCAGACGGGCTGACCTGCGACAGCCTGTCGTAGCGACGATTCTCTACTGGTTGCAAACCACGGCGATCCCGACGGCCTGCCATCTCACACCGTCAGGGATTCGGGCCAAAGGAAATAAGGACCGAATCTCGGGCTCGTCCGGAACTCGCCGCCCGCAGCCTTTCCGGCGTCGGTCAGGTAGTGCTTGCCGCCGCGTAGCTCGAGATGCCCACAGGCCACGAGTTTGTCCAGCAGTTCGTTCGTCTTGCAGCCGAGCTTTCGCGCAAGCTTGGAGGTCGTCAGCTTTCCGCCATCGGCGGCGTCGGCTGATTCAGCGTCAGACGTGCTGGCTTCTTCGCTGTCGTCGGTCGCGGCCTCACTGGGCGCCACCCGCTCCATCGAGATACGGACCTCGTCGCTGATCCGGATGATGCGCTGCGCTTCTTCGTACGCTTCGCGGTACAACTCAGCGTCCTCGGCACGCCGAATGAGGATGCCCATCTCGTTGTTGTTGACCTGACTGAACTCGTAGAGGTTCAAGCTCGTGACGATGCAGAGCTCCTCGTTGAGGTAGCACTTTGCGTGGAGGTTCTTGCAGAAGCTGGTGCGGATGTAGGTCTGCTCACGCAGCCAGCTGATCTCGGCCGGCTGTAATTCGCTTTTGCCGTACACAATGCGGACGTCGATCTTCAGCCTGTTCTTGTCCGCCAGCAGCTCCTTGACCCGATCATTCAACTTCAGATACGGGCTGATCAGCACAAGGCGATCCTTGGCCTCCTTGATCAGTTCCTCAAGGAAATAGTTGGTCGCGCTGGTATTGAGGAACTTCGCCATGATCGTCCTTGCCTGGTCGTGACGGACCATTGGAACTGATAACACCGACGACAGGCAAGGCGCTGTTGCAGTAAAAACAAGGCTCGACTGGCCGTACCAATAGGCCCTAAGTCAGCTCAGCGCACCTCCGTGCGCCAAGCGTTCTCCAGAACACCAATCGCCGCCGACAGGTCCACATCGTCCTGCCGACAGATCGCCTCGCGCGAATGCGCGGTTGCGACATGCGGCGGCACCGGCTTGTCGCCGTAATCCCGCCCATCTGGGCCCCAAGTGCCGTGGACGGGCAAAGTGACCGCCCAGCCGTCAGGCAGCGGCAACCGCTCCGAGCTCAACAGTGCCCCGTACGTGTTGCGGCCCACCAGCACCGCGTCGCTTTGCTCGCGGGCGCCCCATGCAAAGCCTTCGGCCGCGCTGCCGGTTTCAGGCCCGATCAGAATCGCCACAGGTCCGCTGTAGCGCTGCGCGCCCAGATCTTCGACCATGAGCATCACCGCGCCGTTGCCAGCGCCGACGGCCGCGAATATCGCCTCGGTGGTGTATGCGCCCTCCACACGATGGATATCGGCCAGGTCCTCTGCGCGCACGGGGCCGGCCAGTGTCTCCAGGAACGGTCGCGACAGCAGCGCCACGCCCGGCCCCGGCGTTCCGAAATAACCGAGCAAGCGAAGTGCGGACGCGTTGCCACCGCTATTGCCCCGCACGTCGATCAGCAGACCGTCCGTCTTGCCGAGCGTACTCATGGCGGCGTCGATCAATGCAGCCGCGTCGTCACCGAAGCGGTCCGCTTTCAGGTAGCCAACGGACCGGCCATCGCCACGGCGCAGCACGCTCCAGCTGATCGTGCGTTCGCGTGGCGGCCAGAACGCTGACTCGCGCGGCACCGAAAGTCGCGCCTGAGATCCGTCGCAACGCTCGACATCCAGCTGCGCCGGCAGCTCGCGTGGCCCGCGGATTGCTTCGGTATCGAGGATACGGTCGCCAATCCGTAATCCGGCCACGCGCGCCGCCGACGCGGGATCGATCTCCACAACGACCGTCTGACCGTTGACGTCCTCGGTGCGGACCGCGAGCCCGAGGGTGGGGCCGCCGCTTCCAGGTGGATGCAGGCTGACATGTGACACACCCAGCGCGTCGAGCATACCCTGCCCCAGCCGCCGGAACTCCACATCGTCACGCACCTCCGGCAACCGCACCCGGTGCTGCGCGCTGATCGCGTTCCAATCGCGCCCGCCGAAATGTGGATCGTAGAAGCGTGCGCGGACGGTGTCGTCGAGCGCTTCGAAGAGTGAATCGTAGTCCTGCGCCAATGCCGGCATGAAGATCGCCATCGCGAGACATGCTGTGAGTAGTCCGATCCTCATTTCCAATGCTCTCCTTGTCGTACTGCGCGATCCTTGCAGCGTAAACGCTTCAACACATGTGCCACTGGTTGACTCGCCTAGAAAAACCCAATTTGCCCCCTCTTCTTCGCCCCCACTCGCGGCCGACGAACTCGCCCGCATCCGCGCCTATATGTCCCAGGAGAAGGCGCCAGGTGATCCACGGTTCGACCTGATGGTGGCAAAAGTGCTGAACCGGGCCGTCTTGGCCAGGCGGCGAGGGCAACCATTGCGGCTGGCGGGCTTAAATCTGGAGACGGATTAATTACCTCCGTCCCCTATAGTCCCTTCGATTACGAGTTGCGAGCGGGCTCGACTTGATCGAGTGCAACCACGCCCCCGCGGCGATACTCAAGAAGCTGACCCCGAAACTCTTCTGTGATCCTAAAACGATGCGCAGCGACCACTGGATCGAGCTTTTTCATCAATGCATCGACCTGCTTTTTCTGGTCTGACGTCAACGCCTTCATGTCATGAGCGAAGAAAAGCCCGAAGTGAATCGCCGTGAGCAAAACGGGATCTTTAACCGCCTCAATGACGCTTCCAATCAGACTAAACTCGCCTAGCTCACTGAGCCCGACTGCATACCAGAAAGCATGTCGCTCCGCGATCTTTGCATCCTCGTAGGACGCGCACCACTTCCCAAGCTGATGGCAGCTATCTTCAATACCAGAAAGCGCGAGTGCATCTCTAGCTTCCAAATATCCTTCAAGAAAATATGTCAGCGGATACTTGTCATCTTGCGCGACTAACTGCAACTCAACGAGACTTTCAGCTGCAGCCCCATTTACCCACTTCCAGACATCAACTCGATCATCAATTTTTGACAGGTAGCACGCTTGCAAAGCAAGTCCGACTGCTATGAATGAATCCGAAGCACGGCCGACGTTTGAGGTCGCAACGTCCAGCAGCTGATCTACGTTTCGAGGGTTCTCACCAAAGTAGAACACCACCGAGTTGCGCCACCAGTCGTCAGCTAGAACGCTGCGCACAAATTCGATGTCCGGCATTCCCTTCGCAGCGAAATACTCCTGCAACAGGTGATGGCGAAACTCCATTTCCTCGTCACCGCGCACCAATCCGGAGCGATCAAGCAACTCGTCCACCAATATATCGACATCGGCTGTCAAGTTAATCTCATGCAAGCGCCTTGACGCGAACGCGACGAACTCGGAACGTTGGAACGAAGATTCGCCCCTATTGTGGAGCTCAAACGCAAACTCAGAAAGCAGAGCTTCCTTCACTTTCGCTTGATACTGCTGGTCTAGACCCTTCTTCTCATCCCATCGGCCTAGCATCAACTCGGAAAACTTTGAAAAAAGCTCCGTAATGTTCGCAGGAACATCCTTCTTATCGATCTTAGTGGATGCAGCAAAGACCGTAACTAACAAAGGATTAAGCTCGACACCATGAATTCCCTGCAGCTTTCTCAGGGTTTCGCGCCTCCAGTCCGCTGCCGCAGCAACACCCTTCTGCGTGTCCATGTTTGCAAGCATCTTGGACGCGTCTTCCATGCTCAAGGATGAGATACGAAACCGCTTGAACCGATTCAAGCCCGCGAGGCGATCAACCGACGAATAAGGTCGCGTTGTAAGTGCCATCGAGCATTTCGGATACGCATCGACAAATTTAAGGCAGAAGTCGATGACCGTTTGCCTGTCGTGACTCTCTGCGAGCTCATCAAGAGCATCGACTAATAGTACGATTCGTCCCGCCTCAAAATCCTCCAAACTGAAAGGTAGCGCACGCAACGCGTGGTTCTTCAATACAAGGCTTGAAAGCGTTGAGAATGCGTCGCCCGTTTGCCCCACAAGTTCGAACGCGCGAACAAAAACCGGAACCCTATAGGTTTTGCGTGATAAAGAGCTGTTTTTGGCCAGCAGATATGCAAGCCTGATCATGAGAGTCGTTTTACCGCTTCCGGCCTCTCCCAACACTAAGGCTCTGACGCCATCGTTGCGGAAGAGCTGACTTCCACGAACCTCAACGAAACGGAAGTCTTCTGTGATCTTTCCCTCGCGCTTCTCGATTGCGAGCTCTTGATAACCTAACAACGGATCGACAAATGCTCGATCCGACGCGGCGGCAAATGCGCCCAGACTCGACTGAGCGTTATTGATGTCTTGAATAGAAATCGAAAGATCATCCACTCGGTCGGAGAGAGATTTGAGGTAGGGCGACACCTCTGCGACAATACCGCTCCAAATTTCTGGGCAGTGTTCGTCGACTTTCGCAATCAGATCATCGCGATCAAGAAACTTGAGCCGCGGGTCAGATATTTCGTGCTGAATGTAACCTCGCGCATTCGCGTTGATCGTGCCGGAGGCAGCAAGGTATACGACGGAGGGAAGTTTTCTATTCTTCGATCTAACACAGATGTAAGGGTGATCCAGTGCTGTCCGAACTTGAGCGAGAATGATGTGGAGATTCTTCGAAGGATCCCCAGCCATGGTGATGGATCCGACCTTGGTCTGAACGGCCACGAAGGATTCGTCTCCAAACCGGTCGGTGTCAACAAAGATCGCGTCCTTACCGAATTCCTCTGGACCGCAAAGGTCACGACCATCACGGAATCCAAGCGCTTTAAACAAACGACGAACAATCTGATCTCTGAAATTATCTTCGCTGAGCTCAGCAAGAAATTTTTCTTTCTCGGTTTGCGTGATAAACATATCACCCCTGCCAGCTTTACGGCTTAGTCGAAATTATAATATTGACCCATACATTAGCTTGCAGCTGAGTCAAGTTAAGCGACGCCCGTTACAGAAAAGAACGCGATTCGAGTGATGGCTATCAGCGCCGCATGTTTTCGCTACATATTCCGCCGATATTCCCCACCCACGTCATACAGCGCATGGCTGATCTGCCCCAGGCTGTGCGTCTTCACCGCCTCCATCAGCGCTTCGAACACATTGCGTCGTTCGCGCGCCGCGTTCTGAAGATACGCGAGGTTTTCGGTTTCTGGTGCATCGGCGCGAAGAGCGCCCTCACCCCGGACCTCTCCCTTGGGGAGAGGGGGAAGTGCAACCGCATTGCGGCCTTCCTGCCAGTTGCGGACGTTCTCGATCTGCTGGCCCTTTTCTTCCTCGGTGCTGCGGATCAGTTCGATCTCGGTGGCGATCTCGCCGGCGCGTTCCTTGGGCAGGAACATGTTCACGCCCACCAGGGGCAAGGAGCCGTCGTGCTTCTTGTGCTCGTAGTACATGGACTCTTCCTGGATCTTGCCGCGCTGGTACATGGTGTCCATGGCGCCCAGCACGCCGCCGCGCTCGGTGATGGCGTTCCAGGTGGGCGTCATGGCGCCTTATGCTTCGGTGAGACGCGATCCCGAAGCGCGAGACGCTCAGGCGACAGCGCGCCACTGCGATAGGCCAGCTCGACCATCTCTTCGAAGAAGTCGACCTTCGCGGCAGTGCTCAACCCGATCCAGTCCAAAAGTTGGGCCCGCTCAGCATCTTCGAACGTGAAACCTGCCGCGTCGCAGGCGCGCTCAGTCGTGTGCATGGCGCGCGCTTGTTTCTGCATCGAGGATCTGCCGGAGTTTGCCAATGTCTTCAAGGTCGCGAGGGCGGCCGGCGCGTTGTTTCATCTCGATGAGATGTTGGATGGACGCCACCCGCACCGCCAGCCCATCGAGATCCTTGGTGACGGCCTGCTGCAACAACTGCTCGAACGCGATGGGTTCATCGATGAAGACATCGACCGAGCGCAGCGGATTGGCGGGGTCCCACAGCGGGAAGACCAGCATGTTGCGGGTCTCGCGCCACTCGGCGCGCTTGGCTGGATCGGCGAAGTCCTCGAATGTCACTGGCAGACGGGGCCGCAGGCCGATACCGGACAGCGAGGCCATGCCCCGCCGCGCGTTATCGGGCGACAGGCCGATGGCCAGGTCGAGATCGGCCGTGGCCCGCAGGTAGCCGTGCATGATCACCGCCAGTCCGCCCACCACAACATAGTCGACCTCGGCGTCGGCCAGTGCCTTGAAGATCTCGCGGAGGTTGAAGGCCATCGTGGTGGACCTGCGGACGTTTACATGTTGCGGCGGTATTCGCCGCCCACATCATAGAGCGCGTGGCTGATCTGGCCGAGGCTGTGGGTTTTGACGGCTTCCATCAGGGCTTCGAAGACGTTGCGGCGTTCGCGGGCGGCGGTTTGGAGGTAGGTGAGGTTTTCGGTTTCTGACGCGTCTGCGCGAAGCGCGCCCTCACCCCGGCCCTCTCCCAGGGGGAGAGGGGGAAGGACGACGGCGTTGCGGCCTTCCTGCCAGTTGCGGACGTTCTCGATCTGCTGCCCCTTCTCTTCCTCGGTGCTGCGGATCAGCTCGATCTCGGTAGCGATCTCGCCGGCGTGTTCCTTGGGCAAGAACATGTTCACGCCCACCAGGGGCAACGAGCCGTCGTGCTTCTTGTGCTCGTAGTACATCGACTCTTCCTGGATCTTGCCGCGCTGGTACATGGTGTCCATGGCGCCCAGCACGCCGCCGCGTTCGCTGATGGCTTCGAACTCCTTGTAGACGGCCTCCTCCACGATGTCGGTGAGGTAGTCGACGGCGAAGCTGCCCTGCCAGGGGTTCTCGATGAAGTTGAGCCCCATTTCCTTGTTGATGATCATCTGGATGGCGACGGCGCGGCGCACGCTTTCTTCGGTGGGCGTGGTGATGGCTTCGTCATAGGCGTTGGTGTGCAGGCTGTTGCAGTTGTCGAACAGGGCGTAGAGCGCCTGCAATGTGGTGCGGATGTCGTTGAACTGGATCTCTTGCGCGTGCAGGGACCGGCCGCTGGTCTGGATGTGGTACTTCATCATCTGGCTGCGTTCGTTGGCGCCGTAGCGCTCGCGCATGGCGCGTGCCCAGATGCGGCGGGCGACGCGGCCGATGACGGTGTACTCGGGGTCCATGCCGTTGGAGAAGAAGAACGACAGGTTGGGCGCGAAGTCGTCCACGCGCATGCCGCGCGCGAGGTAGTACTCGACGATGGTGAAGCCGTTGCTCAGGGTGAAGGCGAGCTGGCTGATCGGGTTCGCGCCGGCTTCGGCGATGTGATAGCCGGAGATGCTGACCGAGTAGAAGTTGCGGACCTTGCGGTCGACGAAGTACTGCTGGATGTCGCCCATCATCCGCAGCGCGAACTCGGTGCTGAAGATGCAGGTGTTCTGGGCCTGGTCCTCTTTGAGGATGTCGGCCTGCACGGTGCCGCGCACGGTGGCCAGCGTCCGCGCCTTGATCTCGGCATAGGTATCGGCGTCCACCATCTGGTCGCCGGAGACGCCCAGCAGACCGAGGCCCAGGCCATCGTTGGTGGGCGGCAGTTCGCCGTGATAGCGGGGGCGCTCGCGGCCTTCGAAGAGCTTGGCGAGTTTGGCTTCGGCTTCCTTCCAGCGGGCCTCGTCTTCCTTGAGGTACTTCTCCACCTGCTGGTCGATGGCGCAGTTCATGAACATCGCCAGGATCATCGGCGCGGGGCCGTTGATCGTCATCGACACCGACGTGGTGGGCGCGCAGAGGTCGAAGCCGGAATAGAGCTTCTTCATGTCGTCGAGCGTGGGGATGTTGACGCCCGAGTTGCCGATCTTGCCGTAGATGTCCGGGCGCGGCGCCGGGTCTTCGCCGTACAGGGTGACGCTGTCGAAGGCGGTGGACAGGCGCGCGGCCGGCTGGCCGACGGACAGGTAATGGAAGCGGCGGTTGGTGCGCTCGGGCGTGCCCTCGCCCGCGAACATGCGGATGGGGTCTTCGCCGGTGCGGCGGTACGGGTAGACGCCGCCGGTGTAGGGATAGCTGCCCGGCAGGTTCTCCTTGCCCAGGAAGGTCAGCAGCTCGCCCCAGCTCTTGTAGGTGGGGGCTGCGATCTTGGGGATCTTCTGGTGACTCAGCGAGTCGCGGTAGTTGTCGACCTTGATCGACTTGTCGCGCACCTGGTACTCGGTGAATTCGTCGGTGATGGATTTCAGGCGCTGCGGCCATTCGCGCAGCAGCTTGAGGGATTCGCTGCTGAGGGTCTGGATGGCGTCGTTGTAGCGCTGGCGGAGGGTCAGCAAGGAGCGGTCGATGGGGGTGGCTGCGACAGCCCCGCCCTCACCCGCACCTGCGGTGCGACCTCTCCCGGAGGGAGAGGTGCTGAGTTCGCGTGCGGTGTTGGGGTCGGGCGCGGTGCCGGCCTGGACGGGGTCGGCGGGGACTGCGGGGGATGGGCTGTCGACGACGGTGGCGCGAGAAGCACCCTCACCCGCAGCTGCGCTGCGACCTCTCCCAGAGGGAGAGGTGGTGGACTCGCGCGCGGGCTGCAGGTCGTCGGAGTGGTAGAGATCCAGGGCCTTGGGCAGCTGCGGGTCTTCGAGTTCCTGCAGCGCCTGCCACATGGCCTGGGCGCGGTCGGCGGCTTCGGCCTGGCGCTCGATGTCGGTGTTGATGCGGCGGCCCTGCTCGGCGATCTCGGCGAGGTAGCGCACGCGTGCGCCGGGGATCAGCACGGTGGCGCGCGGTTCCTTGAGCGAGGTGTCGAGGTGAGGCTGGAAATCGCAGCCCACCGCTGTTGTAGGAGCGCCCTCGGGCGCGATCCGCGCAATGTCTCCGGAGGCCTCATTCGCGGCCGAGGCCGTTCCTACACCGGTCTTCTCGCGCAGCAGACGGCACAGGTTGGCGAACATCCAGCTCACGCCGGGGTCGTTGAACTGGCTGGCGATGGTGGGATACACCGGCACGTCTTCGTCGGCGGTCTGGAACGCCACGCGGTTGCGCTTCCACTGCTTGCGGATGTCGCGCAGCGCGTCCTCGGCGCCGCGCTTGTCGTACTTGTTGAGCACGATCAGCTCGGCGTAATCGATCATGTCGATCTTCTCGAGCTGGCTGGCCGCGCCGTAGTCGCTGGTCATGACGTACATCGGGAAATCGACCAGATCGACGATCTCCGAATCCGACTGGCCGATACCGGCGGTCTCGACGATGACGAGGTCGTAGGCGAGGCTCTTGAGGAAGCCGATACAGTCCTTGAGCACCGCATTGGTGGCGACGTTCTGGCGGCGCGTGGCCATCGAGCGCATGTAGACGCGATGGCTGCGCAGCGAATTCATGCGGATGCGATCGCCGAGCAAGGCGCCGCCGCTGCGGCGACGCGTGGGATCGACCGAGATCACCGCGATGCGCATCTGCGGGAAGCTGGCGAGGAAGCGGTTGAGCAGTTCGTCGGTGACCGAGGACTTGCCGGCGCCGCCGGTGCCGGTGATGCCGACCACTGGCGTGGTCGGGTGGGATTCGGAATTGGGGATTCGGGATTTGGCAGAGCGGTTCGCCCAGCCTTTGCGCATCAGGGCGAGTTCGGATTCGGAGTAGACGCCGTCCTCGAGCGCGCTGAGAACCCGGCCGATGCCGATTTCGTCTTCGATGTCGGGCATCTGCTCCAGCGCATCGCGATCCCCGGCCGCTGCATCCCGGGCGCCGCCTGCGCGGCTCACCACGTCTTCGATCATCTCCACCAGGCCCATCTTCATGCCGTCGTTGGGGTGGTAGATGCGCTCGACGCCGTAGCCCTGCAGCTCGCGGATTTCCTCGGGCGTGATCGTGCCGCCGCCACCGCCGAAAACGCGGATATGGCCGGCGCCCTTCTCTTTCAGCATGTCGACCATGTACTTGAAGTACTCGACATGACCGCCCTGGTAGCTCGACAGCGCGATGGCGTCGGCGTCTTCCTGCAGCGCCGCGCGCACCACGTCCTCGACGCTGCGGTTGTGGCCGAGGTGGATGACCTCCGCGCCCTGCGACTGGATGAGGCGACGCATGATGTTGATCGCGGCGTCGTGGCCATCGAACAGGCTGGCGGCAGTGACGAAGCGCAGCGGCGAGGCGTCGGACTGGGCGGCGGTGGCGGTGGAATCGATCTGGCTGGCCGGCGTGCTCATGGCGCGCTCCTGCGGGGACAAAAGATGCGTCGATTGTAGCGGTGGGCGCGTAGCTGTTTCGGATGAAAATATGCTGCGGTGCGGCAGATTTCGGGTTTACAGGTGTGGGTTGGTTGTGTCGATGCGGAGAGCGAAGTCGCTGGGCCCCGGCGTGCGCCGGGGCGACGGCTTCGTTCGATGCGCGATCTGGTAGTTGCCGAGTGCGGTGCGATCAAAGCTGAAGATCACAATGGGCCCCAGCCTGCGCTGGGGCGACGGCGGGAAATCGGCAGCGTGCTTCCGTCATCCCAGCGGCCTTCAACAGACGTATGCCTGGATCAAGCTGGAAGAGTCTTTCAACAGCCGAACGGCTGGTCATCCATTTTGATTTTCGTCACTTCGCTCGACGAAAGATTGGAAGCGAAGGCCTATGAGCCCCGTCGCCCCGGCGCACGCCGGGTCCCAGCGACTTCCTCACGGACGTCGAGCGCTGACGCCACCCTTGCCCGCTCTCAACAGCATCGGGCGCAGCATCCAACCCCTCCCAGCAGACCCGCCGCCCATGACCCCACTCGACAAACCCCTCAAGCGCGAAGTCCGCATCGGCGAACACGCCTATTCGCTGACCATCGACCCCGACGGCCTGAAGCTAGTCCCCAAGGGGAAGCGCAAGGGCCTCGAACTGCGCTGGACCGATCTGGTCAGCGGGGATGCGGCACTGGCGACGGCGTTGCAGGCATCGCTTGAAACGCCTTGAGGGGCGCTACGTGGATGCAGCAGCGCGGTCGCG